>JANRII010000041.1:0-9541 GCA_033765135.1 Pseudanabaenaceae cyanobacterium bins.39
AGACAAATTAGGCTATACACTAAACCTTGGGCGTGCTTAACGATGCTTTCCATAATCGTTATTTAATTTACTACTACGCCCTTTTTTTCACATCTTTACTCTCTTTGCAACCCCTTTCCAGAATGGTGCAAGATCTCAGGGGATCAAAACTTCTCAAACACGCTCTAAGGGGTACTCTTTTAAGTAATATCTAGTTCAGCATCAATACCAACAGGAAAGCCCAGATCCAAAATCTGCTCAATACTATAGGGGCAAGTTTGGGGCAAGTCTTGAGCATCTAAATTAGTTTCCAGTATCGCTAAGTATTGGGCGGCATCATAACTGTCGTTGATTATTTCGTGAAATTTATCCCTGAGGCTAGGGCTATCTCTGAGTATCCAGAGGATTTCGCGCCGTTCGCTATCGATGGTGACTTGCCAAAGTTTACAGCGATCGCTAGGGAGTAGATGCCATTTTAGTAAGTGACCTAGTAATACATTCATATGAGTCCTAAGTTCTCGGCGCTCCTGCCGCCCCAAGGAAGCAATTTCTTCAGCTAAGTTTTTTGTGTCAAGCCCCTCCACTGCAATTGTGCGTAATAGCTCTGATTGTTCTAATGTCCATCGATAAAAATCTGTCTCGTACAAGCCTGTTCCCATAGTTGATCCCTTTAAGCTATTTCCATTTTCTCCTAAAATTAACGCCAGTAAATAGATGTAAGTTCAAAGTGTTATCACACTTTTTTAAATTGGTATAACAATTGGGATAGGTTTGTTTGGTAAGTTGTTTCACCAAGTGCAGAATATCCATCGTGTTTCTAATAGTATTAATTTCTAATATTAATTTCCTGATGATTTGTGGGTAACATTAATAAATGGGGAATATAGATGGCTCTAAATACCAAAAATTAACAGATAACAGAAATATTTATGACTCGGATATTGATTATTGAAGATGAGGATTTGATTAGAGATTCCCTTGAAGATTTATTGATAAGTGAAGGGTTTGACGTATTGACAGCCGATGATGGCAAAGAGGGCATTGCGATCGCTCAGAATTATTTGCCCGATTTAATCATTTGTGATGTGATGATGCCAGTCCTTAATGGCTATGAAGTGCTTCAGCAAATTAGGCAAAACAAGTTACTAAATCCAACTCCTTTTTTGTTTTTAACATCGATGGTCGATCGCACAAGCAATCGCCGAGGGATGAATTTGGGTGCAGACGACTATCTAGAAAAGCCATGCACTAAGAATGAACTGTTATCGGCGATCGCCACACGTCTTAACAAACAGAAGGAAGTTGAACAACGCATAGAAGAGAAGATGAATATATTGCGAAGTAGCATTACCCTTGCGCTACCCCATGAGTTTCAGACTCCTCTTTCGGGTATTATGGGACTCTCAGATCTGATGATGGAACAGAGTCAGGACTTGATGGCAGATGATATTTATGAATATGCTCAGGGAATTTATAATTCTGCTCAAAGGCTACACCGACTAATTCAGAACTATCTACTCTATAGCAAGATTACGGTTTGGCGATCGCAAAGTAATCCTCAATTTGATAGTATCTGTTCCTATGCCAGCCAAGCATTTATCTGTGACTTGGTTAACTACAAGGCAAAGCATTACAATCGCCTCAATGATGTGGAATTAGATATCCAAGAAGCAGAACTACTCATCTCCACTGATAACTTGAGTAAGATCATTGAGGAGTTGCTAGACAATGCTTTTAAGTATTCCGTAATTGGCTCAAAGGTGAGAATTTGCACCACCTTCAAAGATAAAAAATGGACTTTTACCATTGAAGATCATGGTCGAGGTATGTCTTCCGAACAGATTTCTTTGATCGGAGCCTATATGCAGTTTGATCGCCAAGTCTATGAACAGCAGGGGATTGGTTTGGGATTGTCGATTGTCAAGGGTTTAGTCGATTTACATCATGGTTGCTTGGAAATCGACAGCCAAGCAAATATTGGTACTAAGATATCGGTGATTTTTAGTTGTTAAATGGATAATTTGTCACTATTTGCTACGGAAGATGGGTCATTTACATTTTGGTCGGAGGCTTATCAAGAGACTTTCCATAGTTCTCATGGTGCAAAAAATGAGGCTGAAGCGAAGTTTGTCATTCCTTCTCAAATTTTACAGAAGGCACGATGTCAAGGACAGGTGCATATTCTTGATATTTGTTATGGATTGGGTTATAACACGGCGGCGGCGATCGCTTCTCTCTTTGAGCTAGGGAATGGAAGAAGTGCTAAGGTGCAAATTATCGGTTTAGAGAATAATTTGGCAGTGCCGCAAAGGGCGATCGCGGAGGGATTGGTGCATATCTGGCCACCAGCGATCGCAGAAATTTTGACAATCGTTGCCCAACATCGCTGTTATCACGCGGAGGCTCTAGATTTACAACTGATCATCGGTGATGCGAGGCAAACTATTAATCAAGTTCCTCAGCAATGGGCAGATGCTATTTTTCTTGATCCCTTTTCGCCTCGCCACTGTCCGCAGTTATGGACAGTGGAGTTTATGCAATTGGTGGCGCAATGCCTCAAGCCCGATGGCTACTTAGTTACCTATTCATCGGCGGCGGCTGTCCGTACTGCCATGATTAGCGCTGGTCTAGAAATTGGGGCGATCGCTCCCGTTGGACGTAAATCTCCCAGTACGATCGCCGCCTTTGCGCCTACCCCCCTGCCGCCACTGTCTGAGCTAGAGTTGGCATTTTTACAAACCCGAACGGCCATTCCCTATCGCGATCGGACTCTTACTGCATCTGCCTCAGAGATTTTGTCTCAGCGAGAATTAGAACAGCAAAATAGTCCCTTGCTCCCTAGCTCACAGTTACGCAAAAAATTAAAACATAGCAAGCCGCAATGAATACCAATGATCGCTAGGGGGCGATCGCTATAGTATGATTTTTGGAGTTGCACCAATAGTTAAACCTATGCGTATCGCCATATTTACCGAGACCTTCTTACCAAAAATTGACGGCATCGTTACTCGCCTCAAATATACCGTTGAATACTTGGTCAAACTCGGTAATCAGGTGATGGTTTTTGCCCCTGATGGTGGCCTGAGAGAATATTGCGGAGCGCAAGTTTACGGAGTATCAGCCTTTGATTTTCCCCTTTACCCCGAACTCAAATTAGCCTTGCCCCGTCCCTCCATTGGTAACGCCCTTGAAAGATTTCAGCCTGATATTGTGCATATCGTTAATCCTGCGATTTTAGGAATGGCAGGTTTATATTATGCCAAAACCATGCAATATCCCCTCATGGCTTCCTATCACACCCATTTGCCTCAATATTTACAGCACTACGGGCTAGGGTTTCTGGAGGGACTGATGTGGGAACTAGTCAAAAACACCCACAATCAGGCAGCGCTAAATCTCTGCACATCCACAGCCATGATTGCCGAATTGCGATCGCATGGGGTCGAAAGACTAGACCTATGGCAGCGTGGAGTCGATACGGTACAGTTTCACCCAAGGTTTAAAAGCGCCGAAATGCGATCGCGACTCAGCCAAGGTCATCCCCAAGATCCCCTCTTTTTATATGTGGGTCGTTTATCTGCCGAAAAGGAAATCCAACATATACTCCCCGTCCTTCAATCCATTCCCAACAGCCGTCTTGCCCTAGTTGGTGATGGTCCCTATCGGCAAGAGCTAGAGAAAATTTTTGCAGGTACTAATACTAATTTTGTCGGCTATCTGCGTGGAGATGATCTAGCTGCCGCCTTTGCCTCCAGTGATGCCTTTCTATTTCCCTCCCGCACTGAAACTTTGGGGCTAGTACTGCTAGAAGCAATGGCGGCAGGTTGTCCTGTGGTGGCTGCCAATGCAGGAGGCATTCCCGATATTGTCACCCCCAGTGTCAATGGCTATCTATTTGAACCCAACGATCCTCAAGGTCTATTGTCGGCGACTCAAAATCTTTTAGCGCATCGTAGTCAAGTAATGTGCCAAGAAGCCAGACTAGAGGCTGAAAAGTGGGGATGGGATGCCGCCACAAGGCAATTAGAAGGCTATTACCAACAAACGATCGCTTCGTACTCGCGTCCCCTTGCCCTAAGATGACAATTGCTTTGATCTGAATATCTAAGCTTGGAATAATAAGCGAATGGCGGGAATCGAACCCGCAACATCTGCTTGGAAGGCAGAGGTTTTACCACTAAACTACATTCGCATTTAACGTTCGCATTCATAGTTACCTTACTTATACTTGACAAGCATTTACTAAGTAACTACACCAGCGATTAATAATCATAGCAGCGATCGCTTTTTTGTCAAAGCATTTTTTAATGTATTTTTGAATTTTGGTATTGAAACCCAAGAAGCGAGTCGCAACTCCTATTCTGGTTTTGTGTCCTAACACGCAGGGCAGCAGCTATAATTTGGATACTTATAAATACTTAAGTTTGATCTTTTAGTAAAAATGACATTTCCAGCCCACGCTGCTCTAACTGCCAAAGAACTAATCGATCGCTACCATAAAGGCGATCGCAATTTTGAGCAAACCCATCTGCATGATAGCCACTTGCAGGGAGCTTGTTTGCATGGCATTGACCTGAGTGAATCAATTCTTGACCATGTTGATTTTAAAGGAGCAGATTTGCGTGGTGCAGATTTAGCTTGGTCAGATTTGAGCTATGCCAATCTCCAAGGAGCAGACCTGCGTGGCGCGATTTTGACTAGAGCCGACTTAAGTTATGCTAATTTGCAAGGCGCAAATCTTCTTAAAGCCGATCTCAGTTTGGCAAATCTTAATCATGCAAATCTGAGTGGAGCCACAATGCCCGATGGAACGATCGCGCAACATCAAGAAATTATGCAAGAAGTTACGACCATAGATGATGAAGCAGAATGAAATACTTATATCTCCACGGGTTTGCTTCTAGTCCGAGATCCTATAAAGCGCAATATATGCGGCAGAAATTCCAAGAAATTGGACTGGAATTGGATGTTCCAGACTTAAATTTGGCAGATTTTGCCACAGTTACCCTTTCTGCCCAATTAGAGTTTCTCAGCCAAAATTATCTATCGCAAAATGAACCTGTGACGATCATAGGCTCCAGTCTTGGTGGCTTTTTGGCAGTATTACTAGCTGCTCAGCAAGACCTTGTAACTAAGTTAGTTTTGTTTGCTCCTGCCTTTGGATTTAGCGATCGCTTAGTCCAAAAGCTAGGGCTAGAGGGAATCAAACTTTGGCAGAGCCAAGGAAGTAGAGAATTTTGGCACTATGGTTTCAATCGCAATATTAATTTGCACTATCAATTTTTTAGTGATGCCCAAAAATATTCAGAAAATAACCTTACGCGATCGCTGCCTACGTTAATCTTTCATGGCATCTATGATGATGTAATTCCCTTTGCTACAAGTCAAGAATTTAGCAAGGAGCGATCGCAAGTTATCTTAACCCCCTTAGAAGATGACCACGCGCTCGGCAAATATCCAGAAATGATGTGGCAACAAATTCAAGAGTTTATTGGCTAATTTTTCCAATAGTTAGACTCGATCCACAGGCGCATTTCATCTTCCGAATCAGTCACCACAGACTGCCCCGTAACATTGTTGTGGGCGTGCCACCAAACATGAGACATGTCATTTGAAGTCCAGACTTCTAGTTCATGACGCTCTTGAAATAGGCGTTGCCACAGGCTTTGGAGATTTGCAAAACCCTTTTTAGGTTCATCCTTCAGCCAAACCGCCTCAATTTGTTTCTGTTCTTGTTCAATTAGTTCCACTAGTGCGCTGTTATGAGATGCCTTGGCAACTTCTAATCGATTGCTTAGAGAATTACGCATATTTTCCAAGCGTTTCACCAGAGTATTGGTGGATGGAGAAATTGCAGTATGTATAGAGGTATTCATATTTTTATGCTTGATGTTTATAGATGAACAAGGTCAATAAGTTAGATAAACTTATTTTTGAGATACTATTAGTATAACTTTTTCTGTATTGAAAGTTACAGTATTTAAATTTTCTTAAGCTTTAGTCCTTAATTCGTCCCTTTCTTAATTTTTAAGATCAAATCAAAAAATGATTTAAGTTTCGTGGTTTGGTATTAGTATCAGCTACAACAGCCCTCGCCCCCTCCATACTTCTATGCGCCTAACTCGTCCCATTGCTGTTTTAGGAATATTGCTAACAGTTGTGAGTTCACCAACGGTCGTTAGCTCTCGATTAGAATTATCGACTTTGCAGGCGATCGCCCAAATCTCGCAAGGAAATGAAGCTTTACAAGTACAGGAAATGACTGAGGCTGCCTACCTCCGACAGTCCTATGGGGAACACTTCCAACGGGGCGAAGTTGCAGAAGCGATCGCTAAACTGCAAAAGGCTCTCGCTATATATCAAAAATGGAAGGCAAGGGGTGGTGAGTGGCAAATCCTTAATGATTTGGGGGAGATCCATCTCAAGATCGGACAGTATCCAGAAGCCATGGCCTACTTGCAAAAAGCGCTATCTCTGGCTCAAGGTTTCGCCCAATCACCCCAAGGAGATGCTTTAGCGGTTCCCTATACTCTGCAATATATTGCCGATGCATACGACAAACAAAGGCAATATCCCCAAGCCCTATCGACATACCAACAGGCTCTCAAAATCTTTCAACAGGAACTTCGCAATGCCAAGGGCGATCGCAATTCTCTACTTACCAGCATCAG
This sequence comes from Pseudanabaenaceae cyanobacterium bins.39, assembly GCA_033765135.1. Lineage (GTDB taxonomy): Bacteria > Cyanobacteriota > Cyanobacteriia > Pseudanabaenales > Pseudanabaenaceae > Pseudanabaena. The sequence continues at coordinate 6,651 of JANRII010000041.1, forward strand.
TTTAACCCTTGCCAGTATGGGTTCCTTATACTTCCGTTCTGCACAATATGATCAGGCTCTATCCTCCTATCAGCAATTGTTACAAATCCTAATAGAAGTTCCTGATCCCTACGGGCGTTTGCAAACCTTAAATAATATGGGCGTAATCTATGCCAATAAAGCCCAGTATGCGGAAGCCCTGACTGCATACAATCAAGCCCTAGAATTGGTGCGATCGCCCTGTTGCACAGTTTACAAAGGAGATGAATCCGCCATTCTCAATAATCTGAGTGCGCTATATTTTAGTCTCGGTCAAAATAAGCGAGCGTTGGAACTGGCCGATCAGTCCACCAAAATTTACTTCCAGTTATCCCAAAATAATTTTGCAGGATTGCGGAAGTCAGATATGGAGTTTCTCTATGATGTTTTGGGCGAAGAGAATAGTAATCCAAATCTGGTGAGTCGAGGTCTATCAGTAAGGGCGGCGATCGGTGATGTGGCAAGCAATCAGGTCACAGTGAATGCGGGTAAAGCTAATAATTTTAATAATCTAGCGCATCTTTATAGCAATAGTGGTAGATATGCAGAAGCGATCGCCTTTTTTCAGAGAGCCAAAGCTATCTATGAAGACATTGGCAATGATTTAGGTGTGGGCATTACCCTTGATAATATTGGTAGTACCTATTCACGTCTAGGGCAAGTTAGTCAGGCAATTACTTTTCATCAGCAAGCCCTTGCTATATACGAGAAGGTTCGCGATCGCACTGGTATCGGCGTATCTCTCAATAATCTTGGTCGTGCCTATGCCAATCTCAATAAACAAGGAGAAGCGATCGCCTCCTACCAAAAAGCCCTCAGCATTGCCAAAGAGGTCGGCGATCTGAATACAGAAGCATTAGTACTGGCGAATATTGGCGATTTACTGACCCAACAAAAGCAAATCGAGATAGCTACCGCCTTTCTCAAACAATCAGTAAATATCCGAGAATCAATTCGGCAGTCAAATCGCCTGCTACCCCGTGAAGATCGTGCCGCCTATAAACAGAGCATTGCCTATACTTACCGATATCTGGCTAACTTGCTCATCCAGCAGGGACGGATTTATGAAGCGATTCAAATTCTTGATCTCTTAAAAGTACAAGAAATTCAAGACTATCTCAGGGATGTCAAAGGAAATGCGCGTACTGCCGCAGGGATTACCCTCTTAGCTCCTGAGCAGTCCGCCATCAATTCCAATCTGGCATCATTGCTCAATGGTTCTCCCCTTGCTGCCCAAATTCGTCAAGCATCTACTCAACAAAGTTCTAGTCTATTAACATCCCAGTCTCTAATTGCTGATGTGCAGAAGTTTGGCGATCGCGCCGCCCTATTTTATCCATTACAGTTTGAAGATCAAATCTTTTTAGTGCTTTTACCTGCTAGATCGACTCCTGTTGTTCGTTCCGTCAAGATCAAGCCTGAGGAATTTACGGCAATTGTTAAGGATTTTCGAGCCGATTTGCAAGATGCAGGATCGGCGGATGTCAAGTATTCTTCGCAAATTCTTTACAAGTACTTAATTCAACCCCTTGAAAAGGATCTGCAACAAAATAATACTGAACTGCTACTCTATGCTCCCGACGGACAGATGCGCTATATTCCCCTTGCTGCTTTATACGATGGCAAGCAATGGCTAATTGAACGTTTTAGTTTCAATTATTTAACATCGCTGACAACCTCTGGATTTTTGAATGCACCAACATCCTTGAGCAATTCACTCAAGGTGGTGGCGGCAGCCTTTACTAAAGGGGAAGTGAACTTCAAAATCGGCAGTGATCAGTTTACTTTTACGGGTTTAACCTTTGCAGGTCAAGAGATTGAGCGAATTGCTAACACCTTCCCAAATACAACTAAATTGATTGATAATTTCTTTAGCCGTGATGTCACTGTTTCGCAATTTAGTGACTATAATCTGATTCATTTGGCCACCCATGCTGCTTTTATTAGTGGTACGCCTGAGGATTCTTTTTTGTTAATGGGCAATGGCGATCGCCTTAATCTTAGGGAACTGCGTGAGTGGAAGCTTCCCAATACTCAGTTAGTAGTTTTAAGTGCTTGCCAAACTGCCCTTGGCGGCATCGTTGGCAATGGGGAAGAAATTTTAGGCTTTGGCTATCAAATCCAGCGCACTGGAGCAAGGGCAGCGATCGCCTCTTTGTGGACAGTGAGCGATCAGGGAACCCAGCTACTCATGGCCAATTTTTATACACAGTTACAGCAGGGCAGCAATATTATTAAATCTCTACGAGAAGCCCAGCTCAAACTTGTGCATTCCCAACAAGACGAATTTCAACATCCCTACTTTTGGTCAGCCTTTATTTTGATTGGTGACGGAAAATAGATTTGGTATAAGGGAAACTAGACTAGTGGTAATATAGTCAAGCATCATAATCATCATTAAAATTTAGAGCATAATTATATTTCGTAACAGGAGCCATCTATGTCAACTAGGCGCAGTGATAGTGCTTTTCCTATATCCTATAACCGAGATACCGATAGCTTGGTTGAGGGAATGACCAAGCGAGAATATTTTGCGATCCTGCTGATGCAAGGATATTCGGCGGCTAATGCTAAGTTTGAAGATGAATATCAAAAAGCTCGCCTTGCCGTAGCTGAAGCCGATGCATTGATTGATATTCTTGCCTATGAAGCCAATCCGAAGGGTTAACAAGTTTATTATTGCTGTTCCACCTATGCTTTTATCGCTCTATACGTCATTTATAAATAGGTTTACTGAGATCTTGCACCATTCTGGAAAGGGGTTGCAAAGAGAGTAAAGATGTGAAAAAAAGGGCGTAGTAGTAAATTAAATAACGATTATGGAAAGCATCGTTAAGCACGCCCAAGGTTTAGTGTATAGCCTAATTTGTCTG
>JANRII010000103.1:0-65251 GCA_033765135.1 Pseudanabaenaceae cyanobacterium bins.39
GTTGGATGATCGGGGCTGGCACGGGGGCACAGCCCCTACGCCAAATTTAAATTATTCAGGTAGGGGCAATCCCTCCGTGGTTGCCCTGCTTTGCTAGCAACAGGAGATTCATACCCTGAGTTCCACGTAACATCAGTTAGATAGAATTAGAATATGTATGAGTATGCTTGAGAAGTTTTGATTCTCCTAAGAGACTGTTTGAGAAGTATGAGCATTCGCTAAAAATACTGGACGATCCCCCCTACCCCCCCTTCGCAAGGGGGGGAAAGATTAAAAAAAACTTTTTAAGGGGGATTCAGGGGGATCAAAACTTCTCAAATAGATTCTAAAAGTTGTTTGTAAAGGCTATTTGTAGAGGTTATTTAAGGCTATGGCTGACGCTAAAGGACAGATCAAAGAACAACGACATCCGCAATATACAAAAGATCGACAGATTGTTAATGAGCTACTAGATCAAAACAATCCTAACAACCGCCATTATGCTGATTTAGCGCGTTTAATTATTCGCTATCAAGGATTTATTGGAGCAAGGGATATCCAAACGGATTTGACGAAAGTATTACAAAACTGGCAAATAACGCAGGAAGATCTGTTTACTAAAACTAAAGCAATTCATGCGATCGGCAAGGTGTATATGGTGCAAGATGAAGGTCAGGATGATTGGGCTTAATTGATTAAATTAGCCAAATTGATAAATATCCATCACAAATTAGTTTTGATTATTTTACAGAATATATAATTTAGAAGTACCAAAGCTAAGAATGACATAGCTATTTTTAGATTGCAAAACTTTTCTAGGTTTAGTTTTTAATTTACATAAACGTGGTCTCACTTCTAGGAATTGGTATAAGCGATGCATACTTTGATGGTTTTGGGTGAGATTTAGGATGATTAATTTTTAAATCATGGCTCTTTTTACTGTTATTCAGAACTTTCAATGGAATGTTTTCGGCTACATCTGCTGACAAAAGTTAGGATGATTAAATTATATGGATAGGTTCGATCGGCTCAATTTTTTAAATCAGGATCAACAGTTACCGATTAAAGTTTTAATTGTTGATCAAAATCAGCAAGATCGATCCATTTATCGTTACTTCATAGAGTCTGACCTATCACTAAACTATCAAGTTCTTGAGGCGGAGACAGTAGAGGATGCGATCGCAACTTGGACAAACCATAGACCAGACATAGTACTGTTAAATATTGGTATCTGTGATGGCAATGGAATTCAGGTGTGGGAAGCAATAGCAAAAAGCGCTCCCGATATTCCTGTCATTTTATTAAGACTTCAGGGCGATCCGATCCTTCCTGCGGGTCATTGCAGTGCGACAAGTGACTATTTAATCAAAGAAGAAATTAGTGCAGTTGTGCTACGCCGTAGCATTTATCGTACCCTGTCACGCATTTCCCTATTTCGTCAACTCCAGCGATCGCAACAGCAAGAAAAAATAACGTCTGAAATTGCCCTCCATGTCAGAAAGTCCCTCAATTTAGAACAAATTTATCAAGCGATCGTTAAGGAAGTAAAAACCTTTCTCAATGCCGATCGCACCGTTATCTATAAATTTAATGCCAATATGAGTGGCACGATCATCGCCGAATCTGTCGATGAGCCTTGGACTGCCAGCATTGATCTCAATATTGTTGATACCTGCTTCCGCGATAACTTGGGTGGTGAATATCGCAATAATAAAATTTTTATAGCCAATGATATCTATCAAGCCAATCTCAGCGAATGTCACATTCGTTTATTGGAACGCTTTCAGGTTAAAGCTAACCTAGTTGTTCCTATTTTGCTACCTCAAAAAGTTGAAGCAATCACTAATCAAGCAACTAACTCAGAAGAAGAAGTTGCCACCTTTTTGTGGGGGCTATTGGTAGTCCATCAATGCCGCAGTACACGCAATTGGCGTGATATCGATCTGCATCTACTCCAAAGGCTATCCGTGCAACTCGCGATCGCGATTCACCAAGCTGAACTTTATCAAAATGTGCAAATTCTGAATCAATCTCTCGAAGAAAAAGTCAAACAAAGAACCGCAGAATTGCTAGCTCAGGAACTAAAACTGCGGCAAAGTCAGCAACTCTTACAAGTTTCCTTTGATAATGCGCCAGTGGGCATGGCCATCTTAGATCTGGAGGGCAAATTTTTAGCAGTTAACCAAAATCTCTGCAAAACCTATGGCTATACTGCCGCCGAATTGTTACAAAAATCGGCTATGGATATCACCCATCCAAAAGATCAAAAACTTACCTTAGACAGTCTTGCTAGATTACTCAATGGTGAAATTGAACAGATCACTATAGAGAAAAAATACATCCATAAAAACGGCAACTTGGTTGATGCCATTAGCCGTATTACGCTAATTCATGATCTCGATCGCCATCCCGTGCAGTTTGTGGTCAGCGTAGAAGACATTACCGAACGGAAACAAAACGAAGCCAAGTTAGATGCTGCCAGAGCTGCGGAAGCTGCCAACAAAGCCAAAAGTGAATTTCTTGCTGCTATGAGCCATGAGCTACGCACTCCCATGAATGCCGTCATCGGTATGTCAGAATTGTTGAGTAATACAGAATTGAATGATCAACAGCAAAAATTTATCTCAACGATTCGTCATGGAGGAGAAGTATTACTCTCTGTAATTAACAAGGTTTTAGACTTTTCCCAAATAGAATCAGGTACATTTGTGGTAGATTCCTATGCCTTTGATCTGCATCAACTCATCGATGAAATTTTGGATCTGATGGCTGCCCCCGCAGGTGATAAGTCGCTGGAATTGTCAGCCTTTCTCGATCTGGACGTTCCTCGCCACATCATCAGTGATTACAATTGCTTACAGCAAATTTTAGTCAATTTAATTGGCAACGCCATTAAGTTTACCAAGTCAGGGGAAGTTGCAGTTAAGGTTTCTAGCCAGTTGTTGCCAAATATATCAGAATCACAGGAGAGGCAATATCAACTAATTTTTGAGATTAGGGATACAGGTATTGGCATTGATGCTGAACTCATTCACCGACTATTTAAGCCTTTTTCACAGGCAGATACTTCCATTACACGTCAATATGGTGGCACAGGGCTAGGTTTAGCTATTTGCAAACACCTCTGTGAACTCATGGGAGGGAATATTACTGTAGATAGTCAGGTGGGCAAGGGAACTGTATTTCGCTTTAATATATTGGCTCAAGCTGCTCACAGCAATGAGCTAGAGGATATGGCAATGCCCCTTGAGTTAGCCCACAAGCGAATGTTAATAGTCAGTTCCCAACCATCTATATGTCAAATTGTGGAAGTTTATGCTCAACAGCTATGGAAGATGTCTTTGCATGTGGCTAATTCTATTCTAGAGGGATTGCAATTACTTTCTATCCAAGAATTTGACGTGGTTGTGATTGATCAGAATATTCATACAATGCACACAGAAACCGTATCTACAGATAATCATGAAGTTATGGAATTTGCTCAAAGTATTTATGATATCTATCCAGATTTACCGATTATTCTTTTAACTTCCATTAAGCAAAATTGGGAAATACCTCAATTCATCAAGAAAACTATTATTAAACCCTGCACACCTAGTAAGCTTTACTTTGCTTTGCTTTCGGCTTTTGGAATTATGGATCAGGCTCAGATTAGTCAAGGTTCTCTATTAAATGTTAATACAATGCAAGCTTTGCAAATGAAATTGAGTTCCCATAGCTTTACTCAAAATGTTAATACTCAAAATGTCAATACTAATAAGGATACCCAACAGAATTCGGCGATCGCTAATGAAGCTAATGAAGCTAGTGAAGATATTGATAGTGATTTTGCCAAGCGGTTTCCCTTTAAGATCCTTGTGGTAGAAGATAATATCGTTAATCAGCAAATACTCTTACTAATGTTAGAACGCCTTGGCTATGCATCTGATCGCGCTAATAATGGCTTAGAAGCCTTGGAACTGATCAAAAAGCAAAACTATGATCTTGTTTTTATGGATATTCAAATGCCGATCATGGATGGCTTAAATGCTTGCCAGAAGATTCGTGATCTAAGCGATCGGAATCCTTGGATTGTGGGACTATCTGCCCATGCGTTTCGGGAATCTCGCGAAGAAGCCCTCAGTCGGGGTATGAATGATTACATTACCAAACCTCTCCAACTTGAGCAGCTAACGCAAACTCTACATAAATTATCGCAACAACAGAAACCAATTTATCCAATTCAACCATCAAATAGTGAAATTAAGTCCACAGAATTCGTGAACCAACAGGCAGCAACTCTCTCTAAAGAACCCATACATACTGGCTTGCACCTCAAACCCATTGCTGAGGAGTTGTTTGCTCGCGATCGCCAAAGCCAGAAGCGAGATATTACTCCCTACGGTATCTATTTTCAAGTTGATTTTACAGTAGAAGGTTTAGAGATCATCGATCTCAAATCTATTTTGCATCTTGAAGAATATTTAGGAAAAACAGCAATGGCGGAGATTGTCGAATCCTACTTAGTAGAATCTGAGAAAATGATCGCGAGGATGCATGAAGCTTTAATGGTTTTTGACTTTGAAGGGATTAGCTTAGAAAACCATGCCCTTAAGGGCGGCTGTGCAACTATAGGAGCATTACGTCTATCAGCAGTTTGCAATGAAATTAGCCGTGTCAATAAGTCCAGTCTTTATACAAATAAAGTTAAGATTTTGGAGGCATTGCTCCAGAAGTTAGATGTGGAGTTTGCTAGAGCTGACCAGTTTTTACGAGATCATGTAATCTAATACCAAATTAAGAAATGGCGTAGCCATTTCTTAATTACAGAAACCTTACTGGGTTTGGTTTTTAACTTAAAAAAGTGTCGTCACCCTTTTTTAAATTGGTATAACATGGATTTGGACTATCCCGAAATTGCCTTATTGAATTGCCAACCCTCTTGACTGGGAGAAGTTTCACCCATAGGTATATTCTAAATTCAATAATTCAGCCATTTTGCTAAAAATCTGCTCTTCCGTAAAAGGCTTAATTATTAATGCATCAAAGCCACTAATTTGAGGATTGTTTTCTTTAAAGTTGACCAGACTAGCGGTCAGAGCAATGATTTTCACTCTTTCTGATTCAGGAATATTTTGCTGAGATTCGCTCGCTCTGATGGCGGCTGTGGCTTCATAACCATCTAATTGAGGCATCCGTATATCCATCCAAATAAGATGGGGTTGCCATGTCCTCCAAGTGGCGATCGCATCTTCTCCATTACTAACTTCCCTAATTTCTAAATTAAAGGGTTTGAGAATTCGCGACAACAATTGACGATTGAATCTGACATCTTCAGCAATTAATATACGATACGATGCATTGCTGTGAATATTAATTATTCGTGGTGATTGTTTGATACTAGTATCAGAAAATCGATCTAGCGATCGGATGGGAATCTCAAAACGAAAGGTCGAACCAACCCCTAACTCACTAGTCACTGACATATTTCCCCCCATTAGCTGCACATAGTTATAGCTAATGGATAGACCTAAACCTGTTCCCTCTTGCGATCGTCGACCAGAATCAGTCTGCACAAAGGGTTGAAAGAGCGTATGAATTTCTGTTTCAGCAATCCCTACCCCTGAATCTTCCACCTCCACGCATAGAGAAATTAACTGCTCAGTATTGCCTGAAATCTTGTCTGTGTGAGAATTGATCTGCTCATCGCCAGCATTATTGTCTGCGAAAATTCGCACATATACATAACCAGAATTAGTAAATTTAATCGCATTACCAATTAGATTAATTAAAATTTGGCGCAGTTTACCCTCATCGGCATAAATCATTTTGGGTAAACCAGCATCCATACGAATATCAAACTCTAGCTGCTTCTCAATGGCTTTTAAGGTCAGTATCTCTTTAACTGTATCAATGATTTCCTGAAGATGACATTCTTTTTCTCGAATCAACACACTGCCAGCATCTAACTTAGACATTTCTAAAATGTCATTAATCATGGTTAGCAAATGATTGCCACTATTGCAAATTGTCTGTAAATCTGCCTGATGTTGGGCATTGAGTTCTTGGTCGTACAGCATGAGTTGAGCAAAGCCTAAGATTGCATTTAGGGGAGTCCGTAGCTCATGGCTCATATTTGCTAAGAAAGCTGCCTTAGAACGACTGGCGGCTTCAGCAGATTCTTTCGCTTTCTTCAAATCAAAGGTACGTTCTTCAACCCTTTGTTCCAATAGATTAGTTTGTTCCCTTAACTTACTTTCCGATTGTCGCAATGCAATTTCTGTATTCTTCAGTAAGGTAATGTCATAGAATGTACTCAAGAGAACCTGTTCACCGTTGAGCCAGAGCAAATGTAGTGATGCTAATACCCAGAGTGGCTGACTATTGGCTTGACGCAATTGAATTTCATAGTCACGAATTTTTTGATTGTTATCAAAACAAGTATGTAGATCTTGCCATTCGGTTTCGTAATAGTAGAGTTCATGAACGGAAGTTCCAAGGAGGCTGGATACATCTCTTTGCAACATAGTGCCTGCACTGGTATTGGCGTAGGTGATGATCCCATCAGCAAGGCGACTGACTAGCATTGCCATGCTAGTTGATTCCGCAATGGTTCTAAACTGCTCCTCACTTTGCCGCATTGTTTCAACGGCGCGATTGTACTGCTCATACTCAATGGTGTCGCCATGTTCGGTGGCAGTTGCCAACATGATTTCTAAATCGCTTTTATCCCGATAGACGATCTCCAAAATAGATTGCAGGGTTGCCTGTGCCATCTTACGTTCGATGATCTCATTTTTCAGGCTTTTATTGACATCTAGTAGTTCTTCTTCAATCAGATCACCATGCTCAATGGCGGTTAATAGGGAGTTTTCTAGGTCTTTGTTTTCTGCTCTCAGTTGACTTACTTCTGTGCGGAGAGAGAGCAATTCTTGCTGAAGTTTTTGCCAATCTTGCATAGATAGCTGTTCTATGGGAGGAGCTTTTTTCATGGAGCTTTTGGGAGGAATTGATGAAGGTGGTAAAGGTGGCGGTTACTAGCTGTCTCAGATTGTTTCAATATTAATATAGCCTATGCTTTATCAGGGTCTGATATATCAAACTCTATCTAATGCCAAATCTAACTCACCTTGTCGGGTTTATTTTTTTAATTATTCAGAAGTGCAAGCATGATCAGTCTAGATAATTACAACACCTTTGAGAATTAGGATGGGTTGATCTATGCCGATGGACATATTGTTATCAGTTAATCAAAAATTTTCAAAAAATACTTTTGACGGATGTTGATAGATATGGTATGTTGCGCTACGCTATTAATCCAAATTGCTTAAATAGTTTTTGAGTTTTTGACTTCAATGAGTTATCAATCCCAGACATACGCGATCGCAAGTCGCCAAGAAGATTTAGAAAGACACCTCCTCGAATCATCGGTGGTGGATCGTGAGCAGCTTGCTGTTGCCAAGCGCTGGCAAGAGCGTCAGGATGGCCCCTTGCTCATGATTTTGTTGCAATTAAGTTTTATTGATCTGCACCAGTTTTCGGGGCTTTTGGACTGGTCAACCCAGAGTTAGTTTAGCCACCACTTACTGGGGGGATAAGCGCAATTTCTAAAATTTCTGATTTCTGGTTTGCTGTGGTAATTACTTCGCTATTATTGTCATCATTTTCGCGATCGCTAAATACAATGGTCTGGGGTGGGACAAACTGGAGGTTAATGGCATAACGGGTATGCGATCGCCATTTTTCTAGCTCAGGTTTCATCGCCACTAGGTGATCGAATACATGGGATACAGGAGTATTCGCAGCTAAATCAATCTTGAGTTCATCCTGATTAAAAGTTTCCTGAAAAATAGCAAAAAGCTTGACTTTGATCTCCATAGGGACTCAATTCGATAATTTTTGACAGTTACTGCTCAACTTCGGCATTTTCATAGGCAGCGATAATATTATGGACTAGTTGATGTCTGACCACATCAGCCTTATCAAAGAAGTTAAAGGAAACACCTGGGACATGTTTGAGAATATTCATCGCAATGATCAGACCAGACTTTTGATGGCGTGGTAAGTCGATTTGTGTAATGTCACCCGTAACTACCATACGCGATCGAAAACCAAGCCGAGTTAAGACCATTTTCATTTGCGCGGCTGTGGTGTTTTGAGCTTCATCAACGATGATAAAGGAGTTACTGAGAGTACGTCCACGCATATAGGCAAGGGGAGCTACTTCAATAATGCCACGCTCCATTAATTGCGGGACTTTCTCAGCACCAATCATTTCATGCATTGCGTCGTATAGGGGACGCAAATAGGGATCAATCTTTTGCTGTAAGTCCCCTGGTAAAAATCCTAAACTTTCGCCTGCTTCGACGGCAGGACGTGTGAGAATAATTCTTTCAAAACGGTTGCTCTGCAAAGCATTTACGGCAGCAACAGCCGCAAGGTAAGTTTTGCCTGTGCCTGCTGGCCCAACTCCAAACACAAGATCATGGGTTTCCATGGCTTGCACATATTGCTGTTGGCGATAGGTACGGGGTTGGATGGAGTCACCACGGCGATTACGGGAAATGGTGGCGCGATCACGCCAAGCAGCATCTCGATCTTCATTAATGGCTGCCCAAGCAGCATGAATGTCCACAGAGGCGATCGCCTGCTCATTATCCCAGAGGGGCTGTAATGCTTTGACAATCTGCACACAGCGATCGATTTGCTCCTGCTTGCCATCAATCCATAGATCCTGACCTCTCAAGATCAGGCGCACATTTGCCATTTCTGCCAATATCTTGATATTTTCTTCACGATTACCCGCTAAACACATAGCACTACTGGGGGTAGGCAGATTCAAGATATAGGGTTGGGAATTACCCATAAAATTTTGATATCTAAATAATTTGACAGGTTGCAGTTTCTTTTCGATCTTAGCAAAAACCTCAAGGACTTATGCGATCGCCCTGTAATAAATAATGCTCAATTGGGATGACTGCAGCAAGGGGCTTAAGCCCCTTGTTTGACTCAAAAATGGTTCCGCCCGCGTAGCGGGCGGAACTATCTTTTTGGTTCTAGCTACTTAGCATTAACCAAATTTTCGAGACCACTCACCACTCTTGCGGAGATGACGCGATCGCCTAGTCTTAGCTTATAGAGAGTATCTTTACCATCAATCACATAGCCAAACACACTGTAGTTACCATCTAGTAAGTTCAAGCCTGCGGGGGTAAGGTCGGATTCAAAGAGGTAGATGAAAAATTGGGATGAACCAGCATTAGGGGCAGCAGGATGCGCCATTGCCACTGTCCCAAAGGCGGCAAAGGGTAGGACAGGCAAAGTGCCTGATAGACCCATTTCTTCAAAGGTTTTGCCATATAGGGGAACCTGTTGGTCAGGGAGGCGTACCTCAATGGGAACAGTGCGCTCTTGACCAGTTTTAGGATCGATATAGCCTGTGGCCGATCCTTCGGGATCTCCTGTTTGGAGGTAGTAATTTTCATCGGCTCTGGTAAAAGTAAGTCCGTTATAAAAACCTTTTTGCACCAAATCCACAAATTGCCCTGCATTAACGGGGGCGCTATAGCCATCAACTTCAATGAGGGCGTTACCTTTTTCGGTGACTAGTTCCACTAGGGCGCGACCCTGTAGTTGCGGGAGATTGGCGTAGGCGGCTGGGACAGTGAAGGGAAATTTGGTGACGAGATCTAGCTCCACTAAACCGACATAATCCAGAGCCTTTTCGGATAAGGATTTGATGCTGTTGCGATCCTTTAGTTCGATCGCTTCCTGTAGGGGGACGAGGGCAGTGGTGAGGCTATTGAGATGAGCTTTTACCTGTTCGCGCCGATCGCTATTGACCTGATCAATTATTTGCTGTTGATTTTGAGAAAGGCTTTGGGAAATGGCATCAATATCTTTTTTCAGGCTCCCCCATCGCTTCAGATTCACTTGGCGGGGCATCTGTTCTAAAGTATGCTGGATGTCCCGAAGAGCATCATTGTCCATGGGGATGGCATTGCGTAAAATGATGCGCGGATCTTTGATGGCGCTTTTGGTGGGTAAGGCAGCGATCGCGGCATCTGTGGGTATGGCGATGCCCATGAGCAAGGTCGTTATCAAAATCGTTATCGATAGATATTGCCAAGACTTGATAAATACAGGCTTTCTGCGTAAGTGCGAAGCAACTAACGATATCGCTGAGATCAGGCGATCGTACATCTGTACTAAAGAAATTTGCCTAAAACTTAGCAGAACTTGATGACTTAGATTATGATTTCTATGGCTAAAATTACGATTTAACATGGTAATCCAAATAAATTCCCAACAAATATAGTCACTTTGTAACCATTTATGATGCTATTGCATTTGGTTACATAGTTGACCAGACTTTCTGAGATAACCCTAGCTTTGCCTAATATTACTTCTCAAACACGCGCTCATTTGCAAACCGTAGTAGCACTCTAATACCAAATTAAGAAATGGCATAGCTATTTCTTAATTAGAAAAACCTTACTGGGTTTGGTTTTCAATTGGTATAAGTTTGTTTAGGTTTGTTTGGAATAGGATTATGATAGATTTATGATATTTTTGTGTTTTTAGGGATAACTATGACTCATGAAACTAGGGATAGTCAGGAAGATAATCTATCTATTCTGAATAAAGATCGCCTATTTCGCTCAATTATGGCAAATGTCGATGATTTAATTGCTGTGGTTGATGCTAATGGCTATCGTCTTTACAACAGTCCTTCTTACGAAAGAGTATTGGGTTATTCTTCTGAAGAATTACAAGGAACATGGGCCTATGACAAAATTCATCCTGAAGATCAGCAAAGGGTTTTAAACGCGGCAAAGGAAACCTTACAAACGGGGGTGGGCAAGGTTTTAGAATATCGAATGTTGCATCAAGATGGGACTTGGCGGATCTTGCAATCCTCTGGCAGTGTTATTCGAGATGAGCAAGGTAATGTGCAGCATATTGTCATTATTGCTCGAGATATCAGCGATCGCAAAATCGAACAGTGGGAACGGCGGCGAGCAGAGAGGGAGCTAGAGCGATCGCAACAAAATTATAAGGAGCTAGTTAGAAGGGAAGAAATGCTCAATCGGCGGCTTGCCAGCCAAATTCGTAATTCCCTTGATCTTGATACAATTTTGGCAACGGCTGTCAATGAGATTCAAGATTTACTCAATATTGATTTATGTAGTTTTTTTTGGCATATCCCTTCTGATGAGCTAACCGCCTCTTCAACGGAGTCTTCAGAGTTTATCTCTGTCCACTTTGCCGCTAGTAAATTACTGACGAGTTATCCTCCCATCTATCCTCTATCGCAGCTAAACTGCCTTAAAGCCAATCTTCTCAAGCAAGAATTAATTCAGATTCCATCAATTTACACCACTAAATATCTCGATGAGGCCAGTCGCGATTTACTGGCTCAGTTAGGTTTTAAATCTCAGTTATTAGTACCCATCAAAACTCGTTCTCAAAAGTTAGGGGTGATCGTGGTGGCGCATTGTCAGGGCAGTCGTCCTTGGCAAGTCGATGAGGTGGAGTTGCTGCAAGCTGTGGCTAATCAAATTGCGATCGCGATCGATCAAGCCGAAATCTTTAACTCAGTGCAAAGCAATGTCAATTCTGCCTATGCTCAAACCCTAGAACTAGAAACAGCCCTTGCCGACCTGCAAAAGACCCAAAGCCAACTTATTCAGACTGAAAAAATGTCTAGTCTTGGTCAATTAGTGGCAGGGGTTGCCCATGAAATTAATAATCCTGTGAACTTCATTTATGGCAATCTGAGCCATACTAATCGCTCTGTCCACAACCTTTTTCAATTAATTCACCTATATCAACAGCATTACCCCCAACCCATTGCAGAAATCAGTCAATGTTTGGAAGAAATAGATTTTGAGTTTCTGCAACAGGATCTCCCCAAAATGCTTGATTCCATGAAAATTGGGGCAGAACGCATTAGGCAAATTGTGTTATCTCTGAGAAATTTTTCGCGTACCGATCAGGGTGGACGTAAGCCCTTTAATGTCCATGAAGGATTGGATAATACGCTGCTCATTTTACAAAATCGTTTTAAGGCCTACGGTGATCACCCAGGTATCTCACTGATCAAGCAATATGGAGATATTCCTGAAATATCGGCCTATGCAGGACAAATCAATCAAGTTTTTATGAATATTCTCAGTAATGCGATCGATGCCCTAGATGACAAAACTAACCGTGCCATTGCCAATCGCAAATCGAGAAAGCCACAAATTACCAATACTATTCAAATTATTACAGGGACAACCAACCAAGGTACAGAGTCTAATTCTCAGCCGATGGTTGTGGTGCGGATTATCGATAATGGCATTGGCATCCCCGAAGAAATTCGCAACAAATTATTTGATCCTTTTTTCACAACCAAGCCTGTGGGCAAGGGTACAGGTTTGGGGTTATCGATCAGCTATCAGATCGTGGTAGAAAAGCATCAAGGTAAGCTGGAGTGCATTTCTACCGTTGGTGAAGGTACTGAATTTAGAATTACTTTACCTGTTTCTTAAACTGAGGTTTCCGCCAGTTTCCGAAAGTTGACAATATTGCCGACCACGGCGATCGCAGGTGGATCAAATTGGGCATCCTCAACTAATTCCACAATATTGACCAAAGCACCAATTAACTCCGATTGATCGTGGCGCGTTCCCTGCCTGATCAAAGCGATCGGTGTATCCGCCGACAGACCTGCCCCGATCAGTTGCGTGACGATTTCTCCTAAATTATGTAAACCCATATACACCACAATTGTCTCTGCTGCATTGGCGATCGCCTGCCAATTGATCTGAGGGCGATACTTACCCGCCGACTCATGCCCCGTCACAAAAATGACCGAAGAGCTAAAGTCACGATGCGTTAAAGGAATATTGGCATAGGCAGGAGCTGCAATCCCAGAGGTAATTCCGGGGACGACCTCCACCTCGATTCCCGCCCGCCACAAATCTGCCAACTCCTCACCACCGCGCCCAAAAATAAAAGGATCTCCCCCCTTCAGCCTGACAACGATCGCATGACTTTGGGCTTTTTCAATCAGCAGTTGTGTGGTTTGCTCCTGCAAAAGTGAATGGTTGCCGCGCCGTTTGCCCGCATGAATCTTCTCCGCGATCGGATTAACCATAGCCAAAATTTCATTGCTAACCAAAGCATCGTATAGCACCACATCACAGGTCTCCAGCAGTGCCTTACCCTTTAATGTCATCAAGCCTGCATCCCCAGGCCCTGCTCCCACCAAATACACCTTACCCATTATTCTTGCCGATTCACTAGTCAGCTCGCCCATCTTGTCCTTTCCTATCGTAAAGCTATCATCAGTCTAAATCCAACAAATGCTGCCTAAGAGCATGTTTGAGAAGTTTTGATCCCCCTAAATCCCCCTTAAAAAGGGGGACTTTTTTATCTTTCCTCCCTTTCTTAAGGGGGGATAGGGGGGATAATCAGTATTTTTAGCAAATACACATTAATCTAGATACAACAAACATCAGTAAACAAGAGTTTATCTAAGCCAAATATTGCAAGGCGATCGCATCATCAATTTACTCATGTATCCTATTCATAGTTACTCAATTTTAGAGATGGTCATCAGCCCATCCAAACTGTTAAAAATTAGTATGATTGCGATTCTCAAATGAGCGCAGACTCATTATAAAAATAGAAAACAATCATACATAACAAGGGTGTGGAGTTTTCATCTTGCCTATAACAAAATGCAAACTGCTATCTATGCTTTTTGAGACCATCTCTAGATCAAACTAGATCAATCTAGACTAACTAAGATGATTTTAAGATGACTAACTAAACCAGTATTGATATTCCATTAATCCTTAAATTAACTCGCCTTTAGTTCCCATTTGAGACGCAATTATTTTGTCAACAAAATCAGGAAAATCAGTTAAAAGTCATTACTAATACTCATAGGCTTAAGGAACATTTTTAGGCTAAAAAACATTCTTGATGTGTAACGAATACAACGAATCAAAACGAGGCAGGCGTGAATCTTACTGATCTAACAAAAGCAAACCTTACCAACTCTAACCTAGAATGGATTAACCTCAAAGGCGCAGATCTCAGACGGGTTAATTTGAGCAAAGCCAAACTAGCTGATGCCATCCTTACTAAAGCAAATCTATCCACAGGTTTTCTCCAAGGCGTTGACCTTAACCGCGCCAACCTAGTCGAAGCCAACCTATCGGAAGCCAATCTCACATCAGCATTTCTGATCAAGGCTGACTTGCAAAGAGCTAATCTCAATGACGCATACCTAGTGGCCGCGAATCTCAATGCCGCGAATCTGACCAGTGCCAGCCTCATCAAAGCCGATCTCAGCCTTGCTACGCTCACAGGAGTTTGTCTTAATGGCGCAAACCTCAGTCAAGCCAAGCTCAATGGAACCTTTCTCATAGAATCTCACTTAGTTGGTAGCGATTTGAGTTGCTCCGACTTTACAGGCGCTTTGATGATCAAGGCAAATCTGAGTGGCGCAAACCTTAGTCAGGCATCCCTAACTAATGTGGATCTAACGGAAGCCAACCTGACAGGGGCTGAATTACATGGCGTTGAGCTAAGTGGAGCGATTCTTAACGAAGCCAATCTGAATGCCGTAGATTTGGTTAATGCCAACCTGAGCCAAGGCTCCTTGAGCCGCGCCAATCTGGGCTGGGCAAACTTACTGGGCGCAAATTTAGAAAAGGCTAATTTGGTAGGAGCTGACCTCAGTTGGGCAAATCTTAATGAAGCTAATTTAATCGATGCTGACTTAAGTTGGACTAATTTAACGGGAGCTTTTTTGATGAAGGCTAACCTGAGTGGCGCTAATCTGAATGGCGCTAATTTATCTAATACTAATCTCAGTGGTGCGAATCTTAGTGGAGCCAATTTGATGGGAGCTAATTTGAGTGGTGCTGATCTCAATAATGTTGATTTGCGAGGTGCTTATTTAATCAGGACAAATTTACACAACGCCATTTTAAATGAAGCGAATTTGACAGGGGCAAACCTTGATGAAGCGGTCTTGAATGGTGCAAGTTTAAGCCACGCTAACTTAAATCGCGCCAATCTGAGTAAGGCAAGTCTGACGGGAGCCAATTTAAAGGGAGCCTTTATGCTGTGGACGAACTTGAAGGGAGCCTTTATGTTGTGGACAAATTTAGATGGGGCAAATATGACAGGCGCTATTTTGCCAACTGATAAGTAGCTATTTGTCCTAACGCTCTTTATGGCGGATCAGATTGTGAGCTCAGACATGTGGTTATGAAGATGATGCGAGGAAGTAATGAAAGCTAGAGAATTGATTGAGCGCTATAACCAAGGCTTTCGAGATTTTAGTAATGTAGATTTAAGAAATGAGGATCTCAGTGGATTATCTTTGGTGGCGATCAACCTTGCTAATGCTAATTTGCAGGAAGTAAATCTATCTGTGGCAACTTTAAATGAAGCTGATCTCTATGGAGCTAACTTACAGATGGCTGTGCTGTACCGCGCTAGTTTGAGTGAGGTGAATCTCTGTGAGGCGGATCTAAATGGTGCTAGTCTGATTAAGGCTGATTTGTATCAAGCAAGACTAGAAAGGGCTAATTTACGCGATTCTGATCTTACTGGAGCTAATCTTAATGCTGTGAGCTTGGCAAATGCTGATTTGTCAGGAGCTAATTTAAGTTGTGTCTCTTTTGTGGGTGCGAACTTAGAAGGTGCAAATCTGTCTGAATCTTTCTTGAAAGGAGCGAACTTTGATGGGGCTAATCTAAGTAGTGCTAGTTTGCTAGGAGCAAATTTACATGGTGCTAGTTTTAGTGAGGCAAATCTGAGTCATGCTAATTTGACAGGGGCAAATTTGTCCCATGCTAATTTGTATGCAGCTAATTTGAGTGATGCTTTAATTTGTCAGGTAGATTTAAGCGGAGCCAATCTAAGTAATGCTAATCTTAATGATGCAAATTTACAGGATGCTGATCTAAATGCTGCTTTTTTGATTGATGCTCAATTAAGCCGTGTACGATTAGAGGGTACTAATTTAAGTAAAGCTAATTGTTATAAGGCTGATTTTAAGGGTGCTTTTTTATTAAGAGCTAATTTTAACGGTGCAAATTTAAATGGTACTGATTTTGCTAATGCTTCTCTATTATCTACTGATTATGAAGGGTATAAAAGTTGATTGGTTATATTGATTAACTACGGGAGTTTACTATTTAGTTTAATTTAGTGAAGTATTTGAGTTGTTTATTTGATTAAGTGCTTAACTAAATAAATTACTTTTTAATTACTTGCCTAAACTGCTTTAGTTGGAAACAGAAACTATATGTAGGTACGTCTTAAGATATTGCAAAATGACTAAAAGAATAGTTAAGGAATGAAACATGAACCCTGTAATTAGTAAGAATGAAATTGATTCCCATTTGTCCCCCAAGTATAAGCGGATTCTCTTAAAGCTTAGTGGTGAGTCTCTGATGGGCGATCGCAGTTTTGGTATTGATCCAGAGGTGGTTCAGGATATTGCGTTACAGGTTGCCGAGATTGTGCGGGATGGCATTGAGGTGGCGATCGTGGTTGGTGGTGGCAATATTTTTCGTGGGATCAATGGTGCGGCTAAGGGCATGGATCGGGCTACGGCTGATTATATTGGGATGATCGCAACGGTAATGAATGCGCTGACGTTGCAGGATGCTTTGGAGCATCTTGATGAACCGATTCCGACTAGAGTGATGTCGGCGATCGCTATGCAAGAGATCGCTGAACCCTATATTCGCCGCCGTGCCATTCGCCACCTTGAAAACAATCGGGTGGTTATTTTTGGTGCAGGTTCAGGCAATCCATATTTTACGACTGATACAACTGCGGCTTTGCGTGGTGCTGAAATTAATGCGGATGTGATCCTCAAGGCTACCCGTGTGGATGGAATCTATGATAGTGATCCGAAGAAAAATCCTGAGGCGAAAAGGTTTAATACAGTCAGTTTCGATCACGCCTTGATCCATGATTTGCGCGTGATGGATGCGACTGCGTTTGCCCTTTGCAAGGAAAATGGAATTCCCATAATTGTGTTTGATCTTGGTGTTACAGGTAACATTCGGCGCGTAGTCATGGGAGAATCGATTGGTACTTATGTTGGAGGTTCCTGTGAAATTAACTGATGTTGAGACGCGAATGCAGAAGGCTGTGGATGCAACCCAGCACAACTTTAATACAGTGCGGACGGGGCGAGCCAATGCGTCTTTGCTAGACCGAATTACGGTGGAATATTATGGCGCTGAGACTCCTTTGAAGTCGTTGGCGAATATTTCTGCTCCTGATGCTTCTACTTTGCAAATTCAACCCTTCGATCGCTCAACGATGCGGGCAATTGAGAAGGCTATTTCGGAATCGGATATTGGTCTGACTCCAAATAATGATGGTACTAGTATCCGTTTAAATATTCCTCCTTTGACGAGCGATCGCCGTAAGGATCTGGTCAAGATGGTTTCTAAGCTGGCGGAGGAAGGTAAGGTCGCGATTCGGAATGTGCGGCGTGATGCGATCGATTCGATCCGTAAGCTAGAAAAGGCCAAGGAATTATCGGAAGATGATTCTAAAAATCAGCAGGAGCAGGTGGATAAGTTAACGGAAAAGTTTGTAAAGCTCCTTGAGAAAGTAACGGCAGAAAAGGAAAAAGAAATTTCTACTATTTAACGTATTAACGTAATTTCGATAAGGCTATTGGTGCTGCATCAATGCCATTAAGATCATGTTTGAGAATTTTTGATCCCCCTAAATCCCCCTTAAAAAGGGGGACTTTTTTAATCTTTTCCCCCTTTCTTAAGGGAGGGTTATACCAAACTAAGAAATGGCTACGCTATTTCTTAATTTGGTATAAGTACCGTACTATTTGCGGACAGCTTCGAGGAGTCGCGAAAAGTAAAAGGAGGTGGCGGTAAATTCTTGGCGTTTGATCGTAAAGCCTAAGCTTTTTAAAACTCGTTTAACATCTGATTCTTTGTGCAAGTAAGCACGGGTGGCTTTGCTAGGGCCGGGGACTAGATCGCCCACCTTTTTCATGAGAACGTAGTACGGATTTTTGGGGGCAAAGCTGAGGATTAGTCTCGATTTGGCGAGAGATGCCAAATGTGCGATCATTTCTTCCGATTCGCGATCGGGGTAGTGGATGAGTACATCCAAGCAAATTACGGTGTCGTATTCTCCTGATAAGGTGGCGAGATCTTTAACGGTGAATAGGGGGTTTTCGGGATTGTTGGCACGACTTTGGGCTTCACCAACCATTTTTTCAGAGATGTCACTGGCGTATACGGTGGCTCCCATCTCAGCGAGGGGGATGCTTAAGCTACCTGTGCCACAACCTGCGTCACAGACAGTATGGTTAGGGGCATTTTTGTCAGTTTTAAACCAGCCTAAGACATAATCAACGGTTTGTTGATGTCCTGTGCGGATATCTCTTTGGACGCGATTAACTTCATCTTCCCCATAGATGCGCCGCCAGCGATCGAAGCCTGTGGAGTTAAAGTAATCGCGGACTATTTCTTTGTCACCTATGGATGTGGGTTTTTGAGATTTACTTTTGGTATTGATAATGTCGTTGGCCATGGGTGTCAAAAATGTTTAAAAAAGCTTGATAAATAAATGTTGATGTTACAGAAGTTTATCTTATTTTGCCGATCGCTAGACGATCGCGATTATTTGGTAGGTGCATGGGCGTGGGAATTGTGTTGCCTTTTGATGAATTGCTATAGACTATGTGTATTGTTGCCTTTTGCTAAGGTGTAGTTTTTTAATATGCAGCTAAATCGGATTATTGCCCTAGTTTTAGTGGTTGTGTGCTTTGTTGCGGCGATTTCTGGCATCCAGCGCCGCCAAATGGATGAGGCATTGGATCTACAAAAGGTTCTCGATCGCGATCGCCTTGAGTTAGTTGCCTTAGATGGCGCGATTACTGGGGCAAGGGCTTCGGCAAGTGGAGCGATGGCGGTGCGCGATCGCCTACGGGAGTTAGTAGATGATGATACGGTTAAAGGAGTATTGTTATCGATCAATAGTCCGGGCGGCACAGTTGGCGCTAGTAAAGAACTATACGAGGCTGTTAAGGAATTAGGCAGCAAAAAACCTGTGGTGGTGAGTATGCTCGATCAGGCAACTAGCGGCGGCTACTATGCCGCCAGTGCCGCCACCAAAATCTATGCTAATCCGGGGTCGCTTACGGGTAGCATTGGTGTGATTTTGAGTGGATTTAATGCCAAGGAGCTATTAGATCGAGTCGGTATTCAATCAAAAACAATCAAAACTGGCCCCTATAAAGATTTATTTTCCCCGTTTCGTGATCTATCGGAACCAGAGCGTCAATTATTACAGGATCTTTTGCAGGATACCTATCAGGAATTTATTAGTGATGTGTCCAAGGGGCGCAAAATGGATCTAGAGGTGGTGCGGCGATTGGCAGATGGCAGAATTTACACAGGTAAGCAGGCCAAGGAGAATGGTTTGGTCGATGCCCTCGGCACATTAGATGAGGCGATCGCCGATCTTCGCACGATCGCCAGAAAACAGTTTGACTTAAAACAGGATAGTGAATTACCGATTCGCCGATCGCCAGCTTCTTTAGAAAGGATTCTCGATCAATTGTTGAGCCAAGCAAGTTTTAATGTTGCTTTACCTTTCTTTGATCTGGTGAGTCAAGGCAGTTTGATCAATTCTGTGTCTAATGCCATTGGTGATCGCTTTATATCAGCCAAAACAACAGAAAATTTTGACCCACCAGTATTATTAATGCCTAGTTGGTACTAGAGCTTAAGAGCTTTTGCATAGTACTAATTAACTCCCTGAGCTTAATGGGTTTGCTGAGATAGGTATCTGCGCCTGCGGTCAGGCAATGCTCAACGTCACTGGGCATCACTAGGGCAGTCAGGGCAATAATCGGTGTACTGGCAAAGTTAGGATTTTGTCGAATTCTTTGAATTGCTTCTAGACCGTCCATAATAGGCATTTGAATATCCATTAGGATCAGGTCAGGCTCTAGCGATCGCAAAATATCCAGAGCTTCCTGTCCATTTTTGGCAGACAAAATTACATAGCCCTTAGCCACCAGATAACTAGAGATGGTCATAATATTGGCTTCATTATCTTCCACTAGGAGAATGGTGGAATGGTGAGATACGTTGGTAATAGTCTGAGATGTCAAGGTGGCAGCATTATTTTGCATCTGTACTAGGGGTTGGGCAGTGGCAATATAGGGAAGATCAACCATAAAACAACTGCCGATACCGATCTCACTGGTGAGATTTACGCGACCACCATGCAATTCTACAATTCGCTTAACAAGGGCAAGTCCTAGACCTGTACCTTGATATTGGCGATTGAGGGCGCTATCAATTTGCACAAATGGTTGAAACAACTTACTAATATTTTCCGCCGAGATCCCAATACCAGTATCGGAGATGGCAAAGCGCACATAGCCTTGAATGTCAGATGTATTAATGTTTTGAATATTTTGGATCTTGGTAAGATTGGGAATATTTTCAGTATTGTCTAGGGGGATGAGACTTACCTCCAGACTAATCGATCCTGCCTCTGGCGTAAATTTGACAGAATTGCTGAGAAGGTTAATCAAAACTTGGCGAATGCGTCTCTCATCAACATTCAATTCGGGGAGGTTGTTGAGAAATTTAGTACTAATTTTGATTTGCTTTTTGATAGCTTGTTGCTTAATGAAGGTAAGACTGGTTTGGCAAAGGGATTCGATAGTTACTTTGCTGTATTCTAATTCGATCTGACCTGATTCAATTTTGGCAACGTCAAGAATATCGTTGATCAGTTCCAATAGGTGAGAACCACTGCGCTCAATAGTTTGTAAGGCTTTGATTTGAGACTCATTGACAAAGCCAAAAATGCCTTCTTGTAAGCTCTCAGTCATGCCCAAAATCGCATTGAGTGGAGTTCGCAATTCATGGCTCATGTTGGCTAAAAATTCGTCTTTTAGGCGAGTGGCGCGGGCTAGCTCTTGGTTAGATATGGCCAGTTGCTCGTTGCGCTCGGTGAGTTGCTGTTGGGCTTTTTGCCGATCGCCAAGTTCTTGTTGTAATTGCTCAAAGAGATCGGCTTGCTGAATGGCGATCGCCAGTTGATTAGAGACCTTTCGCAACAAATTAATTTCTTGCTCCTGCCAAGTTCTTGGGCGATCGCACTGGTGAGCAATCAACAAGCCCCACAATGTATCATTTTGGACAATGGGAACAACGAGCTTGGCGCGGACGTTTAGCTCCTCTAAAAATTGTGCCAAGCATGGCAATACTTCTAAGGGATCAGAAAGGCGATCGCTCAGGGCAAAAAATCTTCCTTTCACATAACGATCATAATTAACCTGTGGAAATATTTCTTCAGGAAAAATAATATTTAAAATTTGCCGATATGGAGGTGATACAGATTCAGCAATGGCTTCACCAGTACCATTAGGGAAAATGCGATATACCAAGACGCGATCGCAATCTAAAAAGCAATGCATTTCCTCAACCGTCGTCTTTAAAATCTCCGTCAAATTGAGAGTCGAGCGAATCTTTTGAGTGACATTTGCTAATAGTCTTTCTTCCTGTGCCTGTTGCTGTAATAGGATTTCGGCCTGCTTGCGATCGCTAACATCACGGCAAACACAGATCAATAAACCATCATTAGTTAAGGTCAGCGATAGTCCTTCATAAAAGGTAGAACCATCTTTGCGCGTAGCGATCGCCTCACCTCGCCAAAATTTATCTCGTCCCAATACGGGAAAAACCTCACGCCCAAATCGATCAAGTTCTGACTGCGAATATAAAGCTGTCCAACTTCTGCCTAATAGCTCATCTGCCTTCGTATAGCCAAACATCTCCACATGGGCATGATTTAAGTAGAGATACTTATCATTTTCTAATATGGCAATGCCATCGATCGCGCTCTCGATCGCCGCTAACTTTTGTTGTAGATCCTTCTCAGTACGTTTCAGATCGCCAATATCCACCACCACACAGATACATTCCCCCTCCGCAGTCATTGCTAGACTATTTAAAACATGGACAGGATGCCCATCTTTGTGATAGTAAATCTTTTCCCAAGGCTCAATGCTTCCAGTTAACTGAATATTTTTGATCGCGTGCATATCCACCGACAAATATTCTGAGGCAGTGATTTTTTGCCAGTTAATCTGCTGACTCCGCAAATCCTCACGACTATAGCCAATGAGATTCAAGAAGCAGTCATTAGCCTCGGTAATTTCCCCCTGCAAATTCACAAATAGCATCCCCACCACATTGGCATCAAATATGCCGCGAAATCTTCTTTCACTTTCCTTAAGAGCTAATTCTGTCTGCTTCTGCTCAGTGAGATTGCGGACAATAATCATTGCCTCCTCGTCATCAATGGGGACAATTCGCACTTCTTCAAAAACTAACTGATTTTGCTTGTCGAACAACTGATGCTCATAGATCTGCAAATGTCTTGTGCTTAAGGCTTGTTCTATGGCCACAAGCTGGCGCTGATACAAATCGGGGGGCAATACCTCCGAAATATTGCATTTAACAGGTGCAAATCTATTTTGATATTCCCCTGTATTGATATACTCCAAACAATCGCCCCGCCTATTTACCCGCAGCAACAAATCAGGCAGGGCATTAATCATGGCGCGGATTTTGGTATTCGTATTCACCAATTCGGCGGTACGTTCGGCCACCTTTGCCCCCAAGGACTGATTTAACTCCAAAAGCGCAATTTCTACCCTTTGCCGTTCCTGCAACTCCTGCTGTAATTGTTGGTAAGTGGAGACCTGCTGCTGCTCTAGCTGCTGGTTGCGATTTTCGAGGAGTTGCAGCCTCTCCGCCTCTAGGTGTAAGACCTTTTGTTCTAGCACTCTCGCTAGGTTGTAAATTTCGATAGGATTGAGAGCCTGTAGTAAGCTGCTTTGGGTCACTATACCTACAAGTTGGTTATCACTATTGGTAACTGCCAACCGACTAATGAAGTGTTGCTCCATCAGTTGATAGACCAAAAATAGTGAATCTTGAGGACGCACCGTAAAAACAGGACTGCTCATCATGTCGCGGACAGGGTGAGATGCAAAGTCTAAGCCTAAAGCTTGAAACTGCACAATGTCGCGCTCTGTAATCATGCCTACTGGTACTTGGGATGCTTGCGGCTGATCATCGCTATCTGTCATGTCAGGCATAGCATCCGTAATAATTACAGAGCTAATGTGATTGGTGTCCATCAGGTTCGCGATCGCCAGCATTGACTGGTCAGACTGAGCAACCACCACCTGACTAGTCATTACTTCAGATACCTGACGCAACCGCAGTAGATCGATTGGGCGAGAGGTTTGGCGCAAGCTTTCATGGGTAACGATACCCAGCAATCGATCCTGATCATTCAGAATCGGTAAGTGACGAATGCAGTGCTTTTGGAACAGATCTATGGTCTTAAAAAAATCCGTAAACTCTGATGCCTGCATGGTCATCACTGGATGCGACATCACCTCACGCACCCTTAACTCATCAAGCGATCGCCCCCTTGCACTGAGCCGCACCACATCACGCTCAGTAATAATCCCCACTATTTGGTCATCCTCTACTGCCAATACACAACTTGAGCGCATGTCTGCGTGGATTTTTTCCAACATCTGAGAATGGCTTTGTTGGGTATTGCATAGCGATCGCAACTCACTCATTCGACAAATTGCCTCCATAACTGGGGCATCAGGTGAAATTACCACAGGATCGCGAATGATCGCCGCATCTAGCTCTGCTTGTGTAATTGCGTTGAAATGCATGACTATAAATTAGAGAAAAGTTCAAGGATAAACTTAAGCAGGAGTCGCGATAATTGACTGGTTAACAATTGGTAATGCAATACTAACTGTAGTTTGTTCTTGACAGGTGCTGGCGATCGAAAACTTACCATTTGCTAGTTCTACAATCCTTGAAACAATTTTAAGCCCCAGCCCGACACCCTGCTGCTCATAGGTTTTGCGTTCAAACTGCATAAAAGCACCAATATGGCTAATTTGTTCCTCAGTCATCCCTCGACCAAAATCTTGCAATGACAGATGAAACCTATTATCCATAATCTGACTGGTTACTTTAATAGGCGTACCTGCTGCCGAAAACTTCATGGCATTGTCAAATAACTCTTGCAAAATCATGATCAAATGATCTTCAGAGATGCCAATTTCAGCATCCTCTAACTCTAACAGCAAATCATCACCACGTTTCTGCTGATTGGCAAGGGTTTGTAGCTTTGACTCTACCAGAATTTTTTCAAATTTTGTATGGTTTACCTTGTGAGGTTTTTTGATGCTAGAAGCAGCTACTTCTAATTCTAGGTAAATCAAAAACTTTTTAGTTAATCTCTCCAAACGATGCGCCGATTCATCTGCCCATCCCAGCATTTCCCGTATTTCTGACATCTCCATATTTTCGAGATCAGCATTTAGTAAATCAATAGTGCCAATGATGCCGTTGAGAGGGGTGTTTAGCTCATGGGACATCTTGGACGCTAGATTACCGCGTAGCTCACTGAGTGTACCTTCGAGGATACTAATCGTGTTGGCTCGAACATTAGACAGGGATTGAATGCTGTCGTACTGCTTTTTAATCCGCAACATCGAAGCAACCCTTGCCCGTAACTCTATGCTATTTACAGGTTTGCTCAAAAAGTCATCGGCTCCAGCATTGAGGCAGTTGGCGAGGTCTGATTTTTCATTGAGAGCCGTTACCATGATCACTGGGACTGTGTGCCACTTTGGACTTGTCTTAATCATTCGACAGACTGTTATCCCGTCTAAATCTGGCATCATGACATCCAATAAAATGAGATCTGGTTTATAGGAATCAAGACCAGCGATCGCTTCTTTCCCGTTAGAAGCATAGTATATGTAATAACCCTGATTATCCAAAAGAGTCTCAATTACATCAAAATTATTGGGCTCATCATCAACAACTAAAATTGTAAATATTTCTGTCATTGCCACATCCTAAAAAGTTATCTTTAAATTTTTCTCCCCCCATCAGTTCCCCCATAAGTAGTCTTGATTTTGCTTGATTTTGCTTGTGCCAAATAAATTTACTTAGCCACAAAATTACTGATAATTTTCTACCCTATCACAGAATGTAGGATGATTTTTACTGTATAAAAAGATAAGACTAACCCAAAATGTAAATATTTATACACTTTAAATAATGCTACATGAACTTGGAGATTATCACCTTCAGCTTTTAACGCAAATTAACAAATCCAACATTGATTCTTGATTGTGCTAATTCGAGTGAGGACAGTAAATCTTGCGGAAATACGAAAGTATTGCCTTGATGGTGTGGCTTTAGTTTATATACAAACTAGTGTTAAATTTTCTTGCTTCTTATTAAAGAAATTATCGTATGTGATTTTACTTAATAGAATTAAGTTCTAGCCCAAAATTAAAGTTTTTTATGTCAAGACAACAAGACGTTTCAGAAACAATTGAAAACCTGATTAAAAATAATGATGTTGTTCTTTTTTTAAAAGGAACCGCCGAAGAGCCTCAATGCGGCTTTTCATTCACTATTGTGAGAATTTTGCGGTATCTTAATATAAAATTTCAAGATATTGATGTTCTGACCGACAATGAGATGCGCGAAGGAATCAAAAGTTTTTCAGATTGGTCAACAATTCCGCAACTTTATATCAAAGGAGATTTTGTGGGAGGATGTGATATTGTCAAGGAAATGTTTGATTCAGGGGAATTGATCGAATTTCTTGAAAAAAAAGGAATTAGTTTTTCTTGCGAAGAATAAACTTTTTTATATCAAATCATGTCCATGCCAATTGAGAGCATCTCACTTTGGAACATTTGATAAAGACAAGGGGCTTAAGCCCCTTGTTATAGGCTTAGTAAGATTTAGACTGCGCCAAAGTGAGATGCTCCCATGCCAATTCTACTGCTTTCTTCAACTCCTTTAATTTTTTGTCCTGTACTTAGGCGATCGCTATACAATTAATGAGGTCAAATCCACATATCTACTCAATTAATTCATTACAAAATTCATGGCATCTCAATTGCGAATCTATGTTCCACCCCATCCCTTAATCCGTCATTGGTTAACTATTGCTAGAGAAAAACATACTCCTGTCCCCCTATTTCGGACAGCAATGCAAGAGATGGGCAAATGGCTAACTTACGAAGCAATGCGAGACATTATGCCATTGCAGGAGGTAAATGTAGAAACTCCTTTGGGACAGGCGGCGGGTAGCATTATTGATAGTTCCATTACCATCGCCTTAGTACCAATCTTACGCGCTGGTCTATCCATGCTAGAAGGCTGTCAGGGACTCTTGCCTGCCGCCAATGTCTATCATCTGGGACTAGTTCGCAATGAGGAAACCCTTGAGGCTAGTTGCTATCTCGATCGCTTGCCCAAGCAGTTTGATCCTCAAACCATCATTTTGATCGTTGAACCGATGATGGCAACAGGTGGATCGATTATCACCACGCTCAAACTGTTGACCGAGCGTGGCGCTGATCCCACCAAAATTCGCATTATTAATGCGCTGTGTGCGCCCCCTGCGTTGCAACTAATCAATCAACAGTTCCCTTCCATTCAAGTATATTCAGCTTGCATTGATGAAGTGGTGAATGAGAAGGGCTGGATTGTTCCTGGATTGGGGGATGCAGGCGATCGCTCCTTTGGTACTTTTGATTAGTTTTACATAGGGTTATTTCAGAAAGTTGATTAAAGCTTCCGCTTTCTGCCATGCTGCACCACTTTGGATGATTTCTGCGCCTAGTTTGACCCCTTCAGCCCAACTATCCACAGCACCGCCAATTCTGAGAGCTAGTCCACTATTCAGGGCAACACAATCGGCTTGGGCTTGCGTTCCCTTACCCTGCAAGATTGCTCGCAATAGATCCGCATTCTCTTGAGTATTTCCACCTTTGAGGTTCTCAATTGGCGTGGGAGTTAAGCCAAACTCTTGAGGATTAATCGTATCTTCTACAACTTTCCCATTACTGAGAAAGGAAATATCGGTTAGATCATTGAGTCCTGCTTCGTCCATGCCTTCACGACTATGCAGGACTACAGCTTGCTGACGATCTAGTAAGCGCAAAGCCTCAGCGATTGTATGGGTGAGACTGCGATCGTAAACGCCCAACACTTGAGCAGTGGGATGTAGTGGATTTACAAGGGGGCCAATCAGGTTAAATATGGTGCGAACTCCCAAACTGCGGCGGATTGCTCCTACGGCTTTCATGGCAGGATGCCAGTTAGGGGCAAATAGAAAGGTGATGCCCACAGCAGGCAATGCTTCGTAAATTTTGGCGATCGGTACAGCCAGATTAATCCCGATCGCTTCAAGGACATCGGCAGAACCAGCACGGCTAGATACGGCACGGTTGCCATGCTTTGCCACAGGAATACCAGCAGTGGCGGTCACAAAGGCAACAGCAGTCGAAATATTAAAGGTGGAAGTGCCATCGCCTCCTGTGCCACAGGTATCGATGAGAGGCTTTTGGCGATCGACAATATGTCCTAGCTCGGCATTGAGGCGTTGACCTTCACTTTGAGCTTGCAATACCTGCGCCATTGCTGCCAGTTCTAAAGCTTCAACCCCCTTAGACTGCAAAGCAATTAAAATCGCTCCCGATAGCTCAGGGGCGATCGCGCCTTCTAACCATCCTCGCATCAGAGCAGTTGCCTGTTCTGGCTGTAAGCTTTGCTTGTCCATGAGTTGTTTTAACAACTGCGACCAATTTAGTTCCATATTGCCTTAATTTATAGGTAAAGATATTGCGATTGTTATTTGACTTTGCCTAGGGCAACATCAAAACTGCCAAAGGATTTTCAGTGCTTCTCAAGTCTACAAGAAAACTACAGTGGATTTGCGTTATGATCACCTCTTGCAGTTGCTTTTAAGCATGAAAAAAATTTTGTCTCGTCAATCCCAGAAAACAGCCCCCAAAATAGTTTTAACAGGCGGCGGTACGGCTGGCCATGTTAGTCCTAATATTGCTTTGATTCCTGAATTACAAAATGCAGGATGGGAAGTAATTTATATCGGTTCTCAAAATGGTATTGAGAAGCAATTGGTTAGTTCTGTGCAGATTCCTTACTATGGAATTGCTTCAGGAAAACTGCGCCGCTACTTCTCTTGGCAAAATTTTATTGATCCGTTTAAGGTGATTAAAGGGATTTTTGATGCTTACGGAGCGATCGCCACAATTAAACCTCAGGTAATTTTTTCTAAGGGTGGCTTTGTGACAGTGCCTGTGATTTTTGCAGGTTGGTTGCAGAGAGTACCGATCATTATCCATGAGTCAGACTTTTCTTCAGGTTTAGCCAATCGTCTATCCATTCCCTTTGCCAGTCTTATTTGTGTAACCTTTCCAGAGACGGCTCAACATCTTGCCAAATATAAAGCTAAGGTCTGGCATACAGGCTTACCAATTCGACCTGATCTATTGCAAGGGGATGCCGAACGGGGTCGAAGTTTTTGTGGATTTACAAATGATTTGCCTGTTCTCTTTGTGGTGGGGGGCAGTACAGGATCAGCCAAAATTAACCAAGCAGTGAGGTCAGTCTTAGATCGATTGACCACGAGTTATCAAGTTGTTCATGCTTGCGGCAAAGGAAATATTGATCCCAACTTAGCAAAACATCCCCACTATCGCCAATTTGAATATTTAGGAACGGAATTAGCGGATGTATTAGCAATGGCGGATTTGGTGGTATCGCGATCGGGAGCTAACGCAGTGTTTGAGTTACTCACACTTCGCAAACCCCATCTGTTAATTCCTCTATCTAAAAAATCAAGCCGAGGCGATCAAATTCTCAATGCTCAATCTTTTCGATCGCGTGGCTATAGTGCCGTTTTGGAAGAGGAAAACTTGACCGATACCAGTTTACTAGCGGCGATCGCTGATCTAGATCAGCATCGGGATCAATACATTCAGAATATGAATACCAGTGAAGATGCCAACGCGATCGCCCAGTTAGTGAAACTGATTGGGCAATTTCAAACCACCTGAACCTTCATACTTTCCCATTGAGAAGTACTGTAGGTCTTGAGTTGCAAAGCATGAATTGCGCCAGTATCGAGGTGCTGTTGGATTGCTCCATACACTAACTTATGTTGCTTGATCATCGATAGACCTTCAAACTCATCAGCGACAATGATTGCCGTAAAATGCTGTCCATCCTGATTTGGATCTTGTACCTGCACCTTGGCATTGGGCAAGGCTTCACGGATTAATTCGGCGATATGGTGGTGAGAAATCATGCTAAATAGGTAATAAGTAACTTCGATGGCGACTTCCTAATTATAGCTGTCGTCAGATCTCCTCCCATGAAAATTGCCACTTGGAATGTTAACTCTGTGCGTACCCGCATCCATCATGTTTGTAATTGGTTACAGACACATCCCGATGTTGATGTTCTCTGCTTGCAGGAAACTAAAGTTATTGATGCCGAATTTCCCCATACTCCCTTTATCGATTTGGGATACCAAACCTATATCTATGGTCAAAAGTCCTATAACGGGGTGGCACTGATTTCGCGATCGCCCCTTGCTAATATTCGGATGGGTTTTGCGGCTGTCCTGCCCCATCTTGCCGAACCAGAGCTAGATGACCAGAAACGCCTCATCGCTGCCCAAATTGGCGATCTACATATTGTGAATATGTATGTTCCCAATGGCTCAGAAATTGATAGCGACAAGTATCACTACAAATTACGTTGGCTCAAGCAATTAGTGGCATATTTGCAAACAATCCTGAGCCAGAGTCCCCATGTATTGATCTGTGGTGATTTTAATGTGGCGATCGCTGACATAGACATCTACAACCCCAAAGGGCGTGAAACTAAGGTAATGTCAACGGATCGCGAGCGCGAAGCCCTTGCCGATGTCCTCGATCTAGGCTTTCAGGATGTATTCCGCAAATTTGAAACCGCAGGTGGCTTCTATAGCTGGTGGGATTACCGTTCTGGCGGGTTTGCCCGCAATCGAGGCTGGCGTATTGATTACCATTTTCTCACCGCATCTCTATACGATCGCGCCATTGACTGTGCGATCGACATTGAACCTCGCAAGCTCACCCAACCTAGTGATCATACGCCCGTAATCGTGACACTAGCTGACTGATGCCAAATTTAAAAGTGTCTATTAAAAAATGGCATAGCCATTTTTTAATTTGCTATTTGGTTAATAAATAGCTTTAGTTGGCTTGACTAAGTTAATCGCCCTTAGACCTGAAATTACCCCCGTCCCGATGACAGCCCCAGAAAGCCCACGCATTGTATTTTCAAAGGGAATGATCGGGATTAGAGCCTGCCAAATTGGTTCTGGCCAGCTAAATAGATAATAGGTAAAAGGAACTTGGCTGAGGTGTGCCAATCCGCACGCCATCCAAGTACCACCAAAAATCCCTGCAAAGACAAAGGTGATATTGCCACTGGCGATCATTTTGGCAAATAGATTTCTGGTGGGCAGGATGAATAATAATAGGGCAGCCCAATCTACAAAGGAACCCGCAATAAAGGTTTGGAGCGCAATACCGTTACGTTGAGCAAGATAGGCGTAAGCGATTAGCTCTAGGCTAAATAAAAGCAAAAGTCCCCACACCCAAACTTTATAGATCTGTCTCAAAGCTTCTGTCTGTTGATGCATTACGCCTGCTGACAAACTAGCGATCGCGGCTCCCCAAATCGCGATCGCAGGCACACCCGCAGTATAGGGTGCAAGGAATACTCCAATTAAAGTGCCAATGCCACTGCCTAAGGCTCCTGCAATCGGCCCTAGTAACCAACCTAATAAAGGATAAATACTTTGGCTCAGGGGCATACCCTTGCCCGAACCTAACACAATGGAAAAGGGGATAAATGACAATACTGTGACCACCGATGCAAGCACAATGATATAGGCGATCGGTGTACCATCGATCGCCGCACCACCTCTAGTTTTGACCAGCCTTTCGGCTCCTTGGGGAGACTGATTTGGCTCCATAATATGCATATACCTCAAGTACTGCTAAGTATCGCTATCGATGCCACTAAGATCCTTGTGATAGACCTTACAAATACCACGACGACTACTCTTAATAAAATTACAAAACATTTGAATATCAGGATTATCAGCAAACTGGGGCGCTGATTCCAAAAACTCAATCGCTTGGGTACGATTGCGTCCAGATTTGTAAACCACCTGATAGGCAGCAAGAATAGTCCGCCGCCGCTCATAGCTAAAGCCATTGCGCCGCAAGCCAAGACTATTTAAACCTAAGACCATATTTGTATCCACCGCCATACAAAAAGGTGGCACATCCATCCCCAAACGAGTTTGTCCCCGAATCATGGCATAGGCTCCGATGCGCGTAAATTGATGCACAACCGCATCGCCTCCCATAAAAGCGCAGTCATGCACCTCCGAATAGCCAGCCAACAGCACGTTATTGACTAAAATCACGCGATTACTAATTTGACAGTTGTGGGCAATATGTGCGCCTGTAAAAAACAAATTGTCATTGCCAATCTTTGTAATTGAGCCTTCTTTAGTACCACGATTGACGGTCACATATTCACGCAACACATTGCGATCGCCAATCTCCACAAAACTCACTGCCCCCTTATAGGAAGTATCTTGCGGCTCTGAGCCAATAATTGCGCCATACCCAATCTGATTATGATTGCCAATTTTCGTATGCCCCGTAATCACTGCCCGCGCCCTAATCTCACAATGCTCACCGATTTCCACAAATTCATCAATAATTACATCGGCTCCGATTACTGTTCCTGCGCCGATCTTGGCGTGGGGATGCACGATCGCCCTCGGATGAACTAACTGCGGACTAAAGCTAGAATTAATATTTGACATTGATGAAGAAAATAGATAATGGCAATATATGTCTTAAATCGTGACCATGAAGCAAGCAATAGTTTATAGCAATTTTCGCTATGATTACGGCAAAATGGAAAGCAACACTTTAATTTAGGGTTCACCCTAAGTTGCCATGCTAATCTGCCATATTTAGAATTTAAGCACTTATTAAAAAACTATTAAAAAACTATATTTACACAACGAGTAGCCATGAGTAACCAATGTCAGGAAAAAAATTCCATGCCAGATCAGCAGCAAGTTAGCGAATTTAACTCAGTTAATCCTGAAGTATGGGAAAGGGCGGAAATTGCCTTGCGTTGCGCTCCTTTTACGGTCAAGCTCTTGGCAGATATGGCAAAACAGGGGGTAAATCTTCGCGCGATCGCGGGAGAAGATGGCCTTAAAAATGGCTATCTCACCAGACCCAGCAACCTTATCAGTGCCGAAAATGCTCTGCTATGGCTAATTCAAGTGGGCGTACTGCGGCGAGAGGTTGATGGTCAAGGTATTACCGATAGTTTTCGGCTCACACCGATGGGACATCTTCTATTGCAAAAATATCAAGATCAAGTGCAGTGGGCAGTCCCAAGCCTTCGCGATCGCTGCCTCAACTTATGGGCAAAGATCCAACTATCACGATTTATTTAGTATTTGTACGCCATGTGCAACATTACTGAGCCAACATTTCCAATTGATACAGGCTGGCATAAATACCGTTTTGAGCAATCAATTGCTCATGACTGCCAGATTCAGCAATCTCTCCATGCTTGAGAACCAAGATGCGGTCAACATTGCGGATTGTCGATAGACGATGGGCAATGATAATGGTTGTGCGATCGCGTAGCAAAATATCCAGCGCTTGTTGAATTAAAAACTCTGTCCCCACATCCAAACTAGCTGTGGCTTCATCAAGAATCAAAATCTTCGGATCACGGATCGCTGCCCTTGCAAAGGCTAATAACTGCTTCTGTCCACCCGAAAGATTAGTACCACGCTCACGCACTTGGGTAGCATAGGCCTCAGGCAATTCGCGGATAAAGCGATCGACATTCATCAGTTCTGCCGCTTCAATTACCTGCTCTAGGTCATAATCCTCGCCGAGCGTAATATTGTCACTAATATTGCCTGAAAACAGGAAAGAATCCTGCAAAATCACCCCCACTGCTCGGCGCAATTCAGCTTGCGTAATTTCCCGAATATCTACCCCATCGATTAAAATTCTGCCCTTGGTGGGTTCATAGAGTCGCGACAACAAACGGATAATTGAACTCTTGCCTGCACCAGTAGGGCCAACAAGGGCAATCTTCTCGCCTGCCTTCAGTTTGAAGCTTATGTCCTTGAGAACATATTCATCGGGTTTATAGCCAAACCAAACATGTTCAAAGCAGACTTCGCCTGTCCCATCGATGGGTAAAGTTTTGGGAAACTCAGGATCACGAATTTCAATCGGCTCTTGCAAAATTGCATTAATTCTCTCAACTGCCGTAAATCCCGCTTGAATAGTCGTAAACTTTTCGGCAAGTTGGCGAATCGGATCAAACAGACGCTGTGAAAATAGCACAAAGGCAGAAAGTTCACCAAAGGTTAGGTTATTTTGCACAATCTGACCGCCACCCAGCCACAGTACGCCAGCGATCGCCACTAACGCAATCCACTCAAGGGTAGCTGATACCGCAGAATCATGGAAAACAGTCCGATTTACTTCTTCAACATACTTCTGATTTACCTGCAAATGTTGGTCAGCATTATATTTCTCGCGCCGAAATAGCTGCACTATGTTTGCGCCGATAATATTTTCCTGCAAAATTGAATTCAATTCGGAAAGACGCTCACGAGCCTTGAAGTTGGCTTTGCGATATTCGTACTGAAAATACACGATTAGGGCAGTGACAGGCAAAACCATTGCCAACAAAAGTAATGCTAAGTCCCACCTCAGCAAAAACATAAATACAGCAATCATCGCGATCGCTGCTAAATCACTTAAAACTCCCACCGCCCCTGTTGCAAATACATCCCCTAAAGCCTCAACATCACTAGTTAATCTTGTAATTAACTTACCAACAGGGGTACGGTCAAAGAAACTAGTGGATAGGGATGTAACGTGAAGAAATAGGTCTTGGCGGATATTGGCAGTGATCCGTTGTCCCACTTCCTGCACCAAGTAGCCCTGCCACGATTGAAAAGTAAGCCGCACAGCAATTGTTAACAATATGATCAAGCAGATCCATCGCAACCCTAAAAGGTCTCCGTTTTTGATTGGCCCATCAATGCCCTGCTGTACCAAAATTGGTTGCACGGCACTAGAAACTGATAAGGGGATAAGTAAAAACAGTGATAGGACTAGCTGCTTAGAATTTTGCTTGGCATAGGGAAACAAGCTCAATAGCAAACGCCAATCACTTTTGATG
Organism: Pseudanabaenaceae cyanobacterium bins.39; assembly: GCA_033765135.1. Lineage (GTDB taxonomy): Bacteria > Cyanobacteriota > Cyanobacteriia > Pseudanabaenales > Pseudanabaenaceae > Pseudanabaena. Next base: position 34,233 of record JANRII010000103.1, read on the forward strand.
GGACTGCGATCGCTCTTGGCTCGACTAGCTGATTGATGATTAGCAGGGCTGACTTTGGAGGTGTTAGACACTATTCAAGATCTCGGTTGCCAGGATTACGAGATGGATCACTATTTAAGAATCCAAATACAAACAGACTGATGAAAAATATGACAGTGATGTATACCACTATTTTTAAAGTGAGCATAAATTAAATAATCTCCGTATCAGTATTTAAGAATTTATCCTACGTTCAATCTTATCGGAAAAGAGACGAATTCCTTATACTTACTTAAGATTAGCTATTAATGCTATAGGTAATTATACCCAAATAATTTTGTGATGATGGCATGGATAGGCTTGGCAAGCGAAATTGATTAAGCTCTATGGGGCAAAAGACTGTCCAAGCAACTGCGCTCTTTCTATATAAACTGCTATTTGAGACACCACCGCCTGCAATATTTTGGTGTCCAAGTTAGAGTAAGCACAGGTAACCATACTGACGTTTTCGGGAGTGATGACGATATTTTGATTTTTGCGATTGATTAACTGCAAAACTCCTAAAGTAGAACGCTTAGAGTCAAAGATGGGTACAGCCAAAACTGAACGGGTATGATATTCAATATCGTGATCAAAGGTTTTATGATGGCGATATTCTGCATTGTCGGGCAAATCATGTACGTCAGATAGATTAATCACCTCCCCCGTTAAGGCGACATGACCTACGATGCTATCTTGGTTGAGGGGGACGGCAAAATTCACAAGCGATCGGTCGGGCTGGGAATCATTTTGCGATACTTCAAAGCAAACTGTATGTACGGGAGCCGAGCGATCGATCAAATATATACTGCCTGCATCACTCATCGTCATTTTGCGGACTGATAGCAAAGCTTTTTCTAAAATATTTCTAAGATTAGTTTCGTTACCAAATGACATAAACAAATCTAACAACTGCTCAACGAGGTTTTGGTAATACAGAAAACTCTGCTGTGTAAACTCTTCATTATTTTGAAGACTGACAGTTGTTAATTCAGCTATTTCTGAGCCTAAATTAGGGTTCATGGAATAATGTTATGGATTTGGGAAATAGTTTTCGGGATAGCCAGCTCTTACAAATATCTATACAAATCTATACAGATATTTATAGCAGTCCTAAATCATTTGTAGATTTTGGGATTTGCAGAAGCATATTCCTTCGAGGTGCGATTCCACCACCCATTTAGGATTACTAGAAGTATAGTCACACTTCTGGGAATTGATATTAGCAATCCTAAATGAGTTATTCAAATATACATCTAAAGACAAGGAGAATTATCTCCTTGTCTTCCTGACAAATGTTATAGCCTTAAGATTATTTTACGAGACGTGATGTGGCTCGTATCTGTACCCTAAGACTTTTTGAGTGCTAATCTTTTGTGTTGAATGCGCCTGAGTTTCTGGGAAATATACTTATTCCTCATCATCTTCAATGTCATCGTCAAATTGTAAATTGTCGATGGGATAGACATCAGGCCAAGCCGATGCACCATGCTCGTATACGTCTATACCTAAGCGATCGGCTTCAGGACCAACTCTTAGTAAATTTAAGGCTCTAAGAGTGCCAAACATCACAAAAGAGAATAAAATCGTGAATGTTGAGACGGCGGCAACACCACTGAGCTGTACGCCTAAGAGATCAAATCCTCCTCCTAGTAGTAAGCCTGCTTTGCTATTATTGGTCAGGCTGGGATGAGCAAATAGCCCAACGGCGATCGTCCCCATCATGCCGCAGGAACCATGCACAGCAAAGGCTCCTACTGGATCATCAATTTCAAACCATTCAATCACATCTACAACCACTAAGACTAGGACACCTGCGACTAGACCAATGATGGCGGCAGCCCAAGGCATGACATAGGCACATCCTGCGGTAATAGCCACCAGACCTGCAAGGGAACCATTTAAGCCACAGAATAAGTGCCACTGTCGAAATCGCCAGTAAATGTATAACATGGCAGCTAAGGAGCCTGTAGCGGCAGCGAGAGAAGTGTTAATAACGACAAGCCCTACTAGTCCAGTATTGTCTAGGGATAGGGTTGAGCCAGCATTAAATCCATACCAGCCAAACCAGAGAATCATGGTGCCGATGGTGGCATAGCCAAGGTTATGGGCTGGAGGTATTTGTCCCCAGACGCGATCGGGGCGAGGGCCTAAAAGATATGCGCCAACTAGGGATGTCCAACCGCCAACGGTATGGACGACTGTGCTACCTGCGAAATCATGGAAGTTGAGTTTGTTTAGCCAGCCCCCTTGATTCCAGATCCAATGCACAACGATGGGATACATAACGGCTCCCATAATAAAGGCATAGATTAAGTCACCTTTAAATTCGGTGCGTTCTGCCATTGCACCAGTGGTGATGGTGCTGGCTGTGGCTGAAAAGGCAAATTGAAAGAAAAATAGGGTGAAGGTGTTGATGTGGGTGGCAGATCCGCCTGAGCCTTTAGTGTAATTAATTACGCCATTACTAATGGTCATGGCATTGTCTAGGAAGAATCCATCAGTCCCCCAGAAGCCATTGGCGGTTGTCCCAAATGCGATCGCGAAACCTGTCATCCACCAAGCAAGGAGAGTAATCGCGGCATCGATAAAGTTTTCGGCGAGGGTATTGACAACTCCTGTTTGTCTGACCAGACCTGCTTCGAGCATCGCAAAGCCGCATTGCATAAAGAATACTAAGAATCCTGTAATTAATACCCAACTGGTATCAATGGAAAGTCTTAGGCTTTCGGTGGTTTTGGTGATGGTGTCAAGGTTGGGACTAGATTGGGCGATCGCTGGTGAGACGTATGCAAGTATGGCTGCCCCGATCGCGATCGCGATAAATCTCAGCCAATGATTTTTACGATTGCTCTTTTTCAGATGCCTAGTTATCTGAATTGTCATGGTGGTGTATGTACTCCGCTACTGATACCAACTTAATAGCTACAAGAATTTTGGGTTTTCGGCATATCACGATCCGAATTGTTATACCAATTAAAAAAAGTGTTACCACACTTTTTTTAATCAAAAACCAAACCCAGTAAGGTTTTTTAATAAGAAATGGCGTAGCCATTTCTTAATTTGGTATTAAACCTAACAAACCATAAACAAGTAGCAAAAAATGTCGTAAAACAACAATTTAGGATGATTAGTTAGAGAATATCGATTAACATATGCCTAAATCCAGTTAAATCCTTTAATTAAGCTATTTGGCTGAAACCACATTCTTGTGTAAAAGGATTTGGGAGATAGGGGTAGACCTAGCCAAATTGGGGTAAAAAATATTTGGGCGCTCAAGATTAGGGTAATGATGATAACAGCAAGGGATTGCTTACTGGTATTGAGCAAATTTGAGAATGTATTTGATGTATTTAGTGAACTTATTGATATATCGATACTGTGGGTTGTGGAGGAAGAAATGTGGCGAGATGCTTGTTGCTGCTGATACAGCCAAGCTATGACCATCGCTAGAGCTATAAAGCTAAAGGTCAAAGGACTCATGTAATGGTAAATGAATAGGCATCTGTTAACGCGAAACCAAGGTAAATAGTTTGCTCCATAGCCCACTAATACATAGAGGCAGCCCCAATTAACTAGGTGTGGTTTTTGGCTGAACTTGACTAAGGTAGCGATCGCCATTCCCACAACAGCTAAAGAAGAAGACCACCATAGGATCGGATTGCCGATCGCTGTTACTGTAAACCATTCCGCATCTTTAACCTGAAAATAATAAGATACAGGGCGCATCATCAAAAACCATGAGGCAGGGCTAGAGCAGTAAGGATGGATCGGATGATCGGGCGTACCGACTGCGTAAACTGAGGTATTCCAATTGTAGATATATTGATTACTTAGCAAGAGATGCTTACCTAGGTTTTGCCACCATTCCACACCGACAGCATTGGGGGCAAAGGTCTTGAGGATCATTAAAACATGGGGCATCCATTGACTAATATAGGCAATTAGGGGTAGTACTAAAAAATAAAAAATATATTCGTACCATGCCAAGCGTCCTAGTTGGTGGAATAGCTGTTGGGCGTGAGATCGACCTTGGCGATCAGCGATTGCTAAATTTTGGAAGTCTGGGGCTTTTTGCCAATGGGAGATGAACCGCAGAATTAGGGCGATCGCAATTAACGCCCATGTCATTAACCAAAATCCTGCACCGTTCCACTTCACCCCTGCACAGGCTCCCAGCATAATGCCCGATAAACTGAGTAACCAAAATCGCGATCGCGATCGTAATCCTGCCAATAGAAAAATTTGGGATACCAAACCAAAGGCCACTAAAAAACCATTCATCAAGCCATAGCGCGACTCCACCAACAAAAGACCATCGGCTAAGGTCAAACATCCCGCCAAAATTGCTGTACCTGACTGCTGGGTAAGTAAATAGGTTAAACCAATGATCAAGGTAGGAATCAGACCGCCGATAACAGCACTGGCGATCCGATAACCAATTTCATTATGTCCAAATAGTAAAATCCCTAGGGCAATTAAATATTTTCCAAGGGGAGGATGTCCATCATTGGGGGGCTGACCTGCTAAGTATCCCTCCGCAAATTTTGGAAAATGTACCTCGTCAAACACAGGATAGGCAAAGCGATCTAAGTCCCATAGCCGCAATGATAGAGAAGCAATCAGGATGATTACAATTCCTAAAAAAAAGTAATTACGTTGTGGCTGATTAGTAATCAATGGAAAAACTTGCTTATTGCAAAGATGGTAATTAACTAATCTGTAAAATACCAAATCCAGCTATTAATAGAGCCATGATACATAGAAGAGTTTTTTGCAGTCGCGCCATGATGGGATTAATTTCATAGGTAACTAGCAGACGATCCTTCACTAGTTCCGCTTCGGGCTTTTCCCAAGTCTGTCCATCGTACCAGCCCGATTCTTCGTAGAAAATTTTGGCACTATTAAGGCGTTGCTTTACATGACTCCAGCCAGAAATCATGAGTAGAACTGGCAAAATCAAACCCACTGCTCCGCCAATAGTGGCTACACAGATAAACTGCCAAGGGTGGCGACTGGGAGAAGCTATGCTCATCGCCACTGGCATAAAAATCACCGCAAATCCTAGCCACATCCAGCCTAGCCTTTGAATATATTGTAATTGCCCAAGGGTTGCCCAACGATAAAAGAAGGCCTCCTTAAGTTCGATATATTCATTGAGAGGTTGTTGCTCTTTCGGCACAGGATTGGTCATAGGGCATTATTGGGGAGCGTGATGTATTGAGTTAACTAATTGATATTTTGGAGAGCGGCGAAGGGCAAGGCGGCCGCGATCGCCTTGGGCAAGGCTCCCGTTAGAGTATTGACCGCAGCACTCCACAGCTTGGCTGGCTCTAGATCATCACTAAGCATTCGCCAAATCCGCATGACTTCATCGGTATGTAAGCGATTGTCCTCAGTTAATGCCAATAAGATCCGCCGCCGAATATATTCGCCATCCTTAGATGCCAAGAATCTTAAGCCCATGCTGGCGGTGGGGATAATATCAAAATCTCCGTCAGACTTGGCGATCGCCAATAGATTTTCCAGTCGCGACCATTGAAACTTGTCATCCTTAAAGAGTACTTCCAAAAGTCTTTGACGCAAGCTACTAGACTCATCCGTTAGCAAACGTCTCGCCACATAGGGATAGGCCACCTGCACAATCCGAAACTCAGGATTTAAGCTCAGAGCAACGCCTTCTTGGGTGATGACAGAGCGAATAATCAAAGCAAACTTGGCAGGTAAGCAAAAGGGATAGTCGTACATCACCTTAGAAAAGCGATCGGTCACCACCTTAAAGTTAAAGTCTTTGACTTTTTCAGACATAATGTCGCCCAGCACTGCCTCCAAAGCATTGACAATCGGCTTCATTTCTACATCAGGCTGCAAAAAGCCTAACCTTACATAGTCTTGACCCAATTCGTCATAGTCCTTGTTCAACAAATGCACTACTGAATCGACTAGCTGCTCCTTAGTCGATAGGTCTAATTGATCCATCATGCCAAAGTCTATGTAGGCCATCTTGCCATCAAAAGTGGCAAAGAGGTTGCCAGGATGCGGATCAGCATGGAAGAAACCAAACTCCAATAATTGCCTGAGTCCAGACATAACCCCAATGCGGACAAGGCTATCGGTATTGAGACCTGCGGACTTAATGCGATCGATCTCATTGAGCTTGATGCCATTAATCCACTCCAAGGTAAGCACACGATGAGTACTAAACTGACGATAGATTACAGGTACTTTTACATAAGGATCGTTTTGAAAATAGCCCGCAAACCTTTCCGCATTGGTTGCCTCATTTTCATAATCGATTTCTTCAAACAACTTCATCCCAAATTCATCGACAATTGCCTGTAGACTATTGCCTAAATTTAGAGGCAAAAATGGTTCTAGCCATCCTGCAATACCTCGCAAAATATAAAGATCGAGGGTTAAGGTGGGGATTAAACGTGGACGTTGCACCTTAACTGCCACCTCTTCACCCGAAAATAGAGTGGCTCGATATACCTGCCCCAAACTAGCGGCTGCTACTGGATCAATGGAAATCTCTCGATAAATGCTATCAACTGATTTCCCTAGCTCCGCTTCGATAATGGCAAAAGCTTCTTCATTAGAAAATGGCGGCAATTGATCTTGGAGCTTAGTTAGCTCCTCTAAAAAATCAACTCTAACTAGATCAGGTCGAGTGGAAAGAGCCTGACCAACTTTGATATAGGTTGGGCCAAGATTGGTAATAATTCGGCGTAACTTTTCAGCCAGACGGGGTTGATTAGTTGTGCTGCCCATGATCATATCTAGACCAAAGGCAAGGGCAAAGCTGATGGCAAAATAAATTATTTTAAAAATACGCCCGATCGCTAACCAAGGTCGACGGCCATAGTAGGCGGCATTGGCGCTGACATCATAATGGTTTAGTTGTTCAAGAGGATGTTGACTCACGCTGATAAAGACCTCTTTCTTATCCCAGTTAATCGATTATTAAAAAAAGCATTGCAACTGATGATGCTGTTAATGGCACTTTTCAGCGCGTAAAAATTTTTCCTAACTTTATAGCAGTATACAAAACTACATAATATAGTTGTAACAATTTTTGAATGGTTACGGCAACTAATTAAGGGATTGAGTAGGAATTTATGAGCAGTTTGAGCAGTTTGAAGCGCACGCCTCTATATGATCTCCATGTTACTGCTGGGGCAAGACTAGTTGAGTTTGGTGGATGGGAAATGCCTGTGCAGTATCAGGGAATTGTGGCGGAGCATCAGGCTGTGCGCTCTGAGGTGGGGATGTTTGATGTATCCCATATGGGCAAGGTGGCTTTTAAGGGCGAGGGGGTGTTGGAGTCATTGCAAAGATTAGTGCCTTCTAATTTGGCAAGAGTGGCTGTGGGGCAGGCAATGTATACGGTACTGCTCAATGAGCAAGGGGGCATTATTGACGATGTGATTTTGTATCGCCACGAATCTGAGGGGGAGCAGGAACATTGGTCAGCAATCATTAATGCTTCGACCACCGATAAGGATGTGGCTTGGTTACAGAGCCATTTGGACGATCGCTTACTCAATTATTCCGATACCCAAACTTTAATTGCGGTGCAGGGACAGAGGGCGATCGCCATCCTCCAAGAATTAAATGAATCCAGCGATCGCGATCTGCGTAGCTTACCCAAGTTTGGACATACGACTATTCAACTCTTTGGCAAAACCTGCTTTGTCGCCAGAACTGGTTACACTGGCGAAGATGGCTGTGAAATTATGGCGGACATTGATACAGGTTTAAACCTATGGCAGCAATTGCTCAGTTTGGGAGTCGCTCCCTGTGGTTTGGGTTGTCGCGATACGTTGCGACTTGAGGCAGGAATGCATCTTTATGGACAGGATATGAATGAACAGATTACTCCCCTTGAGGCGGATCTAGGTTGGGTTGTGCATCTCAAGGAAAAGGGAGAATTTGTCGGACGGGAGATTTTGGAGCAGCAAAAAAAGCAAGGTGTGCCGCAAAAGTTAGTGGGACTGAGCCTCTCAGGTCGTAATATTGCGCGTCATGATTATGTGATCCGCGATCGCGATGAGGCAGTGGGTATAGTTACTAGTGGCACGATGTCGCCAACTCTCAATAGACCGATCGCTTTTGGCTATGTGCCGCCGCACCTTGCTAAACTTGGTCAAATCGTACAGGTACAAATTCGGGGCAAGGATTTTCCTGCTCAAGTAGTGAAACGAAATTTTCTTAATTAAAAAACCTTACTAGGTTTAGTTTTTAAATTGGTATTAACTAGGGAGAATTGTTATGGAAAAAATTAAAGCTGGTCTCAACATCTTGATCTTTGGAGTATTGGCAAGCTTTATTGCCTTGGAGCTATGGAACTTGGTTGCTCATTTTCTCAAGTCATGATGATTTTTTAATAAAGAAATGGCGTAGCCATTTCTTTATTTGGTATTACACGATCGCGGCTTCGAGTTTGTGCTGATTCCATAGCTTTTGATAGAGCGCTGATGTTGCCAAAAGCTCATCATGACTACCAACCTGCACGATTTTGCCAGCATCCATGAGGATAATGCGATCGCAAGTCGATGCAGCCGACAGATTATGGGTAATGAATAAAACCGTCTTGTGGGCAGGAAAATTTGCCAAAATATCGGTGGCTGTTTGATTGTCAACACTAGACAGCGCATCATCGAGAATCAAAATCGGTGTATCCACTAGCAAAGCCCTTGCTAAAGCTGTGCGCTGACGTTGCCCTCCCGATAGGGTGATGCCCCGTTCTCCCACGATAGTTTCATATTTTTGGGGGAAGTTAAGAATTTCCTGTTCAATTTTTGATTGGTGGGCAAAGTTTTCCACCTCATGATCATAGGCTTGGGGCTTGCCATAGCGTATATTGTCTCGCATGGTGGCACTAAATAAAAAGCTATCCTGCGGCACAAAAGAAACTAGCGATCGCAAATCGTTAATCCGAATCTTGGTAATGTCCACACCATCAATAAATACTTGCCCCTCTGGTACTGACACCAATCGCATAATGACATTCGCAAGGGTCGTTTTACCAGAGCCAACGGTTCCCAAAATAGCAACCCTTTCCGATGCCTCAATCGTAAAGCTCACGGCATCTAGGGCAGGCGTTTCAACCTCAGGATAGTGAAAGGTCAGATTTTTAGCTTCAATTCTGCCTTGAACTTGATGACGATCCATCGCGATCGCATCTTGAGCATCCACAATCGCAGGATCAATATCTAAAATCTCTTGAATACGGTTAATGCTAACCACCCCTCGCTGGTAAGTTACCATCACAAAACCAAGAATAGCTGTGGGGAAAATTAATCGCTCCACATAGATAATTAATGTCAACAGATCGCCAACATTAAAAGTTGTATTAGCTGGATTGGCTAACTTTTCACCACCAAACCAGATCAATACCAAAAAACTAATACTAGCAATACCACCTAATAAAGGGAACAACACATTGCGACTACGCGCCATGCGTAAGTTGGCATCTAATAAACGATGGTTGAGCTTCTCAAAGGCATTTCTCTCATTGTCTTCTTGGGCATAGGTCTTAATTAGCGCCATGCCATTAAGATCTTCCTGCAACAGGGAGCTAACCTGTGATAGTTCTTCCTGTACCTGTAACTGCTCATCACGCAGTTGCCCACTAAAGCGCTGTACGATCGCCAACATAATGGGATAGACCGAAATTGACAACAGCGTTAGCATGGGATCGATCGCCACCATTGCAGGTAATGTCAAGCTATAGACAAATACAGAGTTAATAATACTGAGCAAGGCAAATCCCATGAGTCGCCTGACATTTTCCACATCGCTAGTCACGATGCTGATGGTTTCACCTGCGGAATGATTGGCAAAATAGCTAGGAGGAAGTTTGAGCAAATGTTCAAAAATTTGCTGCTTGAGACTAAATTCGATCTTGCGTCCAATACCGAAAAGCCATACGCGCGAAGCCATACGGATGATCCACATTAGCGAAGATAGCCCCACAATCAGCCATACATAATGCATCAGTACGCTTGTATCGAGGCTCTGAAACTTTCCTAATCCATCCACAGCAACTCGAATGAGAAAAGGAATATAAGTACCAAGAATATTGGCCGCCAGCAAAGCGACAGTACCGATAATTAGGTCACTCCAATAGGGTCGGAGATAATTTTGTAGATTTTGAAATTGCGATCGCGCCATAATAAAAATATATTACAGCTTTATTACAGCGTTTTTGGTTGAGAGATGATCGTGAACAATCTAAGTCTTCCTGTGGGTGGATCTGATACCGAACGCTTTGATTGGCAAGAGGTATGGTATCCCATTTTTTATATCCGTGATCTGGAGAAAAGCAAACTATCCAAATTTACTCTATTAGATCGCGATTTGGTGATCTGGTGGGATCGCCATAGTCAGCAGTGGCAAGCCTTTGATGATCGCTGTCCCCATCGTCTTGTACCTCTTTCTGAAGGAAGAATTGCGGAAGATGGACTATTAGAATGTCCATACCATGGCTGGGCTTTTCGAGGTGATGGCAGTTGCGATCGCATTCCTCAGCAATCACCCGATAGTCATGCTCATAAATCACCCCGTGCCTGTGTGCGATCGCTACCCACTGCTGCCAGACAGGGCATCCTCTTTGTCTATGCAGGACATCCCGAAAATGCAGATCGAGTGGAAATCCCCATTATTTCTCCCCTAGAACAAGATCAGGATAAATGGACTGTATTCGATACCTTCCGAGACTTGCCCTATGATGCCATCACACTCCTCGAAAATGTATTAGATGCTAGTCATCTTCCCTTTACGCATCATAAATCCGTTGGCAATCGTGCTAATGCTGCGCCTATGGTGCTAGAGCTTCTCGAAACAGGTAAACATGGATTTACAGGAACTTGGGCGGAAGGCCCCCGCAAAGGCAAACTAGGCAGACAAGATACTAACTTCATTGCTCCTAATTTGATGTGGCATGATCTCACCTCCAAGCAGTTTGGCCGAACCATTACGGCTGTCTATGCCACTCCCATTCGCAAAGGCTATTGTCGTCTGTTTGCCAGATTCCCTTTTCAATTTAACTCAGCCATTCCACGATTTTTTATTAGTATTACGCCTCGCTGGTATTCCCATATCAACCAGAATAATATTCTGGAAGATGATCAAATTTTTCTCCACTATCAAGAACGCTATCTGGAAAGCTCTCTCACTCAACCCAATGTTATGGGCAATGTGGCCAAGGCTTTCTATTTGGCAACTGCGGCGGATACCTATGTTTTGGAGTTGCGGAAATGGGTCGATCGCTATAGTGTCAACCCCTTCAAGCAGCAAAGCCTAACTCCAGCCATCTCCAAAGCGGCATTACTTGATCGATACCACTCCCACACCATCCATTGCGCCAGTTGTCGTCAGGCTTTGCATAATGTGCGTTTGGGTAAAAAGATCAGCATGGCGATCACCGCGATCGCTTGGACGATGAGTCCTATACTGACCCTTTGGTTAGTGTCATCTGGGGCAACCGTACCAACGCTCCTGATTTGGTTGTGCTTTGGCATATCGGCGATCGCGATCGGAGCATGGTTAATTTGCCATAATCTGGAGCAGAAATTTATTTATGGTCAAGATATTCCTGCGCGTAATCGTTAAGTCAAGATGAGATGGCAAACAATGGCTTTGCCATCTCTAGATTTATGAAAACAAAAAGAGGAGTGCAAATATTTAGCACTCCTCTTTTTAGCAATCTAGGGACTTGTTTAATCTTTTCCCTCTTTTCTTACACCAACTTTAAAAAAGTGGTGTTACTTCGATTCAGTGAAGTCCGCATCAATTACGTTGTCATCTCCACTAGCAGCATCGCGGCTATCATCTTCAGGTGTAGCTGGAGTGTCAGCACCCTGTTGATATACGGAGGCACTAAGAGCATAGAGGGCTTGCTTCAATTCCTCAGCTTGAGTAGCGATCGCTTCATGATCATCCTTAGCAATGGATTCACGGAGAGTCTTGACCAAACCTTCGATCTTTGTCTTCTCAGCATCAGGAACCTTGTCGCCAAGATCCTTGATTTGCTTCTCAGCTTGGTATGCAAGGGAGTCAGCTTGGTTTTTCGATTCAATGCGATCGCGCTTCTCTTTGTCAGCCGCCGCATTGCGCTCTGCTTCATTAACCATGCGTTCTACTTCATCCTTAGGCAAGGTGGAAGCACCAGAAATCGAGATGGTTTGCACCTTACCAGTTCCTTTATCCTTCGCTGTTACGGAGAGCAAACCGTTAGCATCGATGTCGAAGGTAACTTCGATTTGAGGTACGCCACGAGGAGCAGGAGGAATACCATCAAGACGGAAGGTTCCGAGACTCTTGTTGTCATTCGCCATTTCACGCTCACCTTGGAGAACGTGAATTTCCACATTGCTTTGTCCATCAACCGCAGTGGAGAAGACTTCTGATTTCTTGGTAGGAACAGTGGTGTTTCTAGGAATAATCTTGGTCATTACGCCGCCCAAGGTTTCCACACCGAGGGAAAGAGGCGTAACGTCAAGCAAGAGAATGTCCTTAACTTCACCAGCAAGCACACCCGCTTGGACTGCTGCACCGATCGCCACAACTTCATCGGGGTTAACGCTTTGGTTAGGGTCTTTGCCAAGAATCTTCTTAACAACTTCTTGAACCGCAGGAATACGGGTTGAACCACCAACAAGAACTACTTCATCGATCTTTGACTTGTCGATCTTGGCATCACGGATCGCTTGCTCAACGGGGATGCGGCAGCGATCAATTAGATCAGAGCAAAGCTCTTCAAACTTAGCGCGAGTCAAGGTGGTATCTAAGTGCTTGGGACCATCTTGAGTTGCGGTGATGAAGGGCAAGTTGATTTCAGTTTGAGTAACGCTGGAAAGTTCAATCTTTGCCTTTTCTGCAGCTTCGGTCAAACGTTGTAAAGCTTGCTTGTCCTTGCGGAGGTCAATACCTTCTGCCGCTTGGAACTGATTAGCGAGGAAGTCTACAATCTTCTTGTCAAAGTCGTCACCACCGAGGTGAGTGTCGCCACTGGTGGACATTACTTCAAATACACCGTCGCCAACTTCGAGGATCGATACGTCAAAAGTACCGCCACCAAGGTCAAATACGAGGATGGTTTCGTTAGTTTTGCTATCCAAGCCATAAGCCAAAGCGGCGGCGGTTGGCTCGTTGATGATGCGGAGAACTTCAATACCTGCGATCTTGCCAGCATCCTTAGTAGCTTGACGCTGCGAGTCGTTGAAGTATGCAGGAACAGTAATAACTGCTTGGGTGACGGTTTCACCTAAATATTTGCTGGCATCATCAACTAACTTACGCAAAACCTGTGAAGAAATTTCTTCAGGAGCAAACTGCTTACCTGCCGCAGGTGCTTCGATCTTTACGTTTTCGCCTACTTTAGAAACCTTGTAAGCGACTTGCTTAGATTCGCCGCTAACTTCGTCATAACGTCTGCCGATAAAGCGCTTTACTGAATAAAAGGTGTTTTCAGTGTTCATGACGGCTTGGCGCTTGGCAATTTGTCCAACCAAGCGATCGCCATTTTTGGCATATGCAACTACCGAGGGTGTGGTACGGAAGCCTTCGGCGTTTGCAATCACCGTTGGCTTGCCCCCTTCCATGACGGCGACGACTGAGTTTGTCGTACCTAAGTCGATTCCAACTACTTTAGCCATAAGGCTTCCAACTCCTAATGTTTAACTTTTTGTGTTAATTCTTTAATCTCATAACAGATTAACTACTTTTCCCGATTAACACATCAGGAGGACTCTACCTAATTAAGTAGGGTTTACCGTACCAATCAACGAGTGCATAGGCATTTGCAGGCAAAAACAAGTTCAATAATTTAGGTGGTGTAAATTTTTACGTTACCGATCGCCAATTACAAGCCAGCACATAACGCAATTTATTTAGATATATCTAGAAAAGACATCAGAATAGATGATTTAAGCTAAACTTGAATATTAATTAAATTCATAAAGTGGGGAGATAACTGTTGTGAATTGGTTGAAGAAAATATCAGAACAAGCAACTATTTTGGGAATATTCGCATTTGGTGCATTAGGCTTCTCCCAAACGGCATCAGCTCAATTAGCTCAATACGTTGTTTATGTAGCTGGTAACGATCCCAGTACTATCCAAAGAGTACGCTCTGTTGCCCCCAACGCTTTTCCCTCACAGATTAATGGGCAAACCGTTGTGCAGGCAGGACTGTTTAACTCGGAAACCAATGCTAATAATCTCGTCCTCTCATTACAGCAGATTGGGTTAAGTCCTCAAAAATCTTTGCGATCGGGCAATGTTGCCAGCAGTGGTAGTGTATTTACTCCTCCGCCCACTACTAGTTCAGGCAGTATTTTTGTACCGCCAATGACTTCTCAGCCTGCCCCAACCACGACAAACGATATTATTATTCGCCCCGAACCCACAAACACTAGTATTATTACGCCAGTTCCACAGCCTATAGCAACTAATTCGTTACTTCCACAAGCTAGTCAAGATCCAAATTTTCGATATATTGCCGCAGTCCCTACTAACGCAAATGATAGTTTTCTATTGTCGAGGGTACGTCAATTTGTACCCAGTGCTTTTTTAGCCAATTCAGGACGTGGAACCTATGTTCATGCAGGAGCTTATCCTAATCGTGATTCGGCTGAGTCGGTGTCGCGTTACTTGCGATCGCAAGGTATTGACTCCAGAGTTTTATACTTCTAGAGTTCTCTGCACATCCTCTGTTAATCCTAATTCTCACTAATCCTTAAATAAATGATTATTGCCTATGTCCGTTAGTCGTGATCCTGATAGCCAGTCTGGAGATTCTGAAAACTTGCTTTCTCCTAATTCACGGTTGCCAAGGTGGATTGAGGCATTTACTTTATTATTTCCCAGTGGATTTTGGCTGATTGCTTTTTTAATTATCCCCACCGTTTTAATTTTTGTCCAAAGCTTGGTTCCCTTCGGTAAAACTGAATTTGGTTTAGATAATTATCAAAGGGTTTTTGAATATGTGGGTGGTAATTTTATTTACCTGACAGTGGTGTGGCGATCGCTTTTGTATGCCATGATTACCACTATTTGCTGCTTAGTTTTTGGGTTCCCTGTTGCCTACTGGTTATCAATTATTGCTCCGAAACAATGGCGCAATATTCTACTGTTGACCTTTGTCCTGCCCCTGTGGACTTCCTCGCTCCTGCGCTCCTATGCATGGATTACGATTCTCCGCCCCACAGGGGTTCTGAATACGGTCTTAAACCTTGTGGGACTATCAGGGGTCAATTTTTTGAATAAGGCAGAGGGCGTAATTATCGGTATGGTTTATACCTATTTGCCTTACATGGTCTTGATTCTATACACATCCCTTGAGCGCTTAGATCTCAGGCTTTTGGAAGCGGCGGCCGATCTCGGTGCTAATGCCAACCAGACCTTTTGGCAAGTAACCGTACCTCAGGTGTCAGCAGGAATTATTGCGGGATCAGCCTTGGTATCGATTACTAGCTTTAGTGATTACATTAATCCGCAACTACTGGGAGGCCCCGGCAGTCGCACGATCGCTTCGATTATTGAGTTACAGTTTTTAGGAGCGAGCAGCAATCGTGGTTTTGGTTCCGCCTTAAGTATGGTCTTAATCCTTGCTGTCACCATAGTGATCGCTTTACTTATTAAATATGGCGATCGCCGTGTTGTTAGTGATGGCTGATCTAGTCTCAAGCAATTCAGCTAGGCCAATTCGCTAGGCCAATTAGATTTATAGCAGCATTGAAACCTATGCCCCACAATTCCCAAACTCCAGCTATTAAGCGATGGCAAACTTGGTATAGCGCGATCGCTTTTTTATACATGTATTTGCCGATCGCCGTTCTAACCATATTTAGCTTTAACCAATCTCCATCGCCATCCCAATGGACAGGTTTTACTTGGAGTTGGTATGCCAAATTTTTGCAAAATCCTAACCTCTTAGCAGCCCTCCGCAATAGCTTGAGTGTGGCTATTACTGCTGTGGCCATTGCTGCGGTACTAGGCACAATGACTGCTGTGGGGTTAGCACGTTACTACTTCCCAGGCAAAACTATTTACAAAGGCATAACCTATTTGCCCCTGATTATCCCTGATATCGCGATCGCCGTTGCGACTTTAGTTTTTTTCGCGGCGATCAAATTACCCCTAAGCTTAATTACTATCGTCATCGCCCATATTGTTTTCTGCCTTGCCTATGTTGCCGTAGTTGTTTCCAGTCGTCTTGCCAGTATTGATCCTAAGCTTGAAGAAGCAGCTCTGGATCTTGGGGCAACCCCAGTCCAAGCCTTTATGCGTGTACTCCTGCCCCAACTGCTCCCAGGCATCGTCTCAGGCTGCCTACTAGCATTTATCTTGAGCATGGATGATTTTGTCATTGCCTACTTCACCGCAGGTGTTGGCGCAACCACCCTTCCCATTGCCATCTTTTCTTCCCTGCGGAGTGGTGGAGTCACCCCAGAACTCAATGCCTTGAGTGTCCTCCTAATTATTGCTTCGGCTTCTATGGCAGCGATCGCCGAAACCATCAGAAGTTGGGGCAGTAATCATTCCTAAATCTAATCTTGGTGTAATTGCCTAGTAATTTGTTAACCAATGAAGAAGACACTGTGGTATATTACTTTTGGCAAAGCTAATATAAGCTCAAGAATGACTCCCCATGAGTGAGAAGCCTCTAAAGCTGCGAATCTCTATTCCACCCGTTGAGGGAATCGAGGACATTCCCATCGCAGCAGTCGAAGTACTCGCTACAAAAATGGGGTTCAGTCCCGATGCTGCTCAGGATATTGTCCAAGCTCTTACAGAAGCTCTGGTCAATGCTATTCTGTACAGTACTTCCGATCTTGATGTGGAGGTTTTAGTATTCGCAACAAATACTAACTTGACCGTAGAAGTACATGATCGAGGTTCGGGCTTTGATGTGGATAGTGTACCACCCCCTGATTTCGATCTTATATCCGAAATGGGTACTAAAAACGGTGGCTTTGGCATTCATATGATCAAAGCGCTAGTTGATAAAGTCGAAATTGAGTCTACTGATCAAGGTACGACTGTTCGTATGAGTAAGTTTATGTCTAATCCAAAACCCATTCTTCAACCATGACCCACTCCTCATTTCTCCAAGATGAACTTAAGATCGTTGAGCAAATTGATGGCGATCAGGTAATCCTCAAGCTGGATGGTGCTTTGAGCGTAACCACAGTGCCCTACTTTAGGCAGTCAGTGCAACCTTTTATTGATCGTAAACTGTCAGCTATTGTGCTGGACTTTGAGGGAGTAACCAAGATTGTCAGTAGAGGTGTTGGAGCAGCGATCGATATGGCAGTACAGGCCAAGAAACAAGGTGGCAAATTGCGCCTAGAGAATGTTGGTAAGTATGGTCGTTCTCTATACATTCAAGGTGTGCATCTAGTGGCTGAGGTTCCTGAACTAGAAGGCTTTGAGCCTTAGGCTAAACGATAGTCTTGCCCGTTTGAATTAAATTAAAGCTTCGTTAATTTTTTATTGATGTCAATCAAATCTAACTATTCTGACTATGAAAATTGTCGGTCGTAAATCCCTTGGAATTAAGCCGGTTTATGACATTGGCTTGGCTCAGGATCACAATTTTCTGTTGGACAATGGTTATATAGCTTCCAACTGCTTTAATAAGTCCCACAGTGTTGCCTATGGATATGTAACCTATCAGACTGCATATCTGAAGGCAAATTATCCTGTTGAGTATATGGCAGCGTTGCTGTCCTCTGTCAGTGGGGATCAGGACAAGATTCAGCGCTATATCGCTAATTGCCGCAGTATTGGCATTGATGTTTTGCCACCTGAGATTAATAGTTCGGGTGAAGATTTTACGCCCCGTGGTCGGCAAATTTTATTTGGTTTGGCGGCTATTAAAAATTTGGGAGCAGGGCCGATCGCGGCAATTTTGCAAGCACGCAATGAGGGCGGAGCATTTACTTCTTTGGCGGATTTATGCAGTCGATTGGATTCGCGATCGCTTAACAAAAAAGCGTTAGAAGCTTTAATCCAGACAGGAGCCTTAGATTTATTGGAGCCAAATCGTCATCAATTGATGCATGATTTAGATGTAACGATGGATTGGGCTTCAAGGCGAGCGAAAGAACAAGCTTCAGGTCAAGGAAATTTGTTTGATCTGTTAGGAGGTAATAGTAATGAGTCCTTTGATCTACCACCAAAAACTTCCCGTGTTCCAGACTATTCATCACAGGAGAAACTGCGCTTAGAGAAGGAGTTGTTAGGCTTTTATATTTCCGATCATCCTCTGAGTGGAATTGTGCGTTCGGCAAAGGTGATGGCTCCCATTAGTCTCTGTGATATTCCTGACTCAACAGAAGTGAAGATGGTAACTGCGATCGCTTTGATTCTGGATATTAAAGACGTAATTACGAAAAAAGGCGATCCGATGGCAATTTTACAGCTAGAGGATTTGACAGGTAGTACGGAGGCGGTAGTTTTTCCGAAGATGTATGACAAGGTAAAACATCTGTTGCAAAAGGATATGCGCGTGATGGTATGGGGCAAAATTGATCGCCGAGACGAGCAAACTCAGTTAATTATTGAGGATATGCAGGCCATTGAGTCGGTGCGAATGGTGAAAATTGAGCTAACGCGGGAACAGGCAAGCGATCGCCAAGTGCTAAATCAATTGCGTAATGTTTTAAATCCACCTTCAAATTTTGGGGAGCAGGGTAGGGGCAATGATGAAAACTTTGGCAAAGTGCCTGTAATTGCGGCGATCGAATATTTGCCAAAGTTGGTACGTTTTGGCAATCGTTTCTGGGTACAGGATGAGGAAAGTGCTGTTAAGGCTTTGGTCGGAGCAGGCTTTAAAGCTACATGTGATGGTTTAATCCATTAGTTACTCACCTTTGCTTCAGCATGGGAATTGCTATTTCTTGAATAATTTGGGCAAGTTTAGTGGCTGCCCCAGAGGAACCACATACTTGCTGGAGTTGTGCTTTCATGGTGGCGAGTTTGTCAGGATGATCGAGGTAATCGATGATTTGCTCGGCTATTTGGTTAGGACTGAGTACGCCTAACAATTCTGGGACGATCGCTTGTTTTGCCCAGATATTTGGCCAAGCTAGTAGTTGCCCTCTCTTTTGAATTTGATTGATGAGGACTGAGTTGATGATTTGGGAGAGAAACTTGCCAAGGAGTGGGGCGGCAGCAAGAATACCAAGGATACCGTCCCAGCCCACCTTGAGATCACTAAAGTTGGTGGGCAGCAGAACGATCATTGGTTGATGCAGTGAAGCTAATTCGGCAGTATTTGCGCCAACGGTGGTAACGCAAATTTGACTACGTTTGATGAGTTGATGGGCGGGAAATTCTTGATGAATTTGGATGACGGATCCTGTATTGGTAATGAGTTGATTGTTTTGGAGCGTGGCGATCGCGTTGGTGCTTTCTGGTGCAGGAAAGGGGATTTGGGCATAGGTGGCGATTGCTGCGGGAGTGGTAGTGGGCGCTAGGGCGATCGCCATTTCCAGTTGCGGCCGCTTTTGCTTAAGGATATCGGCGATCGCAATTACTAGCGGTACGCCAATTTTCAGCTTGTGAGCCTTAGAGCCGGGCATAAAGCAAATTAGCTGGTTATCTATATTGCTGACCTGATTAGTTGGCTCAGGTTGCTCATCGATGCGATCTACCATCAAATCACCAATGACGATCGCCTTATGTCGTAATGATGGTGCTAGGCGATCGGCGATCGCTTGATTGCGTACGGCAAAATAATCAACCCAACGATGCCATCTTGCCTCCCACTCGGCATAAATCACAGTGCGATATCCTAAGCGTTTGGCGATCGCCACGGCAAAAAACTGATCACCCCCCAAAAAAACGACAATCCCCTGATTTGACCAATCCCATTGAGGCGTTTTTCCCCATAGCAAAAAATCAAAAAACTGCTCCTGTGGCAATACTCTTGATACATCAGGAAAACTCATCGCTAATTCGGCCTCTTGACCACTGGCATTTTGACAGGGTGATAACGCGATCGAAATGCGGTAATCCTGAACCTGTTGATTTGCCTTAAAAACTTTTAAGAAAGGGTATACCCATGTGGTTAGCTCCCCAGGACCATTGGAAAGAATTAAAATATCAATGAGAGGAGAAGGATTGACATTCTCAGAGATTTGCTCAGAATTGATTGCCATCGAGACTAAATACTCCAGCTTGATTAAGTCATGTAATACGAAATTTCAAAATTTTTGTGGGGTGCGGCTTTTAATAGAGACGGATACCTAAGTTTTTATAAAAACTCTATAGGCGTTATAAAATAAACACTCTAGGCGATCAAGCACCTATGCAAACTAAGAAATTGCAATGAGGCGATCAAATTCACGATAAAATTATGCACCCATAATCAAGTTAAATTGATATTACATATACCGATCCTAGCTGATCGCATGGCAACTCATCCTTATACCAAATTAAGAAATGGCGTAGCCATTTCTTAATTAAAAAAACCTTACTGGGTTTGGTTTTCAATTTAAAAAAAGTGTGATCACGCTTTTTTAAATTGGTATTAGTATGAGGCTGTCCTTGACGATAAGTTTAGGTATTTTTGATTTAGTTTTTACTTCTAACTAATATTTCTGCCTTGTATTTCTAACTTTATTTCAATATTTCATAACCATCACGCATGTGGATTTAAATATTTTATTTGATACACCAAAACCCGTCATTGGGGTAATTCACCTCTTGCCATTGCCTACTTCACCACGTTGGGGAAGTAGTCTTAAGGAAGTCATTGAACGGGCTGAACAGGAGGCAACTGCACTCGCGGCTGGCGGCGTGCAAGGAATTATTGTGGAAAATTTTTTTGATGCACCCTTTAGTAAGGATCGTGTTGATCCAGCCGTAGTTAGTGCAATGAGTTTAGTCGTACATCGTGTCAAACAGATGGTTGGCATTCCTGTGGGCATTAATGTGCTGAGGAATGATGGCCATAGTGCCTTGGCGATCGCTTCCTGTGTGGGGGCTAAATTTATTCGCGTCAATGTGCTGATGGGTGTCATGGCAACAGATCAGGGAATAATCGAAGGAGATGCCTTTAACCTCCTGCGCTATCGGCGGGAGCTAGGTTCTGATGTCAAGATATTTGCTGATGTTTTGGTCAAACATGCACAGCCCCTCTCTGTACCACAAATTACGGCGGCCGTGCATGACACAATTCATCGTGGACTTGCTGATGCCGTCATTATCTCAGGATGGTCAACGGGCAATCCGCCAACAAATGAAGAACTTAAAGAAGCCAAGTTTGCCTGTGGTGATACCCCCTTGTTTATTGGCTCTGGCGCAACTTGGGACAACATATCGGAGCTAATGGAGTATGCAGATGGTGTCATCGTTTCCAGTTCGCTCAAACGTAATGGTCAGATCCAGCAGGCGATCGATCCTATCCGCGTCAGTCGCTTTGTTGATGCTGTGCGCTCCGATCTAGCCAAGAAAAAGAATAGGCATATTGCAGAGGAACAGGTACGGCGATCGCCACCAGTTTCTATTAGCTAAATAAAACGCCCCAAGATCCTGATTGCCTAGTTTTACTCAAGTTCAACTAGGCAACCGCAATAACTTTCGTAGCGATCGCGATAGGCCTTTGACTAGTTCAGGTGTAATAATTCCCTGCGGATAAAAAATTGTGCCAATCACAATAAGTACACCAAAAATAATTAAGCGTCCATCCTTCAAAAATTGCCCTAACCATAGGGGAATGGCATTGACCCCAGCGATCGCTCGCAGTACTTCAGGCAAAGCTGTCAAGACAATACCGCCCACCACAGATCCCCAAAAAGTTCGCGAACCACCAATTAAGACAAAGGCCAAAAAGGTAATACTGGCATCAAAGGTTCCTTGTCTGGCATTCCAAGTATTTAAAAAGTGAGCGCTCACTGCTCCCACCATTCCCGCCAATACTGCCGCCAATACAAATACCAAAGTTTTAAAGTATGTGGGATTGATACCCATAGCATCGGCGGCCAACTCATCCTCCCGAATTGCAATTAATGCACGACCGACCCGTATTTTTTCGAGGCGGTACATAAAAGCTATACTTAGCCCTAAAAGCGGCAAGGCAATCCAAAGGTATTCTAAAGTGGAGGTAAAGGGTTGGGGAATGCCGAAAATACCCACTGCCCCACCTGTAATTTCCAAGTTAAGAGAGATCACACGCAAAATTTCCACAAAGGCAATGGTGGCGATCGCCAGATAAATGCCGCGTAACCGCAAAACGGGAATCCCCAAAGCGATCGCTACTATTCCCGACAGTACTCCTGCCAATACCATCTCCAGCAACAACAACAAAAGAGGAAAATTTGTCGATCCTCCTGAAAAAATTGACAAATTAGGAAAAATCCTAGTAGAAGCGATCGCCGCTACATAACCTCCCAACGCATAAAAGCCGGGAGTCGCCAAAGATAGCTGTCCTGCCATCAAAGGAAGATACACGGAAATACCAAGAATTGCCCCAAAAATGGCAGAAACAATCAAAAAACTATAGGTATTAAAAAATTCTGCCATTGCCTAGACTTACTTACAGGATTGAATTACAGCATTAAACTACTATCAAACTACAACACTTTGTGTATAGAATCTCAGCATCTCATCAAAACCTAACCTAGCCTTAATCTACCTTGAGAGCATAACCGCCCATTACATTAATTAGCTATGATTGATCAACGCACAAAAATCTATTAAGAAAATATTAATTTTGATTAATTTTAGCGCTTAATTTTTTGTGCTGCATTTTCATTAGTCTCCCTAAAAGCAAGCAAACCGAGTATTGCAATCAGAGCTTGAGAGGCAAAACCAAACAACTAGAATATAGAGTAAGAGAGAACAAAAGTGGACATTCAAATTGGGCGTGGAAAAACTGCACGCAGAGCCTATGGCATCGATGAAATTGCACTTGTCCCCGGCGGAAAAACCCTAGACCCCAACGTTGCTGATACATTTTGGGAAATTGGGAATATTCGTCGCGAGATTCCCATCATCGCCAGCGCTATGGATGGAGTAGTGGATGTTGATATGGCGGTAAAACTATCAGAGCTAGGAGCTTTAGGTGTAATTAACCTTGATGGTATCCAAACCCGATACGAAGATCCCACGGAAGTTTTAGAAAAGATTGCCTCAGTTGGCGTAACTGAGTTTGTATCTTTAATGCAAGAGCTATACTCTGTCCCCGTTAAACCAGAACTGATCCAAAAACGCATTCGAGAAATCAAGGAAAAAGGTGGCATTGCTTGCGCCAGCAGCATCCCTGTCAATGCCTTTAAATATGGTCTAATTGCCGCCGAAGCAGGATGTGACCTGTTTTTCTTGCAATCTACGGTTGTTTCCACTACCCACATTGCGGCTGAGGGTCTGGTCTCCCTTGACCTAGAAAAGTTCTGTGCGGAGATGCCAATTCCTGTCATCATGGGCAACTGTGTCACCTATGATGTCACCCTAGAACTGCTCAGGGCTGGAGCCGCAGGGGTACTAGTTGGCATTGGACCTGGTGCTGCTTGCACATCTAGGGGTGTGTTGGGGGTTGGCGTACCACAGGCAACTGCGATTGCTGACTGTGCGGCTGCTCGCGAAGATTTCTACAAAGAGACTGGAAAATATGTGCCGATCATTGCCGATGGTGGCCTGATTACTGGAGGAGATATTTGTAAGTCGATCGCCTGTGGAGCCGATGCCGTGATGATTGGCTCCCCCTTTGCTAGAGCCAAAGAAGCCCCTGGTAGAGGTTTCCATTGGGGCATGGCTACCCCTAGCCCTGTACTACCTCGCGGCACTAGAATCAAGGTGGGAACCACTGGCGAACTCAAACAAATTTTAC
Source organism: Pseudanabaenaceae cyanobacterium bins.39 (assembly GCA_033765135.1). Taxonomy (GTDB): domain Bacteria; phylum Cyanobacteriota; class Cyanobacteriia; order Pseudanabaenales; family Pseudanabaenaceae; genus Pseudanabaena. The sequence goes on from JANRII010000103.1 coordinate 58,096, forward strand.
GGGGGCCAGCAGGCTTAGATGATGGTACGCACAACCTTTTAGGAGCCTTAAAAACTAGTATGGGGACTTTGGGGGCAGCTAATATTCGTGAAATGCAACAGGTAGAAGTTGTAATTGCACCATCGCTTCTAACCGAAGGCAAGGTATACCAAAAAGCACAGCATCTGGGTATGGGTAAATAACCCTAATTCACAGTCACACTTCAGTGAATTAATACAAATTAAGAAATGGCGTAGCCATTTCTTAATTTGGTATTAGATTGAGGACTAGGCGATCGCCTACACAGAGAAAAACTTAAGCTAATTCATTTATAGCAAGATAGAATTGCTAGAGGGGATTTTAACCTGAGCGACATATGACAAATACATATGGCAAAAATTTTGCTAGTTGAAGATAATGAAATGAACCGTGACATGCTATCACGTCGGTTGATTCGTCGAGGTTTTGAAGTAATTATCGCAGTCGATGGCATCTCTGGCGTAACCACAGCCGAGCAAGAATTACCTGATTTGATTGTAATGGACATGAGCTTGCCACTTTTAGACGGATGGGAGGCTACCAAACGCCTTAAACAGATCGATGTTACTCGTAATATCCCCATTATTGGGTGTTCAGCCCATGCCATGGTTGGCGATCGCGAAAAGGGAATTAGCGCAGGCTGTGATGATTACGATACCAAGCCCATCGAATTTAATCGACTCCTGACAAAAATTGAAAATCTCTTGAGAAAATATGAGAGAACCTAATGAGGCTACGTTGTTGGTGGTAGATGACGATTTGATGAATCGTGAAATACTACATCGTCACCTTCGCAACCTAGGATATACCAACATAGTAAGTGCTGATAGTGGTCAAAGCTGCCTCGATATGGTCACGACAAATTCAGTAGATCTCATCTTACTAGACATGATGATGCCAATCATGAACGGGTTAGAGACCCTAGAACGGTTGAAAAATCATCAAGAATGGCGGGTTATTCCCGTAATTATCATCTCGGCACTCGATGAAAAAGAAATGATGCTATCCTGCATCCAAAAAGGAGCCGAGGACTACTTGATCAAACCTTACGATCGCGTCCTTCTTAAAGCCAGAGTTTCCGCCTGTCTTGAAAAAAAGACCCTGCACGATCGCGAAGTACTCAACAAACAAAAACTAGAAACAGCCTATAAAGAATTGGCAGTTGCTTACTACGAACTCGAAATTATCAAAAATGAACTAGAAGCCCTGTCCCACCGTGACGGACTTACAGGCATCGCCAACCGCCGCTATTTTGACACAATTTTAGCGAGAGAATGGAAATCTGCCCTCAGGGAACATAAACACCTATCCCTAATTTTATTTGATATCGACTATTTCAAAAAATACAATGATACTTACGGACATCTGGCGGGAGATGATTGTTTGTGTCAAGTGGCAGAGGCTGCCGCAACAGTGGTAAAAAGACCGCGAGATACAATTGCTAGGTATGGTGGCGAGGAATTTGCCGTAGTTCTGCCCGATACGGACGCTAAAGGTGCTAGTGTGTGCGCTGATCGCATTCGTAGTGAAATTGAAAATTTACAAATTACCCATATATCTTCACAAATTAGCAATTACGTCACTGCTAGCTTAGGTATTGCCACATTAACTCTTGAACAACCCCAAACTTCAGCACAGCAACTAATTAAAGAGGCTGATCTGGCTCTGTATGAGGCTAAACGAAACGGTCGAAATTGCGTCAAGGTATGGTTACCCAATTCTGGTATTGGAGAAGGAAGCAATGGCAGCACTTAATTTTAAAGTTCTTATTGTTGATGACAACGAAATAAATCGGGATATGTTAGCAAGACGTTTGCATCGCCGAGATTTACAAGTTTCTATGGCAGTCAACGGCAAAGAAGCCCTCGCCATGATTCGTCAACAGCCCTATGATTTAATCCTATTGGATATTATGATGCCTGAAGTTGACGGCTACACAGTTCTGCGAAATTTGAAAAATGATCCGCAACTCAAAACTATCCCTGTGATCATGATCTCGGCGATCGAAGAAATGGATAGCGTCATGAAATGTATGGAAATTGGTGCAGATGACTACCTTACTAAGCCCTTTGATCCTGAAATGCTCAAATCTGCTGTCAATCGATGTCTGGCAACAAAAGTACAGAATATCAGCCAAGAATTTCCTAGGGTGACAAACAATGTGTTGCCGCAAGCCGTTATTCCCAACCTCAAACTTAATTCAACCGAATCTGATATCACGATTGGAAATACAGGCAATTCCAAAGGTTCTCCATCTCTTGATGAAGTTGTGTTGCGAATTATGCAGACTGGGATCATTAACCGTAAGGGCTATTTATATTTCAGTAAAGCCATCTTTAATAGTATGTTTGAACATGCAGGGATCAATGACCAAGAATTGCATCAGATCTGTTCTGTTTTTACAGCTATTCAGGCTGGACGAGTCAAGGTGGTTGATGCGAGTCTGCCCAAATCATGAAACTATGAGCCAAAATCTATGTATAAGAAGGAACTTAGCATTCCCAATAGATATATTAATAATTTCTACGGTGGCTCTATCTATGATCTAGTGTTTTTGGATTTAGAGTGGTGTCGAGATTTTCAAAAAAATGTCTCTGTGCAGAAGATTTTTGGCTATACATTAACTAGAATTTTGGAAGATAGTAATGAGCAATATATTAAAATTCAATTTATTGAATCAAGTACTCAAGAAAAAAAGATTATTCATGATATTTTAACTGACTTATATAGTTTGCAAAATAAGTACTTTATTGGTTACGGTCTATCAACTAGTGATATGTTTTGCTTGCGCCAAAGGGTTGAAGCTCTTGACTTTAGGACAAATCTGGAAAATATCAAAATTATTGATTTACAAAAAATTAGTCAGCGTAGCGATCTCAATCAAGGTCTGAATAATTTATTTGAATATTTAGAAATCCCCATTTATAAAAAGATTAAAGGCTGCTATGTATTTCGTAATGGAATTAAGGTGTTACGAAAAGAAAGGGGATATCAAGGAATTTTGCAGGAAATATATGAATATTGTTTAGAAGATGCTAAAAACTATTTCCATATTATTAGTAATTGGCAAAATCAATTTCCTTTGGTCGATCGCCATAAGCATCAAATAGTGAGTATCAAGATCGATCCTAGTGCTAAACGCAAATTGAGTCATACACAAAATATTGCGCTGCAAAGACCTTCCTAAGATAATATGCTTGAAACCTTGCCCCATGCTCTTTATGGATAATATCACCGTTATCAAGTTCATCTTGCAACAAAAACTAGGAGCTACGCTTGTCGAAATTAGCGATCGCAGCGAGCTACATAAGCACCATCAAGGGCGCATGAATGCCCCTGCGGGTAGTGGACATTATGATCTGATTGTCGTTGCTGATATTTTTGCAGGTAAAACAATGATGCAACAGCATCGTATGATTTACGATGCGTTAGCAGAGCAAATGCAAACCACTATCCATGCTCTTTCGATCAAAACCTATACTCCCGAATTATGGACAATAGCCCAGAATCCCAAGCCAATTCTCAATTAACTACTCAAAAGTCAGCCGATCTCTCTAGCAATCGCGGCAATCTGTTGCTTTACAGAATGTTTAAATGGTTGATTGTTCGACCTCTGCTGTTTTTGTTTTATCAAGAGCGAATTTATGGTTCAGCCCATGTCCCTTTGCAGGGCAAGCTCATTGTGGTGAGTAATCATGCTAGTGATTTTGATCCGCTGATCGTGGGTAGTTGTATGGGGCGGCCTGTGGCTTTTATGGCCAAGGAGGAGTTGTTTAAAATACCGTTTATTAGCCAAGCTATCACTGCGTTTGGGGCTTATCCTGTCAAACGGGGGGCTGGCGATCGCGCTGCCCTCAGATCGGCGATCGATTCGATTAATGGGGGTTGGGCAACGGGCATTTTTTTGCAGGGAACGCGCACCATTGATGGCAAAATTACTGAGCCTAAGTTAGGGGCAGCGATGATCGCGGTAAAAACACAAGCGCCTTTTTTGCCTGTGAGTATTTGGGGAACGGAAAAAATATTGCCGAAGGGTCGTAAATTTCCTAAATTATTTCAGCCTGTAACTGTCAGAATTGGTGAACCGATTCCTGCTCCACCCAATAGCGATCGCGCTACCCTTGAGGCCTATACGCAAAAATGCGCTGATGCGATTAATGCTCTTCATGATCTAGGTAGATGAATTTGTAGAGTAAAAAATGGCGTAGCCATTTTTTACTCTAAGCTTACAGTACATGGATTTTTAGGAAATTTGTACCGCCTTGGATACCCATAGGAATCCCACCAACGATCAAAATGCGATCGCCTTTGACAGCCAACTGGCGATCGAGTAAACAGGACTCCACCTGTTGGAGGACTTTTTCAAAGGTATCCACCTCCTCATTTAGGAGCAAAGGCTTAACACCCCATACTAAATTAAGGCGATGATATACATGGGGATTGGGCGAAAGCGCAATAATCGGTGTCTTGAGTCGTTCCTTAGAAGCCAGAATTGCGGTATAACCTGTTGCGGTAAAAGCCACAATGTACCGAAAGTCAATCACATCGGCAATTACATGCAAGGCTTCACTAATGGCATGAACTTCATCGGTGCGAGAGGCAGGGTAATTTCTAAATTTGACATCCTTTTCGACCTCCGCCGCAATTTTGGTCATTATTTCCACTGCTTGCAGAGGGTAATCGCCCACGGCTGACTCCCCTGAGAGCATCACCGCATCCGTACCATCCATAATCGCATTGGCCACATCACTAGCTTCGGCACGGGTGGGGCGGGGATTTTGAATCATGCTCTCTAGCATTTGGGTGGCTGTAATCACAGGAATACCCATTTCATTGCAGCGCCGAATAATTTGTTTTTGGATCATCGGTACACGTTCTGGTGGCATTTCGACTCCTAGATCGCCCCTTGCTACCATGATCCCATCCACCACCGTTAAGATTTCTTCAAGGTTAGCGATCGCTTGAGGTTTTTCGATTTTGGCAATAATCGACACATCACTTTTGCCATACTCTGTAATCATTCTTCGCAATAGGCGCACATCCTCAGCCTGCCGCACAAAGCTAAGGGAAACCCAATCCACATCATGTTCTAAGCCAAAGGCAAGATCTTGACAATCCTTGTCGGTCATGGAAGGCAGCCGCAGGGTTAGGCTAGGAAAGTTTACGCCCTTATGACTTGTGAGCAATCCACCCTTAATCACTTCACAATGCACGGCATTACCCGCAACCCCGCTAACTTGTAATTCAAACAGCCCATCTGCTAGGAGGATCTGTGTACCAATGCTGACTTCTTCAGCTATATAGGCATAGTCGATCGCGATCGCCTCTGGATTGGTAGCCTCTGATTGCTGGAAGTTATCCTTTGGCACAAGAGTAACCGTTGTCCCCTCAACTAACTGCAACCCCGCAGGAGGCAATTCGCCAACCCGAATTTTGGGCCCCTGCAAATCTTGCAAAATCGTAATCGGAATATCTAATTCTTCAGAAATATCTCGAATCATGGCAATGGTTTTCGCATGATCCGCATAGCTGCCGTGGGAAAAGTTTAATCTTGCTACCGTCACCCCTGATAGCACCATCTTCCGAAATACATCAGGCGATCGGCTTGCAGGGCCAATCGTTGCCACAATTTTAGTCAAGTGTTGGGGAATTGCCATACAGTTCACAAGCTCACAAACAAAATATCAAAATATGTTGGTATCAGGGTTTCCCAATAAGTGGGAACTCATGATCAAATGTAGAGGTAGTCAATTAGCTTGAAAAGGCATAATTGAACCCTATCACAATTCTTATAACAATAGGACTTAAGCACTGGCAGGATGCATACAGCGCTTGGCACTGATTTAAAACCCCAAAATATTTCTCAAGCATCGGCGATGGTGTCATGGAAATGGGTGTAATCAATATAGCGATCGCCATTGCTTCCCACTAAAATCACATCCGCAAAACGATGATTGAATAAAATGTCCTGTGGTGAGTACATATGTCTGGCATGAATTGTTCCTTCCACAGTTTCATCAATTCCAGTAAGAGATACTAAAATTTGAGCATGGGAGCGCTCTAAGCTTTCTCTAGTCATGCCAAACAAAGGGCTACGCTCATCAATTTCATGCATAATTACCCAAGATAATAAAAACATCGGTGAGCGATCGCGAACCAATGACAACTCATGTAGTCGCCGCATAAACTGCCCCTCCTCCGTCACCTCATCACGCAGCAGGTATACCCTAACCTGCGCCTCAAGGATATTGTTCCGTCTTTCATTGGCAGTACGCAAAGTGAGCGTCAGTCTGCCATTGTAACTATGTATTGTCGCCACTCGACTAAACATAACCCGCGTTGTCGATTTCGCAAATCTAGCAAAGGCGATTCCCGTAATTACGGCAAACAACATCAAACTCGTAATTGACTCAAGGGTTACGATCAAGTTTGCATAAAGTGTGGCTGGATGCATCACCCCATAACCAATGGAAGCAAGGGTTTGCACACTAAAGAAAAAAGCTTCTAAAAAGCCAACGGTTTCAGCACCACCGATCGCGCTAGGTTCTAAAAGATAAAGTAAAGCAAAAATTCCATTTAGAAGAATATCAAATAGAATTACAATCACGAAAAATCCAGACCAAGGAATAATCAACATCAAATGGTAAGGATCACGCCAGTATGACAGCCAATGGTTTGCCCCTGCAACCTGAAGCATACCGTTACGCTGTTCTAACTTAATTAGAGAAGGTGGAAAAAGCTTACGTTTAATTCGTAATAGACCATTGATTCCCATGAGGTTACTCCCATTTTGGGGCTAAATTATATCAACCTAATACTAATCTCCAGAAGTTTAGTCATATAGCTGACTTGTATTAAGACACAAAGAAGCCCCTCCTTTCGGAGAGGCTTTTTTGATTGTTTCTGAGACTAGGCTATAGATTAACCGTTGATAGCAGGAGCAGACATTGCTACTGGTGCTACTTCAACTGCTGCCAAATCTAAGGGGAAGTTGTGAGCGTTGCGCTCGTGCATTACTTCCATACCCAAGTTTGCACGGTTGATTACGTCTGCCCAAGAAGGTACAACACGACCTTGGCTATCAGAGATAGATTGGTTGAAGTTGAATCCGTTCAAGTTGAATGCCATTGTGCTTACG
>JANRII010000061.1:0-2643 GCA_033765135.1 Pseudanabaenaceae cyanobacterium bins.39
CATCTGCACTCAAGGAGACTGAGCGATTTTTTTCAATGCCAAACAGAAATCCAAGTTCATAGTGTTTGATGTACTCAAGATTCTCGGCACTGGCATACCAACTATCCCCTGTGACAAATGCTGGTTTCAGTCCCCATCCGATAACTTCGGCAAGCATCTCCCGAAAATATTCATTCTTGGTCTTGCACTCTTCTTTGTTATAAATGCGGTAATTGACAGGAAAACCACGTCCGTCCATATCGGTGTAATACAGGGTGATTAGATTGAGCCCTTTCACTGCTTTTTTGTGTTTCCCTGACCAGAAATAGCTGATTAGCCTTGCTTTGCTGGTATTACTGTAGGGTTTATCTAGCACTGTGTCATCCACACTCAGTACCCCTCCCTCTTTCTTGATGTTTGGTTCTACACTTTTGTACAGGTCTCTTCCTGTATAGCTTTCCCTCAGCAAAAATCGGTTCACACTATCATGAGACACTTCCGTGAGGATCTCGCCTAACCTCACACAACTTACCTGTTTTGGTTCTGACAGTAAAAACAACATGTACTTGTTCAAGTCACATCTTGCGGTTGATGGTTTGCTGATTTCCCTCATTTTTGCTAAAACTATTGCTGGCTATTTCTATGCCTATTTTCTCCCTTCTGTCAATGCGTAACTTCTATGCTATTAAATTCATGTGAATAAGCATTTATATTCATTTTTGTTAACGTGTTTTCAACGCTTCAGACCTTTGCTCGGCGCGTTGCGCTATATTATTGGGGTATCTCTGCCCGTTAGTTAGTCCTCGTCATGCCAAAATGGTTTAATACTGCTGGTCCTTGTCAAGCTGACATCCACTACATGCTGCCATCTTCAGATCGGCTGCCTGAAATTGTGAATTTGATTGCCCAGCGTAATTATTTTGTAATACATGCGCCAAGGCAAGTGGGTAAAACCACAGCGATGATGTCTCTTGCCCAAGAATTAACGGCTAGCGGTCAATATACGGCGGTAATGTTATCTCTGGAAGTGGGGGCGGCTTTCTCTGACGATTTGGGAGCAGCCGAACTGGCTATTTTAGGTGAGTGGAAGCAATCGATACGGTTTCGTTTGCCAAAAGATCTGCAACCTAAAGATTGGTTAGATGCCGAAGCAGGTGCAAGAATTGGGACAAACTTGAGCAACTGGGCAGAACAATCTTCCCGTCCATTGGTGGTCTTTTTAGATGAAATTGATGCCTTGAGTAATGAAACGTTAATTTCTGTGTTGAGACAAATCCGATCTGGTTTTCCTAATCGTCCGCAAGGATTTCCACAGTCAGTCGCACTGGTGGGGATGCGTGATGTGCGGGATTACAAATATGCTTCGGGCGGAAGCGATCGCCTAAATACTTCGAGTCCCTTTAACATCAAAGTACGTTCTTTCACGTTGAGTAACTTTACGCTTGAAGACGTGAGGAGTCTCTATCAGCAACATACAGAAGCGACAGGACAAATATTTACGCCCGAAGCGATCGATTTAGCTTTTTATTTGACGCAGGGACAGCCTTGGCTGGTCAATGCGATCGCTAAGGAGATTGTGGAATACATTACGAAAGATCCTGCAATTCTGATTACGGCTGATTTAGTGAATGAGGCTAAGGAGATTTTGATTAAGAGACAGGATACCCACTTGGATAGTCTGGCTGAGAGACTAAGAGAAGATAGGGTTAGAGCTATAATTCAACCAATTCTGTCTGGGCAAGAACTATTCAATATGCCTGAAGATGACTTACGCTTCGTACTTGATTTAGGTTTGTGCAGCCGAGATAGTCGAGGAGGTATTCAGATTGCTAATCCAATTTATCGAGAAATCATTCCAAAAGTATTAGCTTCGATTACGATCGCGTCTTTAACTTCAATTGCTCCAACATGGTTAGATAATGATGGGAACCTCAATCCTCAAGCGCTGTTAGATTCTTTTATATTATTCTGGCGGCAGCATGGAGAGCCTTTATTTAACAGTACACCCTATCCAGAGATTGCGCCTCATATTGTATTGATGGCATTTCTGCACCGTGTCATTAATGGTGGTGGCACGTTGGAGAGGGAATATGCCATTGGTTCGGGGCGTATGGATATCTGTTTGCGCTATGGTAAGGTAACTTTGGCGATGGAGTTGAAGGTATGGACTGATAAAAGACCAGATCCACTGAAGGAAGGTTTGTCGCAGTTGGATAAGTATTTATCGGGATTGAGTTTGGATACAGGTTGGTTGGTGATTTTTGATCGCCGTTCTGATTTGCCGCCGATATGCGATCGCACGACTACTGACAATGTTATCAGCCCCGCAGGGCGTGAAATCATTGTCATTCGGGGATAGATAGAATAATTGGGCGTTGCATAATGGAGTATGAGTTCAAGGCAGAGAGATGAAATGTCCAAAGTGTGGATCAGAACATATACGCAAAAATGGAATTAAACGAGGAAAACAAAATCACATCTGTGCTGAATGTGGTCGTCAGTTTATAAATCCCAGAGAGCAAACCAAATCTTACTCAGAAAGCACAAAACAAAGTTGCCTGAAGATGTATCTCAATGGCATGGGATTCAGAGCTATCGAGAGAGTAATGGGAGTACATCACACCACAATTATTCACTGGGTGAGACAAAAAGGTGAAAAGTTAC
>JANRII010000065.1:0-5508 GCA_033765135.1 Pseudanabaenaceae cyanobacterium bins.39
TACTTTTGCTTGGTTTTCTCGCTTTCGGCGCTTGTCTAGGGAATACGAACTTTTACCTGAAACTTCTGAGGCTTTTTTCTATGTTGGCATGATTCACATTCTCCTTAAACGTCTTGCTTAACTTCTCAAACACTCTCTTATCCTTTGACTTACTTTCCATTCCGCCTGTCTCGCTAATCAGAAACCTTGTTTTTCAGGGTGAAGCTTGGCGGATAGGTGATTACATAATTCCTGCAAATTCTCACTTTTTGGGAGGGAGTGCTTAAAATGTCTAGCCCCATCACCATTGAACTTGAGCCTAAAAGCATTTCTAGTTCCGAACCTCCTGAAGAGTTAAAATTTTTAGGGCATACTTTGCAGCATCAAGTAGATGTATTTGAGAAGTCTCGCGATCATGACATCATTATGGATCTTGCGCCTACAGGGACAGGTAAAACTAAAGCAGGTTTATCTGTATTGCTACACAATCGCGATCGCAGTGGTATTTATATTGCACCGACTAACGCGCTTGTGGAACAACAAACAGAAGCCGCCAAACAATTTGTAAAAGATGCAGGACTTAATCATTTTGTGATTGCTGCATCTGCTAAAGAAGTTCGCGCATGGTCAAACGATCGCGTTGGTTCTCGCCCAGGGGAGAAGATCTATAACTTGCTTCGCAATCCTGCGATATTTTTCCCTGAACTGGGAGAATACCGACCGATTCTTTTAGTTACAAATCCCAATCTGTTTTACTATGCGACTTTCTTCGCCTACAACCGATTAGATCGTGTCAATATTGCCAGCACTTTTTACAATCAATTTGCCACCGTCATTTTTGATGAGTTCCATCTTTATGATTCTAAGCAACTTGTGAGTTTGTTTTTCTATCTTGCATTCTCTCAAGTATTTGGATTTTTCGAGAATAATAGAAAAGTTGTTTTATTGACTGCGACACCCGATAAAACCTGTGAAGCCGCTTTATCTGAACTCAAAGCTCAAGGCGTAAAAATTGCAAGGGTTGATGGTGAAGCAATAACCGATCGCATGATTCCGTCTCAAACATCGGTACGCTTAGAAATCAAATCTCAAAGCGATCGCGATTCACTTCTAGAATCAATTGCTAATGAGGTTAAACAACGTTTTGAAAATTATCCCGATCGCAACGGTGCAATCATTCTTGATTCTAAAGATCACATCAATCGTTTAGCCGATCTCCTTCACACAAAAGGACTTGGTAATCACATTGGCAGAATCACAGGCTCAACTCCAAAAGGCGATCGCAAATTAGCAGCACAACAGCCCATTATTCTGGCGACTAGCACTGTTGATGTTGGTTTTAACTTCGAGCGTAGTCCCGATCCTGCGCGTCAAAACTTAGATTGGCTAATTTTTACAGCACGCGATCGCGCCGCTTTTTGGCAAAGAATTGGACGGGTTGGGCGTGTTCTCGGTAAGAGGGAAACAAATATTTCCTCTGAGGCGATCGCATATCTACCTGAAACTGCATGGGAACAAGGAATTACCGATCTTAATTGTGATGGTGGGCGTTCTGCATTGTGCCAAAAGTTAGAAGAATTGAAATGTCTTGATAAGCCATTTTTAGAAATTTATTGGCAGTCTGAAGCATTTCTAGAAATCGCAAAACCTTTGCTAGTTCTAAGCGACATGATGGAAAAATTGCCTCAAGCAGATTTCATTCCTAAGCTTTATGAAACACTCAAAGTCACTTTGGGCGGTCGCAAAGACTGGAATTATTACAAACGCAGAATGAGAGCTTTACAAGGAGCCGAATCTTTATCTCGCTCAAAGCCTGAAGAACTTAAAGGAGATCCCCTTAAATTTCTGGGACAAGCAAAATATGATTTTGTTAATGCTTTTCTCAAGGCAAAATATCCAGAAGAAGCTGAAGAATTGAGAGCTAAGCGTACCAGCCTAAGTGACTATGAAAAGCATTTTAAAGAAGATCGAGAAGCTACTGCTGAGCTTAAAGATTTTGCAGTTTGCCTTAGTGCTAGTTACTCCCCACTATTTCAGTTTAGAGAAAATTTGTTTGAGAACTTAGGAATTAGCGATCCAAAAGGTTTGATTTTAGACTATTCCGAAGAAACTGAACTTGATCCAATTCATTTGCTCAGACACTATGAATTTACTGCCAGAGGTACTGAAATCGAGATCACTAAACGAGCTAATCCACCTTATACAATTAGTTTTAGTTGGCGATATCACGGATCGAAACAAGATTTTTTAAATACTCAAATCAACAAATTAACTGTTCTTAAAGGCTGTAATATCCAAAGAATGCTTGACGGAGCAATTTTTCCAACCCCCTTGTTAAAGTCTTTAGAAAAAGAGTTGCTTTCAGGAGTAATAATTTGCCCTATAGCAAGCGCTAGTGCTTATTTCACTTTAAGAAAAATGAGGATTACAGCTTACCCTATTACGATTAGAGGTGATGATTTTGAGAAAGAATATTCTTTTTTGCCAGCCCTATCAGGGATTCTAACTGCTGCAATGGCTGGTGTTAAAATTCGCTTAATGGATGAAGAAAACTTTTGGATTGCGTAATTGGAGGTAAACAACTATGACTATTCAAGAACTGTGCGATGTTGAAGTCCAAGACCTCGTAAAAGAATTTGGCTATAGCTTTGAGCGTAAATGGCTGAACCTTCCACAATATATAGGTGAGCTAGATCGCAGCCTCCAAACCCAAGAACGCATCGAAGAAGTCTTACCCCATGTCAGCCTTACCAGCGATCGCGCAAAACGAGAAATCTTAGTTTCTCCTATCATTAGAGACTTGATTCACTACACCAAAGCCAAAGTAAGAATTGAGTACCCAATCCAAGTCACAGAAAAATCACAGAGAGTTCTAGACTATTTCATCAAATCCACTCAATGCACCGTTATTACATTTGCCAAAGGAGTAGATACTGAACTTGGTATGACAGAACTAATTGCTTCACTCATGGCAATTGATCGCTGGCTAGAAGATCCACCGCAAACCCATCTGATCGGAGCCGTGACAACTGGCAGAACTTGGGAATTTGCCAGACTAAATCGCAAATCCAAACACATTGAACAAGGTTTAGAAATGTATGATTTTTTCAAGAATTTTGATGCCTTAATGCGAATTTTAGTACAGGTAGTAACAGGTATAAAACAAGATGAGAAATTGGGAAGCTACTAAACAACGCTATTTAAGAGATGAATTGCTGATCCGATTGGGAAATATAGCTTCAAATCTGTCAAAGATTAAAAACTTGTCTCAAAGAGCAACTGCCTCAAATGTAGCTGTCAGCCTAGTGGAAGAAAGTAAAAGATTCATCGAATGGACAGCTAACGATGCCGACATCGACACGGCTGGAGAGTTGGTGGAATTACAGATTCAGCTTGCACTGTGGCAATTGCGCTGGACAAAAATCTGGGCAGACCCAGCGCAACGGATGGAAGTAGCTGCACAAGCACAGATCTGGTCAGATCGAATCTTGGAGCGATCGCAACTGTTCAATTAAGACCCAAAGCCCTTTTTATTTCTCTTAGACTTGATTGGTTTGAGCGTTCTACCACTATTAGCGATCGCTAATCTCATACTTCGTATTTTCTGATATTCCCTGATTTTTGCCGCCAGAGGATGACTCGTCTCAACTCTAAGATGGGTAAGAGACATGACCAATGCTTTAGATTTTTGATCGTCTTGATCGCCTTGATCAGATCTTGAGGCTTCAGCATCTTTAGCATTTATGCTACAAAATATACCCGCCATATCACCAGCATAGAACACTTTATCCATCGTATAGACTGTATCTGGTTCAGCAAGATATACACTTTGTTCTTTGAGTGCCTGAAACCCTATTTCATTGATCCGAACATTAATAGGAAGGCTAGACTTCATATCTAGAAATAGTTGACGCGCAAAAACTGGATCATCAATAGTTGCGGTAGCAAACATTCTCTCTGTTAATTCATCAATATTTTCATTCATATATGCCTCATAGTTTAGTTGTTAACTTTATGCCTAAAACACCAATTTATCCTGAATATCTGACAGGACGGCATATTCACGCACTTTTTTTAACTTTAGTTAGCTCCGTTGACAAGGAATTAGGCGATCGCTTGCATAGTGAGAAAGCGAATAAAGGATTTAGTTTGAGTCCGATTCAAATGGCTGTTAGCGATTGGCGATTAGCGGTTAGCTCTGAGAAGAACTTTAGCAAACCCAAAATCAAAAAAGCTAATAGCCAACCGCTAAAAGCTAAAAACCTCTCTTGGTATCATCAAGAAATTCCCGCATCAACCTCCTGCTGGTGGCGCATCTCTCTGCTAGATGAAGTTCTCTTTAGCAAACTCACAGGACTTTGGCTCAATCTCAACCCCGATCGCGCCTTTCATCTCGGTTCCGCCGACCTCCATATCACCAACATTCTCGGCACACCGCAATCGAGCCAGCCTTGGGCAAACTTCGCCACCTACCAACAAATCTACGATCGCGCCTCCGACACCGAACGCAATATTACCTTTCACCTCGCCACTCCCACCGCTTTCCGTCAAGGCAAATACGACTCGCCATTGCCCACTCGCGAAAATGTATTTAAAAGTCTATGCGATCGCTGGAATACCTATAGCGAAATCCCCATCAATCCCGAAATCATCGAATATATTTTTCCTAGCCGTTTTGACATTAAGACAGAAGTTGTCAAGAACTACGACACCCATAGCTTCATCGGCTGTGTTGGTGAAATCGGCTATCGGATTCTTGGCGATGCTTCACCAGAGATAATCAAACAAATTAACGCTCTAGCCGACTTTGCGATGTTTGCGGGAATTGGGAGGAAGACGACAATGGGTATGGGGATGGTTAGGAGGCTGTTAGCGATTAGCTGTTAGCGATTAGCTTTTTGGGAGGAGGAGGCGATTAGCGGTTAGTTGTTAGCTTTTTGGAGTTATTTATCCTTCTAAAAATATACTTGTAATCACTAATCTCTAAAACCCAAAAGCTAACAGCTAAAAGCTAAAAGCTAAAAGCTAATCGCCAAAAAAATTATGAAAGACTTCAAAGAACTAAAAGTATGGCAGCGATCACATCAAATTACACTCAAAATTTACAAGATTACCGCCAGTTTTCCCAAAGAAGAACTTTATGGTCTGGTTAGCCAAATGCGCCGATCTTCTTCATCGATCCCGACAAATATTGCAGAAGGTTGTGGTAGAGGTTCTGATGCTGACTTTGCAAGATTTTTGCAAATAGCAATGGGATCAGCCAGTGAACTGGAATATCAGCTATTACTGTCTGTAGATCTTGGCTTCATCAAACAAGAAGCATACCAAGCCATAAATCCAGAACTAATCGAAACAAAAAGAATGCTCAACTCTTTCCTACAAAAGCTAAACGCTCATCTAGGGAAATAGGTGGAAGGGGGGAAAAGAAGACGACGCAGGAAGTCAAAATCAATCCACTGTAGATTGTAAGCCCACTCAAACATGGCTACATAGAGATACAAATATTTTTTGTGAATACCGCGAAAGGGA
>JANRII010000066.1:0-17436 GCA_033765135.1 Pseudanabaenaceae cyanobacterium bins.39
CAAATTAGGCTATACACTAAACCTTGGGCGTGCTTAACGATGCTTTCCATAATCGTTATTTAATTTACTACTACGCCCTTTTTTTCACATCTTTACTCTCTTTGCAACCCCTTTCCAGAATGGTGCAAGATCTCAGTTAATATGTCGCTGGATTTGTTGAAGTTGCACCCAAATCGTTACTTGCCAACTCTTACTACGCTTTTCTGGTTGATAAACCCACTTCAACAAATGCCCAATCAAAACACCCAGCCGATTTTCTAACTCGCGCCTTTCCTGCCTACCCAAAGACTCAATCTCCTCAACCAAATTCTCAATATCTAAACCTTTCAATTCGCCAGACTGCAACAGCCTAGACTGTTCCAAAGTCCAAGCATAAAAATCTGTATCATAAAGTTTTGTCGTCATAACTTTAGCCATACTCGCAACCACTCACTAAACACCTTCAGGAAAAGTCAGATCAAAAATTTGTTCAACCGAAAAAGGACATTCCACAGGTAGATCCTCATAATCTAAGGTCGTCTCACGCACAACTAACGCCAAACCTGACTCATGCGCCGAAGCGATCGCCTCTGGCAAATACGACTTCAAACTAGGATTTTCTTTTAATAGTTCTAACACCTTCTTACGTTGCTCTCGAATTGTTGCCCGCCAACTCTTAGTACGCTTGTCTGGTTGATAAGCCCATTTCAAAAGATGCCCAATCAAAACCCCTAGGTGATTTTCTAACTCGCGCCTTTCCTGCTTACCTAACGACTCAATCTCCTCAACCAAATTCTCAATATCTAAACCCTGTAAATTGCCAGATTGCAACAGTCTAGACTGCTCCAAAGTCCAAGCATAAAAATCTACATCATAAAGTTTTGTCATCACAGCGATTTTCTCTATTTGCTAATTGTTTATAGAATAATTCAAAGAAATTAATACCAATCGACAATAGCCAAACCGTTAACCCTACTAAATTCGCGAGTATTGTGCGTAACTAGAAAAGAACTTGTCGCTAAAGCAGCACCAGCAATCAGCACATCAAAAGATCCAATAGGCTGACCTTGTTTTTCGAGTTGAGCGCGAATACCTGCGGCGGCTTCAGCCATATTTTGCTCAAAAGCTATTACTTGTACTTGAGCAAGAAATTCTTCGAGTTGCTCCAACCTCTTCACAGAGGCTCTAGATTTTTTAATCCCGAAGTAAAGCTCAAATACAACAATAGTAGGAACAAGAATCTCATCAGGCGGAGTATTACCCAAATTCTGGGATACCTGCCCCATTCCCTTGAAATGATAAATTATCGTGTTTGTATCAAGCAGAAACATTAGATAGGTTCTCGTGGCACATCTTGCCCTAAATTAGCTCTTATCTCGTCTAGATCAGGAAAATCAGACCAAGCACCAGAAGAACTTTTAACAGTTTCTTGCCATTTTGTCAGATTCCTACTCGCCCATCTTTTTTTTAAAAACGAGCTAATCAAAGCTCCTAAAGCTTGTCTATCCTCATCATTAGCCTGCTCAAAAGCCACCTGAATCTCTGGCTCAACTGCAATCGAAATAGTTTTCATAATGTCACCTCCAGCATTATCTGTAGTTCTAAAACCTTGAAAATCTCGACAAACAATCTTATCTCAATGCTGCTAAACGCTCACGCACTTCAGGCGACCTAAAACCAAGAATGATATCTTTAGGACTTACCCCAAGCTTCACCAACTCTTGATCCACCATCACCTCCGTACTATTTTGTTGAATCCATACCTTGCCATCAATTAAATCCAGATGAATCGCACAGCCATAAAATCGATAATCATTACGCCATCCAGAATGCAACACCAAATAGCGATCGCGCTCCTTATCAAAAATCAACCTCGCATCAGGATCATCCGCACTAAAATCTTGCAGAAACTGACAAATGATTTGGCGATACTCACTTACTCGATCCATTGCGTAATCACCTCTTTTTGAATATCGTAAATAATTAGCTTTACCTGGTATCTAGCAATCACAATTTTAGCAGGTTCAAATCTAAGAAAGTCTTTCTGAACATCACTCGGAATAGCTAAATAAAGCTCTCGATCTAACTCATTGGCAACCTCTAAAGCGATGCGGTAATTCAGAAACTGCCCTAAAGCTGTATGAAACTCTGAAATTGTGGAACCCCCAGAAAAACTCTTGATCTCAACAGCAATTTTGCGTCCTTCTCGCTCAGCCGCGATCGCCATTTCCGCAGCCAAATCTATATAAACATCAGCAATACCATAGCGCAAGCGATAGGGATCATCCGTAATTTTCCATCCATCCTTTTCTAAGGCAACCCTGACAACGTTATGAAAAATATCTCTTGCCATATATTCTAAATGCCTAACTCTTTAAAATTTTGCGCGATCGCCGCCGCCAGATCCACCGCCTCAGCATTCAACCCCTCAAGCTCAATGTGAATATCCCGCAAAGTCTCCTCAAAATCAAAATCATCATCCACCTCCTCAGGAGCAACACCCACATAACGCCCAGGGGTCAAACTCCAATCATTCGCCGCCAACTCAGCGCGATCGACCAGCTTCACCAAACCCTGCACATCCCGATATTTGCCATCAGGAAAACGCTCTGTCAGCCACACCGCCTGTTTATGAAAATAGCGCACCAGCTTTAACTGCTCCACCGCCTCCTGTCGCGCCAAATCCGCCGCCTTACGTTCCTTCGTAACATCTCGACTCGACCAGCGATCGCTATCCTTTGCTGACTGTTCCTTTTCGCACCAGTCCATCACCCGACAGCCCAACTTATAAACGAGATCCGCTTGCTTCACCAAATCACGGCTAGTTTCCGCAAGAGGTGTAAGACGAATTACTGATTCATTAAGATTGTTCCCCTCTCCTGCGGGAGAAGTGCCGCCATCGGTGAGGGTCTTGTTCCCCTCTCCCTCAATGGGAGAGGGGTGAGGGGTGAGGGTCTTAAACACCTCCACGTCCTTGATTAAAGTCGTCAGACTCTCCTCAAACTCTGGCATCGGTGAGGCTTCAGCTTTGAGCGTTTGCGAAATTCCATTTACAAAAGGAGTCATCTTGTCTCGAAATAAAGCGATCGCCTTCGTATATCTATCAACCGACTCAAAACAACCATTGACAGCGCTTAACGTGCGATCAAGATAATCCCGCACCAGTTTCAGAAACTTGTCCTCCTGTCCCCGATATAGCCACACGATCGCCAACAGATTTTGCAACTGCTCAGGACTAAAATCATAGATTTTGCGCGTCACTTTGCGGTAAATATTCCGCGCATCCAACATCAACACATGATCTTTATGTTGTGGCAACTTTGCCCGATTAAAAAACCACAACTCACAAGGCACAGTGCGCGTATAGAAAAAATTCGAGCGAATCGCTACCATCATTTCCACATCACCCGTCTCGATCAGCTTTTGGCGTACCGTTGCCTCCGATCCACCCGCACTCGAAGCCTGAGACGACATGACAAAACCTGCTCTGCCGCGATCGGTCAAATAGCTATAAAAATAGGTAATCCAAAGATAATTACCATTAGAAATTTTTTTGTTTTTGTTGACACTCGGTAACCCAAACAACAAACGCGGATCGTTCTTGACCTTCTCCTCATCCACCTCATCCACATTAAAAGGAGGATTCGCCATCACAAAATCAGCCTTACCCAACAACTCATGGGGATCTTCATAATAGGTAATCGCCTTTTGAATATGCCCCTCCAACCCATGCACCGCCAAATTCATCTTGGCAAGCCGAATCGTGGTGGGATTTTTCTCCAAACCCTTAAAGGTTAACGAGTGCGGATTACCCTGTCGATCCTCGACAAAATGAGCGCTCTGAACAAACATCCCCCCAGAACCACAGGCAGGGTCGAGCAAAATACCGCGATCTGGTTCTAAGACATTGGCAATCAACGAAACTAAAGAAACAGGTGTAAAAAATTCACCATTATCATGGGCTTTCAGATCCGCAAACTGTGTCAAAAAATATTCATAAATCCGCCCAAAGACATCCCCCTTAACCTGTTTCAACTCCTCTGGATTCAGCGCTCTCAGCAACTGCCCCAAAACCTCATTATCTAGTTCTTGATATTCTTGCTTCGGTAGTTCCCCCTTCAGCGTGGTGTAGTCCGACTCGATCGACTCCATCGCCTCGATTACCGCCTTAGCCCGATCGCGATCATCCCCAAGCGCTACCAAATAATCAAACTGTGCCTCTGGTCTTAAAAAGATCGCACTCCTCTGTGAAAAATCTTCTTTCTTTAGTTCGCGCACCTTACCGCCCCGTTTCGGCAAGTTAGCAATAATCTCATCCTTAACTGCCAAATAACGACTATAGGCATGACGCAGGAAGATCAACCCCATAACAGGCATGAAATACTCATTACTGGCATAGTTGGAGTTAGACCGCAACGTGTCAGCAGCACCCCACAGGCGCTTTTCAATTGCCTCAATATGTTCGAGTTGCCCCATATTTGACCCTATAACTTACCGACATTAACTTGACTAAGCTCTAGCATAACCATCACTCAACCCATTCGATCCATGATCGAGAAATCATTATGACTTTCCCAAAACGGGAGAGGACTAGGGTGAGGGTTTTGGACTATCCCGAACTCATACAAAATTAAGAAAACCTTACTGGGTTTGGTTTTTAATTTAAAAAGTGTGACAACACTTTTTTAAATTGGTATTAACTATGGATTAGGCGTATTTTTGGTTGAGGGGCTGCTGTATGCAAAAAGAAGATGGATATAGATATATGCCATCTTCTTTCTAGTGATTCATGATCTAGAGGTGATCTTAGAACACCTGTTCAACTTCGCCAATCTCAGGAATTTCTTCACGCAATTTGCGCTCAATTCCCATTCTCAAAGTCATCGTTGAACTGGGGCAAGATCCACAGGCTCCTTGCAAACGCAATCTGACAATGGGGCCGTCGATCTCAACGAGTTCCACATTACCTCCATCGGACATGAGATAAGGACGCAACTCATCAAGGACATTTTCAACATTTTTGGGGTTTAGAGCTAGTGACATATTTGGCGATATTTGCTATTTGTTTTGTCGAAGTTGGTATTAACTTAATGTTAGCTGCTAACTACATTGATCCATGCTAGAGCAAGAATTTGGGTTTGTGAAGTGAAGACATCCGTCGGGGAGTGGCTTAGTCTTTGGCTTTCTCAAGGACAAAATTACCTAGCGATCGCTGTACCGATACCACTGGTACTTTAGCAATTACCTCCGCCGCAAAGGCATAGGTAAGCAGCCTTGCCGCGCTCTCCGCATCGATCGCTCGACTTTGGAGGTAGAAAATTTCATCAGCATCAAGTTGGCTAACGGTTGCACCATGGGCGCACTTGACATTATCAGCAAAAATTTCTAGCTGCGGTTTGGTATCCACCCTTGCTTTGCCCGATAACAAGAGATTGCGACTTAACTGAGCTGAGTCCGTTTGCTGGGCTAGTTTGGCAACTTGGATCTTGCCATTAAAAACGGCATGGGCGCGATCGTCAGCAATGCATTTGTGTAACTGCTTGCTAGAGCCATAGGGATAGTTGTGGGCAATGCAGGAATGGGTATCGGCTAATTGGTTAGTATCGAGATAGGCTAATCCTGTGAGGGAAGTTTCCGTTTGCTCTGCCATCTGCTGTACCGAAAGGTTATGGCGCGATCGGTTGGCTCCTAAGCTGATGGATTGATTGTGATAAATACTATGGCGAGCCTGAGCGATCGCGGTATTACTAATATGGATCGCCTCCTTACCCTGCCACTGCACCTTAGTATGGTTGACCTGAGCGCCTTCAGCTAACCAGATTTCAGTTACCGCATTGGTGAAATAGGGGCGATCGCTAATACCGACAAAACTTTGTACCAAGGTCACATTGCTATGGGTTTCAGCCACAACCAGACAACGAGGCTGAGTAATTAGAATCGAATCTGGCGTTGTCTGCGATGACTCTGGTATTGAAATAAACAGAATTTGAATAGGACTGGCGACAACCAAATCCTTCGGCACATAGACGATCGCCACATCTTCCATACAGGCAGTATTAAGACTGGCAAAATAATCGGTCGTGTCAGGATGTTGAGCGAGGTGCGATCGCAATTTTGGCAAAAGGCGATCGCCCAAGGAAGCCAAATTACCCACCACCAAACCTTGCTCCACCGCACTTACATCAGAAAACTGGTCATTGTATTGACCATTCACAAATACCAGACAGTTGCCTTGAGCTTCAGGCGCAAGATATTGGGCTAAAATCTCAGAAATTCGATCCGCCGCAACGGTTTGGGTGGCAAATTGATAGCGTCCCAAGGCAGATACATCGGTATACTTCCATTCTTCATCCTTAGTGGTGGGAAAGGGAAGATCAGCTAAACGAGCGATCGCTAACCGCCGCAACTCCTCCACAAAGGTCATTGTCTCAGACTCACAACCTTGAGACTGGTATAAAGACATAATCTGTTGTGAGAACTGCTGCCCATTTACCGCTAACTTACTACGGTAAGAGCCTGCTCCCTTCAGAGCCATCTGCTCCTCATCAAGATCAATATCAAGATCAATATTCTGTTCAGAAACTTGACTAGTCATTATGCCAACACCGCCTCATCTTCCTTCAGCCAGTCATAGCCTTTCTCTTCTAACTCTAAAGCTAATTCCTTACCACCCGTGAGGATGATTTTGCCATTTTCCATCACATGAATGAAATCAGGAATAATGTAATTGAGCAAGCGTTGATAGTGGGTAATCACTAAAGATGAATTAAGGGGAGTGGATAACTTATTCACCCCATTAGCCACAATTCTCAAGGCATCAATATCAAGACCAGAATCAGTTTCATCCAGAATCGCCAGAGTGGGATCAAGTATTGCCATCTGGAGAATTTCATTGCGCTTCTTCTCTCCGCCCGAAAATCCCTCATTGACACTGCGACTCAAGAAAGAAGGATTCATCTCCACAATGTCTAGCTTCTCTTGGATAAAATCATCAAAATCAATAATATCCAATTCTTCTAGACCTTGATGTTTGCGAAGGTTGTTGTAAGACAAGCGCAGGAAGTCTAAATTGGTGACACCAGGTATCTCTAGGGGATATTGGAAAGCTAAAAATACACCTTCTCGCGCCCGCACTTCAGGTTCTAAATCCAATAGATTTTGACCCTTGTAAATAACTTCACCACCTGTGACAGTATAGGCAGGATGTCCTGCTAAGACCTTAGAAAAGGTGCTTTTACCAGAACCATTGGGTCCCATAATGGCATGAACTTCACCTGCCTTAATTTCTAAATTGAGACCTTTGAGAATTTGGACTCCATCGACCTCGGCGGTCAAATCTTTGACCGATAAGACTACTTCACTATTTTCAATAATCATTTCTTTTTTCTTAACAGTTGTTTAATATTGTAACGGATACAGCGCTTCGCGAAGATATTACCCCCTGAGAAATCCTGATAAATTATGTATAAGCAACATCATGACTTGGTAAAGAGTTTGAGGCAGCATGGTGGGCGATCGCTCACGGTACTAATTAGCCTCGCCATAGTGACTTGTATATTCATAATTACTGCCTGTGAGCCAGCTCCATCACCAAACCAAAGTAATGCCAGCCCCAGCAATGCCAACACCTCCTCCAGTCGGCTGCAAATAGTACTGAATCGAGGCAAACTGATTTGCGGCGTGAGTGGCGAATTACCAGGATTTAGCTTTGTGAATCAGGAGGGTAAATATTCAGGGCTAGATGTGGATATTTGCCGCGCGATCGCGGTTGCGCTCTTTGATAACCCTGATGCGGTGCAGTATCGCAACCTCAACGCTAAGGAAAGATTTACCGCCTTACAGTCTGGGGAAGTGGATGTGCTGAGTCGCAATACCACTTGGACTTTAGGACGGGACACCGCTTCAGGTTTAGCTTTTATGCCCGTAGTTTTTTATGACGGGCAGGGTGTAATGGTACGCAAAGATAGCAATATCAAAGCGATCGCTGATCTTAAAGATCAAGATATTTGCGCCCAGACAGGCACAACTACAGAGCAGAACCTCGCCGATCAAATGCGAAAGCTCAACCTCCCTTACAAGCCTGTGGTGTATGAAGATATCAACTCCACCTTTAATGCCTACCAGTCGGGACGTTGCCAAGCCATTACCGCCGATCGCTCTGCCCTAGTGGTACGCCGCACCCGCCTCACCGATCCCGATAACCATACAATTTTGGAAGCGGTCATATCCAAAGAACCCCTTGCCCCTGCGGTACTTGATGGCGATCCTAAATGGGCTGATGTGGTGAAGTGGTCTGTCTTTGCCACCATTGAGGCGGAGGATCTGGATATATCTTCAACCAACATTGCCGATAAATCAAAGGATAATAATGCCGAAATCAGAAGATTTTTGGGACTTGATGGCAGCCTTGGTAAGGATATGGGCATTAGCAATGATTTTGCTGCGCGCATCGTCAGGCGGGTGGGCAACTATGCCGAAATTTACGATCGCAACTTGGGTAAAGGCAGCAGCTTTCAGTTATCACGGGGACAGAACCAACTCTGGAAAAATGGCGGCTTAATGTATTCGCCCCCATTTCGCTAATACCAAATTAAGAAATGGCTACGCCATTTCTTAATTTCAAAAACATTACTAGGTTTAGTTTTTGATTTAAAAAAGTGTAACAACACTTTTTTAAATTTATATGCCTGTCAACTTGGCGATCGCTCCTTCTAAGGCACTGGGTAGCGATCGCAACACCTTACGTTTTTCAAAATCAACAGGTACAAGGGTGACAACTGCGGACACACAAAGCTCAGTCTCGGTACGGATTTGATATTGCCAGTTGAGTCTCACCTTGTCCGCGATCAACTTAGTCATAATCAGCAAATCATCTCCCATCCTTGCCGAACGGTGATAACGGAGCGACATCTCCGCCACAGGCAGATCCACCCCTGCCGACACTAACTCCTCAAAGCTCATGCCCACCGATCGCAAACTTTCAACCCTTGCCGCCTCCATCCAAGTTAAGTATGTGCCATGCCAAACCACACCTGAATAGTCAGTATGGTGGGGATATACCCGCACAGGATAGGAAAACCAACCCTCATCGGCGAGGGTCTCCTCAAACTTAACAATATCGCTAGGGAGGGTAGGGGAAGGTAAAGTACTCAAGGGTAAATCTGCCATTTGCTTGCACCAAAATATATCAATAGCAAAACTTCTACAGTAAATTTTCCAAACGACGGCGCATCATGGCAATTACGGGATCTTCGACTTCCTCTTCCTCTAGGATGGTATTACCGCTTTTTTCACTACCATATTGATTTTGGCGATCGCGCTCCCAATCAGTTTTGTCCACATTTTTCTCAGGTGGCACGAGCAACGCATCGGTTGGTACGATATTGAGGTCATAACTAGCCTCTTTGCAAAATTCTTCTAAATCAACGCGGTCAATGCTTTCAACCGTTGGCGATAAAAAATCTTGAGCCTCTAGAAGACCAGCATAGCGAATGGCATCATCTTCCTGCTCAAAGGCAATGATAATGTTTTTACCTTCGACTTCTAGGGTGTAGATACCTTCATTATCGGTGTTAGCGTTAAACAGCAATACCCAGACTTGCATAGAAAAAAACTCGACCAGTATTTAAAGCTTTTCTATTGTATAGCAAGCATCTTAGTTTTAGATTGCTTCTCTATACGAACAACTTAACAACTATCTAGAGGAAATATTTTGTATCTCGATCGCTACACAACAGGCAACTACAACACTGGCGCACCCCTATGGAAACAATTACTGTGGTATTTCCTTGGTTATCCCCTTGTGCGTAGTTATTTGATCCCATTTTCAGGATTTAAGGTCTATGTGTTGCGATGGTTTGGTGCAAAAATCGGTCAAGGGGTCAGGATCAAAACGGGGGTGCGGGTCAAATTTCCTTGGCGATTAATTATTGGTGATTTTGTGTGGATTGGTGAAGATGCATGGCTGGATAATTTGGATGTCATTACGATTGAGAGCCATTGCTGTATTTCCCAAGGGGTGTATCTCTGTACGGGCAATCATGACTGGGGCGATCGCCATTTCCAACTGATCACGGCTCCGATCTACCTTGAAACAGGTAGTTGGATCGCCGCCCGTGCCACCGTTGCCGCAGGGGTGAGGGTTGGTGCTGGGGCAGTATTGGGTTTGGGCAGTGTCGCCACTAAATCCCTCGAACCAATGACAATTTATAGCGGCAACCCCGCGATCGCGATTAAGTTGCGTAAAATGGACTCTAGCCATTAATACAGTCTATTGAGCCATTAGGTAGTACAGCATAATTTTGGAGTCTTAAGTCAGTGCAACACACTGTAACGGTCTAGTTGAGCGGCGGTAGACTAACTTGGTTATGCACTAGTTTTTTCTTCCGTCCGATCTAATGCAGTGTTAGGCTTCGTCGCAAACGTAAGCAGATCATTTTTCTTCATCACTCTGATCAGAAATCTTAGAGCTTCATTGACTGCTTCTGCATTAGGAAATATTTCTGCTACATCGTTTTCTAGCCGCACCATTGATCCGCCAAAACTTTCTCGCCCTGAGCCTAGCCTTCTCACACGCATACTTTTTAGATCATATTCATCTTGAAGATTGTCTTCCATCTCTAGTTCAGCCTTCTTCATATGCTTCACGCTCCGCTCTTGTGACTTGTCTGGTACTAATAATACGAATTGAATCTCCTCTCTCCGTATATGAAACCTGTAAAGATAAAGAGTGTGTTGTATTCCATTAACGCACCCTATTGGATAGACTGCTTTACCAATCCTTTACTAGGATTATGGCATAACATATCAATACCATTAATATTTTCTCTAGAAAGCTAACAGTTAATCTCCCATGCAAGCGCAATCCTCTAATATTTCAAATATTTCCAACTATCAAAACCCGCAAAATTCACAAAATATTGGCTTTATCTCTCGCCTAGTCAATGGCATCTTAGCGATCGCGCCTTTATTTAACCTAGCCAAGCAACGCGCTCGCAAAATGATGATCGAACGGGCGCAGTCTATGGGCGTAGACTGGTTAAAAATTGCTGCTGATCTGCAAAAACAAGATCTTGATACAGAGTTAAAGCAAGTCCAAAATCCTGAATTATCCTATCCTGAATATTACCTCAAGCCCTTTCATGCCTATACCGAAGGCAATCTCGGCTGGCTGCCTGCTACAGAAGTCGAAGTGGCCGCCTATGCCGTACATTCGCGGATTTGGAATGACGATCAGCCGCCTGTGCAGGGTGATGCTCGTCTGCGGCAGAGCTACTTAGATATCGTCAAACAGCACATTGCGATCGCCCCGCAAGATATCCTTGATATCGGTTGCAGTGTGGGAATGAGTACTTTTGCCTTGCACCAGCAATATCCCCAAGCCAAAATCACAGGCTTAGATCTATCGCCGCATTTTTTGGCGATCGCTAACCTCAACAGCCGTCAAAAACACCCTGAACTCCTAGCCAATGGACAATTGCAATGGCTCCATGCGGCGGCCGAATATACAGGACTACCCGACAATTCCTTTGATTTTGTCTCCTGCTTCTTGATATTTCATGAGTTACCGCAAGAGGCAAGCCGCCAGATCCTCCGCGAAATGCGCCGCATTCTGCGTCCCGATGGCTACTTTACCTTGATGGATATGAATCCTCAATCGGATATTTACAAAAAAATGCCTCCCTATATCCTCACCCTGCTCAAGAGTACGGAGCCATATTTAGATCAATATTTTTACTTTGATCTTGAATCAGAGTTAGTCAATGCTGGATTTGAGCGACCTGTCATATTTGCCAATAGCCCCCGCCATCGTACCGTTATTGCTAAATGTGCGAATACTGCCAGCCCTTAGCCAAAAGTTGCCCTGAAATCTGCTCTAGCCATTGGGTAAGTAATATGCCAAACTCCTCTCTATGCAAACCCTTGCGCCATAGCAGCAGGGCATCCTCACCCGTTGCTTCATAATATCTGGGTCTGCGGCCAATTTCCTCAAAGCCAAAACCTTTGTATAGCCCGATCGCGATCGCATTGGACTCCCGTACCTCTAGGGTTGCCCATTCCGACTGGCGATCGTGTGCTTGTTGCAACAGTCCCCACAAAATCAGCTTACCTAGCCCCTGTCCTTGAAACTCTGGACGCACTGCCAAAACCGTAATATGCGCTTCCTCCAGAATATTCCATAGACAACCAAAGCCTAATAGTTCATGATTATCATTAATTAAACCAAGGACACAACTACTAGGATTAGTAATCTCGCGCTGATATGCCTCTAAACTCCAAAAATCATTTAGGCAAGCATGGTCAACTGCCCGAAGCTGTGACAAAAAGTTGAGTCCCTCGTCCCCTTGGAATACCTTGAGATGGATTGTTTGACTATTCTGATTAAGGTTTTCTTGTTGAATGTTTGGTATTGACTTCATGTATTAGCGGATATTTGCGGATGATTGACTGAATGGACGAAATTAAATTGTTATATTTGAGCGTGGTCAGCTTCGCCGCGTGGGTTGTAAGTACCTTAGCAGGGGGTGGCAGTCCTTTTATCTTAATACCCCTGATCAATGTATTGATGGGTTCCGCCTTTGTGCCTCCTGTGATTACCGTGGGAATGTTTTTGGGTAATGCCCATCGTGTATTTTTGTTTTGGAAATATATCGATTGGCGGCTCACCCTTTGGTATGCCCCCGGAGCGATCGCAGGGGCAATTTTGGGAGCTTATACCTTTACACAAATCCATTTAGATTGGTTGCAATTAATTATCGGTGTGTTTTTGGTGATTAGTGCCATCTTATTTGCATTAGAAAAAAAAGCTCCTGAACCCAACTTAGCTTTAGTTAACGAAGTCCCACCCCTTGAACTAGAGGCGACAGATCCGCCTAAATTTCAGTTGCAAACTTGGCATATTTTACCCGCAGGCTTTCTCAAGGCCTTTGTGTCTGGTCTAGTGGGGACAACAGGGCCAGTCCTCAATCCCTTTTACCTGCGCTATGGCTTGATCAAGGAACATATGATTGCGACTAAGGCCGCCCATGTGGTGATCATTCATCTTGTCAAAATTGCCACCTACGGAACTCTAGCGGCAATTAGTACTACCGATGTGATCGCGGGTTTGGCGATCGGCTTGGCGGCAATACCTGCCAATCTAGTGGGTAAATTTTTGATTGCGCGGATGAGTTCGCATCAGTTTCGGCAAGTTGTGCTGGCTTTTATGCTCTGCGGTGGTACTTGGATGCTAGGACAGCAGTTATTTGGCTCTGTCTTTTGACTTCTGCCTATTTTAGTTTTGGTATTATTTAGAATGGAATTGATTAATTTATTCGCGATCGCAACCCTATGATCACAACAGAACAAATACCTGCCACAGTACTAACGGGCTTCCTTGGCGCAGGCAAAACGACTTTGCTCAATCACATCCTCACGGCTGAACATGGCAAAAAAGTGGCGGTGATCGTTAATGAATTTGGCGAGATTGGCATCGATCAGCAGTTGGTCATTGGTGCTGATGAAGAAGTTTTTGAGATGAATAATGGCTGTATTTGCTGCACAGTGAGGGGTGATCTGATTAGGATCATTAGTAATTTGATGCGCCGCCGTAATCGGTTTGATCATTTACTGATCGAAACGACAGGACTGGCTGACCCCGGCCCTGTGGTGCAAACCTTTTTTATGGATGAGGATATTCGCCGTCAAGTCAAACTGGATGCGGTGGTGACGGTGGTGGATGCGAAACATATTCAACAGCATTGGCGCGATCGCGAAGTGCGCGAACAAATTGGCTTTGCTGATGTCATTTTGTTAAATAAGGTGGATTTGGTCTCTCCTAAAGATTTGGCAACCCTTGAAAGTGACATCAAGCAGATGAATATTTTGGCGAAGGTGCAGAGGGTGCAGCTTAATCAGGCTGAGACGGCAAATGCTCAAGATGGCGATCGCTTGCTCAATCAAGTCCTTAATGTGGGTGGTTTTGACTTAGAACGCATTTTGCAACTCAATCCCAAATTTCTCGCTGAGTCCGATCATGACGACCATGAGCATCATGATCACCACGATCACCATGAGCATGATCACGATAGTCACGAGCATCATGATCATCATGAACATCACCACCATATCCATGATGAAGAAATTAGTTCTGTAAGTATCTTAGAGACTGGAGCCGTTAACTCTTACCGTTTTCAAGCATGGATGAGTGAGTTGCTCCGCACTCAAGGTCAGGATATTTTCCGTTCTAAGGGCATTATTAATTTGCAGGGTTCTCAAGAGCGCTTAGTATTTCAGGGTGTGCATATGCAGTTTGATGCAACGCGCGATCGACCTTGGCAGGATGATGAAGTGCGTACCAATCAGCTAGTTTTTATCGGTCGCCATTTACGCGAAGATGAGTTAAGGCAAGGTTTTCAAAGCTGTTTGGTCTAACACCAAATCTAAGAGCGTGTTTGAGAAGTTTTGATCCCCCTAAATCTCCCTTAAAAAGGGGGACTTGTTTAATCTTTTCCTACTTTTGTAAGGGGGGTAGGGGGGATCAATTAGTATCTTTAGCGAATGCCTACACTTAAGTAAATTGCGACAGTGGTATGAGTTGATTTTAGTGCTAGATTAATATCTGATTAATGCCTAATATTTTTCAAAATAAATCAAAATAATGTCTGATACTCTACAAGATTTTGTCAAGTTCCATGCCACTTTAAAGGGTGATGAGAAATCAGAGTCTCAGATATTTTTAGATCGCTTTTTTCAAGCTTTTCATCATAAGGGGGCAATCGAGGCAGGTGCTATTTATGAGCAAAGGGTTAAAAAGGGCAGTGCTAAGGGGAAGACTGGCTTTGCGGATTTAGTTTGGAAACGTCCTCAGAGTAATGGTAAGGGTGGTGTTTTGATCGAGATGAAAAAACGGGGAGAGGATCTCAATAAGCACTATTCACAAGCTTTTCAATATTGGACTTATCTTGTACCCGATCGCCCTCGGTATGTAGTGCTGTGCAATTTTGATGAGTTCTGGATTTATGACTTTAATCTCCAAGTTGATACGCCTGTAGATATGGTGGCGATCTCCGATCTGCCAAATCGTGCCAGTGCATTTCGCTTCATGGAAGTTGCGGTGAATACCACACCTGTATTTAGAAATAACCAAGTAGAGGTGACGATAAAAGCAGCAAAGCGATTGGGGGAGCTATATCAAATCCTCAAGGCTAGAGCTAGTAAAGATGGATTTACGGAACTAAATGCTCAAAGATTTATTTTGCAATGTGTGTTAGCGATGTTTGCCGAAGATCGCGGGCTATTGCCTAATGATCTATTTGTTGCCTGTGTGCAAGATTGTTTGGATGGAGCAAGTACTTACGATATTTTGGGTGGTTTATTCCAAGAAATGACCCGTAAGGGAATTACGCCAGTAGGACGTTATAAGGGTGTTGATTATTTTAATGGTGGTTTATTCGCAGAAATTCATGCGATTGAGTTAACCCGTGAAGAATTAAAAATTTTAGATGTCGCGGCTAGAGAAAATTGGGGCAAAATTCGACCTGCTATTTTTGGCAGTATTTTTGAAGCGACTTCAGACTCTAAAGAGCGTCACGCAAGGGGGATGCACTTCACTTCTGAAGTGGACATTATGAAGATTGTTGTGCCGACAATCACAAGGTATTGGGAGGAGAAGATCGAGGCGGCTAACACGATCGCCGATCTCAATGCTTTGCAACTAGAGCTACAAGCCTATCGAGTTTTAGATCCCGCTTGTGGTTCAGGAAATTTTCTATATCTTGCTTACCAAGAGCTAAAGCGGATCGAGGTGATGCTACTTGCTAAGTTAGAAATTAAGCAAAAGTCTTCAGATAGATTGCAAGTTACAAAGGGAACAGTTACACCTAATCAATTTTTTGGTATGGATATAAATCCTTTTGCAGTGGAGTTAGCTAAGGTGACTTTGATGATTGCTCGGAAAGTGGCGATCGATCAGCATGGCTTATCTGAATCTGCATTACCCCTTGATACTTTGGATGAAAATATTGTTTGTCAAGATGCTTTGTTCTCAGATTGGGTGCAAGCTGATGCAATTATTGGAAATCCGCCATTTTTGGGTGGCAAGAGAGTTAGATCGAGTTTAGGTGATGAATATATTAAGAAGATTTTTGCAAGGTTTCCAGACGTAAAAGATTCAGTTGATTTCTGTTCTTACTGGTTTAGACTCGCTCACGATTCTTTAGACCAAAATGGAAGGGCTGGGTTAGTTGGTACAAATTCAATTAGTCAGGGTAAAAGTCGGATTGCTTCGCTAGACTATATCTTTCAAAATGAGGGATATATTCATGATGCAATCTCTACACAGGAATGGTCAGGTGAGGCGGTTGTACATGTGAGTATTGTAAATTGGACAAAAAAACAGCCAGCTATTTATCGACTTGACAGTAAAGAGGTTGCAAAAATTAATTCATCTTTACAAGCGGAACTAGATGTATCTCAAGCGATGAGACTAAAAGATAATTTAAACCTTTGTTTTACGGGGGTAACGCCCATAGGTAGAGATTTTGTAATTTCCTCACAGCAAGCAGAAATATGGAATAAAGAAAATAAGCAAAATCAAAAAGTAATTCGTCCCTTTTTAGAGGGTCACGACTTAGCGATAAATCCCTATGCAGGTCTCAATAATTGGATTATTGACTTTAACAATATGACTATTGAAGAAGCCAGTGAATATGTCCAGCCATTTCAATGGGTAAAACTGAAGGTCAAACCAGAAAGAGACTTAAATCGTAGACAAACTTATCAGACATATTGGTGGCAATTAGGGGAAAGAAGACCCGCAATGCGTAAAGCCCTAGAATCACTATCTCAGTATTTTGCTGTCCCCCAAACATCAAAATGGGCTATTTTTTTACCTTGTCCTTGTGAATGGCTACCTAATGCCAGAACAAGAATTGTTGCCAGTGAAGATTTTTATATTTTGGGAATTCTCACATCAAAAGTTCATCGATTGTGGATGCACGCTCAAAAAGCAACGCTCAAAGCTGATATTTCATATACCCATAACGCCTGCTTCGAGACATTCCCATTTCCACAAAATAAAACCAGTCCCCTAGTCACTAAAATCCGCACCGCTATGCAAGAACTCCATCAATACCGCACCGAACAAATGGAAAGCAAACAATGGGGAATCACCAAACTATATAACGAATACTTTCACGAACCCGCAAGCCAACTCTATAAACTCCATGCCAAGCTCGATAAACTCGTAATGCAACTTTACGGCTTTAACGACAGTGACGACCTACTAGAGAAGCTATTGCACCTTAATCAAGAAATAGCTAAGAATAGCTAACATTAATCGCTCATCTAGGGAAATAGGTGGAAGGGGGGAAAAGAAGACGACGCAGGAAGTCAAAATCAATCCACTGTAGATTGTAAGCCCACTCAAACATGGCTACATAGAGATACAAATATTTTTTGTGAATACCGCGAAAGGGA
>JANRII010000068.1:0-18264 GCA_033765135.1 Pseudanabaenaceae cyanobacterium bins.39
TCTCCTGCTGCTAGCAAAGCAGGGCAACCACGGAGGGATTGCCCCTACCTGAATAATTTAAATTTGGCGTAGGGGCTGTGCCCCCGTGCCAGCCCCGATCATCCAACATAGCAGGAATTCCTTCCACGTAACATCAGTCATTTAGTTACTTATCTGTCGCCGAAAGTCTCTAGGACTGAGGCGCAAAGGATTTTGCGTATTCCAAATACCAAGCTCTTGCAGTCGAGCGCGAGATTGAGCGCGACTAATGCGATCATCATATTTGGTATTGGGTGGAAAGGGGTCAGCGATCGCTAATCCCTCTGATACTAAGTGTTGATTAATGAGGAGTCCATCTTTCCAAACATAGGCAAGTAAGCGATCGGAGTTATCTTTTTGTCTAACATCAAATTCGAGGGTTACTTTCTGTTCCTTAATTAGATCAGAGAGCTTTTGACGCGACAGATCTCCCCAAGGGGCTTGCTCCTTAAAGGGCGCACTGATACCGATTAGACGAATTCTTTGCACAGTCATAGTCGGATTATTGACCACCGTTGCTTCGATGGTCTGCCCACTCACAACCCGATTAACCAGCCATAATTCCCCATTGATCTTGTCTTTGGGCTGGCTAAATGCCATCACCATATTAGCAATTACTAAGAAAAGAATTAATACTACAACTAAGCCTAACGATCCCATCGAAGACTTAGCTTTAGTACGTTTTTGTCCAGCATTAGCTTTCATTCATGATCGATGGGAATACCCCATTGAAACCAATATCGTTTACGTTTAGCAAAATATCTACCAAACTGCAAATTGTAAACCTCATCTTCGTCTTGAGTTTCTAGATCCAAGTCAGAAAGAGCATAACTAGAACAGATCAGGGCATAACCTTCTTCTTGCAAAGATTTTGACAGACCAATGACTTCGTGTTGATCAAGTTTGCCAGATTTTACGCGCATGGCACAGGCAGTACAGGCTCCATTGCGACAGGCAAAAGGTAATGTAATCCCCTGATTTTCAAGGGATTCGAGAATGTAGCGATCGCCTGTAATATCAGTTTCATATACTTGATTAGTTTGGCGATCGCGAATGCGAATATGGTAGGTCATAGGCTTGCAAATTATCGATTCTGATCAGTTTGCTGACAATCCCAAACTTAAGCAGGAATCATTCCTGTTTGTCGAGCGTAGTTAAAGAGTCCTCCCGCATCAATGACGGGTTGCACATCACCAAGGGAATTGAGAGCAAACTGATTACCTGTCGTTTCATTGATAATCAAGTTATTGTCAAAATCGATAGTGGCTTCATCACCAGTTGTAAAGCGATCGATCAAGCGTTCCACCGACTCCCAAGGATATAACTCACCAGTTGCCGTGCAGTTGCGGAAAAAGATCCGCGCATAGGACTGAGCGACCACAGCCTCTAGACCTGCTGCCCCCAGTGCGATCGGTGCATGTTCACGGGATGAGCCGCAACCAAAGTTTTCACCAGCCACAATAATTGTATAGGTGGTTTTGCTCTGACCTTCGGCAATGAAACGCTCATAGCGATCGGGCAAACCAATCAGAGCATAACTGCCCAACTTCTCATACTCCTCAGCCTTTGAAGGCACAAGCGTTAGATATTCGGCAGGAATAATCTGATCGGTATCAATATTGTCATCCAAGACAAAGACCTTACCCTTAATTGTTCTACTCATAGCTTTGTTGCAGATTTTTATTATAAGAATTACGAATTGGGAATATTTCCCCAAAAGTTACCTAGAAATCAAATTAGAAATTTTAGTACCGCTAGTTGCTATTGACTCAGACTAGTCAAAATAGAAGAGAGTCACAACTTTATGCTGCTCTTCGGCATCTCTACAGGCTTGCAATAAAGTCTCACTGCCATGAAAAGCAAAGCAAATTAACTGCTGGCATTTAGAAATGATTTCTTGGTTGCACTTAGTACTAGCCTCAGCTAGGGACATATTGTCATTTTCACTATGCTCAACTAGATGGATCACATTTTCGAGCTGTTCGCGAGACTCATAGGGCTGCTTAGAAAGGCTTTGGGGTAAAATCACCGTCAAAGAGTTGGGATCAGCACGCAGCGCACCACGAATAGCGGCAAAATTTGTCCCTGTTGCTCCAGAGGTAATAATACTATTGCCTGATAGTGCCAAGGCATAGCTGAGCAATTCGATCAGCAGTTGGTGGGTTAATGGCACATGGCGGGAGCCTAAAAACGCAATTCTTTTGGAACCTTGCTGTTGAATCGTTGCAAGCTCCTGCAAAAAATCGTCTAACTTGGGTAGATTAATTGACTGAGTCAAACAAATCCCTCTCGATTACTACTTACTGAACGAATATCTAAACAATATCACCTTGCATCTAGCTAGGCAATCTTATCCCAAATTAAGAAATGGCGTAGTTATTGCTTAATTAAAAAACCTTACTGGGTTTGGTTTTTAATTTAAAAAAATGTGGTAACACTTTTTTAAATTGGTATTATCCCAAATCACAAAAGCATGACTACACTTTGGTAGATTCAAAATCAAATCTAGTAATACCAATTCACAAAAGTGTCGTCACACTTACACTTTTGTGAATTGAAAGCCAAACCCAGTGAGGGTTTTTAAAACTAAAAATGGCAACGCCCTTTTTAGTTTTGATATAAGAATTTTTAAATTTTTACTTCAGGGATATCCTCCAGATTAATTGTGAATGTTTGGGCGGCGGTGGGATTGATCGCTTGCCGATCGCAGCGTTCTTGAAATTCACAAAAATTACATTGCTGGCTATGAACGGGCAATTGGGGATAATCCTGCTCTGTGGCGATCGCCCTTAAGATGCCTTGGAGATCTTGCTCAGTACGCTCATAATCCCTTTGGCTGTAGGGAATAATCACAGAAGTCCCTGTATTCG
Organism: Pseudanabaenaceae cyanobacterium bins.39; assembly: GCA_033765135.1. GTDB lineage: Bacteria > Cyanobacteriota > Cyanobacteriia > Pseudanabaenales > Pseudanabaenaceae > Pseudanabaena. The sequence goes on from JANRII010000068.1 coordinate 2,889, forward strand.
CAAACCAATAGGTCATGGATATTTGTGCTGGTTGATAGGATGTGGTTTTGGCCAATATGTAAAGATACAGACGAGTTTGCCAATTTTGCGTAAGTACTTTCTTGGTTAAGGGGCGTTGATGAGTTTTCCAATCCAAGATTTGAGCAGCCCCATCCCCCCAAATTAAGAGATCGTAGATGGCAGTTAGGACAAAATACGCTTGCTGCAAATCTTGATCGTCAGTAATATCCAATTGCTGATCGCGATCCTTGGTGGGGGGGAAAGCCACTTCTAAAGTACGGCAATGCTCACAGAGGCGATCGCCATCAATCATTGTCGGCGGCTGGCGATCGTACATATCTAACCATTTACCCAAATCCCCTGAAGCGAGGGGTGATACATCTAAGCCTAAAAACATTTGCTGCATTAACAAATGAAAATTCGCACCTAGGGTTAACCGTGCTTGGCTCTCCAGATTTGCCTCATTTAAACCAAGGTCTTCTAAATACTTATACAAATACTTACGTCTACAGGTATCCCAAATATTCAGATGTCCTTGGGAAATTGCATAAATTCTTGAATTTGTCATCATTGCAGACTTGCGTTCTTGTAGTAACATATCGTCAAACGATCGCCATCAACTATGAATGCCCCCGCCATTCCTAACCCTAATGCACCGATGCGTCGATTTCTAAAGATCGTTAACCTACGACCCGACGAAGCCGAACGCACTCTGCTCATGTTTTTATTTTACTGTGCCACCTCCATTGGCGCAGTATGGTTGGAATATTCTAGCTCCACCCTATTTTTGGAAGCCTACCGTGCCGAAAACTTAACTTGGATCTACATGGCAACTGCCTTTGTGGTGACAGCCTTTGGCGTGTTTTATTCATGGCTACAAAAGCTATTTCCTTTGCGGTGGGTCATGTTAGGCGTATCGTTAATGCTGGCCTTGCCATTGCCGATCGCTTGGCTTGGACTCACCCAAAAAACGGGCATTACCTTTATGATTTCGGTGTTTGCCGTAAGGCTATGGGTGGAGGGCATATATGTACTGAGCAACATCAATAATGATATTGCCGCCAATCAGTTATTTAATATTCGCGAAATTAAACGCGCATTTCCCCTCATTAGTACGGGTATCATCGTCGCGGAAATTGTCGGAGGATTTTCCTATCCATCTTTGGTGAGCGTGTTTGGGGCTGCCAATATGACCCTAGCCACAGGAATTATGCTGTTTGTGGGGTCTGCTGTTCTATTTTATTTGAGTACTCGTTATAAACAAGCTTTCCCCAATTCCGTCTATAGCAATAATGATGATGATGACCAAGATCGCTCCGCTCGGACTTTGCAGGGCAATATTCTCAAGTATGTCTGGTTATTATTTGGTTTCTTCATTGCGGCTCAAGTTTTATTCTTTTTAATTGAATTTCAATACCAATCCCAACTAGAGTTTCACCTTAAAACTGAAGAAGCGATCGGTCGCTTTTTAGGCATTTTTGGCGGCATTATGGGAGTATTCAAGTTGGCACTGCAACTGTTTGGCTCTAGTCGAATTATTGAGCGTTTGGGGGTCTTTTTTGCTGTTCTCATGCCCCCAGCAGGTATTGCTATTACAGGAACGTTGGCAGGTTTTGCCCCCTTTGGTTTATTTGTGGGCTTTGTCATTCTGAAATTTTTTGACGAATTATTCCGATTTACGATCGTTGCTGCCACAGCCCCCACATTATTCCAAGCAGTACCCGATCAGTTTCGGAGTCAAATTCAATCCTTTGTGCGTGGCATTGCTGACCCGATGGCAACGGGTGGGGCAGGGATTTTGATCTGGATTATCACGGAGATTTTTAAGCAACAGAATATTGGTATCGATGTTTCTTCCAACTGGTTTGCCGCCGTAATTGTATTTGTCTCTTTGATTTGGATTACAGTGATCTGGTTACTGCGGAGAGGATATTTAGAACTGTTAATTCAGAGCGTAGAGCGCGGCCAGTTGAGTTTAATGTCCGTAGATACAAGGGAATTGCGGCGGGCGGTGTCTGAATCGATGTCAAGGGCAGAAACGCAAATTGAGCAGTCTGTATGTATTGATTTGCTGACTCAAATTGCGCCCCATTCCGTTAGTGAGTCCCTTGCGCCTTTGCTAGGACAAATGCCACCCGATTTGCAGGCGCAAAGTATCGATGCAATGTTAGAAAATCCTGAAGCGAGGTATCTGCCCTATATTCGTGAGGTGATGATTTCGCCACAGGCCTCACCGCAGGTGCAAGCCCTATGTTTGCGTTATGTATTGCTGGCGGATGAAAATAACCGTGATATTAACGGGTTGCGTAAATATTTAACACCTGACCAAAATCCGATTATTCGTGGTACGGCTGTGGCTTTGATGATGCGCCTTGGCGATTCGAGTCAGGTGGCGGAGGCGACTAATACTTTGCGCCATATGATTACGAGTAATTCTCAGCCAGAGAGGGTTTTGGGATGTCGTGCCTTGGCTGAGGCGGCCTTTATGCAGTCATTACGTTTTTATGTGCCGCAATTGCTCAAAGATCCTTCGATTGAGGTGCGTTGTGCTTTGCTCAGAGCGATCGCTTCTACTCGTACCAGTGAATATTTCCCTTCAATTATTCGTGGTTTACATTACAAGGCGACACGCAAAGCTGCCCATGATGCCTTAGTGAGCCTTGGAGACGATGCGATTAGTTCTTTGCTGGAGCTAACCCAAAGCGATCGCAGTCCCGATAATATTAAGGTCTTAGCATGGGATATTTTGGGGGAAATCAGTACTGAAAACTCTATCTCGGTACTAACTAATAATTTGCTTAAGTCTTGGGGAAAACATCGTCGCCAAATTTTGCGTACCTTAATCCGCATTCCCCATGAACAGGGCATTGAGTCTGTTTTAGAGCTAGTTGGACGCAGTGGTATAGAGAAGATGGTCATTCAAGAATTGGGGGTAATGACCGAGGCATGGGCTGGGGTGGAGGATATTTCCTTACAACCTGATTCGCCAACGGAGGTGCGCTTACTGATTGAGGCGTTGCAGTCTGAGGTAATTGATAGCCTTGAGCGCATTTTTTTGATGATGAAGTTACTTTATTCTCCTTCAGCTATTCAGGCGGCAGCCTTTAATATCCTATCGAGTTCTAGGAGTAGCTTGGCAAGGGGGATGGAGATCCTTGATAACACGGTGGATCTGAGTGTGAAGCAAATTTTGCTTTCGGTGGTGGATAATCGCTCGATCGCTGATAAGTTAAATGTGCTTTCGGCGGTGCATCACTATCAACCAATGGCTCCGTATCAGCGATTGCAACAGTTGGTTGAGTTGCGTTATTGCCTGTCTGATTGGACGCTTGCTTGTTGTGTGCATGTGGCAAGAACACATTTATGGAGCTTACCCGCAGAGGCGATGATTGCTTGTTTAGAATATCCCACGGGGTTTGTGCGGGAGGCGGCGATTTCCTATTTACAGGTGGCTTCACCGCGATCGCTATTGCGGGTTCTTCCCAAATTATTAAAGGATCGCGATCCCTTAGTATTAGCTCAGGCAAGGGCGATCGCTCACTACTTTCAAAATAATGGTAAAAATACTCTAAATTTGAGTGATAATTCTTTGCATAGACAGAACTTAGCTACCGATATTCAGGTGCGAATGGGTGGCACATCCTATGGGGAGTCTTAGAAGATGCTAACCAGTATTGAACGATTACTATTGGTGCGCGGAGTACCGATTTTTAAGGAGTTGCGCGATGACTTCCTAGTACGTCTTGCTTCAATTATGAATGAGGTATCTTACCCTTCGGGAAAAATGATTTTTGCACAGGGACAGGAAGGGCGATCGCTATATGTGGTGGTTGCGGGTCGGGTGCGCGTGCATTTGGGGGACAAGGATCTGGCAATCCTCGATAAGGGCAGTTGTTTTGGTGAGATGTCTTTGTTTGATGCGGAGCCGCGATCGGCATCCGTGACAGCTATTTCTAACTGTGATTGCCTGATCCTAACGCAGCAGCAGTTGTACGAAGCGATCGATGAAACCCCTGATATTGCTGTAAATATTATTCGTTTGCTTTCACGGCGGATTCGTAGCCAAAATTTGCAGCTAAATGAGTTACAGGCTTCCAAAAATTAGATATCAAATAGATATCAAAACATAAAAACAAAAGCCAGACGACAAAGCATTGCTCTGCTGTCTGGCTTTTGGGTTACTTATCTTAATTTCTAGCCTTCTTTGTTGATGAAAGGCAATAGGGCAACAACACGGGCTTGTTTAATTGCCGTTGTTAAGGCGCGTTGTTGCTTTGCGGTCAAGCCTGTAATACGACGGGGAAGAATTTTGCCACGTTCGGTGATGTACTTACGCAGTAATTCGACATCTTTGTAGTCGATTTTGGCAGCAGGCGCGATCGGAGAGAGGCGCTTGCGATAAAAAGAGGAGTTCATTGCCATATGGGATTATGCGGTTTTAGTTAGGGGACTATCGAGACTATTTGATTTCTTTGTGAACTGTGTGAGAGTTGCAATGGGGACAGAACTTTTTGAGTTCTAGTCTTGCGGTGGTATTACGACGATTTTTCATGGTGGTGTAACGAGACACACCAGGCGATCGCTTATTGGCATTGGTGCGACATTCGGTGCACTCTAGCGTAATAACGAGACGGACACCTTTGTTTTTAGCCATTTTTTTAGTTGAAAGATTACTTAAAAGTGCGATCTATGATTGTTACACAAAAATAGGCATTTTACAATTTTTAAAAACTGATCCTCTTAGCGATCGGCTATTACCCACAGAAACCCACGCTAGGCGTTAGCATAATAGGGTATGAGTTCAAAGCAGAGAGATGAAATGCCCAAAGTGTGGATCAGAACATATACGCAAAAATGGAATTAAACGAGGAAAACAAAATCACATCTGTGCTGAATGTGGTCGGCAATTTATAAATCCCAGTGAGCAAACCAAATCTTACTCAGAAAGCACAAAACAAATTTGCCTGAAGATGTATCTCAATGGCATGGGATTCAGGGCTATCGAGAGAGTAATGGGAGTACATCACACCACAGTTATTCACTGGGTTAAACAACAAGGTGAAAAGTTATCTGATTCTATAGAACCTGAGTTTGTGCTAGATGTTGGAGAGTTAGATGAACTGGAAACTTTTGTTGGTTCAAAAAAAACAAGATCTGGTTATGGAAAGCAGTAGACCACTTTCAGATTGCACCGTAAAACTTTCTGTTATTTCTTCTCTCTAGTTCATCCTTTTGTCTGCAACGCCTAGCATATTTATGAGTCGTCAGGATGCCTGTGCTATAGATGGATTTCTATCGTCAGGATGACTGCATTAAATGCAACTTCATGACAACATCTATATAAGCAAGTCTATATATGCAAGTCCGTCCTGTCTGAGCGTGGGAATGAAATCTCCAGATCGTTTATTAATTATTGATGATGTTCCAGATAACTTATTTCTGGCGCGAACTATCTTAGAAGAAGAAGGATATGAAATTACCACCTCTAGCAATGGGTATGAAGCCTTAGAGATTGTAAAGACGACTCCGCCTGACCTCATTCTTTTAGATGTGATGATGCCAGGGATGGATGGTTATGAGGTGACAAAGCGGATCAGAGCTATGAAGGATTTGCCGTTCATTCCTATTCTATTAATTACTGCCTATGATCGAGCCAATGCAGTTAAGGGGCTAGATCTAGGGGCTGATGAATTTATCCGTAAGCCCATTGAGGCGGATGAGCTTTTGGCAAGGGTACGATCGCTACTGCGTTTAAAACATAGCATTGCCGAGCGAGATCGCATTGATCGGCAGAGACAGGATTTTGTGTCGCGCCTCACCCATGATCTGCGTACTCCCCTTGTGGCGGCAGATCGCATGTTAGGGCTGTTGCAAGATGGGGTTTTAGGTGAAATATCGGCTGAAGTTCGCGAAGCTCTGACTATTATGGGACGCAGCAACCTTAACCTGTTGGAAATGGTCAATAAGTTGTTAGATGTGTATCGCTATGAGTCGGGCAACAAAACAATTAATTTGCAACCTCTGAACCTAAGGGAACTCTTAGAACAGGTGGTCGAGGAGCTAAAGCCAATCGCTATTTCCAAAAAGTTAAGCTTAGAAGCTAATCTTGATGAGTTAGCACAGATGGTAAAGGGCGATCGCCTAGAGCTGTTAAGGGTTTTTAATAATTTAATTGGTAACGCACTGAAATTTACTGATCACGGATCTGTCAAGGTAGGATTAACAACTAGCGATCGCGAAGTGATCATCAGTATTGCTGATACAGGCCCTGGCATTAGTGAAGAAGAGCAGCAATTCTTGTTTCAAAGATTTCGCCAAGGTATTCACCAAAAGCAAGGCAGTGGACTGGGGCTGTACCTTTCCCATTATATAATTAGCGCCCATGACGGCAAAATTTACGTCAAGTCTAGCCCCAATCAAGGCTCTACTTTTTATGTGCATTTACCTCTGTAATTTGATTTACCCTTCTACTCACCGATCAGCCCTCACTCTAAATCCCTCTCCCAAAGAGGGAGAAGGACTTTGAGATTTTACGGCTCCCCTTCTCCGCACTTGGAAGAAGGGGTTGGGGGATGAGGGTTATGTTGCACATCACGTTAGTTAATTGGGAAAATCTTTCAAAATCTGGATTATGAAAGTTATAATTTTTTCTAGCTTGCTCCATTTCGTCTAGCAATATTAATAATGAGTAATCAGCAGAGCCAGTATGACTCTCTTCTCAGTCATTACAGCAACCCCCTCGAAGCGATCGCCCTGCTCCGTGAGTATCGCCCCTATTTTGAACTAATTCCTAGCTTGCGCCGTCCCATTGACAGCTTAATATCAATTCCTTTTCCTGTGGTGCAACTGAGTGGTTCCCATATCCAGCACCAGCACCTCCAGCTACAATGTGAACTGGCCCTGATCATGTGTGATCCTGATTGGAAAGTAAAAACGGGACAAGAAATTTTTGTATTTATCCATCGTCCGGGGGAAGATTTTTCGGGACTATTGCAACGTTGGCGACAGGTGGAAGTTGCTCTTGGGGAAGAATATTATTGGTTACTACCTTGGAAGCATCGCAGTATTATTAGCGATCGCGGTGAATATCATTACCCTCTATTTGTTACCCTCGATTATTCACCAATGCGAATTAGTAAGGGCTTAGAAGGCGCATCTCTGCCTCACGTTAAGGCTGCGGCACTCGTAGAACCTCCATCTGATGATCTAGATGAAATGGAAGAAAATTCTATCTATAGCGATTCCTAAGGAGTTTCTGAAACCTGTCCTAAGCGATCGCCAATGGCAATGGCAACTCCTGCTACCAAAAATGCCGTTGCTGATAACCAAACGACTTGATCTAGGGACAACACAGAAGACTTTGGTACTAGGTATCCAAAGATCGCATTCGCACCAGATAGACCTGCAAAAAATGTACCTACTGTTAGACCACTTAAGCCCTGCGGTACTGTGGTGAGGGCAAAGGCAACCATCCCATTATTTACAATGCTGAGGCTGGCAATTAGACAGAGCAGGATCGGGATGAGGGCGATCGCACCTTGCCCCAAGGACAACAGCCAGACTCCTGTAGCTAGGATGCCTAAGCTCACGATCATTAGCCCATTGTTAGCAAAAAAATGTGTGAGCTTGCCTGTTGCGATCGCGATACCTGCCAAGTAAAGCATTGCCATACCGATCAAAATTTCTTTAGATAAACCAACTGCACCCACTAAGCTAGATTCTAAAGTTCGGGGCAGCAGTTCGCCCATGAGCAATCGTGAGCCAAGACCAATGGCTGCTCCCACTAAAACCACCATCAGCAAGTTGCGCCCAAAGTTTCGGGCTAAGTTGACCATAGATAAGCTTTCGCTATGGGGGTTTAGTTGCTTGGGAATATAAGTCATGGCAACTCGTAAGGCGGCAACCCCTGCCAAAAGGCTAATAGAGGCAATCGTAAAGGTGATTGGCGCACCCAAGTTAAGTATAAATTTACTCGCGAAGGGACGGAGGCAACCCACTAGACCTCCCACCAAGGTGAGAACACTGCCCGCCAAAGCTAACTTGGTTGCACCTGCAAAACTTCCTAACAGACAGGTGACAGGACTGCGAAAAGTGGACATAGCGATCGCCCAGAGGACTGCCAAACACGGCAGCAGGAAGCGCACAACTTCATGGCTATTACCCAAAATCACGATCGCAGGTAATGCCATAAAAATCACAGTGGCGATGATCGTTCCCGTTATGATCAGGGGCATCCGTGAACTGTACCAACGTTGCCAGCGATCGGACAGACTGCCAAACAAAGGCTCTACGAATATGGCGATCGCGCTTTCAAGGATCAAGAGTGAGGTCGCAAAGCCTTGGGCTTGGCTTGGCGCATATCCAAACACCTGCTCAATAAACTTTGGTAAGTAGGCGGCATAGGCAATCCAAGTTAATGATATTGCGCCTTGTACTGCCGCCAAACTCCAAACCTGTAGCCAACGCACCCGATCTGATGTGGCGATCGTCATAGGTTTACTTGCAGCCCTGCATAGACATCGTGCCATCGGGCATAGTCGCCCGACAAAGGTTTGCTTGGCTCAAATCTGCGTTAGTAAGGTTAGCTCCTGTCAGATCAGCCCTGTAGAGATCGGCTCCCTTGAGATTTGCTCCCGACAGATTGGCGCGATACAAACTAGCGTGACGCAACAGAGCATTACTGAGATTTGCTCCCGACAAATTCGCATAGACCAACTCAATATCGATCAAGTTTGCTCCCGATAGATTTGCTTCGGTCAAATCCGCATATTTCCAACGGCTATTTCTGGCATTTGCCCCCGTTAGATTGGCTTTGATCAAATCACCATTAATTAAAAAGGTATTGCGTAAATCTGATTCGCTGAGATTTGCCTCACGAAAGTCAGCGTAATACATGGTACTAAAGGCAAAAACTGCCTTACTAAAGGAGCTTTTTTGCAGATCCGCCACATCAAGGTATGACTCCCGCAGGTTAATTCCATCTGCTTGTAATCCTCTCAGCTCACAGCGTTGGCAAATACCACTACTAACCAAACTTTTCAAATGTTCTGAGTTTTGGGCTTGGGCGGCAGGTGCAGAGAGGGTCGCGATCGCCGCTATAGCAACAGTTAAACTCCCACAAAAATCTAGACTCAACTTCATACAAAGTACCTCTTTAGCACTCAAGTTTGGCAGACTATTAGCGTTTCTTTATTTGCATCTCTCTATTAATTGTTAACACAATAGCTTACGAATACAACACAGCAGAATGTAACAAATTACATCAAGATTCAAAAATTGTGAATTATAAATCTCAGCTTATTTGAGGTCAAATACAGCTATAGACACTTGTATTAGGACAAATCAAAATCCAAGAAGTGAGTTGCGTAACTTGTATTCTGGTTTTGTGTTCTAACGAGCATGGCAGCAACTATATCTAAAAAAATACTAAAAGCTGCAAAAAGCTTTATGAGGCTTGTTCGAGTGAGTATGTACGAAATTATTTACAAATAGTGTTATTTCGTGACTTACACATCTATTAAACACTACATATATGGATGTGTGGTATAAGTAATACTCACAAAAGTATTTTGTAATTACTCATGGTACAAGAATTTACGCGATCCTCAAGTGGGCTAAGGTTCCCTGAAAGCGCTCCTGCTGCCTATCCTGTATTTTTCAGAACCTACAGCCGCAAATATAATAACAGGCGCGAAAGTTGGTCTGAAGTATGCGATCGCACACTTACAGGTTTAAAAAAGCTCGGTAAGTTGACCCAAGAACAGGCTGACCTCATCGACAAGATGCAAAAGCAGCTTAAGTCCCTCACCTCTGGGCGTTGGTTGTGGGTCGGTGGTACAGAATGGGTGGAACGTCCCGAAAATTTCTCAGGCTCCTATAACTGCACCAGCACCAACGTAATCGACTGGCGTGCCTTTGGCTTGATGATGGATCTTGCCATGCAAGGCTCTGGCACTGGTGGAGTATTGGAGCCGCAGTACATCAACCAACTGCCTATAATTCGTAACCAGTTGCAAGTACATGTAGTTGGTGCGATCGGTGCAACCCCAACCGAACAACGCCGCCACAATACCGAAGTTGCCTTTGACTATGCCAACAATGCCGTTAAATTCCATGTGGGCGATAGTCGTCAAGGTTGGGTCAAGTCCTACCAGTCTCTCCTAGAGCTATCTAGTGATGAAAAGTTTGACGCATCTAAGCCTGTCCAAATCACCGTTGATATCAGCGATGTGCGCCCCAGTGGTGAACCCCTCAAAGGCTTCGGCGGCATGGCAAATCCGATCAAGTTGCCCACACTCTACGATCGCTGTGCCAATATTTTAAATAAGGCGATCGGTCGTCAACTCACATCGGTTGAGTGTTGCCTCCTCATCGATGAAGCCGCAGTTTGTATCGTGGCAGGGAACATCCGAAGGTCGGCCGGCATGAGACAGTTCTCCTCTGAAGATGCACTTGGTTCTGTCGCAAAAGATAATCTCTGGCAGCAGGATGAAGCGGGGAATTGGCGCATCGATCCTGAGCGTGATGCTTTGAGAATGGCGAACCACACAAGAGTATTCCATCGTAAACCTACTGAACAAGAATGTGTTGATGCTGTTCGCAAGCAGTACTATTCAGGTGAAGGTGCAATTCAATGGGCAGGTGAAGCGATTGCGCGTTCTAATGCTGATTTGATAACAACTCCCGAACTCAAGCGTGATTTCCTTGCTGCCTATGTGAAAGGAGAAGGTAAAGAATGGTTAAAGAATCATCAGCCTGAAGTCTCTGAACGTGAGCTAGAGCATAGATTACAGCGTTATGCTCTCAATCCTTGTCTAACTGCTGACACATGGGTTCATACTGAGCATGGTGCAAGACAGATTAGTGATTTGATTGGCAAGCAAGTTGGAGTGTATGTTAATGGAGAACTATTTAGCACAACTGCTGATGGTTTCTTTTTCACAGGTAACAAAGCTGTTGTGAGTCTTCAAACGAAGGAAGGCTTTTCTTTAAGGCTGACAGACAATCACCAATTGCTCAAGGTGACAGCCCAAACACAGCACGCTCAATATACTGAATGGGTGGAAACTAAGGATCTCCAAATTGGCGATCGCATTTTGCTTCACGATCACCGCAATATCCAGTCTTGGGATGGAGAAGGTAGTTTTGAAGAAGGTTGGCTGGTTGGTAGTTTACTTGGTGATGGTAGCCTTTATCAAACTCAGGAAAATGATGGCGCTTGCCTACGTTACTGGGGTGAAACCAAAGAAGAGATGGCAAGCTATGCAGTCAAAACTTTGGAATATGCCACAGATTATGAAGCGAAAAATCCAGCAGGTCACTATCACAAGCAATTGCATCATCAAGTGATCAGTTCTCGTAAGTTAGCAACACTAGCTGCAAAATTTGGTCTTTCACCTCAAAACAAAGTTCTATCAAATGAGATTGAGAAAGCTAGTTATGCTTTCTATTGCGGATTCTTACGCGGTTTCTTTGATGCAGATGGCAGTGTTCAAGGCAAACAAGAAAAAGGCGTTAGTGTCAGACTTGCTCAAAGCAATCTGGAAACCTTGCAAGCAGTGCAACGAATGTTAGCTCGGATCGGGATTATCTCAGCTATCTACCAACAACGCCGCCCTGCTGGTGTTCGTATGTTGCCAAACAGCGATCGCGAACTTGCTCCATACTTCTGCAAAGAGCAACATGAACTTGTGATTGCGAATGATAACTTGCAACATTTTGCGATCGCAATTGGTTTCCAAGAGCCACTTAAAGCAGCACGTTTACAGGAAGCTTTGGGTAACTACTCACGCAAAATGAATCGTGAGAGATTTACGGCAATGATTACAGGTATTACTGCTGATGGAGTTGAACCTGTATATGATTGCACAGTTCCTCAAGTCTCTCGTTTTGATGCTAATGGTATTGTTGCTCATAATTGTGGAGAAATCACAGGAGCAGACTTCCATTGTAATTTGTCTGAGGTGCATCTCAATCAACTGAATCCTCGCAATGAGAAAGAACAGGAAGAAGCATTTAAAGCAGGTGCTTTATCGGTAGCAGCTCTGCTCAATCATCGCTTCAATGAAGAACGCTATCAATTTAGCCGTGAAGTTGACCCAATTGTGGGCGTATCCTTCACAGGACTATTTGACTTTTTCGTTCATGCTTTTGGTGTGGAATGGTTACGCTGGTGGGAAGCAGGTCGTCCTGACACTGTGCAGGGTCTAGACTTCAAAGAGAAGGAAGCTGATTATCTAAATCGCTGGCGTGAGATTGTACATCAGACGGTTTGGGAATATTGCGATGCTCATGGCTTACGCCGCCCGAATCGTTGCACAACAGTTCAGCCAGCAGGCACGAAATCCTTACTGACTGGGGCTTCCCCCGGATGGCATCCGCCGAAGGCACAGCGCTTTATCCGTCGGATTACTTTCCGTAAGGAAGATCCTGTGGCGCGGGCTTGCATGGATTATGGATATAGCATCATTCCTTCGCAATCGGATAAGGATGAGAATGGACAATTGCTGAATGATCCCTTCGATCCGAGATGTACGGAATGGCTGGTGGAGATTCCTGTGAGTGTGTCTTGGGCTGACCTTGACGGTGCGGATCAAGTGGAAATCAGCAAGTTCGATGTGATGGCGCAGTTTGATTTCTATATGCAGGTGCAGAAGCATTACACCCGTCATAATACTTCCGCAACTTTAGAATTGCGGGAGCATGAAATCGAGCCTTTAGGGAAGAAGATTTACGAAGCGATTCGTGATGATGAGGGTTATATCTCGGCGGCGCTATTGGCGCGTTTTGATGACCTGCAAACCTTCCCCCGATTGCCTTTTGAGCCAATCGATAAGGAAACTTATGAGAAGCTCAGTGCTGAGGTGCTAGAACGTCGCAAGTCTGATGATTTTTACGCAAGTTTGTTGCGTTATGATTCGGGTGAGTTGATGGAGGCTGGTCCTGCGGGTTGCGATTCTGATAAGTGTATGTTCCCTGAGCAGAAGCCATAGATTCTAGACGATCGCCTATGCCGATCATCACGATTTGGCAAGGCGATCGCTATGGATTGTTTTAAATAGTCCAAGGATTTATAATGGTCATTGCTATCCCTGTAAAATCTTTTTCATTACGAGTAACTAGAGTTAAAGAATTCTGGAGCGCGATCACAGCAATGAGAGAGTCCATCATTGGCAGTGGTCGCCCCTGCTTTTCAAGTTTTCCAGTTAATTCACCCCATAACAACATGGTTTGCAGATCGATGTCTATAATTCTTCCTGCAAAGCGATTGGGAAGGGTTTGCTTTAGCCAAATATCTAGATCTTCTTTGCGTTGAGACGGTGCGAGTTTACTAATACCCTTGGCAATTTCACCCATCGTAATTACGCTTAGATAAAGTGCCTCAGGGGATTGGTCATCTAGCCAGTCTAGAACTTTTTGATTTGGTTGCTTGGCTACTAATTCGGAGATTAGGCAGGTATCAAGAAGATAAGTCATAGAATAAATCGATCAGGAGATAGACTTTTATCTCGGCTAAGGTCTAGTTCTCCATTAGCGACAAGTTCGACAAGGGGAGATTGTCGAAAAAATTCTGAGAGTTTGGTTGGTGATTGATTAACTCTCGATGTTTGCTTGATTGATCGCCAAACCTGCATAAATTGGATTAGCGATGCTTCAGGTGTTTGCTCAATTTCGCGGATCAGTTGTTCTTTGATTGTCATAACTTAACCCTCTTTGTTATTTAAGCATAACTCAATAATTTTGTGCATAGGTAGCGATCGCCTAAATAATTTAGGCGAAGCTAGATTGTTAGATTTAGTTTAGAATATATACACATGCAGCAAATATAAAGCTATGCAAGCAATTTGGTTACAACAAACTATAGAAAAAGATGGTGAAATTCATCTAAGCGATCTGCCTGTTTCTCAAGGACAATAGGTTGACTTAGCAGTTTTGTTTTGAAGCTAAATGTAAAAATGGTTGAATATAAATTTACTGATTATTTTGAGAATGAGGTATTGCAAAAACGACCGTACTTGCAAAAGGAGTAGTGTATTCGCGTAATTGAGAACCCGATTCGAGTTGAGGGACAAGAAAACAATAGATTTCGATTTTTTGGAGCTATTGAGGAGATAGATAATCGGGTTTTGCGTGTAATTACGCTAGAAGATAAAATAACGATTCACAATGCTTTTCCAGATCGAGGATTTAAACTATGAAGATAAGCTATTACCCTGAAACTGATTCCTTATATATACACTTATCAGATAAACCTAGTGCGGAAAGTTCTGAGATTTCTGAGGGTGTAGTTGCAGATTATGACTCTAGCGGAAATTTGGTGGGGTTTGATATTGATAATGCCAGTCGTAAGGTCGATCTTAAAGATCTCATTCTCGTTAAGCCATCTACAAATATTCTCAAAGTCGCTGCATAGTCCCGCCTATGCCTGACATCACGATTTGGCAAGGCGATCACTCAATTATCTATCTAATTCAGGCATAATTACGGGGATTTCTTGATTGCGATTCTTTCTATAAATTCTAAAATCACTGTCCAGAGTCAGAACTGAAGTCTGGTTATAAATTTCTGACATCCGCACTAGACAAGCATCAGCTAGAGAGATTGGTACTGATTGATAACGCTGCATTAGGGTTTCGATTGGTTCAATTTCGTCACTCAGGCAAAAAGGGATTTGAATGTATCCTTGCTTGACCAATTGCAAAACTTTTTCTCGCCCTGATTGAATTCTTTGTAATAAAAAACAGGCTTCAGTTAATACTGCCTCACAGGTCAAGACGGGATATTTAGCCGCTTGCAATGACGATACAGCCCAATGATGGTGTTTATCGCTAGGCATCAGGAATGCTATTAAAACCCCTGTATCAAGAATGACGTTTTTTTGCATTATTTGCCAAATCCTTCCATGTATTTGGGGTTATAAGATAGATCTTCCAGATTGCTATCTAAACAACCGATAAAGTCTTTGGCGGCTTCAGCAAAAGAGATGTCTTTCTCTTCAGTTTTTATCTTTTCTTGACTATCAATAGGTTTGTTTACTTTGAATTCTAAGAACTCAATAAATCTAATCACTTCGTTGCGCTGTTCGGCAGGTAAGCTTTTTATTTTGGCGATCGCGATCTCTAAGGTGGTCATTGTGTCTTTACTCACGCTTAAGTTATTTCTAGTTTAGCAAAACTCAGTAGCTAAGGCGATCGCCTAAATTACTCTGGCGGAGCTAGATTGTTAGATTTAGTTTAGGGCATCTCTAAAAAAGACCAAGAGAGGCAAACATGAAAATCAAAAGCAAATAATTGCTTAATAATAAGATATTATCATGGATATTTTCTGATGTTAGATATACTATCTCTTTAACTTTGACAATTTATCTTTGAGTTCT
>JANRII010000070.1:0-22727 GCA_033765135.1 Pseudanabaenaceae cyanobacterium bins.39
TGTTGGATGATTGGGGCTGGCACGGGGGCACAGCCCCTACGCCAAATTTAAATTATTCAGGTAGGGGCAATCCCTCCGTGGTTGCCCTGCTTTGCTAGCAGCAGGAGATTCATACTCTGAGTTCCACGTAACATCAGTAAAAATACGAGACGAAGTTTAAGGTCTCCGACTTTTTTACGGTCAGAGGTAAATCTTGCTATTCACAAAAAAGTTAGAACTACAAATCGCCAATAAATTCATTCTGACTACCAATTAACTTCTGAATCTGTAAGCATAGACGCTTAATTTTATGATAAAGAAGTTCAAAATTGGGAATAATTTCTATTGTATTCTGCCCGTCAAAAGTAGGGGCAATAGTTTGACTACGAGCTAAAAGCTCTAGTTCTGTTGTCGCAGCATGGAGAGAATGCATACCTAAGTTAGCTGAATAACCTTTAATAAAATGAGCTCTATCGGCAATTTGCTTAAAATCCTGTTGCGCGATCGCCTGTTCAACTTCATTTAAAATACTAGGCATAGATTGGAGAAACACCCTAAACAAATCCATCTCAAACTCTGCATCTCCGTCCGACATAGCGTGTATATATTCCCAATCAATCAATGATTCATTTTTAGAGGCTATTCTGGCTTCCCATACTGATATTTTTTGTCCAAGATCTTCCTTACGAATCGGTTTACTCATATAATCATCCATTCCCGATTCCAAACAGCGATCGCGATCTTCCTTCATCGCATTAGCAGTCATCGCCAAAATGACTACCTCCGACATTGGCGAATCAAGCTTCCGAATTGCCCTAGTTGTCTCATAGCCATCAAGCTCAGGCATCTGACAATCCATCAAGATCAAATCATAGTCAATACTCTTGAGTAATTCTAAAACTTCTAACCCATTACCTGCCACATCCGCATTATAGCCAAGATTTCTCAACTGATGGAGCGCCACCTTTTGATTGATCAAACTATCTTCTGCAATCAAAATTTTCAATTTAGAACTTTCCTTAGCCTGCATATCTTCCATAGCATCATCATTTCCTAAAGTACTAGGGGACACATATCTTAACTGAGAACCTTCAACAGGGGTAGCAACCACCTCCATCAGCACATCTAGTAATCGTGATTGCTTCACAGGCTTGATTAGATAAGAAGAGAAACCAATCTTTTTGACCCGATTGCCACCTCCCTGCTGATTAATGGAAGTTAGCATAATGAGCTTAAGAGAGCGCAACAAAGGATCAGCCTTAATTTGCATTCCCAACATTTCTCCGTCCAAATCTGGCATCTGCATATCCAGAATCGCTAAATGGTAAGGATCTCCTGACGCGATCGCCCTATGCAAAACCTCAACCGCCTTTACCGATTCCTGAATCGTATCCACCCGCATCTCCCAAGCAGTCAATTGGTAATCCAAGATTTTGCAATTAGTCTCATTGTCATCCACCACTAGCACCCGTATGCCCTTCAGACTCGAAACATGTAAGGGGACTTTAGCCGCGATCGCCTCTGGAGACTGCTTGGTAAAAGTAACCACAAACCAAAACTCCGATCCCTTACCCATTTCGCTATCGATACCAATGGAACCACCCATCAGTTCTACAATCTGTTTGCATATAGCCAAACCTAACCCAGTACCACCATACTTGCGGGTAGTCGAAGCATCAACCTGCGTGAAGGGCTGAAATAACTTTTGTTGAGCCTCCGCAGGTATGCCAATGCCAGTATCAATTACCCGAAATTCAATGGTTGCCGTTGTATCAGTTTCTCCTAACAGAGAAACCTTCGTCACCACCTCCCCAGCCGCAGTAAATTTAATCGCATTGCTGACAAAGTTTGTTAAAACCTGCCGCAACCTTGTGATATCTCCCCGTAAATAACGCGGTACATTTTGATAGATCAAAGAAGCGATTTCTAAATGCTTAGACTGCGCTGTCATCGCCATGAGATCCATCACTTCTTCAACACAGAGATTCAACTCAAAATCTAGTTCCTCTAATTCCATTTCATTGGCTTCAAACTTAGAAAAGTCTAAAATCTCATTAATTAAGGTCAATAAATTTTCACCACTGACCCGAATGGTTTGCACAAAGTCTTTTTGAATTGGAGATAGTTCTGTATCCGCTAATAGACCTGTCATACCTAGAACCGCATTCATGGGCGTGCGAATTTCATGACTCATCGTAGCCAGAAAAGCACTTTTCATCTTCGTTGCCGACTCTGCCTGTTGCTTGGCTTCTTCCAATTCAGCATTCTTCAGAAAAAGTTGTAAACTTGATTGTTTTTCCTGTTCCAACAAAGATGCTTGATATATAGCAATACTGACTTGGTTGCCAATCTCGATCGCGAAATTAATTTCAAACTCGCGCCAGTGACGAATTCCACTGCATTGATGCACAATCAACAGCCCCCATAGATATTCCCCATCCAAAATCGGCGTGATTAAATTTGCCCGCACCTGAAACTTTTCCATCAGTCCTTTATAGCAATCAGGCATATCGGAATTCGCAATATCATCATGGACAGTATATTTACCTTCTTGATACTCTTGCCATAATCCTTCCCGAAAGCATATATCCTGAATATCTGTATTAAAAACCTTAACCCATTGATCTCCCACCACCTCAACTACCACAGTTCCTTCCCAATTGCCATCAAAGCGATACATGACCACGCGATCGGCTTTTAGAAACTTACTTACCTCATTGGCTGTAGTAGTTAAAATCTCGTCAATATCAAGGGATTTACGCACCTTTGCCGTAATTTCTGAAATAACCAGCGATCGCCAGTGTTGTAACTTGATTTCATCTTCTGCCTTGCGTCGTTCCGTAATATCCATTCCCACCCCAATCACAAACTCCACCTGACGATTCTGATCTAACAGGGTTGTGGTTTTCCAACTAATCAAATGATGTGCGGCACTATTATCTAGCCAAATATTCTCATAGCTTGAAGGTTTCGCCAAACTTAGCGTTTCTAAGAAACTATGTTCAAATTCTTGGCGATCTTCTGGCAATAGAAAAATATCACTAAACTTGCGCCCAAAGACCTCCTCATATCGATAGCCAGAAATACGCTCACATTCGTGATTGAACCGTACAATTTGACCATCTCGATCTAACACAAATACCAGAGAACCAACCGTATCTAAAATAGCCACAGTAAAGTCTCTTTCTCTTTCTAGATTTGCTTCTAAGTAAAAACGTGCATTTATTTCTTGATAAATCAAGTAAAAAAGGAATCCTAATAACCCGATAGTACCAAAGGTTGT
The DNA here is from genome assembly GCA_033765135.1 of Pseudanabaenaceae cyanobacterium bins.39. Lineage (GTDB taxonomy): Bacteria > Cyanobacteriota > Cyanobacteriia > Pseudanabaenales > Pseudanabaenaceae > Pseudanabaena. Next base: position 3,263 of record JANRII010000070.1, read on the forward strand.
AAAAAAAGAACTCCGAATTATAAAATCGATGATGGCTTTACGATTAGTGACCCATGCCTCTAGTTCTTGTTCTGAACCATTTAACAACTTGCTAATTTCTTGTCTATTGCGGAGAGTATTGTAGGAGACTTGAAATTGTTTTAAATTGTCTAGGGAAAATGCATGGGAAACGATTACAAGCGTGCCAACCAAACCCAGCCATACACCAACCTTTGTCAAAAACTTGCGTTTTGAAGGTGCATAGGACTTACTTGGTAACGCTGCCCGACTTAATTGAGCTAAGTTGCGGCGCGTCTCAATGAGATACTGCGCTTGACGTGCCAGCTTTTTGAGGGCAAGGATCTGGTTGTCGCTAAGGGTGCGCGGCTGCCGATCTATTATACAAAGAGTTCCTATCGATTGTCCTTCTGCGGTTTTAATGGGAATTCCTGCATAAAAGCGAATGTAAGGTGGATTTAAAACTAGTAGATTATCGACAAATCGCGGATCTACAAGGGCATCATGAACTATCAGAATATCTTCGTGCAAAATTGCATAGGCACAGAAGGATACTTGACGAGAGGTTTCAGAAACATCTAACCCATATTTTGATTTAAACCATTGCCGATCCTTATCCACTAAGCTAATCAGAGCAATGGGAACTTGACAGATATCTGCCGCCAATTGAGTGATATCATCAAATCCTTGTTCTGGTTCTGTATCAAGAAGATTGCATGAGTACAGAGCCATAACCCTTTGAAATTCATTTTCTGGAATTGGTGCAGCAGGCATATTTGTCAGTTATTTCCTATTGTGAATATTTGTAAGCAACTCATAAATATTGGTGGTCAATCTGCTTAGTAAATGCGCGGACAACAGCTTACGGGATGGCTTCAAAAACTGGTTACTAGTCGGCTGGAGAACCGATGGAAGTGGGGCATAGTAACATCCAAAAATACTCAGCATTGGTGGTGTTGGTGATATCAAAAATCACGCGATCGCGTCCAAAATTTAGCCCTGTCATTCTAATATACTTAATATCTGCACAAACTAAGTAACTAGAACTAATCCTTTGATATCTCTTGAATCCGTCACGGCAATTTATCACCAGCCTCTACTGTCCCTAATATTTGAGGCTCAATCGATCCATCGACAACACCATCAAGTTGATACAGTACAGATGTGTACTCTAGCAAATATTAAGTCTGGCCGTTGTCCTGAGGATTGTAAGTATTGTCCGCAAAGTGCGCGTTATGCCACAGAGGTGGAGACCTATCCCCTGCTGCCTCTCGCTGAAGTAATTAGTCAGGCAACTGAGGCAAAAAGTCATGGTGCAACTCGATTTTGTATGGGTGCGGCTTGGCGCAATGCTCCTGATGGTGAGGAGTTTGATCGGGTTTTACAGATGGTGAGGGCGGTGGCTGGCATGGGAATGGAAGCCTGTGTGACGATGGGAATGTTGCGCCCTGATCAGGCTCAACGTTTGGCGGAAGCTGGTTTGACTGCCTATAATCATAACCTTGATACTTCTGAGGATTTTTATTCGGAAATCATTACTACGCGCACCTATCGCGATCGCCTTGATACGATTAAGTGTGTGGCGGAGGCAGGGATTCAAGTTTGCTGTGGTGGCATTGTGGGGATGGGTGAAACCGATCGCGATCGCATTGAGTTATTGCATACCCTCGCTAACCTAAATCCACAGCCTGAGTCCGTGCCAATTAATGCTCTTTCGCCTGTTGCAGGTACGCCATTGGGTGATCTCCCACCGATTGATCCGATGGTGCTAGTGCGGATGGTGGCAACAGCAAGAATTTTGATGCCTCGGGCGGTGGTGCGTCTGTCGGCAGGTCGCGATCGCCTATCGGTATCGGATCAAGCCCTATGCTTCTTAGCAGGAGCAAATTCCATCTTTTCCAGTGAGAAGCTATTAACCACTGCTAATCCTGATTGGCAAGAGGATGCTGCTATGTTTGCACTGTTAGGGGTACGTCCTAAAACTGAGATGGCAACCTAATAGCGACATTTATGGTCATAGCCTGTTAGTTGTTTTTGGTGGAATGATGCAAATGAGGAAATCGTTGGTTTGGATTACGTTATTGGCGATCGCGATCGATCCTTGGGCATCGGCGATCGCTCAAAATGTTTTCGGTCAAGCGGGGCAAAATGGCTTACAGGGTCGTGACGGTCGCGATGGTCGTGATGCTCAGAGCATTAGGGTAATCGGCGATGGCAAGCCCATGACCTATGATTTGTCGGGAACCGATGGGGAAGATGGGGAAGATGGCAACGCAGGGCGATCGGCCAGCAGTTGTGAGCAACCCTTACGTCCTGAGTACTCCCTTATTGGCGCATCGGGTGGCAATGGCGGCAATGGTGGCAATGGCGGCAGAGGTGGCAATGGTGGCAATGCAACAATTCTATTTACTGATCTGGCAAATTTGCGGCAAATTGAGATTCGCAACGCAGGGGGACGCGGCGGGCGCAATGGCCGAGGTGCTAATGCGGGAATCGGTTGCAGTTGCCAAGAGGCACAGTGGCAAATAAATTATTGTACTTGGCAGATCGATCGCCGTCCTTGGGTCGATCCCAAAACCAATCCCCAACCGCCAAATTGGCAATATTACAGCCGAGAAACCCAAATTTGTGATACTTCAAGATGGGGTAAACAGAGCATTCCCCGCAATATCTATGGTTCCGACTACGACAATGAATATGCCCGTGAATATCGGCGGGGTGATTGGCTCTATCGCCGCACCTACAAAGGCATTACCAGCACTAATTCCTATAGTTGCCGCAATGGAAATAATGGCAGAACAGGCGCTGACGGCAACCTTGGGGCGCAGGGCAGTTATGGCCGCATTACCCTAGTACCACGCCTTGATATACCTGCGGAAATCCTGAGCGATCGCGCCCTACTGAGCAGTGCGATCGGCAAACAAGTTCCCCTCATCAAAAATATTTGGGTGGAGCGCAGTGGGCTATCCCGCTTATTGCATCCTAGTTCCAATGTTAGCGATCGCTATACCTATCTCAAGGATACAGCCAAACTCTTCTATCGCTTTGAATGGGCTGCTTCCGAATCTCCTGTTGCCTTGGGAATCGATCGCTTAGAAATTGGAGCCGATGCGATCGTTCGCAATGAAACGGCAGAAATCGATTATCAAATCCCCAATACTGTGGAATATCAAATTTTGCCCATGACAGGACAAAACCAAGTGGTCAAAATTACAGGTGGCTTTCATCCCGATCGCCTCAGTTCATTTCAATTACAAACCGTCTCAGGTAGTGGCACTGATGGCCAAATTACCCTCAGCGATCGCGGCAATATTCGGGAACTCCTCAAAGAAACTAATATCAATGTGCAATGCCTCACCAAGGAATCCGCCACGGGCGTAGTTAGCGATAACTATGTTTCTCGGCGCAACATTATTTTCAAAATCCCCCCCAAACTCCCCGCCAACAACGGAGCAATTGTCGCAGGAACAAACTACAGCTTACCCATTGGTAGATTTTGTTCTCCTTGGTTGCGCCCAAATTATCAAGCGGCTTACCAAATTGCAATTAGCCAAGTGACTAAAAGTGGTGCAGTCTATACCCAAAATCTAGAAACGCAATTTGTGGTGAATCCTTAAACTAAAAAGATGTCCTACGATAATCTTTGCAAAACTCTGATTGAATCTAATCCTCAGCCATTTTTACGGTGGCTATTGGGTGAAACTTTTAGTAAAAACGCTGAATCTGTGCAAGTCCTCAAAACAGAGTTATCTGTGGAGCCAATCCGCGCCGATTTTGTGAGTTTCTTGCAAGTGGGTTCGCAGATTTTACATATTGAGTTTCAAACAGTGGGCGATCGCGAGATGCCTTTGCGAATGTTGGATTACTATGTGCGGCTCTATCGCTTGTATCGTTGCCCTATTCAGCAAATCGTGATTTTTTTGCAAGAGACAAAATCTCCTTTAGTGAGGTTAGATCGGTTTGAAACAAACAGTACTTTGCATTCTTACCGTGCGGTGAGGATTTGGGAAGAAGACCCAACACTCATGCTCAATGAGCCAATTTTATTGCCTTTTGCAGTCTTGGCGCGATCGCCTCAACCCGAAGAAATGTTAAAAATCATCGCTCAAAAAATTGAGCAGATTGAGGTCAGCAAAGAAAGAGCTAATATTGCCACTTACGCTTATATGTTGGGTGGGTTACGATATAGGAAGGAGATTTTGAGTCAATTGCTGAGAGAAGAAATCATGCGCGAGTCAGTCACTTATCAAGCTTTACTTGCCAAAGGTATCCAACAGGGTGTTCAGCAAGGCATCCAGCAGGGTGTTCAGCAGGGTATTCAGCAAGGGGTCAAACAGGGAGAGCTAGACTTGACTTTACGGCTATTGAGGCGCAAGTTTGGGGAACTGCCCGATCGCTTGGTCAAAAAAATTAAAGCTTTATCGCTAAAACGCTTAGAAGCTTTTGGTGAGGCTTTGTTAGATTTTCAGAATTTGGATGATGTGACAGCTTGGCTAAATCCAAAAACACAGGTAAGAAAATAAGTCACTCACGGATTAGAGTACCCAGATTATGAATGCACAGCTAATTGTATCTAGCCCATTGCTGATCCAGAATTGCCAAATCCAGCAATATCAAATCAGGATCATCCCCACTATCCGCTACACAGGAGCAAAATATGCACAGGCTAAATCTATTCCATATGATATTTAGCTACGGGCTGTTGGTGATGCCATCAATGGCGATCGCGGTGGAAGTTAATCGTGATTATGAGTACCAAACCCCCATTCCTGCAATCAAGCAGGTCACAATCCGTAAACCCCTCTCAGCCTTGCCGCGCCAAAAGCTATTTGCTCCTTGCCTTGGGCAATCCACGCTTACAGAGTTTGCCGAGAGTACTAATTTTTTGGTGATGGTATGTCGCGATCGCCTGAATCCATCTCAGAAATTTTGGATTCAAAAAAACAAAGTTACAGGTAGGATCATCTCTTTGAAAGCTGAAGATAAGCCACGCAGTCAGCCAGTACCTTGGGAAAGTGGTAATTATACCTTTTCTTTGTATGCTGATGGCGTTGGCAGGGGCAATGCCTATCTAGAGATCTATAATACAAAAACGAAGATTATGGTTGGTGAAGCGTTGCTCTATCATTACGACAATTATTATCGAAAAAATAATCGATAAAATATGAGAACTTAGGGCAAATCAGATTTTCCACACCCAGCAAGAATTTTTAATTCTCTTTAATTCTAAAAGTGACGTAGCTATTCTTTGGTATAACTATTAAACAATTGCCGCTTACTGGACGCTTATTGATAGCTATATCAACATAAGCACTTATACTTTTACACTAAAAAAACAGATTAACTCATGGCGATCGCATTTCGTAAGTATCAGGGATTAGGGAACGATTTTGTATTAATTGATAATCGCCACAGTCCTGCACCAATGATCACACCAGAGCAAGCCGTCAAATGGTGCGATCGCAACTTTGGAATTGGAGCAGATGGCGTGATCTTCCTGCTCAAGGATGAGCAGAATGCTAACGGATATCGAATGCGAATTTTTAACTCCGATGGTTCGGAACCCGAGATGTGTGGTAATGGCATTCGCTGTCTCGCCAAATTTATGCAGGATCTAGGCATCGCCACGACTGAAGGTAAATATGCGATCCAAACTGGCGCGGGTTTAATCGTGCCGCAGATGGATGCTGACGGACAAGTGACGGTGGATATGGGCAAGCCTCAGCTTTTGGCTGGCGAAATTCCCACCACCATAGTCGATGGCGATCGCCAAGTGATTAATGTCCCCTTAGAGGTCAGTGGTAAGACTTGGCATGTCACTACGGTTAGTATGGGTAATCCTCACTGTATTACCTTTGTTGATAGTGTGGAGACGATCGCACTGGCAGATGTTGGCGTTCTCTTTGAGCATCATGCTGTATTTCCGAAGCGCACAAATACAGAATTTGTGGAAGTGATTAGTCGGGATTATGTAAAAATGCGAGTTTGGGAAAGAGGCGCAGGGGCAACCCTTGCCTGTGGTACGGGAGCCTGTGCGACAGTGGTGGCGGCAGTATTAAATAATCTTTGCGATCGCACCTGTACGGTCAATTTACCAGGGGGCGATCTGAAGATTCAATGGTTAGCCGATAGCGATCGCATTCTCATGACAGGCCCTGCGGAACTAGTCTTTACAGGCGAAATCAATTAGTCCTCAATTACCAAATTACCAATTATCATGACAGAAACCACAGACACCATATTTACCAAAATCATCAATCGGGAAATTCCTGCCACCATCATTTATGAAGACGAACTTGCCCTTGCCTTTCGAGATATCAATCCTCAGGCTCCCGTTCATTTTTTAGTCATTCCCAAACAGCCTATTGTCAATCTATCGGATGCAAATCCTTATGATCATCAGGCTTTGCTAGGCCATTTACTGTTAGTAGCGAGTCAAGTGGCAGCACAGGAAGGATTAACTGACTTTCGTTTAGTAACTAATAATGGTGCTGATGCAGGTCAGACGGTCTTCCACTTACATCTCCATGTTTTAGGTGGACGCTCCTTCAACTGGCCACCTGGTTAAAGATGACGATTATTGCCATTGATTTTGGAACTAGTAATAGTGTGGTGGCGATGCTGTCAGAGGCAGATACTGGCGATCGCTCCTTAATTCCTATGACCATTCACTTAGAGGAAGTTAGTCAAGCCTTTGCAACACCTCAAGGTTTGGTCTGGCTAGTGCCAAGTTGTGTGTATATTCGCGGAAGGGAGGATTGGTTGATCGGCAAGCAGGTGCAGGAGTTGGGCGATATCCATCAACCTGAGCGCTTCTTTCAAGGATTTAAGCGCGACTTGGTTGCCAATTTTCAACCGCCTGCCCGTGAGTTAGATCAGGTTTCCTATGATGCGGAAGCGATCGCGGCAATTTTTTTGAGTGAACTATGGCATCGACTCCAACAACAGAATATTGTGCCAACGCACATTATTTTTACAGTACCTGTGGGTGCGTTTGAAGCCTATCGTCACTGGTTACAACACTTTACAGAACAACATCACCTGCCCAGCTATCAAATTGTTGACGAGTCAACGGCGGCGGCTCTTGGCTATGCCATTACTAGACCCAATACACTGGTTTTGGTGATCGATTTTGGTGGTGGTACTCTGGATTTGAGTTTGGTGAGGACTGCGCCAATTAATCAGCATTCACTCACTTATCAAGCAGAAGCGATCGCTAAGTCCGATGCCTATATTGGCGGCATTGATATTGATCATTGGATCGGAATGCATTTTTTGGCAAAGTTGGGCATTTTGCGATCGCAAATTACAGATACGGTATGGTTGCAACTGCTTAAGGAGTCCGAACGGCTCAAAATTCAACTTTCATTAACTAATATCGCTCAAGGAACTTGGCGCGATCATCAAAATCAAGAACATCCATTGCAACTAGAGCAAATGGAACTGCTCGATATTTTAGAACGACATCACTTGTTGGATCAGTTGCGGGAAGCGATCGATGAAATCATGATCATGGTGCTCAATCGGGGCATCAGTCGGGCAGCGATCGAGCAGGTTCTCTTGGTTGGCGGCAGTTGTCAAATAGTGGCAGTACAGCAATTAGTAGTTTCCTATTTTGGTAAATCGAAGGTGCAGATGGGTAAACCCTTTGAAGCTGTTGCCCATGGTTCCCTAAGCATTGCTCAATCTATTTCTATTAATGATCATCTGCGCCATAGTTATGCCATCCGTCTTTGGGAACCCTATTTGCAGCAATATTCTTTTTATCCCATTTTTACGAAGGGTACGTCCTATCCCTGCCATAGTGCAGAGCCTCTGGTTCTGCAAGCGGCGATCGCGAACCAAGCAGAAATTTGGCTAGATATTGGGGAAGTGGCAGATACTGCCCAAGCAGAAATTAGTTATGATGCATCAGGAAGAATGATGAGTAGTCAGTTAGTCAAAAAGTCTGATTTCCGTTCCCTGAATATCAAATCTAGCAAATCTTCTCTTCAGGAACCACCTCAAGTTTGCATTGCGAGGCTCACTCCCCTTGGTCAAGCGGGAAGCGATCGCATTGCGATTATGTTTGAGGTCGATGAGAGACGAGTTTTAATTGCTACGGTGCGCGATCTACTCACCCAGTCTGTCCTGATTGATCGCCAAGCGATCGCCAAATTGGAATAACAAAATATAAAATTAAGCCTTCTTTTTGCCATCCCCATCATAATAGTCGGGCTTCTCAATTTGGGGCGATCGCGCGATCGCGAGAGAATTATCGGATACATCTTTAGTAATGATAGAACCTGCGGCAATATTCACGTTATTACCAACCTTGACAGGAGCTACCAGTACAGAATTAGAACCAGTTTTGCTGCGATCGCCAATGACCGTTTGATGCTTTTTAAAGCCATCATAATTGGCAGTAATCGTTCCTGCACCAATATTAACCTGCTGCCCCAAGGTGGCATCACCTAAATAGCTGAGGTGGGCGGCATTAGTGCGATCGCCGACCTTGGCATTTTTTAATTCCACAAAATTACCGATGCGGCATTTTTCGCCCACCATCGACTCACCACGAATTCTTGCAAAGGGTCCAACCCGACAGTGATCAGCGATCTGGCTATCTTCAATTACTGAAAATTGAACAGTACTATTTTCGCCAATTATGCTATTAGAAATCATACTGGAAGGGCCAATAATGGAACCTGATCCAACTTTGGTATGACCACGCAAATGGGAATGTGGCTCAATAATTACATTAGGAGCTAGTTCCACATCATCATCAATGGTGATAGTCTCAGGCAACAGCATCGTCACCCCTAAACGCATCCATTTTTCTCGCGCTCTTTTTTGCAACACATCATAAGCATGGGCTAGTTGCAGGCGATCGTTAATTCCCAAACTTTCATCGGGATCTTCCAAATCATTAGCATAGACGGAGGGCAAATAGTCAAATACTTCCGTTAGATAATATTCCTGTTGAGCATTATTGGTGGTGAGTTTGGGTAATGCCTTGGCGAGTTCTTGCCAATCAAAGCAATAGACTCCTGTGCTAACCCTCTGATTGAGCAGTTGGTCTGGATTGCAATCACGATGCTCAATAATGCGTTCGATCTTCATATCGCGATCGCAAAATACCCGACCATAACCTGTTGGATTCGGCAGGATCGCAGTCAAAACCGTTGCCGAGGCTTGGTGTTGACGATGGCTATCGATGAGGGCTTGGATCGTTTCCGTTCGCATTAATGGTGAGTCACCCGTTAGCACCACCAGTTCTCCCTCAAAACCTGCTAGGGGTTCTAATAATTGCTGAATCGCATGACCCGTTCCTAACTGTTGAGCTTGTTCGGCAAATTCTAATTGGGGATAGTCGGCGAGGGCAGACCGCACTAACTCACTGCCATAGCCCACGATCGCAATGCGGCGATCGGCCTTGAGCGCATCCGTGGCGTTAAGAACTCTTTCCACAAGGGATTTGCCGCCAAGGGGTTGTAAAACCTTGGGCAGAGTTGATTTCATCCTTGTGCCTTTACCTGCTGCGAGTACCGCCACTGCCAACATTTTTCATTACTCCCTTGTCTAAATTACAAACGCCGAAACAAACGCAAAACTAGAGGTTTGTTCCGCACACTATGCAGACGGAACAAACCTATCGGTTTTTATTTTACTTATGTCTAGCTACTTAACTACAAAAACTGGTGAATAAGATTGGCGATCGCTAAATAAATGATGTTAGTAAAGGTAAAAGCCATGCCCGATACACGCAGTTTTAAATTGCCTTTGGTAAGTCCGTAGGCGTGCATTGATCTACCGACTAACAAAGCGATTCCACCAATATGCAACATAATGGCATTACCTTTGCTTAGTTCTAAGCACAACAGCAAAATCAATGATACAGGAATATATTCTGTAGCATTACCTTGGGCGCGGATTGCCACCTGTAGTTCAGGCTTACCACCATCCCCTAAGACGACACGCTTAGATCGCCGCAACCTTACAATATTTAGCGATAACCACACAATCAAAAGCGCTGACAGAGATGCATAAATAGAAGTAATCATTACTTGTAACCTTATCCTTCGGCCAGGGCAACCGCATAAAAAAATTGCGATCCTTAACTATCAAGCATTCCAGAAATTGATAAGTAAAAATACTTAGAGCTGAAATCCTTACTGCGTAAGCTGTCTATTTTTTATGCGGTTGCCCTGATCCTTCGGCTAGTTCCTAAATGATGTCACCAGATGTCAGCTATGCTTAAGTATTTTAAGTGTCAACGAATTATTACTTCTATCCGTTAGGGCGGCTCATTTGCTCAAGATTGAGAACTTCTGCCAATTGTTCAGCATCCATCAGCCCTTTATCAAGGACAACTTGCCGCAAGGATTTACCAGAAGCTAGGGATTCTTTCGCCACATCTGCGGCATTGAGGTAGCCAATATGGGTATTGAGGGCAGTGACTAGGGAGAGGCTGCCTTCTGCATAGGCAAGACAGCGATCTTCAACGGCAACAATGCCGCTAATACACTTGCTGGCAAGGGTATCGATCGCTCTGCCTAAGATCTCAATACTCTGGATCAAGTCATAGGCAATCAGAGGCATCATCACATTCAGTTCCAATTGACCTGCTTGGGCGGCAAAAGCGATCGCCGTATCATAGCCAATTACCTGATAGCAAACCATGTTGGTCATCTCAGCGATCACAGGATTATATTTCCCAGGCATAATCGAAGACCCTGGTTGCACAGGGGGCAGCATAATTTCTCTGAGTCCCGTCTTAGGCCCTGAATCCATTAACCGCAGATCATTAGCAATTTTGCAAGTATCTTGAGCGAGGTTGCGAATCGCTCCCGATACATTGACGAAGGGAGCCATACTCTGCATTGCTGCCATCAGATTCGGTGCAGGAGTCAGTTCAAAGCCCGTAATTTCACTGAGCTTTTCGGCAACGCGCTCGCAATATTGCGGATGGGTATTGAGACCTGTTCCCGAAGCACTGCCACCTAAGCCCAAAACCTTGAGGTCATTGGCAGCTAAATGGATGCGTTTTACATGGTCGCTAATAATTTGGGCATAGGCTTGAAACTCATCCCCTAAACGTACAGGTACAGCATCCTGTAGATGGGTACGCCCAGATTTGACAATATGTCCAAAGGCGATCGCTTTCATCCGCAACTGTTCATCTAGATGTGCAAGGGCAGGCAAGAGGACATGATCGAGTGCCAACAATGCACCAATGCGAATGGCTGTGGGGATGACATCATTGGTAGATTGTCCGTAATTCACATGGTCATTGGGATTCACATTGGCATAGTTGCCCTTCACATCTCCCAAGATTTCGAGGGCGCGATTGGCTAAAACTTCATTTACATTCATGTGATGCGATGTACCAGCCCCCGCCTGATACACATCCACCACAAACTGCTCCCGCAGGTTGCCATCCAAAATTTCATCGGCCGCCGCCGCGATCGCCATCCCCATCGCCATCGGAATGCAACCAAGCTCCGCATTAACTAGGGCTGTAGCTTTTTTGATGAGTAAACAGGCATCGACAAAGGTGGGTAAGGGCTTAAGTCCACTAATTTGGAAATTGGCGATCGCCCTCACAGTTTGGATGCCATAGTAAACATCATCGGGCAAGGACATTTCGCCCATGGAGTCGCGTTCGGTTCTAGTCATAATAATTTCAGATTTATAGAGCTTACTTAACTAATCCTGCCCGCAACGCTCGCACTGCGGCTTGAGTGCGATCGTCAGCACAGAGCTTATTGAGAATATTGCGGACATGGGTTTTGACTGTGCCAACGGTAATATAAAGTTTTTCGGCAATTTCCGCATTACTATTACCATTAACAATTTCCGATAATACCTCTAACTCACGCTCAGTCAGGGGAGTAGATTCGAGAACTTGCTTGTAGTCTGCCGCCGCTGCCGCAATCTCTACCGTTGCTTCCTTGCGGCGCACCTGCTGCAAGACCACATTGGCGATCGCTGGATCAATCCATGAGTTGCCCTCAGCCGTCAGCTTGAGTGCTTGCAATAGCTTTTCAGAGCTAATATCTTTAATGCAGTAAGAGTCAGCCCCTGCCGCAAAAGCTGCCAGAACAGTTTCTTGATTTTCGGTAAGGGTCAAAATTAATACTTTAGTAGCTTTGCCCGCTTCAGCCGCCGCCGCTTTGATTTGACGAGTTACCTCCACGCCATCAATGTCTGGCAATCCCAAATCAACGATTGCCACATCAGGCTGCTGACTAGTTACCAGCGATATACCATCTGCGCCCGTTGCCGCTTCGCCAATAAATACAAGCTCGGCTTGTTGTTGCAAAGCAATTTTCATGCCCATGCGCGTAAGGTCATGGTCTTCTATTAGGACAACACGAATCGAACTCATAAGTACTTGTGCAGTCTATGCGTAGTCTGTATTCATATCAGAATCCCATATAAAGGTACAAAAATATATATTAGGACTTAGTAGATTTTCGCGTTTTGGGTTTGGCAATGCTATTTTTAGATTACTCACGGCTCACGCAGTTATCCAACATTGCGTGATCGCCAGATTTTGCTATTCATAATGTGACCACACAGAAACCACTCTGATGGTTTTAGTGTCTTCATTAACTGAATAAACCAAACGATGTTTGATGTTAATGCGTCTTGACAAATATCCCTTCAAGTTGCCTGAAAGTTTCTCATAGGGATGTTCATAGGGATTCTGCTTCAAAATTTCTAGTAAGGTCTTGAGATTAGAGTCCAAATTGGCGGATTTCAACTTTTTGGCATCCTTAACCACATTGCGACTAAACTCAATCTTCCAATCCATTCAAGGCTCCTAAAAATTCATCTTCAGAAACCCAATCATTTGCTTGTTCGGCAGATCTAATGGAATCAACTAGATTAGGAATAGATTGTAGATAGAGAGTTTCCTGTATGCTTTCCCAATCAGATTTAGATAGCAATACTGCGTCACCTTGCCGACTGGTAATAAATCTCGGTAAATGATCTTTGTTAACCTGTTCGACTAAGCTGAAAAATTTAGCTCTCGCTTCACTTGCATTAAGAATTTTCATTGAGAAACCTAAACCCGTACAATAAATTGTACCACTTTTCTTGTTGAGGCGATCGCCTAAAATATCTACACTTCCACCCCACAAGCGATCGCCTCTCAACAAACCAACAACACCAAATAGCGATATATTATATGTATTGACATTATGTATTTTATTTGATTACAGTAGAGTCATGGACTTTGAATGGGATAACCAAAAGAACAAGGTCAACATTGCCAAGCATGGAATTGATTTTGAATTTGCTAAGGAAATTTTTTCAGGTATTTGGATTTCAAAACCTGATAATCGCAAAGATTATGGCGAATCTCGTTTTATTGCCCTTGGATGTTTGGAAGAGTTTGTTCTCCTTGCTGTCTATACCCTGCGAGGTCAAAATATACGTCTTATCTCTGTGAGACTTGCGAATAAAGAGGAAAGAAGGATTTATTATGGCTATATCGAGAGAAGAACAACTGAAAATCCTTGGTCAGATGCAGGATTCTGATATTAACTATACGGACGCTCCTGCGACAGATAGTGATTTTTGGGAAGATGCAACGGTTAATATTCCACCTGTCAAGGTTCCTGTAACCTTGAGACTTGATCCAAATGTTTTAGCTTGGTATAAACAACAAGTTCCACGGGGTTATCAAACTCTAATCAATAACGTTCTGCAGAAATATATGAGAGATCATCAAGCTTAAACTTGAGTTTTGCGATCGCCTAAAATATCCATACTTCCACCACACAAGCGATCGCCCCCTCAACAAACCAACAACATCATTTTTGTATCAATATTTTTGCTTGAACCAGCATCTGCTGATATGGTAGGCAAACTGATCGATTTATCTTCAGTAGCTGTATTGTCACTTGCCCAATTATTGATCTTGTCTGGGATTGTAAAGTCTAATAACATCGCCTGTTTCTAAATCGATGGAAGCAATATCACTACCCTTAGCTTGATTGCATAGTGAGCATGATAGAGCTAGATTTTCTTCTGTGGTTTTGCCTCCATGCTTTTCAGCAATTACATGATCTACTTGATGGGAAGCTAAAGTCAAACTTTCGGTAATTAAGCAATATTCACAAGAGTTTTGAGCGCGATCGCTGACTAATTTTCTGAGTTTAGTGGAAATATAGCTTTTACTCATTGACTCTGCTGTAGCTTGATCAGAGCTTGAGTCTTGGCGAAGCGAACTAAATGCTCGATAAATTCATAATGCTGCCATAGTAGGAGATCGCTTTCGTTAAAACCTTGAGTACGATTTTTTTCTAATAGATTATCAATTTCTTGCTGTACGTCTGGTGCAGGGCGTAAATTTAAGACCTCTTGAGGAGATGGAAGTTTGGCTAAGAAATGCAATACTTCTGTCAATCCAGAAAAGCCGTTATTGGGATTAGCCTTTATTTCTCGCAATCCTAGAGCTAATATTTGCGGTAGGTTATCTTGTACAGTAGCAGCGATATCGTCTGGTATATCTAGGGTGATTTGCATAGTTAGGTAAGTAATTGCTAATGGTAGCTTCTGGCTTTCATTTTATCAGATCGCCCCTAATCTCAATCACAAAGCGATCGCCTAAAATATCCACACTTCCACCACACAAGCGATCGCCCCTCAATAAACCAACAACATCAAACAGCGATCGCTAATATGCCAAATAAGGTATATTAGGTATGATGCAATAAATCTAGGAATAACAAATGACACAGAATCAAGAGCCTGAAGTTACTCAAGGTGGAGCGAATGTGTTTGAAGATTTGGGATTTGCGTCTGAAGAGGCTCTTAATCTCAAAATTCGGGCTGACTTGATGTTGAATATTAAGCGTTTCATTCAGTCTCAAGGATGGACGCAAAAGCAAGCGGCTTTGTTTTTTGGTGAAACTCAACCTCGGATTAGCGATTTGATTAATGGTGATATTGAGAGGTTTAGTATTGATAAGTTGGTGATGATTTTGGTGCGTGCGGGTATGGATGTGAGGTTTGAGGTAAATTAATTCAAGATGATTGTTGTATCATAGTGATTAAGAACTATGTAAAAGTTTCTAAATCAAGAAAAGAATTAATGTATTGTAATTCTTCAATAACAAGAGGTTTAAACTATGACTGAATTACTTGAACGTGTAATTGAGCAATTAAAAATACTTCCTGCTGATGAACAAGATGCGATCGCTACTCGGTTTCTAGCAGAAATAGAAGATGAAAAAGCATGGAAAGCTCGGTTTTCAAAGACAACTAATGATCAATGGGATAGTCTAGCTGCTATGGTGCGTCAGGAAATTAATGCTAGAGAATTCTCCCCGTTAGAAGATTTATTTTCTTCTAATCCCATCAACAAGTAGTTCTACAAACGCTTTAAAAGTTCATCATACTCTGCATGAGAACCAATCCAAAACCAATAAATATGATCATTCTCTAGCAATCCAAGAACTCGATAATTGAGTCCAACTCTTGCTGAATAGATTGGCTGATTCTGGCTAACTCGCTTAAACTGAAGACTTCCCTGATACGGATCTGACTGCCAAATTTCATAAGCTTTGATTACTTGTTTCTGTATTGCTTCTGGCAGTTGGTCAAGTTCTTTACGAAATTTCTTTGTGAGACTAGATTTCATAATTTATAAAGATGGGAAAACAAAAAATCGTGATTAATACTCACAATTCACAATCCATTATGAAGACTTGATTATAATCCATTTTCCTGAAATACACGCACAAGAAAAACTTCAGAAGATTGGCAATGTTGAGTTTCCTATTGCAAGACTCCTTTATGAATATTCATTGATATTTGAGTCATAGCTATTTGAATTATCAGTGATCGCCCCTATATTGAATTGCCCCTAATCTAAATCACAAAGCGATCGCCTAAAATATCCGTCCTTTCACCACACAAGCGATCGCCCCTCAACAAATCAACAACATCAAACAGCGATCGCCTCTAATCTCAATCAAAAAGCGATCGCCCCTCAACACACCCACAACATCAATCAGCGATCGCCCCTAATCTCAATCAACAAAGCGATCGCCTCTCAAAAAATCAACAACATCAAACAGCGATCGCCCCTCAACAAACCAACAGCACCAAAACAGCGATTCGTCCCTAACCTCAATCAAAAAGCGATCGCCTAAAACATCAACACTTTCACCACACAAGCGATCGCCCCCAACAAACCAACAACATCAAACAGCGATCACCTCTAATCTCAATCAAAAAGTGATCGCCTAAAATACAGCCTATTAAGGCTTTGAGTAGTACACAAATATTTTTGAAAGCGTTGCTTCGCAACGCTTTCAAAAATATTTCTGGGTTTCAATTAGGCGCAAAGCGCTGTATAGTTAAAGATTGCCTAAAAAGGTATGTCATCATAAGTACTAGTATCCAGTTTTCTAAAGATAATAACATCGCTACTTGTACCAGCAATCAGCATAGAAGCGTCATGATTGAATCTTAAATAATAAATATTTTTTGCATATTCATCAATGCTTGAGAGTAAGTCCCCATTAGAAACATTCCAAAATTTTATATTGCTTTTCGTGAGTTTGTGACCTGTAGATGGACTCTGGTTTGAAACAGTCGCTAACGTTTCACAATCATCACTAATTACGATGTCATCAATGCTGTCAGAATATGCAATAAAAGAATTGTTTGATCTCTTATTCCTAACATCATAGATAACTAACCTACCCTCTGAATTACCGAATATTAACAACCTTGAATCCTTACTAATTGATAAGCAAGAAATGGGTGCATTAGAAATTGTTGTAACTTTATCGATTATTTCCCCATCACTGATACGTAATAACAGCACTTCTTGAGGACTTGTCCCTACAGCTACAGCGATTAACTCCTGAGAACAGGAAATATGCTTATATTGACTGGGATGAATTTCTGGCAACAATTTACGAAACTTTCGTCCATATTCCCATATCCCAATTCCATAGTGACCCCATATAAAAATTTTGTGTTTTGTAATGAATTCCACAAAGCATGGGTCAGTTGTAGGATCTTCTTCAAAGTCATAATCTTCTTCAAAGTCATCATCTTGATACACTGGGAGTCCTATGTCATGATCTGACAAACTGTATAAGAAATCTCCGTTTGTCGTATTCCAAAATTCGAGTTGTTGGCTCTGGAGATAATAGCTTGAAATAGCAATGACTTCACCATCTTTGCTGATATTAACTGGCTCAAAATACTTAGTATTTATACGTTGTGTTTTTGTCATCTCGCAGGAAACACTGATTTGATAATCTTTCAAACTCCAAAACTTGACTGTTTGTAAATCAGAGTCATTACTACAACCTATAAGAGATTTGTTATCTTGCGTTAAAGCAAATGGATAGCAGGTATTGAAAATATAGGATCGTGACCATTGAATCTCAGTATTATCCTTAATAGCATTACTTGAATAGTTTTGAGAAACGACACTAGTATCAATAATTTCAATTACTCCAGCTATCAATTTCCAACAAGGCGCTTCATCACTGTCCCAATTATCTGGTTTATACGGCATACCCAGACTCATAGTAATCAAATAATTACCATTAGGCTGATAACCAGACTCAATTTTTCTAATAAATGCAGAATCAGTAATAGGTATATCCACTAATTTCTTCCCAGATGAAGAAACTATTGTACCTAGCCATTGAGTTCCTCCCCTGCTAGTTTGTCTTGATTTAATGGACAAGCTAACAACGTTAATTAATTGTAGAGTTTTTCTTTTTTCCAATGACAATGATTGTAGATACCTAGGATACACAAGCTTAGAAGAGTTGTGAAGAATCGTCCCATCATCACAGTACTGGATAACATCTTGAACTTTAGCTTTACCTACAACTTTCCACTCTCCTTTTAGTATAGATAAATTCTCACTTTCAAAATCGAAGTTATTTCCTGTATCAGCTAGAGGAATCTCTAAAATATCTAATAGTTCTGGCTCTCTGTCATCAACACGACAAATATATTTTGGTACTCTACCATCTTTGGGATATAGAGAGTCACATACGGGTCTAATCCATTTCCCCGTATCAATATGAATCCCAGCTATACAACGTTCACCCTCTTTCTTGGAATTAGCAAGACAAATAATCCTTTTTACAGATGACATACCTTAATATTCTCCCATTTCTTACTTAAATACTCAGCGACAAGGCGACGGTGACAATTATGAGGCTTGGCTTCACTACAGAGCAAACATCCGTGATTGAGTAATTCAGGCGTAACTTTTTTCTCAATCTGACGATCTGATATAAGTTTTAAAAATTTCTGCTCATATACCCCCCAATCGCCTTTATTTTTTTTGTACTCGTCCAAAATATCTTTAGTTGGAGCTAAATCAAGAATATGCACATAATCAATCCCCCCAACTTGTTTAAGAAAATACCTTAAATCATTTTTCTTGGTAAAGCCTGCTAACTGAGACACATTATTTAGTCTTGTATCTATAACTGTTTTTACACCAGATTTTATCAAGGTATCAAAAAATTGCTCAGCACTTTTCTGAGTAAAGCCCATTGTAAATAATTGAACTGACTGACTAAGCATAAACTTCTCCCTTTGTTTCTACATAAGCGATTTCATCACCCTGTTTTTTATAAGCTTCTATAAGACAATCCTCACGGTCTAAGTCATCGGTTGCTTGAACAGGAGAAAAAGCATCAAACAGTGAAAGTTGACTAATTTCTATTGGTTTAGCAAATTGTTTGAATCCATGCTTAGCCAACATCCTATCTTCTAATTCTTCGTGAGACTCTAGATCGCCATTACTTTTAATATGCTGAATATCTAGATCATATTCCTTTAGATGTGGACAAACTAAAATTGCCCGATGGCAAGTTAGAGGATCTTTCTCAGCACACATCAACGCGATTCTATGCCGACTTTTTACACCTTTTAAGATTCGCCTAATCCCCTCTGTAAATAAATCAGTCGCCGCGATTCTCTCGTATAGAGCCTTACCATCGACATAGCAACTTGGGTCTTCAGGTCTTGCGCCTAACTCTTGCCCTAAAAACACATAACGAATTTTGTCAGCTTCTAAATAATCCTTTAACTGCGCTTGGCAAAAATGCGGTAAATAACGACTATAGGGACGCGATCGCACATCCGCTAGAGCCGTAATCTCATGCTTTTGTAAAAGCTCAATAAAAGTCTTGATGCTGTGATTTGAATGTCCAACAGTAAAAAGTTGCATTTTCAAAGTCCTCCATTTATCTAGGCTTGACTAACAACTGGCTCTCGCAACTTAACCAAAGTCTTTTGTAACACACTCGGCTTAACACTCAACCAAACTTGATTGCGATCGTCCTCAGTATAGCCAACCACTACCGCCCCCACAGGTGAACCAATCTCAGGATACATTTCAGGAGTCATCGCCCCACTATCCAAAAAATCTGGAATCTGGATAATTCCCTTTACATTCTCATCCCCAATATCAACAAACACC
>JANRII010000071.1:0-12272 GCA_033765135.1 Pseudanabaenaceae cyanobacterium bins.39
TGTTGGATGATCGGGGCTGGCACGGGGGCACAGCCCCTACGCCAAATTTAAATTATTCAGGTAGGGGCAATCCCTCCGTGGTTGCCCTGCTTTGCTAGCAGCAGGAGATTCATACCCTGAGTTCCACGTAACATCAGTTACTTACTTACAACCCTCGCCCGATGTAATAGCTTGCCATCCATCATGTAGCCCACATATCTCACCACCACAGGACTACCCTCCCGCACAGACGGATCAACTTCCATCAGTTCATGCAAACAAGGATCAAAGGGAACTTCCATTCCCACCTGAGCAATCATCTGCACCCCCCATTGCTGCAATAACAAATCGAGAGAACGGAGTAACGGCAAAATATTTTTCGCAGGTAATTGCGGATTTTGTTGTGCCGCATAGACCGCAGAGGGCATCTGCAACAGCAGAGATTCTAAACGTTGTACCGCATCACGAATAAACTGCGATCGCAATTCTTGGGCTTGCTGCTCTAACTGACTTTGCAAGCGTTGACATTCTCTTAATACACTATCGACATCTTGGCGATCGCTCCATTCCTTCACCTTACTTTCCACTTCCATCAACTGATCAGATGGATTAAGAGATAAGTTAATAGGCTGATGAATGAATTGATTAATTAAATCCTCAGTACTAATTCCCAAAACTGCGGCAATATTAATCAAGTCTACATATCTTAATTGCTGCCCCTGTCCCTGTCGCAATCTATCTATGGCACGGCGTGAAGTCTGAGAGCGATCGCCCAGCACTTTAAAACTAGGAATGGCAACAACCTTCATCAATTGCCGTAAATTTGAAGTTAAGTCCATCGAGGGAATCTGGCAAAAGGGACTGCAAATATATTATCATTGACTCGCTTTACATTAATTAAAAAAAGATTTATTCCTTCATCCTTGTAAATTTTAGGTCTAACCGATTCCATGTCGAAGTCATCTAGAGACAAACAGCCCAAGCAGAAGTCTAAGCAACAAAAACAAACCACCACACTTCTATATGTCGGCATTGGAGCAGCAGCAATCGGAACCATCGCGGCTGGCACTTATATCTATTTTTCCCAACGATTGCAAGCCACCAAGGGAATATTAGGCGCTGCCGCCGTTGTACCAGAGCAAGCCCAAGTGGTCATTGCCTTTAATACCAACCCCGAACCTTGGAAGCAGTTAGTGCAGTTTGGCACACCCGCTTCCCAAAAACTGATTAGCAATAGCATCGAAAAATCTCCTCTCAATGCTCTCTTAAGCCAAAGCCAAACTGATTACGATCGCGATGTTAAGCCTTGGCTAGATGGTTATGTTCTTACGGCTCTCGTCCCCGATCCTCAGCAACCCCAAGCACCTGCCGCCACACTCATTATCGCTCCGACCCGTGATCGCCAAAAATCAGAATTATTTTTAAACAAGTACCGCGAAGCTCTGACTCAGCAAGGTGCAAGATTTACCTCCAAACAATACAAAGACTTTACCTACTTCGAGTCCCCATCCCGTGACCCTAATAACAACATCTTAACGGCCGATATTGGTGGTCAGTATGTGGCGATCGCCACTAGCGCTAATCTACTCCAGCAAAGCATCGATACTTACAAGGGTAACAAAGCATCCCTAGCCAAAAAAGAAGCCTTTGCCAAAATCTATAACAATCCCAATCAAACCCAAATAGCATCCCCCCTCGTCCATGTCTATCTCGATGGTGATGTTGCCCTAGAGTTTATCGGCTCCCAAACTAAACTCAACCTCAATGAGTCAGCGATCGCGCAGTCTCGTAAAGAACTAGCCGCCATTACCCTTGCAGGTGGCACACAGAAGGAAGGTATCCGCATTGAAATTAATAGCTTCCTCAAAAATGACAGCACCAATGTCGCGGCTAATAGCGAATCCAAAATTTTAAACTTCTTACCTCAAGAAACCTTTCTCCTGATTTCGGGCTTAAATCTCTATCAATCTTGGCAATCGATCACCAACCAAGCTAAGGGTAATGCTAGTTCTGCACAACTGATCGAACAGGTGCGAAAAGCCGTCAAAGATGGCACTAAGTTAGATCTAGACCGCGATATCTTGCAATGGATGGATGGGGAATTTGCGATCGCAGCTATTCCGAACAACAAAGGTATTTTGGCTAACCCTGGTTTTGGCTTTGTGGCGATCGCCCAAACCAGCAAACCCAACGCCGCCAAATCTACCCTCGAAAAACTTGATCAAGTAGCCCAAACCAGCGCAGGCGGACTGCTCCCCAAGGGAGTTGAGATCAAATCCACACAAATTGGCAATCAATCCGTCACCACATGGAACATTGGCAATACCACCATTGCCACCCGGGGCAACATCAATCAAGATTTTGTCTTTTGGTCGATGGGCAACCTAGTGGAGACCTTTCTGCCCAGTCCTGCCCGCAACCTGCCCGATAGTCGTCCTTTTCAGATCCTCACCACAGGTATGCCCAAGGCCAACGGTGGTTACTTTTACTTCAACATGACTAGTGCCTTGGCGATCGCCGATCGCTTGCTGCCCCCCGAAGTCAAATCCAATCCCAGCTTTACCGAAGTTCGTGACGTATTAGATGCGATTAACGGCATTTCCGTCACCACCACCACCCTTAACCCCAAAAATACGCGCCTAGATTTTCTCTTTACCCTCAAACCCACCCCTGGTAATTAATACCAAGGCTAAAGGTTATTGCTAAAGGTTGCTAGATTTAGTTTTTCATCCTCCAAAGTGTTGTTTCATTTTGGAGGATTTTTTATTTTCATCTTTTTTCGCCTTTGATAATTTTTGTTAATTAATATTAATTGATACCACCCAGCATTAAATTAAGATTAATTATTGCTGATTTTTTTGAATTCATAGCGATCGCGATCGCTATGGTCAACAATCCCGACACCTATCTCAGACCTAAGAAAATCTCTATCAAAATCTATCAAGACCTATAGAAAAATCTATAAAATTACAATGATCCCCCAAAAAATTAATCAGAGTGATCAATCCAAGCGCTACAAATTTGATTATTTTTAGATAAAATCAAAGCAAAATAGAGATAAAATAAAAGTAATTTTTCGATAATATTTAAGCAAATAAGTTTATAAATTTCTACCTGCCGATGGCTCATCACAGGGACACTTAAGACCTTAACCTAAGATTTATTTCAGTAAATTATGGCTCCTAGCCTGTGGAAAACCTGTGGAAAACTTTAAAATTACTGTGGATAACTATTGAATATCTGGGGATAACTTTGTGGAAAATGTGGAAAACTTTTTATAGGTATTTATACTCTGTGGAAAAAGTGGCAGTTTTTCCACAGAGTTTTCCACAGGCAAAAAAGCTAGAAAATTGCTTCTGCAAAGTAATCCACAGAGTTTTCCACATTTTCCACAGCCCCTACTACTACTATTTAAATATTTTATTAATTCTTAGAATAGTAATTATTAGATCGAGTGATTTTTATATGAATTTTTGAATTTACTTTTGAACTTGGAAAATCAAAAAAATCAACAAAAAAAACAAATTTAGGTTTTGGAAATTTGGTAATAATTTTCCAGTTTTTGATCAAATTTTTTATTTTTGAAGATCTTGCAAAATTTTGCAGCAGTGCTATGATTTACTCCCACAAATGCAAAAACCTAATTCAAAACAAGTCCTCTGCCATCTGCCTAAATTTTTTTGAGATTTTCCCGAAATTTAGTTTTAACTTGGTCGCCAATGCCTTCCCTGCAAACTCATTTTTTTAATTTGTCGAGCTTTAAACTAATTTTGGTCAGTCCATGCAACTCCCATCCCTCCACCTGCTAAGATGGTCATCCCTAGTGCCGTTGAAACCCTTTTAGTCATTACATACACGGACATTCTGCAAACCATAGATTTTGCCAAATATTCAGATAAGCCCTCACTTATTCTAGTTGAATCACAATGCGTCTAATCTGCTCCCAAAGCCATCTTGCCGCCCACCTCGCTTCCGTTGGTCGTGCTGTTGCCTCTCGACCCACCCATCCAATTTTAGCTAATATTCGTCTAGATGCGAATATTGACAGTCAGAGCTTGGGACTGATTGCATTTGATCTCAATTTGGGTATTCAAGTCTCCTGTCCATCTCAGGTGATTGAGGCTGGATCGATTACGTTACCTGCCAAACTATTTAACGATATTGTGTCGCGTTTACCCGATGAGGATGTCACGATTAGCGTTGATAAGAGCATCGACAAAGACAATACGATGGTATCCATCATCTGCGGTTCAGGACGTTATCAGGTGCATGGTTTGCCTGTCGAAGAATTTCCTGAACTTCCCCAAATTAGTGAAGATGGGGAAATGACCTATCTGCCCGTTGAGGCTACTTTGAGTGGCTTATCATCGACCTTATTTGCGACTTCAGCCGATGAAACCAAACGAATTTTGACTGGGGTACACTTAACTGCTAGTGCCGATCGCTTAGAATTTGCCGCAACAGACGGGCATCGCCTATCGGTGTTACAAACTGGTTTTTTAGATGCTGAAGATGCCGTAACTGCGGATACCGTATCCACAAATTTAGAAGTAACGATTCCTGCTAGGGCTTTGCGTGAGTTGGAGCGAATGCTCAATCAACAAACCGAAGGCGCGATCGCCGTTAAATTTGATAATGCCAACATGATCTTCCAGAGTGCTAATCAAATTTTGATTTCACGTCTCCTCGATGGTTCCTATCCCAACTACCGCCAGCTTATTCCTAATCGGTTCGAGCGCCAAGTTACCCTAGAGCGCAAGTTGTTTTTATCTGCCCTAGAGAGAATCGCAGTACTGGCGGATCAAAAAAATAATATCGTCAAAATCTCAATTGATGCCACAGGGCAAGAAATTTCCTTATCGGTGGAGGCTCCCGATGTGGCAGCAGGACGCGAATCTTTACCAGCCCAGATCTCTGGTGAAGATGTGGAAATTGCTTTTAATGTCAAATATTTGCTAGATGGCTTAAAGGCTTTACCAAGTAACGAAATTCAAATTCAACTAAATAATCCCACCAGTCCTGCGGTTTTAATTCCATTGGGGGGATTAAAGATGACCTATCTGCTGATGCCAGTGCAGATTCGTAATTAATGATTTTAATGATTGCTTGGGATTGATTTTTGAGTTTAAGGGCTTGATCGCCAGCAAAGATCCTGTAAGCTTATTTCTGTATGGAATCTTTACCACCGCCTTCAATTCAAATATCTCCCATTGGCTATGCAGAGGTGCAGCAGGATCATGCTCGTCGCCACAGATTACCTGTTCTGCATAGTTATACTGTGGTTGAACCACAACGGGACAGGGGAGCGATTAATGCTGAAGTGCGATCGCAACTGCAACTTTTTTTAGAAGCTTTACCTGATCCAGACTATTTTTTACGTCAGGCTATATCTCAGCAAATTCATTCCCAGATTGCACAGGTGGGGCCTGTCAAACCGAATAGTATTCCCCAACTTAAGCCTAGCGATCGCTTGCGTCCGCCGATACAGGTCAATCCCAATCCTGCTAAGGAGCAAATTCTGAAGGTTAATAGCGATCGCCAAGAGTATGACATCAAAACTCAAACCTTTGTCGCTACGGGCAATGTGCAGATCAATTACAAACAGACGGAGGTAAAGGCGGATCGGGTGCAACTGAATATCAAAACGCAGGAAGTAGTGGCGGAAGGAAATGTATTTTTAACGAGGGGAAATCAAAAACTGCGTGGCGATAAGCTCTCTTTTAACTATATCGATGTGCAGGGGGAAATGCTCAATGCATCGGGAGCAGTTGATTTAGGTACGTTGGTGAGTTCGGAAGTATCGCGATCGCCTGCGGACATTGCCACTAATTCTGTGACCGTATCCTTGATGGGTACTGCCGATGCTGCGGAGGGACAAGTGCGGCGCTTTGGCTTTGTGGCGGAGCGTCTCAGTATCGATGGAGATACTTGGAAAGCCGAAAATCTGAGGGTGACGAATGATCCTTTCAGTCCTCCTGAACTGGAAATTGTGACACCTAAGGCGACATTAACGCCAATTTCACCAACCCAAAATCGGCTCGATCTCGAATCCCCCACCATTGTCTTTGATCAGGGTTTGTCGATACCTCTGCCAGTCAGTACGCTGACCCTCGATCGCTTCCAACGATTTGCCCCTGCCCTCGTGGGTTTTGATCGCCGCGATCGCGATGGTGTATTTTACCAACAAAGTTTTGACGTGGTGACTCAACCCAACCTTAGCTTTCAGGTGTCTCCACAAATCCTGTTGCAAAGAGCCTTTTCTAGCCAAAGTGGGGTGACGGGTTTTGATATTTTAGGGGTGGTGGCAACCCTCAATAGTGCCTTTGATGATGGTCAAAAACTATCCGCTAGGGCCAGTCTGTCTGGGCTCAACTTTTCGCGACTAGATTCCATTTTGCGATTTAATGCCAGTCATGAAGTCTCATTGCAAAATGGCTATAACCTAGTTTCTCAATATGCCTTTCGCGATCGCGTGTTTAATGGTTCCCTTGGCTTTCAGGATGTCAATAATTTAGTGGGTAGTACCATCTTTTCACCCACCTATATTTTGGGAGATTCCCAAATTGGTTTCAATTTTCAGGCAGCAGTGCAGTTTGTGAGTGCTATCCGCGATGACATTCAGCCTGCGGCGGTGGGTTCTTTAATTCGGGTGCAAAATGCGGCGGCTTTATCCCGCACCTTTCCACTCTTGCGTGGTATCCCTGCACCTGCCGAACGAGAATCTGGGTTGCGCTATTCTCCAAAGCCCATCGTACCGAAACTAGATGCTTTTGTGGTCGTTCAGGGTGTAAATTCCTTTTATTCTAATGGAAATAATCAAGCGACTCTGTTAGGAACTGTGGGCTTGGCGGCTGAGGTAGGCAACTTTGCGAAGGACTTTTTTGACTATACGGGTCTGACCGTGAGCTATACACAGGCTTTTTCCTCAGGGCGATCGCCTTTTCTATTTGATCGGCTAGTCGATAATCGTGCTTTAACCGCAGGCATTGTCCAGCAAATCTATGGCCCTTTGAGGTTAGGTGTGCAGCAGAGTTGGAATCTGGATAATGGCAATCTATTTGATTCGGTATATTCCTTAGAATATGCAAGGCGTACCTATGCTGTGCAAATTCGCTATAATCCCAATCAAGGTTTGGGGGAGCTAATTTTGCGAATTAGTGATTTTAACTGGACTCGTCCGCCTGCTAATGTAACGAATGTGCAAGGTGGCTTAGAAAGTCGTAATTAGCAAGTCGTAATTGGGGTTTGGGAATTGGGTAATATCTTCAGGCAGAGGTCGTTCAATATCTGTTTTTTTGTATGCTAATTTCGATCATCATTCCCGCCTATAACGAAGCCAGAGCCGTAGTCAAGTCCTTGGATTTGATCAGAAAACAGATGCCTGCAATTTGCTTAGATATTGCTCAGAGGGTTGATGTATCTCAGGATCACAGCTTTGAGGTGATTATTGTCAATGATGGTAGTGGCGATCGCACGGGGGAGATCGTGCGCGATTACCTAACCGCAGCTCCTGAACTAGACTGGCAGTTGTTAGAGTTTGTCACCAATCAGGGGAAAGGATTTGCGATCAAAGCGGGAGTGATGGTGGCACGCGGCAAGTATGTGGCATTTATGGATATGGATCTGTCGACCCCATTGGAGGAGTTGCCCCGTTTGATTATGGCATTGCAGAGAGAAAAGAGCATTGCGATCGGCTCTCGCGGTCTGTCCCAATCGCAAATTATCAAGCACCAGCCCTTTTATCGTGAACTCATGGGTAAAGCCTTTAATCTATTTGTGCGTTGGATGGTCATTGATCACCTTCAAGATACCCAATGCGGTTTTAAGGTTTTTAAGAATTATGATGCCAAGCGCATATTTAGTTGTTTGCAAACGGGGCATTTTGGCTTTGATGTGGAGATTCTATTCATTGCTCAGGAGTTGGGGTTGAGAATTTGGGAAATTCCGATCGCTTGGCACAATTCCGAGCATTCTAGTGTGTCACCTTTGCGAGATTCGTGGCTAATGTTTACTTCGTTGCTGTGGATGAAATATCGGGTGCGGCGCTATTTGCGGCAGTCTCAGCAGGGTTGTGATATGGCGATGAGTATCGAAACTGTTAAACAAAATTTATGAAAAATTTAAAGGATGACCCAATTTTATGGAACAGGAACTATATCAAGAAATGTATGCGGTGGAGCGCCAGCATTGGTGGTTTCGGGCGAGACGTGAGATTTTAGTCAAGTGCCTTGTTGAGCATCTGGCAGGGGGAAAAGTGCTAGATGTGGGTTGCGGTACGGGCTTTATGCTAGAGATTTTGCAGTCTGAGTTCGGCGATCGCTATGAGTCTTGGGGGCTAGATATGGCAGCTATGGCGATCGCTTTCTGCCAAGCCAAGGGGCTAGAGCGCATCTATCAAGGAACTTTGGCGGATCATGGTGCGAGTTTGCCCACAGAATATTTTGATATGTTGATGTTTCTGGATACGATTGAGCATATTAATGATGACTTCGCCGTACTTATGCAAGGGCATCGATATTTACAGGATCGGGGACATATTTTAATTACAGTGCCAGCCTATCAATTTTTGTGGAGTGGTCATGATGTGGTGCATGGACATTATCGCCGCTATACTAAGTCCCAATTGGCGGATCTGGTGCATCGGGCAGGTTATGAAGTGCGCTTTATGTCCTATTTCAATACGTTGCTATTTCCGCCGATCGTGATCGCTCGTCTCATTAATAACTTCCGTAATTACTTCCGTTCCCACAATGTCAAGAATACACAGGACTCCCATTCCGATGCGAAATTACCTGCGGCATTGGTAAATCAACTTCTATATCAAGTCTTCCAATGGGAACGGCAGTGGTTGCCGAACTTCTCTTTTCCCTTTGGTGTATCAATTATATGTCTTGCCCAACGGCAACCCCATTATGGAACATCCAGCTAGTTTGTCATGGTTTAAGTTTAATCAATTGTCGGCAAAGTCGCTTCAGTTAGTGGCATTTGTGAGTGTATGCATGGTTGCGACGATCGCTATCTTACCGATGTTTTGGCATAGCTATCCTATCACTCATTCCACCCATTTCAATTTGAGTTGGCTATTTCAATATCAACATCAATTTCGTGGCGGACAGTTCTATCCCCGTTGGTTGGAATATTCTAATTTTGGCTTTGGTAATGCTACCTTTGCCTTCTATCCGCCGATCTGCGCGATCGCCACTTTACCGTTTGCTCTCTTGGGAATGGATTTGCCTAGTACCTTGATCGGTAGCATGGTGTTAGCCTGTGTGGTATTGGGTTGGGGAACTTGGCTCTATGCAAAACTATATTTCCCTGCGCCGATGGCTTGGTTGGTCATGGGTTTGGCGATCGCTTCTCCCTATTTTGGTATTGATATCTATCAGCGTGGGGCGATCGCGGAAGTATGGGGGATTTGCTGGATTCCTTGGATTTTGTACTATACCGATTTATTGATTCGCCAGTTCTCTTTACCCTATTTCCAGAGAACCTCTGCTTTTCCTCTGGCTATTTGTTGGGGAATGTTGGGTTTATCCCATTTGCCCACTTTGCTAATTACTTTTATCGTTTGGCTCTTGATGCCCCTATGCTTGGTAAATTTTAGTGATATCAAATCCTATGGGCGAGATGTGGGGGGATGTTATCTCAGTGCTGTGGCAGGTTTTGCGGGAATTAGCTTTTTCTTGTTGCCTGCTATGCTCGATCAGAAGTTGGTACAGATTAATTTAGTGAGTCTGTCTTCAGAATATTTACCGCAATCGCGACTAGTTCTATCTGGATTGAGTCAGTTGCAGCCTCATTTTTCGCAGCATTGGTTTGAATCTAGTTCGGGCATGATTCCCTATTTTCTGATGATGGTGGCGATCGCACTGGTAATGATCTTGACTTGGCTATGGTATCGCCCTGAACAGGTTGCCCCTGCGTTAGAGCATATGAGCCATGCCACCTATCGGCGATCGGCAATTTTTTGGTTAGTGGGGACAGCGATCGCCCTGCTCATGACCACCGATCTCAGTATTGGCATCTACCACTTAGTTCCCATTATCCAAAAAATTCAATTTTCATGGCGTTGGTATGGCTTAACGGTTCCGCTAGTGCCGTTGCTATGGGCATTTAGCTGGGAGCATTTCTATCGAGCTAATCAGCGCTTGATTGCTGTTGTTTTAATGATCATGGCGATCGCCAGCTATGGATATATAGATCGCATCGTGATTCAACATACGGGTTTTGATGCCGCGATTATTCATCAGTTTGTTGAACTGAGCGATCGTAAATCATATCCCACAGAGCCAGATGCCACCCAACCCAGTACACCGATCCTCTGGTGGCATCACATCTTTCCCGATGGACTGGCCCTCGTTGATGTTTATGAATATCGGGCTAAGGGCGTAACCTTGCCCATGCCGCCTGATCGCAACTATCCCCTTGCAGCATGGCAAGAGCCAAATATCTCTGATCCTATTCAAATTCAAGACTGGCGCTATGGCTGGCGTAAAATCTCTGTGCAACAAAATCATGATCAGCCCCAATACCTCCAGCTTAGAATGTTGTATTATCCTGCGTGGCAAGTGCAAATCGATGGCCAGCAGGCGGATTTGGAAGCAAACCCACAGGGACAGGTTCAGATCAAAATTCCCCAAGGACAACATTTGGTCACCTTAAATTATGCTGGTACAATCGCCGATCGGGTGAGTAAATGGCTAAGTATTTTGCTAGGATTAATAGCTATAGGTATTCGTGATCACATAGCTCGATTATCTAAAAATACTGAACGATCTCCTTTACCCCTTTATAAGGGGGGAAAAGATTAAAAAGTCCTCCTTATGAAAGGGAAATTTAGAGACTGTTTGAGAAGTGTAAGCATAGGCTAAAAATACTGAACGATCCCCCCTAACCCCCCTTATGAAAGGGGGGAAAAGATTAAAAAAGTCCCCCTTTGTAAGGGGGATTTAGGGGGATCAAAAAATTTAGAAGTGATCGATATCACCATAAGTTAAGCAAATGATCGCTCAATGCCAGTGACGGCTATCACCAATCTCCATTCACCCAAGCTAGATAATAAATTCACTAGCGACGTATCTACATAATTTCTGCCCGCAAGAATGCCTCCTGCGGGTTTTTTTATGGTCATAATTACGTCATACTAAATATCAGAAGCAACAGTTTCACTAACCGCATTGTGATTAAGATCGTACATCCAACTCAAACAATCATTTAGACAGCTTTTTTAGCATAAATACTATGGGAAATCTTCAGGGACGCGATCTCCTTAGCTTGGCAGACTTGCAACCACAGGAAATACAGGACTTGCTCACGCTTGCTCAAAAACTGAAATCAGGGGATATCCAGTTTGACTTCCAGCGCAAAACCTTGGGTTTGCTATTTCGGAAAGCCTCAACACGCACCAGAGTCAGCTTTACGGTGGCGATGCACCAATTGGGGGGGCATGTAATTGATCTTGATCCTAATGTGACTCAGGTTAGTCGTGGAGAACCAATTCAAGATACCGCAAGGGTACTCGATCGCTATTTAGATGTTTTAGCAATCCGCACCTTTGAGCAAGCAGAATTAGAAACCTTTGCGAAATATTGCCAGATGCCAATTATCAATGCCCTGAGTGATTTGGAGCATCCTTGTCAGGTGTTGGCTGATTTGCTGACAGTGCAGGAAAATTTTGGCAGTCTGAGGGGACTAACTCTCACTTATGTGGGCGATGGTAATAATATGGCGCATTCTTTGATGATTGGTTGCGCCCTTGTGGGGATGAATGTGCGAATTGCTTCTCCTAAGAATTTCTCCCCTGATCCTGCGATCGTTGCTCAGGCAACAGCCCTAGCTCACGGCTCAGAAGTAATTGTTACCGAAGATCCTCGGTTGGCGGCTCATGCTGCCCATGTGCTTTATACCGATGTCTGGGCAAGTATGGGGCAGGAGGCGGAAGCGGAAGATCGGATTCCCATATTTCAGCCCTACCAATTGAATGAAGAGTTGATGGCTTTGGCAGATCCTCAAGCGATCGCTTTGCACTGTCTCCCTGCCCATCGCGGCGAAGAAATTACTGACGGTGTGATCGAAGGTACGCAGTCAAGGGTGTGGGATGAGGCAGAAAACCGACTCCATGCCCAAAAAGCATTACTAGCTAGTGTTTTGTAACTAACTGATGTTACGTGGAAGGAATTCCTGCTATGTTGGATGATTGGGGCTGGCACGGGGGCACAGCCCCTACGCCAAATTTAAATTATTCAGGTAGGGGCAATCCCTCCGTGGTTGCCCTGCTTTGCTAGCAGCAGGAG
>JANRII010000085.1:0-14461 GCA_033765135.1 Pseudanabaenaceae cyanobacterium bins.39
ATGTTGGATGATTGGGGCTGGCACGGGGGCACAGCCCCTACGCCAAATTTAAATTATTCAGGTAGGGGCAATCCCTCCGTGGTTGCCCTGCTTTGCTAGCAGCAGGAGATTCATACTCTGAGTTCCACGTAACATCAGTTACAAATTAATAGGAGGTAGATTTACTTGTTTAGCTAATCCCATGACTTGGAATAACTTGATCACCCACCAAGTCATATCAACTTCCCACCATTGCCAACCGCATTTAGCCACATGGGGATAGGCATGGTGGTTATTATGCCAACCTTCACCATAGGTCAAAATTGCTGCCCACCAGAGATTGCGAGCATTATCTTCACTGTCAAAGGTTCTATATCCCCACATATGGGTCACAGAATTGATAAACCATGTAGTATGCCAAAGGAGAACTATTCGCACAACAACTCCATAGATAATGAAAGACCAACCACCAAGCAGATAGAGCAGAATGGCGAGGGGCAGTTGCAATACTAAGAAATAACGATTGAGCCAACGATAGAAGGCATTGCGATCTAGATCAGGAGCATAGCGTTTGTACTGTTCATATTCAAAGAATTGGGCATGGGGATAGAAAATCCACAGCATATGACTCCACCAAAAGCCCCGTTTGGCAGAGTAGGGATCTTGGGTTTCATCTTCTGTATGGGCATGGTGGAGACGATGTCCTGCCACCCAAAAGATCGGTCCTCCTTGCAGAGACAGTGCGCCAAGGATGGCGATGCTATATTCTAGCCACTGCGGTACTCGTAAACTGCGATGACTGAGCAGACGGTGATAGCCAAGACATACGCCTATGCTGCCTAGGAGCCAGTGGAGAAAGAGCATGACTCCTAGCGCTGACCAAGAAAAGAACCAAGGAGCAAGAAGAGCCAAACCGTGAATTGATGTGAAGAAAATAATCGCTTTCCAATCTAATTTGGCGATCGCTGGTTCAGGTTCACGATTAAATTTAACGCTGATGATGTTAGAGGTCATGGATATTAGGTTAGGGATTATGGAAGTTAGTTATCAAGAACAAGGACTAATTGAGGTCTATTAGACTGCCTTAGAAAATCTACCTGTGTTGTCTGTTTGCATGTAGGTATCAAAGACGGAGGCAATGTTGCGGATGAGCAGTCTTCCTGCAGGAGTCACGATGATCTGATCGCCTTCTAGTCGCACCAGTCCATCGGCTTCAAGGTGTTGCAGTTGTGACTTTTCACGGTCAAAATATTTGCTGAAATCGCGATCGCAAGTTAAATGATATTTAGCTTCAATTTCAGGTTGTGATAGTTCAAACTGACACATCAATTCCATAATGATCGAGCGCCGCAAGATGTCATCAGCATTGAGGGTAAAGCCCCTTTCTATGGGTAAATCTCCCTCATCAATTGATTGATAGAACTGCTTTAATTTTTTGTGATTTTGGATGTAGATATTTTGTAGCATACTAATGGAAGTCATCCCGAAGCCTAGCAAATCCGATTCAGGTTTGGTGGTATAGCCTTGAAAATTGCGATGCAGATTGCCTTCCCGTTGCGCGATCGCTAATTCATCATCGGGTTTGGCAAAATGATCCATGCCGATAAATACATAGCCGTGATTTGTGAGGGTTTCGATGGTCATCTGCACAATCTCTAACTTTTCCGCCGATGAGGGCATTGCTTCTTGCGGTAAGCGCTTTTGGAGAGGCTTGAGCCAAGGTACATAGGCAAAGTTAAAGACCGCAATGCGATCGGGATTTAGAGAGATGGTTTTGGAGATCGTCTCACGGAACGTATCAAGATTTTGGTGGGGTAATCCATAGATTAAATCGACATTTACGCCCTCAAATCCAACTTCCCGCATCCAATTCATTCCTGTAAACAGCATTTCTTCTGGTTGAATGCGATTGACTGCCTGTTGTACTTGCAGGTTAAAATCTTGAATACCAAAGCTAATGCGATTAAAACCTAGTTCACGCAGTCTTTGCAAGTATTCACGGGTAAGCGATCGCGGATTGACCTCAATGGAAATTTCGGCATCGGTGGCAAAGGTAAAGTTCTCTTGCAAACATTGCCATAGCCTTTCAATTTGTGCAATCTCTAGATAGTTTGGAGTGCCTCCTCCCCAATGCATCTGCTCCACTGCGCGATCGCGACTTACCAAGGGCGCAATCTGAGCAATATGACGCATGAGATAGATTAAGTACGGCTCTGCAAATTCCTTGCGAGGTGTGATGATTGTATTGCAACCACAAAAGTAACAAGGCGTATCACAAAAGGGAATATGACAATAGAGAGAAAGTGGTGTTTGTTGTCTATTACCTGCGGCGATCGCTTCATGGAAATCTTGAGAATTGAAGTCTTCCTTTAATTCCGTGGCAGGAGGGTAACTCGTATAGCGAGGAACAGGACAATTGTATTTATGAATTAAATTGCGATCAAATTGAACAGTTTGCGTTGTTGTTTTCATCCATCTATTTCCTCAGTTCCAAAATATTAAGCCGATAACATGGCATCGTGTGGCATATCCTGCATTGCGCTCTCTGTACTACCTAGACGATCCTGTTTAGTCAACAATTCAAACACATGATCACCAATAGCCGCCCTGAGATGTATTTCTAGCTCATTGACAACATTGCGATTGAGCAAAAAAGCATAGTTGGCTTCAGTAATAATACGCGCGATCGCTTCTTCATCAAGACTAAGATCATCAAGGGTCTGGCGATATTTTGCTTTGAAATTCCGTTTTGCTTCAATCGTGGGAATCTGTTCAAATTCATAAAGAGCAACGCCAATTCCCTCTGGCAAATCAAAGGCAGAACGAACAATAGACTTGAGGGCTTGTCCACCTGATAAATCGCCCATATAGCGAGTATAGGCATGGGCAATTAAGCACAGAGGATCGGACTCAGCAATTTCATAGATGCGATTCACATAG
Source organism: Pseudanabaenaceae cyanobacterium bins.39 (assembly GCA_033765135.1). Lineage (GTDB taxonomy): Bacteria > Cyanobacteriota > Cyanobacteriia > Pseudanabaenales > Pseudanabaenaceae > Pseudanabaena. The sequence goes on from JANRII010000085.1 coordinate 2,920, forward strand.
ACCAGTCCAGCCCTCAGAGGAGTAATCTGATCGCGCCAGTTATCACCATAATAGAAAGCCAGATCGCGCTCTAAATTATCCTTACGATTTAGTTCAGGAAAGTAGATAGAACTCAAAATTGGAGTATGGCGATGTTTTTCTAATGACTGCTCAAGGGCTGTATATACAAGGTACAGATTTGCAAGCAGATGCCTAAAAGGAACAAGTTCAACCACTCCTTTGAGAAAGCATTTCATAAATGCGGTATTTTCAGCAATAGTATGGGATTGCCGAGTATCCACACGCAGTCTAGTAGCTAAGTTACTACCCATAAATTTTCTCCTTTAGATATTTATCTAGATATTCATCCAGCAACTTCCACATTCTTCTTTAGAAGTTGCTAACCCCCGATCGCATTGCTCTGCTAAAGGAAGTAATTCTTCGCGTAAAGCCTGTAATTGGCGAATTGTTTCTTCGATTTGGGCGATTTTGGCATGGAGGCGATCGCGCACCACTCGACAACAACTACCACTGCTATCGTCTTTGAGAGCCAGTATTTGACCGATTTCCTCTAAGGTCAATCCTAGGGACTTGGCATGGGTGATAAAAGTCAATCTCTCTAAATCTTGATCGTCATACATGCGATAGCCAGCCTCAGTTCTCGCTGGAGATGGAACTAGTCCGATGCGCTCATAAAAATAAAGAGTTTGAGGATTGACACCTATTTTTCGAGAGACTTCGCGAACCTGTAGCATTGTAACCCCATAGTTATTTGATATCTAAAGAAACATAATGTCGCCATCATAGACCCTATACCTAGGTATAATGTCAATAGTTTTTTGGGTGATTTGCTAAGTTAATTTGGCTACAGGATATTCTCGTAATAAATACAAATTATTTAATAAATCAATCACAGTAATTAATAATTCCCTTTGTTGACTAATTTTAAAGAGAACCTTTAGTCGATCTTGATCAGGTTGACCTAAAGGAACGAGGTGGGCGATCGCTTGAGCAATGGCCTGCCCTTCACTATCAGTTTGTAATGGAAAAAACTGTTCCTGCGGATTTTGATCAAATTCCATCACAACGCGATCGCCATCAAAAGAAATTTCCGTTCCTTGACTAACATGGCTAATTTCACCAATAGTTAAGGAGATTTCCCTTTGGTTAACCTGAGAAGCCCGCAGCAACAATTCCACAGGACGACTAGTGGGATAGTTTTGCCCACGGCGAAATATGGTTTGATATTTCCATTGCTCAGAGTGGCGATCGCGATAGCGAATAGCATAGGAATGAAATAAATAATCCTGCACTGCCATGCCATGACTTAATAACAAAGCTCCATGAGCGATCGCCTCAAAGGGTAAATGGCTATGCATTTTCGCCATTGGCCAATTGTTTGCCACCGCAGCTTTTACCGATGGAATTAATGAAGATCCCCCCACCAACAAAATATGATTAATATCTCCCTTAAGTACTCCTTTATTAAAGGCGATACTCCCTAGCTCATTCATCGATAACTGTAAAATTCGATAAAAGCCTTTTTTCTCCAGCAAATATTCCAACTGTTGCCGCGTATAGCTAATTTCCACAGCCATAGAAGTATGCATATCAAAAAAAATCTCTGTGGCACACTCCTGCTCAGATAGACAGATTTTAATTTTTTCCATTAATAGCTTGAGTAAAGCATTTTGCTTGAGAACTTCCAAATTTGCGTTATTCTCCGCAAAATACCTATTTAAACAGTCCTCCAACAACCATTGATCAATATCTTCCCCTCCCAAACTATAGCCAGTTTTAGCAATGACCTCAGCTTTATTTTCCGCTAACTCTTGAAGCTTTGTGTTGCTACTTAATCCACTACCCCAATTAGTAAATTGCTCATTGTCTGGCAGGCGTACCAGTGCCAAATCAAGCGTACCACCGCCAAAATCCATTACTAAAATTAAGGCACTTGGTGAAATCGCCCCATAGCCCAAGGCTGCCGCCGTTGGCTCATCAATAATCCTTACCCTTGGACTAGATAGGGTGGGTAAATTTGCCATCAATATATCTGTACTACATTGCTCTAGCCAGCGCAAATAGGTCTCGTAGGCATCAACGGGAACTGACAAAATAATTTCATCGGGGAAAATTTGCAGCGATCGCAGGTTTTGTAAGAGCCTACCCAAAAAATGACTGCCAGCCCATTCTGCCGACACCTTAACTCCATCAAGGCGTGGCGAAAAATGCAACCTCGACAAAATACGCCGTTTCATCTTATTAAATAGACGATGATTAGATAATGTTGGTCGATCTAAGCCGCGATCGATCACCGTCTGACCAATTTCCACCACACCTGCCGCCGCATCCTGCACATACAAAAGTGATGGAATCAGACTATCGAGTGGCTCTGGGCGACTTATATCAGCAAATTTAATTGTCTCAGCTTGATTTGTCACCAAATTCCAACGGGCAATCACCGTATTACTACTACCAAAATCAATCGCGATCGCCCTCATAACTCCTTACCCCATGTCATTACACACTAAAATATCATTTTTCTAATTCTCAATTATCGAAAAAACCTTTCTGGGTTTAATGTTTAATTCACAGCAACATAGTCTAGCGCCCATACCAATTAATTGAAATTAATTTGGTATCTTTTTTACCCATTTGCTATATCTATCTTTAGTAAGATTAGGCAAACTCAAAATAATTCCTTAAAACAACCATGAGCGGAAACGAGTCACGCATTCAAGCTATTTATCAGATCACCAATCGTGAACCACAGCCGAAAAAGGCTCCAAAACGATTGGAGGAGATGTGGGCAACCGATGTGTTTACTCTGGCGAAAATGCAAGAGTGTCTTCCGAAGACAGTCTTTAAGTCCATAAAAAAAACAATCCAAACAGGCGAACCTCTCGATATTACAGTTGCCGATGCGATCGCCCTAGCCATGAAAGACTGGGCCATCTCCAAAGGTGCATTGTACTACGCCCACGTTTTTTATCCATTAACCAACGCCACAGCAGAGAAGCATGACGGCTTTATTTCAGTACAAAGTGATGGCGGTGCTATCTCTGAATTTGCTGGCAAATTACTTGTTCAAGGGGAACCCGATGGCTCGTCCTTCCCAAATGGTGGAATCCGCTCAACCTTTGAAGCACGCGGTTACACTGCATGGGATGTCACCAGCCCCGCATACATCATGGAAACCGATAATGGTTCCACACTTTGCATTCCTACCGTATTCGTATCTTGGACTGGTGAAGCCCTAGATAAGAAAACGCCACTACTACGCTCAAATGCTGCCATGAACAAGGCTGCAACCAGAGTATTAAAGCTTCTAGGAGAAAAGGAAGTTGCACCCGTTAACTCTAGCTGCGGTGCAGAGCAAGAATATTTTCTCGTTGATGCCAACTTTGCCAATGCTCGTCCCGACCTACTGCTAGCAGGACGCACTCTATTTGGCCGCCCCTCCGCTAAGGGTCAGCAGTTTGACGATCATTACTTTGGTGCAATTCCTGAGCGCGTTCAAGTTTTCATGCAAGATGTCGAAGAGCGTCTCTATCGCTTGGGCATCCCCGCAAAAACTCGTCACAACGAAGTTGCTCCTGGACAGTTTGAAATTGCTCCATACCATGAAGCCGCTAACGTTGCTACTGATCACCAACAAATGATCATGACGATGCTTCGCTTCACCGCCAAAAAGCATGGTTTTGTATGTTTACTCCACGAAAAACCCTTTGCTGGTATCAATGGTTCTGGTAAGCACGTTAACTGGTCTGTTGGTAACGCAACTCAAGGTAACTTGCTCGATCCTGGTGATACTCCCCATGCTAATGCCCAATTCTTGGTATTCTGTGGCGCGATCATTCGTGGTGTTCATACCTATGGGCCTCTACTACGCGCCGTAGTTGCTACCGCCAGCAATGATCACCGTCTTGGAGCCAACGAAGCGCCCCCAGCGATTATTTCTGTTTACTTAGGTTCTCAACTTGAGGATGTGTTTGAGCAGATTCGTCAAGGCGACCTCAAGAGTTCCACCAGCAAGGGACAGATGAATATTGGTGTTGACACCTTGCCCATTCTTCCTAAAGATCCTGGCGATCGCAACCGCACATCACCCTTCGCCTTTACAGGTAATCGCTTCGAGTTCCGTGCCGTTGGCTCAGGTCAATCAGTAGCAGGCCCCCTCGTAGCCATGAATACCATTCTGGCTGACTCCCTCAACTGGATGGCAGATAACCTAGAAGCCGAAATGGCCAAGGGTAAGGATCTCAATGCAGCGATCGCGACAGTTCTTAAGCAGGTCATGGAATTACATGGCGCAGTTGTCTTCAACGGTAATGGCTACTCTGAAGAATGGCACAAGATGGCAGAAGAGCGCGGTCTTGCTAACTTAAAGACCACGGCAGATGCGCTGCCTGTACTCAAAGAGTCCTACATCGAAGAACTGTTTAGCAAAGTGGGTGTACTAACACCTGTGGAGTTGGCCAGCCGCTTTGAAACATATTCTGAGCAGTACATTCTCTCGATTGAGGTAGAAGCCAAACTGGTCATCAGTATGGTGAAAACAATGATTTACCCTGCGGCAACTCGTTACCTATCCGATCTCGCCAGCGCTGCCCTAAATCTTAAGGAAGTTGGTGTTGACTTCGATCAATCTCCAATCAGCAAGATCTCTGGTTTGATTAAGTCGATGATGGATACCACTGCCAAGCTCACTGAAATGATGAGTAAGCATGATTTTGAATCTCCTGAAGCTCACATGAAATTTATCTCTGGGACAATTCGCCCTCTCATGGATGAAATTCGTGGTTATGTGGATGCCCTAGAGGGTGAAGTTGCCGATGATCTCTGGCCTTTGCCCACCTATCAAGAAATGCTATTTATTAAGTAATAGCGTAACTTTTTGAAACCAAAAGAAGAAGGCAGTGCTTGGCACTGCCTTCTTCTTTTTCGTGTAAGTGATACAAAAATGGCTAGGACTCAATTAAGCCATGTTGCAGAGCATAGCGAACCAGTTCAGTGCGGCTGCTGGTTCCTGTTTTACTAAATAAACGGCTAACATACTTTTCGACATTGCGGATGGTGGTTCCCAACCGTTTAGCAATTTCTTTATTCATTAAACCTTCCACAACCAACTCCAAAACACTCTGCTCCCTTGGTGTGAACTCTATTTTGATAGGAGGTGGGGTGATGTTGATGGCAGGTTTTTGTTTTAGTAAGGCTTTGATTTCTGCTAGTTGACCTGCTAGATCAGTAATTTCTGAACTATTGCTGGTGGCAGTAACGGCCTGCATAGCGCGTCGAGCGATTAAGTTTTCGGCGATCGCCACTAGCTCATCAGGATCAAAGGGTTTAGATAGATAGGCATCACAACCTGCCGTATAGCCCTCAATGCGATCCTTGGTCATTCCCTTGGCGGTTAAAAAAATCACAGGCAAATTCAAGAATTTCACATCTTCACGCATTTGTTTGAGAAATTCATAGCCACTTACCTGTGGCATCATGATATCGGATATCACCAAGTCGGGAGTAGATTGCTCTAGTAATTGCCAAGCATCTCTAGCATTATTGGCAACCTGCACCACAAAACCACTATCTTCTAGATAGGCTTGCACTGATTCCCTCAGTCCTGGTTCATCATCCACAAGCAGGATATGTCCTGACATAAATATCCTTAATTTTTATGTAATTTGATATATATCTTAGCGCTGACCGTATCGACTTTCTAGCAAATCAATGCAACATCAGAATTAAGTTTCTAAAATAATGATAGCTGTTGTGGCGCAGCCGCTATATTTTGCCAAGGTAGAGCAGCAATAGGCATACCTGATTTTTCAAGAATTTTTTGCAAGGCTAGGGCATGATGCGGCGATCGCTCTTCGATTGGACAATGCATAAAAAAATATACTTGGATACCTGCGCTTAACCATTGATTTAGATAGTTTTCCCATTCCTGCCAAAACCGCAAATTTAAGTCTGATTCAGGATGGCTGATAAAACGGATCAGAGTAAAAGGTGCGGTGATGGCTGGTTGTAACGGTAAGTTAGGCTTGCGTCTTTGCTGTGTGACGGGTGGAGCTTCTGGTGTATATATTGGTCGAGAGTCTAGCAAGACGCGCCCGATCGCCAAGTCTGTTAGCAAAGCATTGAGGCGATCGCTATGGGGTGGTTTAAACCAGTCATTGTGCCTGACTTCCACCGCAATTTGCAGATTGTCTTGTCTTAGAGCTACTAAGAACTTTTCTAGATCGGCAAAATTACTAGGGGCATAGCTAGGAGGAAGTTGGACAAAAGTAACCCCCAAGCGATCGTCCAAATTTGCCATTAGATCTAAAAACTGTTTACTCTGATCCAAATGGGGCATTAATGAACCACTGTGGCTCAACTGCTTAGGAAATTTAGGACAGAACCGAAAATTTTGATCAGTACTACTCGCCCAACGTTTCACAGTCGCGAGATCAGGAATCACATAAAAGGTGGAATTTATTTCTACAGTTGTTAGGCGATCGCTATAGACCTTCAGAAATTCACTTTGGCGGATTCCCCTTGGATAAAAATCACCCACCCATCCTGAGTAAGCCCAAACAGCACAACCTAAGCGAAAATCCATAGTTCAAAGTGTCAATGCAAAATAGCAGTACAAAGTACTGCTAAGGATATAAAAACTAAGATATTGCAAATCATTGACAAACTACTAGTCAAGACTGCCTACCAAATTACCTAACTTGCCCCAATAATTGCTTAATAGTCTTAATGAGTTCGGGGGGATGATAGGGCTTAGTCAAATAGGCATCAGCCCCTTGTTTCATACCCCAATACTTATCAAACTCCTCACTCTTAGTCGTACACATAATTACAGGCACGTCCTTTGTAGAAGCATTATTTTTAATCCAACGGCATAATTCATAGCCATTCATTTTTGGCATTACCACGTCCGTAACAACAAGGTCTGGAGTAAAGGTCTTTAATTTATCAACAGCTTCAGCGCCATCATTGGCTTCTATTGATTCCATCCCGTGTTGTTTTAGTTGTGCTGAAACCATTTCCAACACCATTGAGCTATCGTCCACTACAAGGACTTTGACCATAATTGCCTTCCTGCTTATCCAGATGTGCGCTAGTGTTTATTTATATTTTTATTAGCAGTTATCGAAAATTATAAATTTTTCAACCCTTAAGAATAATGTAAGTTGATAAACAATGCCAATGTAACACTAGCTCATTCAATTGGTTTATTTTATTATCGAAATACTGTTTATGAGTTTATCTTATTAAGTCTAACGCATCACCAGTGAAGTGAGCTATCAAACGTTGATGCTTGGCATACAACGATTGTGTTCTGTCTTATTAGGATATGTTTGCTACACCGAGGTATAGGCATCATTATCGCTTTTCCACAGGCAGAAGCCTTGGAAACTAAGACCCATATTTTTTCCTGCAAAGCTTCCCTTGAGCTTGATTTTTGCTTTGGGAGTTAGCGGTCAAGATATTCAGATTATATCATTAATTAGATATCGCTCAATTTGTTTTTTAGTTTGCTTTCTGTTACGAATAATATACAGAATGCTGCTTGGTTAGGATGCGATGTCAATAGTCTATGTTGAAGATTTGAGCAAAATTTATCAGATTGCGGTAAAAGAGTCAGGATTTGGTGAAACTCTTCGTCACTTTTGGCATCGTCAGTATCGACAGATAGTGGCTGTAAATGATATTTCCTTTGTGATCAATTCTGGTGAAATTGTGGGTTTCTTGGGGGCAAATGGCGCAGGTAAAACTACTACCCTAAAAATGCTGACGGGACTGATTCACCCTTCCGCAGGACGGGTAAAAGTGGCTGGGCATATTCCATTTCGTCGCGATCGCCAATTTCTGCAAAAAATTACACTGGTCATGGGGCAGAAACAACAACTCATTTGGGATCTGCCAGCCCTTGACTCCTTAAAAATGAATGCGGCTGTCTATGACATTCCTGATCAAGTTTTTAAACAGCGTCTTGGTGAACTGACAGAGATGCTCTCTCTGCAAGGTAAACTAACGCAACCAATGCGAAAAATGTCTTTGGGCGAACGGATGAAGGCCGAGTTACTAGCTGCTCTCCTCCATCGTCCCGAAGTTTTATTTTTGGATGAGCCAACTCTAGGATTAGATGTTAATGCTCAAGCCAATGTGCGTGAGTTTTTGCGTGAATATAACGATCGCTATCGTGCCACCATTTTATTAACTAGTCATTACATGGCAGATATTACTGCCCTATGCAAGCGGGTGCTACTCATCCACCAAGGGGGCTTGATCTATGACGGCAGCCTATCGGAACTGCACGATCGCTTTGCCCCTTACCGAGAAGTCCGCATGGAATTAGCCGATCCCTACAGCGATCGCCAGCAGATCCACCAAAATTTGCAAAAGTATGGACAAATTTTGAGCTTTGAGGGAGCCGCAGTTTGCCTCCTTGTGCCGACCGAACAGCTTACCCAGTCTGTATCCCAAATCTTGTCAGAATTTGCAGTGGTTGATCTATCCGTCAATGAAGCGGCGATCGAAGAAGTCATTGGGCGCGTCTTTCAGTCAGGCGTAGTTTAGTCTTTGCGATTTCAAAACCAAAGCCAGCAAGGATTTTTAGGGTTGCCATCAGCACATACTCATTTAAAAACCATAATATTTACACTGATAAACCTGTAAACTGGACTAATCCGTAAAGTTAAATTCCTAATTAAATTTCCCAACCTAGATTCCCCAAATATGAGTGACATTACCAATCCCTTACTGATTGGCAAAGGACTTCCTCCTTTCCCAGATATCCAAGCAGAACACGTCATTCCTGCTATCACGGAATTATTAGAAGTAACTAGCTCAAAACTCAAAGACCTTGAAGCAAATCTGCAACCCTCATGGTTAGGATTGGTAGAGCCTCTAGAGCGTATTACAGAACCTTTGGGCTGGGCTTGGGGCGCGATCGAGCATTTGCTCAGTGTCAAAAACAGCCCTGAACTGCGCGAAGCCCATAAAACCATACAACCCAAGGTCATTGAATTTTTTAATCAATTTAGCCAAAGTCAACCCATATACAAAGCCTACAAAGCGATTTATGCGTCTGAGCAATGGCGCAGCCTAGATCCCGCCCAACAACGGATTGTCGAAGCAGCAATCCGTGATGCAGAGCTATCTGGGGTTGGGCTAGAGGGAGAGGCGAAGGAAAAATTTAATGCGATCCAAATGGAGTTGGCGGAGCTGTCTACCAATTTTTCCAATCATGTCCTTGATGCAACTAAAGCCTTCAGCATGACTCTGACTAAGCCTGATGAAATAGCAGGACTTCCCCCCAGTCTCCTTGCCCTTGCCGCCCAAGCTGCCAAACTAGATGGCGATGCGACTGCCACCCCTGAAAAAGGCCCTTGGTGTATAACTCTCGATTATCCTAGCTATGTGCCATTTATGCAGCATAGCCAGCGTCCAGACCTACGCGAGAAGCTCTATCGTGCCTTTGTCAGTCGGGCTGCCCAAGGTGAGCTAGACAATTCGCCTTTGATTGAGCGGATTCTTGAATTACGCCAACAAAAAGCGAATTTACTTGGTTATTCTACCTATGCGGAATTGAGCTTGGCTCGCAAAATGGCTCCCAATGTGGAGGCGGTGGAAAAATTGTTAGAGGAGTTGCGGCAGGTTAGCTATACCGCAGCCCAGTCTGAGTTTGCCGAATTGCAGGAGTTTGCTAAGTCTCAAGGTGTAACCACTGAACTCAAACATTGGGATATTTCCTATTGGGCAGAACGGCAGAGGGAGAGTAAATTTAACTTTACGGTGGAGGAGTTGCGTCCCTATTTCTCTTTGCCACAGGTTTTGGAGGGGCTGTTTGCTCTAGTTCAGCGTTTGTTTGGGGTAACGGTGGTGTTGGCGGATGGGCAAGCTCCTGTCTGGCATGAAGATGTACGCTTTTTTGAAATTCGGAATGAGCAGGGACAAGCGATCGCCAATTTCTACCTTGATCCCTATAGCCGCCCCAGTGAAAAGCGAGGCGGCGCATGGATGAATGACTGTGTGGGACGAGCCAAGCTTATCGAAAATGACAAGCCTTTCACCCGTTTACCTGTAGCTTATTTGATCTGTAACCAGTCTCCGCCCGTTGGCGATCAGCCCAGTCTCATGACCTTTGGGGAAGTTGAAACCCTGTTTCATGAATTTGGGCATGGCTTGCAGCATATGCTCACCCAAGTTGATTACTCAGGGGCATCAGGTATAAATAATGTGGAATGGGATGCGGTGGAGTTGCCCAGTCAGTTTATGGAAAACTGGTGCTACGATCGCGCTACTCTTTTTGGTATGGCGAAGCATTACGCCACAGGCGAGACTCTACCCGAGTCATACTACCAAAAACTAATCGATTCTAAAAACTATATGAGTGGTTCAGGAATGTTGCGCCAGATCCACTTTAGTTTGGTGGATATTGCTTTGCACCATTACTATCAAGCAGGAGGCGATGAAACTCCTAGCCAATTGCGATCGCGCCTCGCCCAAACCACCATGATTATGCCCCCACTCCCCGAAGATAACTTTCTCTGTTCCTTTGGACATATCTTTGCAGGGGGATATGCCGCAGGCTACTACAGCTACAAGTGGGCAGAGGTACTCAGCGCTGATGCCTTTGCCGCCTTTGAAGAGGCTGGACTGGAAAATGAGGAGGCAATTACCAATATAGGTAGACGCTACCGTGATACTGTCCTTGCTCTCGGTGGTAGTCGGCATCCGATGGAAGTCTTTAAGTCATTCCGAGGTCGAGAACCTAGCACTAAGCCCCTATTACGCCACAGTGGTCTAATTAAGGTCTAGTTATAAGGAACCAAATTTTTTTATGGCGCGGCGAAGCTGCGCTATAAAAATCAATTAGTCTTCAACACCCAGTCAAAACCTATGTCAAAGTCAACCAAATCAGAATCTGTTCCCGAAACAATGCAGGCAAAATTTGTGGAGATTACTACCATTACGGATAAATTTTGTCAGAATCACCTTAATGATGAATATGCCCAACAATGTCGTTATCTTACGGCGGCTCTTTGTCGTAAACGACCTTCACCCCTAACAAGCGGAAAAGCAAATACTTGGGCTTGTGGGATCGTTCATGCCATTGGAATGGTTAATTTCCTGTTTGATACATCTCAAACACCACACATGAAGGCAACTGAAATTTATCAGGTATTTGGGGTGAGTCAGAGTACAGGACAGGCAAAGTCAAAACAAGTTCGTGATTTGATGAATATCCATCAGATAGATTCAAGTTGGTGTCTTCCTAGTCGGATAGATGATTACCCTCTTGCTTGGATGATTTCGGTCAATGGTTTTTTGCTGGATGCTCGTCAAGCACCCCGCGCAATTCAAGAAGAGGCGTTTCGTAAGGGGATGATTCCTTACCTGCCAGAAGATAAAACTAAGGATAACTAACTGATGTTACGTGGAAGGAATTCCTGCTATGTTGGATGATCGGGGCTGGCACGGGGGCACAGCCCCTACGCCAAATTTAAATTATTCAGGTAGGGGCAATCCCTCTGTGGTTGCCCTGCTTTGCTAGCAGCAGGAG
>JANRII010000086.1:0-13695 GCA_033765135.1 Pseudanabaenaceae cyanobacterium bins.39
ATGTTGGATGATTGGGGCTGGCACGGGGGCACAGCCCCTACGCCAAATTTAAATTATTCAGGTAGGGGCAATCCCTCCGTGGTTGCCCTGCTTTGCTAGCAGCAGGAGATTCATACTCTGAGTTCCACGTAACATCAGTTAATTGTAAATTTCAGTTCTATCAAGATCAAATGGAGGTACTGAATGTAAAAGAAAACGGGTATCTTTTTGATTCTCAAATATCCTTCTAATGCAGGTATTTAATTGATTTGCATAGAATTTTGCAATCGTTGGATAGAGAGTTGTATATGCTCTGAATCTGCTTCGCAACCGATAAACTTTCTTCCCAATGACAAAGCAGCAACGCCTGTTGTAGAAGAACCTGAAAAGGGATCAAAAACTACATCGTTCAGATTGGTACTTGCTCGAAGACATCTTGCAATCAATTCGATAGGTTTTTGAGTAGGATGTTTGCCATAAAGTTTTTCGTTTTTAGTAGGAGTTGCTATTCTCCATACATTTTTCATTTGTTTGTCACTATTTTCGGCTTTCATTTCTTCATAGTTAAAGACGTAACGATCTTTTCCTTTATGAGCCTTAGTTGCCCATAATATTAGCTCTGTTGAATGAGTAAAACAGCGACAACCTAAATTTGGCGGAGGGGTAGGTTTCTCCCAAATAATATCATTGAGAATCCGAAAACCAAGCTGTTGCATTGCAAAACCAACTGATGGGTAGACGTGAAGAGTCCCTGTCACCCATATAGTCCCTGTTGGCTTCAGCAGACGATAGCAAGCTGCCAGCCATGTTCTGTTAAATTCATGGTCTAAATCTGCTCCCTGACTACGATCCCATTCTCCTTTGTTAACTTTAACCATTCGCCCATTAACACAGGTAATGCCATCATTTGAGAGGTTATAGGGTGGATCAGTCCAAATGCAATCTACACTTTCAGCAGGTAGCAAACTCATTAGCTTCAAACTATCACCATGATAGAGATAGGAAAGCTTATCATGAGAAGTCCATATTAATTCTGGGGTGTCAGTTTTTAGCTCATCAGTAGCATTTTTTTCAAGTTGCATCTGTATTGTCATGGAAATTGATGAGTGAACCATTATCTATTTCTATTGTAGGATACTGGGCAATCGCAGCATCAGTAATTGCCATGATGTGGTTACGCATAGTTTTATTGGTCTAGGAAACGCTATATAATGTATAAAATTTTGAGCTAATTAATTTATGATCCGTGCCGTAATTGAAACCGCTAAAGGAACTATGCGTGCTGAACTAGATGACCAGTATGCACCAATCACCGTCAAAAACTTTGTTGATCTAGCCAAGCATGGCTTCTATGATGGTCTAACCTTCCATCGTGTTGAACCAGGCTTTGTCATTCAAGGCGGCGATCCTCTTGGCAATGGTACTGGCGGCTCAGGCGATCGCATCAAGCTAGAAATTTGGGCAGAAGGTGATTCAGAAGCAACCGTTGGTAAAGTCTTGTCGGGAGGGAAAAAGCCAATTATCAAACATAATAAGGCTGGAGTATTTTCTATGGCACGCACCAATGATCCTAACAGTGCCACTAGTCAGTTTTTTGTCACCCTTGGCGATGCATCTTTTCTCGATGGACAATATGCAGCCTTTGGTTATACTGCCGATACTGAAGTAGCTCAGGCAATTCGCCGAGGTGACAAAATTATTTCTATCAAAATTGAAGACTAGCAAATCAAACATCTAAAAATGGCTATGCCATTTTTAGATGTTTGATTATTGTGAGACGATCGCACTAATAGTTGCTTGCAACTCAGTCAATGTCTGAGAAGGATCGCCACTACCAAAGTCTTGCATCACCGACTCCAACTGAGGACGCAAGGTATCCACAATATCCTGCACAGGGCGAAGGATCTGTTCCTGAGCCTTAATCTGTCCAAACATCTCCGCCACTAGCTTAATGCGATCGTAATGCTGCAATTCTGCCGTCTTAATTAACTGCTCCTGTTGAGCGTGATCTTGAGCTTGTTTGGCCAGCATCTCCTGCTGCTGCATCGTATAGTTACGAACTGCTTCGATCTGTCCCTCCATCTTTCGTAGATCTTGCTCTTGACGATTTTTCTGAGACTCAATTTGCGCTAACAGAGGCAAAAGGCTCTGCACAGGGCTAGTTTCCACAGCAATACCTTTACGCCGATCCAAAATTGCCTTCTGTTGATTTAATACTGATAGTCTTTCCTGCATACCACGGCGCATTCCAGACACACTCTCTTCCAAAAGCTTATACTGCTCTTCCGTAAACTCCTTATTGCTCTCTAACTCAATCCGTGCAAATTGGTCAGCCGTCTCGACCTGACTCTGCAAATCGGCAATTTCTCCTTCCAAACCAGCTAACTCGTCCTCTTGAGCGCTGACATAATTAGCTAATTTATCAAAATCTGCCTGTAAAACTCTAATTGTCGCCTCTAGTTCCTCAATAGGCATCGATTGCAAACGACTTTCTTCTTCGGGACTAAGAACCTCGATGCTTCCTCCAAAGGACTCGATCGCGATGGAAGTTTGTTCATATAGTTCAATATGAGACTCTAGCTGCACCTTGGACATAGCCATATTATTTTCTTGCAATTTGAGAATGCCGCGTTGAGCCTTTAACTCGGCTTGAGCATCCGCTAACGCAATTTGAGTCTGTTGCCATTGAGCTTTACGGCTATTCAACTCCTCCTCAGATTTCTGCACAATCGCCTTTTGTTTTTCGGCTTCTTCCTTTAAGCCATCAAGGTTTTGCCAAAAACTCGTAAGCACATCCTGCCGTTTATGAATTATTTCAAGGGCATGACTAATTCTTTGCTTTAGGGAATCTGAGCCTTTAAAATTTGTCGATAATTGAGCAATAAGAGTATTAATATGCTTTGCTTGATCCTCCGTGAGTGCGGCGGCCTTAGCTTCAAAAGTACCCCGTTCTGCTTCAATACTTTGGCGTAAACTTTCGATTTCTGCTCTTTCTTGGGCAAATTTAGCTTCTAGCTCTTCAATTTCTTGTCGCCTTGCATCTAGATGCTCTAATTCAACTTCTTTCTGCTCTAGTTCTTGCTCACGACGATGTAACTCTTGGCTTTGAAAATTAAGAGATTGTTTCCACTGTTCAACTTCTTCTTCTGCCGATTTATATTTATCCTGCGATCGCGAAAAGGCTTGCAAAATATTAACGATTTTTTTGGAAGCATCCTGAACGCTTTGCACTTGGTTGCTGCCAGTTACTTCGGCAATCACCATTTGACCGTCTTTAAGATCCTTAGCTTGGCTGGCATCCTGTACTGATATTACTTGGTCATTAGTAATGGGCTGCCAAATATTATCACCTGTATTCCGTGCTAGTAATCGGATAGACGAATTACCACCTAGTCCAAATGCTGCTTGAGTTTTTTGAAGTTCCGCTAAGTACTGCACGCTGAATATACTCCTACTATACTGATGCTAATGCTAACTTTTAGATTTGACATTTAGATTGACATACTAAAAGCGCATAAACCCGTTTCAAACAATACAAAATTAATACAAGATTTGCACAGGATTAATTTGCAGAAACAAAAGATTGCCTAGATGTTGATTATATAGTACCTAATTACATAGGTTTATTGCATAGACTCTTTAATAATCCGATCAAGAATCCCACATTTTTTCTGACATTTCTGATCTTGACAAACTATTAGAGCCTGTTTGAGAAGTTTTGATCCCCCAAAATCCCCCTAAAAAGGGGGACTTTTTTAATCTTACCCCCCCTTTTCGTAAGGGGGGTTAGGGGGGATCAATCAGTATTTTTAGAGAATGCCCACACTTCTTAAACAGTCTCTTACTTTGGTTTTTTAAGATCCAATTAGTTATATCAATAATGATGCAGTTATTTGAGATTTTTAGGATCTAGGGCATCACGCAGGCTATCACCAAGTAGGTTAAAAGATAGCACAGTGAGGACGATCGCTGAGGCGGGAACCCACACTAGCCAAGGTTGGAGAACCACAATTGATGCATTTGTAGATAAAGATAGCATATTTCCCCATGAGGGATCGGGGGGTTGAATGCCTAGTCCCACTAGGCTAAGGGTTGCCTCGACCACGATAAATCGCGGGATAGCAAGGGTTGCAGAAATAATAATAAAGGTGATTGTTTGGGGTAAAACATGATGCAAGATAATTCGCATCGGACTTGCTCCTGAAGCTCTAGCGGCAAGGATAAAGGGTTGCTCCTTAATAGCAAGAACTTGACCACGAATGATCCGTGCGAGTCCAGACCATGACACAAAGGAGATAATGGCGATAATGAGGGCAAACCGTTGAGTATTGCTGATTTGGGGCGGTAGGATGGCGGCTAGGGCGATCAGTAAGTAAATGGAGGGGACGGACATGAGGATTTCCACAAAGCGCATTAATACTGTATCCAGCCAGCCGCCAACATAGCCTGAAATACCACCCACAAGGCAACCGATCGCATAGGAAATGGTCGTACCAATAAAGCCGATGAGCAGGCTGATGCGTCCGCCATAGAGGATACGGGTAAATTGATCTCGTCCTTGCTCGTCTGTACCAAATATGTTTAATCTGCCTTGCCCTGCGGTGCTAAATAGATGCCCGTTATGGAATAACTGGATTGCTGAGGGCTGGCTATAGTCGATAATCAGTTGCCGATCGCCTGTTTCGAGATCGACTTTGCCTTGAGTAATGGGATAGACATGAGCGCCGATATATTTGCCTTCGCGATCGTACCAGTGAATTTGGGTAGGTGGAAGTAAGACTGCCCCCGATACGGATTCGTTGACTCCATAGGGAGCAACAAAGTCGGCTAGTAGGGTAGCACTATAAAACAGGGTCAAAATTACAATGCCAATCCAAGCAAGGGGATTAGCTCTAAGCCTTTTCCACCAAGTCATTATGATCCTTTTAGAGCTTTGAAGAAGTTTTTGCGATAGTTGTTATTCATAACGAAGAGAATCGGCCAGAGCAGGGCAAGCCCAATTCTGTTAGCAGCAAAATCGGTACGGCGAAAGCCTTGCCAGAATTTTACAACGCCAAATACATAGGCAACCACAACCAGAGCGAAGATCAACTGCCACATATATATTTCCTTTGATATCCCTGCAATATTTTTTTGTTGCTTGTAATTTTTGGGTTTTAGCTGTTTCAACGATTAGCTTTTGCGACTATTTTATACCAAATTAAGAAATGGCGTAGCCATTTCTTAATTAAAAAACCTTACTGGGTTTGGTTTTTAAATTGGTATTAACAGAACGTGACTGGGATATGGCTATGGATACCTACCCATTCTTGCCATAGGGTCATGCTTAGTTGTTGGGTTGTATTTGGTAGTATTTGGTTGATTGGTGGGTCGCAGTAACCGAGGTAGGCGGCGGCGATCGCACTAGATTGGAGGGCAACAAGGGGGCTATGTTTGCGGGCGCGTGTGTTGATCAGTTGCCAGTGGTGGGGAGTACTCAGAAAATAGTACAGGCTACTGGCGATCGGGATTGATAGATGTGTTTTTTGGTGGGGAGTGTGGGCTATGGTGGCACTGGCTCCTTGGTTGACTAAAGTTTGGACGGTGTGGAGTTCTTGGATGAGGTGGGTTTGTTGGATGGGACTGGCACTGAGCGATCGCCTGTTACTAAAGTCTTGACAAATTTGCTGTATAAAAAATGGAGGCTGGAGTTTGCCGCGACAGGCATAGGCGATCGCGTAGGCAAGGACGAGTTCATCAATATCGGCTTCACCCATATCTTGCAGTTGAAATATGCGCGATCGCACTTCTAAAAGATCTTGATGCCAATACGCGCCAATAGCGATCGCCATCGCAGATCGCTCTACATCGGTCATCGTTGCTGGAAATTGATCGGTAATGACTGCTTGAGTCAAAGCTCTGAGATGCTCACTTTGGGGATCATCACTAGTGAGCCAAAGGCTTTGCCAAATAGCGGCAAATCTCTGCGGTAATCCACTTTCATAGGTGAATCCCAAATTAATTGCGAGGTGCTTAGGGGTATGCAGTTGAGAATATTTCATGGTGCTATGGAGAGATTGATCATGACTAAATCTAAAAATGGCTATGCCATTTTTAGATTTAAAAACCCTTAGCTATTTATGGTTAATAAATTAACTAGGGTGCGAACCGCAAAACCTGTGCCGCCTGCATTGTTATAACCAGATTCGCGATCGCTCCACACTGGCCCTGCCACATCCAGATGCGCCCATGCTTTAGTTTTTTCGACAAACTGCTGTAAAAATAGCGCCCCTGTAATGGCTCCCCCTGCCCGTGATCCCGTATTTTTAAAGTCGGCAACGACAGACTTAAGTTGATCGAAGTAGGGCTTTTCGAGGGGCATCCGCCAAAACTTCTCCCCTGCGGTCTGAGCCGCTTGAGCGATCGCTTGGGCTAGATCATCATCAATCGACCACATCCCTGCAATTTCCTCACCCAAGGCAACCACGCAGGCTCCAGTCAGGGTAGCAAGATCAACGATCGCATCAACACCAAGCTGATCCGCATAGACCAAAGCATCAGCAAGGGTAAGCCGTCCCTCCGCATCGGTATTATTGACCTCAATGGTTTTGCCATTGGATGCGGTGAGAATGTCCCCAGGGTGCATGGCGGTACTGCTGACCATGTTTTCACAGGAGGCAACGATGAAATGCACTTCGAGATCGGTGGGTTGCAGTTGGGCGATCGCCTTAGCTGCGCCGAGGGCTGCCGCCGAGCCACCCATATCGGTTTTCATCAGTTCGATGCTGCTGCCAACCCCTGTTTTGAGGTTGAGACCACCCGAATCAAAGGTTAAACCTTTACCAACGATCGCCACTTTGCGTTTGGGTTCTCCCTGTCTGTACGTCAGGTGAATAAACTTAGGAGGCATGGCGGAAGCTTGCGCCACTCCCAAAAATGCGCCCATCCCCAAGGATTCACAGTCAGACTTTTCCAAAATTTTGGCTTCCATATAGGCACAATCGGCGGCGATCGCGATCGCTGTATCCGCTAGGGTGCTAGGCGTAACAATATTGGCAGGAGCCGATACTAGTTCCCTTGCTAAGATCACCCCATCGACAATTTGTTTTGCCTTAGCGATCGCAGGATTCGCCACCGCAGGATCAGTACTTAGTAATTCCACCTGATCTAACATTGAGGTCTGGGCATCTTTGGACTTAAAGCGCTGATCTTGGTGAGTAGCAAGGAAAATCCCCTCGGCGATCGCCTGACTAGTGACGGTTACATCTTGGTTATAGCTAGGAAATGCCAGACCAAGGGTTTTGACCTTAGCTTTGCTTGCCCATTTCGCCGCGATCGCTGCTGCCTTGCGCCAGTCGTCTAAGGTTGCTTTGGCGGGTTCGCCTAGTCCGATTAAAATCACCTTACGAACTGCATAGTCGATACCCACACGACCATGCACCGATGCGCCTTTTTCCCCTGTAAACTCCGCTTCGATAATTAGATCACTAAGCGTACAACCTAAAACTTTGACATCAAGATCCTTAAGGGTCTCAGATAGTTCTAGGTGGGTTGGCTTTTCTGGGTCAGATTTAGCTGAAGTGTCAGGATTTGCAAATACAGCGATCGCCAAAGCATCACCGCGCCAAGCGATCGGATTTGTGAGAGAAGAGATGATATTCATTTAAGGTATTTCAACTATTTGAGGTATTAGTGATATCAGTATTAGGTAGCTAGACATAAGTAAACTAAAAACCTAGAAGTTTTTTCTGCCCGCTAAGAGGGTGGAACAAGCTTTGGTTTAGGTTTTTAATTAAGTTGAGCTACTTAGATATTTGTACCTGATTGCATGATGGTTGTATTGTGCAGACTATCAGAATATGATCTGATTAAGATATTTTGGCTGTTATTAATAACGTGAGGAGAGATAGGTTAAATTATGGGAACTTCTTCGAGTTGGTTGATGCTTGGTGCGATTTTATCGCTTCTGATTCCAGCTTGGACAGCCAATGCTCAAGAATTATCAATAGCTGTAAACTCCACAAATAAATCTGAGCAGGAGACAAGTAATAATTTAGAGCGTCAGTTAGGGCAAAATCGCGCTCAAGAACTCGGTCAAGATACGACCAAATCTGCTTCTGGGAAATTACCCTCTGCCAGTGTATCTGTTGATAATGCGATCGAGATTGGCAATGCTGTTAGATCAGGTTCTAACCGCTTAGTTGCCGATAATGTTAGCCCCAATCAGACCGTTGCTCCTCCCGTTATTAGTCGAATTTTGCCTAGGGGAAATGACCAAGTAAGTAAACCCGTTAATCCAGTTCATCAAGTTATTAGTGAGATTGCGGCAACTGTCAAAAATATGGCTGGGGTTACTAGCAAGCCAGAATCAGTTGTGCCGACCAAGCCCACACCGAACCAGCCTAAAGTAATTGCTTCATCAACAACACCTGCGATCGTCAACCCTGAAAGTACTGTCTCCGAAAATGGCAAGCTAAATCCTGAGCAAACTCTAGTAGTGCCAACTACGCCCAGCCAAGTCAAGCTAGAAAAGGTGAAGGCGGTAACACTCCAAGAGATTCTAGACCTGCTAGAAAGTAATAATCCTGATGTCATTCAGTCGCGCTTGGGAGTGGAACGCGCCCGTGCCTCCTTGCAAGAAGCACAGGCAGGGCGATCGCCAACCATCACAGGTTCATTGCAATATAGCTACAATGATTCTGCCCAAACCCGTCTGAGTAATATTAATAACCGTCTATCAAATAACACCACTAGCAACCCTCTTTCGGGTACAGTCGGGATTAATTACAACATCTTTGATTCGGGAGTGAATGACAACTCAATTCGGGCGGCAGAAAATAGCTTGCGGATTGCGGAAGCCACTCTTAGTCAAGCCAAACAATCGGTACGCTTAAGTATTGTTACTAGCTATTACAACCTCCAAAATGCCGATGAAACCATTCGCATTCGTGCTGATGCGGTGAAAAGCGCTCAAAAGAGCCTTGATGATTCGCAAGCAAGGGAAAGGGCTGGTGTTGGCACTAAGTTTGATGTGTTGCAAGCAGAAGTACAGCTTGCTAATGCAAGGCAAGAATTATTTAATGCTGAAGCTGCTCAGTTGGTAGCAAGGCGTGATCTCGCCCGCTTAATTAATTATCCTGCCACGATTGAAATTACGGCGGCAGATAAGGCGGAGCCAGTCAAACCTTGGGATTTACCTCTTGAAGAGACGATTTTACTGGCGGTTCGTAATCGGGCAGAGCTAGATATCCGTCGTTTGGAACGAGAGGTGGCTCGCGATCGGGCGAATACTTCTCTAGCAAGAACTGGCCCGCAGGTGAGTTTATTTGCCAATGTCAATACGGCTTCAGAGTTTACCAGTGGTAACGGGATTGGGACTGGCTATCAGTTGGGAGCGAGACTAGATTGGAATCTCTATGATGGTGGTAGGTCAGCCGCACAGGTCAATCAATTTAAGGTGGATCAGGCGATCGCCGAGACCCAATTTGAACAGGCAGCCCGTCAAGCTCGGTTTGATGTGGAATCTGCATACATCAATCAGCGATCGCGACTGCAACAAATTGAAACTGCCACCAAAGCTCTGGAGCAGGCAAAAGAAGCTTTGCGTCTAGCACGGTTACGCCTTGAGGCAGGGGTCGGCACACAGCTTGAGGTCATTACCGCAGAGTCAGATTTGACCCGTGCTGATGTTAACCGTATCCAAGCAATCATTGGCTATAACCAATCTCGCGCCAACCTCGAACGAGCAGTCAGTGGGCTATAGCAACTATCACTTCGCAATTTATAGCTGTAAATACTTGCATTAGGACAAATCACTTCTTGGGTTTTGATTCTGTCTTGCCATTTACACTGTTCTGCGATGTAAGAGACTGTTTGAGAAGTGTGGGCATTCGCTAAAAATACTGATTGATCCCCCCTCTACCCCCCCTTACGAAAGGGAGGAAAGATTAAAAAAGTCTCCCTTTTTAAGGGGGATTTAGGGGGATCAAAACTTTTCAAACACCCTCTAAATGGCATCGTCGCCATGATATTAACTGAGGGCAATTAATTCTGGATCTTGGAATAGGGGCGTACTTAAATAGCGTTCGCCAAAGCTAGGCTGAATCATCACTACCATTTTGCCCACATTTTCAGGACGCTTGGCAATCTGCACCGCCGCATAGAGCGCTGCCCCACTGGAAATACCAGAAAGCAATCCTTCCTCCCTTGCCAATCTCCGACCAAAGGCGATCGCTTGATCATCCGCCACAGGCACAATCTCATCAATCAATTCTGTTTTCAAAACTTCAGGAATGAAACCTGCACCAATGCCTTGTATTTTGTGCGGGCCGGGACGATTGCCTGCTAGAACTTGACTATTGGCTGGCTCGACGGCGATCGCTTTAAACTCTGGTTTCCGCGATTTGAGAACCTCAGCCACACCCGTAATCGTGCCACCAGTTCCTACACCAGCGATCAGAAAATCAATCTGTCCTTCCGTATCTTCCCAAATCTCCTCAGCCGTAGTTTTGCGATGGATCGCAGGATTGGAAGGATTGCGGAACTGTTGCAACATATAGGCATCGGGAGTACTTTCGCTAATCTCCTTCGCCCGACGAATTGCGCCGCCCATGCCTTCAGTGCCAGGAGTGAGTTCGAGGGTGGCTCCGTAAGCGCGTAACATCGATCGCCTTTCTAAGCTCATTGTCTCAGGCATGGTCAAGATCAACTTGTACCCTTTAGCAGCAGCGACCATTGCGAGGGCAATGCCTGTATTACCAGAGGTTGGTTCCACCAAAATAGTCTTATTTGGTGAAATCAATCCCTGCTCCTCCGCTTCTTGGATCATATTCACCCCGATCCGATCCTTCACTGAGGCGGCAGGATTCATGCCCTCTAGTTTGACAATAATTCGCGCCACACAGCCTTCAGCCTTGGGGATGCGTTGTAATTCGACGAGGGGAGTACGACCGACTAATTCGGTAATGTTATTAGCAATTTTCATAGGTAAAAAGCTTGAATGATTGCGGGTAAATAAGCTTGTTGTCAACTTTAGAGCATTTTCGTGGGCTTGCATTTTTTCGGCAAATCTGGCGATCGCCACTTTTATTACCCCAAAGCTACACACACTAACTCTTTTCGGCTTTAATAGGAATATAGCGATCGCAAAAAAATTTCACAACTTAGTGAGGTTTTGGCTTTTGGCAGTTAGCTTTTAGCAATTAGCTTTTGCCTATCACCAAAACAACAATTGCTAACGGCTAAGAGCCAACAGCTAACAGCCAATCCCCAATTACCAATTACCAATCCCCAATTATGTCCACCTTAAAAGATTTTTTAGAAGAATGTCACACCATCGGCTTAGTCCGACTGATCGTCACCAGTGATGCGGGCGTATTAGAAGCAAGGGTAAATATCGAGAAACTGTTTTACGCGGAACTTCCCAAGGGCAAGTATGCGAATATGCATTCCGAACATATCGAGTTTCACCTCAATATGGACAAAATCACTGATGTCCGTTTTGAAACCGCCGAAGCCAAACGCGGCAACTTCACCACCTATGCGATCCGCTTCCTTGATGCTGATGACAAACCTCAAATGAGTGCTTTTCTCCAATGGGGTAAACCGGGGGAATATGCCGAAGGTCAGGTCGAGGCATGGTCTGCTCTCAAGGACAAGTACGGCGAGACATGGAAGCCTGAGCCTGTTGAGAGTGTGTAGAGTTTTGTTGAAATGCTTCAAATGCGTTAGTCTGGTTAGTAAGTGTATAAAATAAGAGCAAGTAAATGACTGGCAACATTTCTACAGTTGATCTGTTTTGTGGTGCTGGAGGACTGACTTATGGTTTTGAACAAGCAGGTCTTCCAGTTAAGGCTGGATATGACATTGATCCAGCTTGTAAGTTTGCTTATGAATACAATACTAATGCAGAATTTGTCCTAGAAGATGTTGAGCGTGTGCATGGTTCGGATTTAGAACGACACTTTTCGGGAAGTAGCATTAAAGTATTAGCAGGTTGCGCTCCTTGCCAACCTTTTTCAAGTTATTCGAGGCGTTATGCTGATAAACAGTCCAGATGGAAGCTTTTGCGGGATTTTGCACGGCTTGTCCTAGAATGCCAAGCAGAAATTGTTTCAATGGAAAATGTCTTGCAGGTGAAACATCACCCTGTTTTTCGTGAGTTCACTCAACAATTAGAGAAATTAGACTATTTACTTGAAGTTTATGAAGTAAATTGCCTAGATTATGGAGCTCCACAATCTAGAAAACGTTTAATTCTTCTTGCTTCAAAGTTAGGAAAAATTAATCTAATTCAACCTACACATAGTATAGACAAATATAAGACCGTAAGAAATACGATCGAAAAACTTGAGCCTCTTAAAGCTGGTCAAGCTTCTAAAGTTGATAGGCTTCACCAGTGTAGTAAATTATCTCCACTTAATCTTAAACGTATTCGTGCATCAAAACCTGGTGGAACTTGGCGAGATTGGTCTACAGATTTAATAGCTAAATGTCATAAAAAAGAAACTGGTAAAACTTATCCAGCAGTATACGGTCGAATGGAATGGGATCAACCCAGTCCCACTATCACAACACAATGTTTTGGTTTTGGAAATGGACGATTTGGTCATCCCGAACAAGATAGAGCTATATCTCTTAGAGAAGCAGCTCTATTGCAAACATTTCCTGCAAATTATGAATTTGTAGATCCTAAAGAACCTATATCAATTGATCGAGTAGGTAAGTTGATTGGAAATGCTGTACCTGTTAAATTAGGTGAAGTTATTGCTCAAAGTATTCTAGAGCATATTCAAAATAACACTTAGATTAAGGTTGATCTAGGTATTTTTTTAAATTTAGATAAGACTGAATATTAATTAATATTTGGTTTAGGTACTCTACTACTTCATTCTTTATTTTTATTAGATCTTCAATAGTTTTATCTTTACCTATTTCTGAAAATGATGTATATCCGTGTGCTAAATCATTACGGATATTTTTGATATCTCTTAAACTTTTACCGTGCTTTGTCTTTTCATAATCTGTATCATATGAAAATCCATATTGTGTGGCAGTTTTTGTGATTTTTTTAGCATCAATATTTCCAGAGAATATTTCTTTTCTATTAAATCCAACTTTAATTATATCAAGAGATATATCTGTTATTTGACTATGCACTCCTTCAGGTGAGCGATTTTTAAAATTTTGAACAATAACTCTCTTTATTTCTAATCTAACGTCATTGAAAGAAACATTTTCATTTATTAACTTGTCAAATATGGCTTCGATAGCATTTGTCATGCTAGATTCAATTAAATTATAGAGCAGTAAAAAACTATTCGCCTTTAAAGTTTTAACTAATTCAGAATCTACTTCTTGGATTTGTATATTTCCATTATTATCTAGTGTTGACAGCTTTGTTTTTTCACTAATTAATTCTTCAAGGAACAAGAAATATTTATTTATCTCCTCAACACGAGTATTAAAATCTAAAATCACTGTTTGCATAGCTATTTTAATAGTTGATCTCTCACGTATTCAATACGTTGAATTACTTTAGGCTTGGAATTACTAGCATCAGAAGTTGTATATTCCCTAAATTCTTGAGATTCAAGCCAGAGACTGTCAAATAAAATGTGTAAAGTGTAGAAGCTAGAAATGGAGGCGATCCTCGAAGAGGATGGCAAAGCGATTAAGAGCAGGTTTCCAATCGCGAATAGGCATAGTCCATTTTTTAGAAATGTTCCGCATCGCCAA
>JANRII010000087.1:0-17333 GCA_033765135.1 Pseudanabaenaceae cyanobacterium bins.39
TGAATCTCCTGCTGCTAGCAAAGCAGGGCAACCACGGAGGGATTGCCCCTACCTGAATAATTTAAATTTGGCGTAGGGGCTGTGCCCCCGTGCCAGCCCCGATCATCCAACATAGCAGGAATTCCTTCCACGTAACATCAGATCGTAAATCAATTGACTTAATGGGAATAGATACAGCCATAAATTTTTTCAGTGATGCTTGCTTTGATTTTAGCTGAATCAGATTGCCTTACACTTTGCAAAATAACCAGCCCCTTGTGGGCTAATTGCGTATTGTCACCAACCCCAAAAAGCCTTCTTTGAATATGGAGTGGGCTTTACCTCCAGTCCCTGAAGCCGAACTCACGTTCAATTAAGGTTTCAAAAGATTTCAAAAAAATTTTGACTTGATCACAAGTGCTATCATTTTGAGAATGCTAGGAGTGTCTGGGTATATCAGACTGAGAGCAAATCCTTAGAACCTGAACCGATTGACATCGGCGTAGGAAAGCACATTATTTGAGGAAAATTACATGACAGTTGGCTTAAAATTCACCTCTGCACCCACCAAGCGCGGAGAATATCGTGGCACGCAAATGCATTGCGCTCGTCAGGGCATCATCACTGAGGAAATGCAGTATGTGGCATGGCGCGAAAATTTGCCCGTGGAACTGGTGCGCGATGAAGTGGCAAGGGGTCGAGCAATCATTCCTGCTAACAAAAATCACACTAACCTAGAACCAATGGGCATCGGCATCGCCTTTCGTTGTAAAGTCAATGCCAATATTGGCGCGTCTCCCAATAGCTCTAATATCGATGAAGAAGTTGCCAAGCTGCATCTATCGGTGAAGTATGGTGCAGATACGGTGATGGATTTGTCGACGGGGGGCGGTGATCTTGATGTGATCCGTACTGCCATTATTAAGGCTTCGCCAGTTCCCATCGGCACTGTTCCTATTTACCAAGCCCTCGAAAGTGTGCATGGTCGCATGGAAAATCTGACACCCGATGATTTTCTGCACATCATCGAAAAGCACGCCGAGCAAGGTGTGGACTATCAAACCATCCACGCAGGGATCTTGATCCAGCATTTACCCTTAGTCAAAAATCGCTTGACTGGCATCGTGTCTCGCGGTGGTGGTATTTTGGCGCGTTGGATGTTGCATCATCACAAGCAAAATCCTCTCTATACTCATTTCGATGACATTATTGAAATCTTTAAGAAGCATGATGTTTCCTTTAGTCTTGGGGATTCGTTGCGCCCAGGGTGCTTGCATGATGCCTCTGATGAAGCTCAACTTGCCGAACTAAAAACCCTCGGACAACTCACGCGCCGCGCTTGGGAACATGATATTCAAGTCATGGTGGAAGGTCCTGGTCATGTGCCGATGGATCAAATTGAGTTTAATGTGCGGAAGCAAATGGAGGAATGCTCAGAGGCTCCTTTCTATGTGCTTGGCCCCCTAGTGACTGATATTGCTCCCGGCTATGACCATATCACTTCGGCGATTGGGGCAGCGATGGCAGGTTGGTATGGTACGGCGATGCTTTGCTATGTCACACCTAAGGAACATTTGGGTCTGCCCAATGCGGAAGATGTACGGAATGGTTTGATTGCCTATAAGATCGCTGCCCATGCGGCAGATATTGCCCGTCACCGTCCGAATGCCCGCGATCGCGATGATGAGCTATCGACTGCCCGTTACAATTTTGATTGGAATAAGCAGTTTGAGCTATCCCTCGATCCTGAGCGTGCCAAGGAATACCATGATGAGACTTTACCTGCGGATATTTATAAAACTGCGGAGTTCTGCTCTATGTGTGGGCCAAAATTCTGCCCGATGCAGGAGAAGGTTGATGCTGAGGCGATTAGTGAGCTAGAGAAGTTTCTGGCTAAGGAGCCTGTAGCTTCAGTTTAGAAACAATGGGGATTTTGATCTTATAGCTGTTGCCATGCTTGCTAGGACACAAAACCAGAATACAAGTTGCAACGCTCCGTGCCGCAACTTGGTTCTTGGGTTTTGATTTGCTCTAATACAAGTGTCTAAAGCTATGAGATCAAAATCCGCCATACTCATACCAAATTAAAAAACCTTACTGGGTTTGTTTTTCAATTGGTATCAAAAGGCTCTATGACCATATTATTGAGATCAAATTGAGATCAAGATGAAAGTTGCCGTGATTAGTAAGTCCGATCGCTATGCGGGTGGGGCTAGTAAAGTGGCTGAGGATCTAGCCCTATGGCTCAATCAAGCAGGACATCTCGCCGATCATTTTGTGGCTTTTCAGAGTCAGCACGATCGCGATCGACCAGAGCAGTTAGAACAGATAAATTTCAAACCACTCTATGGCAATGGCTATGGTGAGCAGTTCTGTCGTAAAGTCCATCAATTTACTAATCGGCTAGGATTTCGTGAGTTACTGCCCGTGGAGTACTGGTTTAATTTACGGCAACTGATTCAAGATTATGATGTGATTCATTTTCATGATCTATTTATGTCGATCGCGCCTGCAACTATGGCTTTAGTTGCCCGCAAAAAGCCGACATTTTTTACTGTCCATGATTGTTCCGCTTTTACGGGGGGATGTCTCTATCCGATGGATTGCGATCGCTTTACGTCTCGATGCCATCAATGTCCACAACTTAACCAAAGTACTTGGAAACAGAGGCTTCGCGATCGCACTGGAGAAATTCAATCAATTAAAAAATATATTGCGCGGCGGTTTCCAATTCATTATATTTTCCCTAGCCATTGGATGTCTGAGCAGGCTAGTTTGGCGCTCACTTACCAAGTCCCATCGATGGTGGTTCCCAATGCCGTTGATCTTGCTCCCTTTACTTACCGTCATAAGGGTTTAGCGAAGGAAGAACTGGGCATTCATCGCGATCGCCAAGTGGTCTTAGTGACTGCCCTATCTTTGCAGGACAAGCGCAAAGGAGCCGCCTATGCCGTTAGAGCCTTGCAATCGGTGCGAGATCTGAATCCTTTAGTAATTACCGTAGGCAGTCCGAATCCAGAACTTAGGGAACAACTGCAAGGAATGGAAGTTATGGAAATGGGCTTTGTCTCCGATGCGAACTTGATGGCAAGAATCTATTCTGCTGCCGATATTATGCTGTTCTGTTCCCTTGCGGACAATTTACCCTTGACAATTTTAGAAGCCATGGCGGGTTCCTGTGTGGTGGTGGGTTTTGCTACGGGTGGGATTCCCGATATGATTGAGACAGGCAGAAATGGAATTTTGGTAGAACCGCGTCATCAGGAGGCACTGGATTTAGCATTACGCAAAACTCTGACTGACGATCGCCTAGCGACTATGGCACGGCAAAGCAGGCAGGACGCGGAAAATAAGTTTTCGCCAACCCTGTTTATTGATCGCCATGTGCGGCTATATCAAGAGGCGATCGCGTAATTAATCAGGCTGATTAACGATTTGCTCATCTGTTCAAAGCCTTGGCGTTTGAGGGCAGAAATGGCGATCGCTTGGGGGTATTTACTCAAAATAGAACTTGGATCACTAACGGCATCGATTTTGTTAAAGACTAATAGAATCGGGCCTACGGCGATGGGCATATCCTTGAGAATACGATCGACTGCCATCAATTGATCTTCCCATTCTGTATGGGAGGCATCGACTAAATGGATTAGTACATCCGCTTCGGAAACTTCCTCTAGGGTGGCGCGAAAGGCATCCACAAGGGATTTGGGTAACTCATGGATAAAGCCCACCGTATCTGTGAGTAAGACTGTATGAATTTGATCTTCAGTATCCGTAAGGCTCAGGCGGCGCGTAGTCGGATCGAGAGTGGCAAAAAGCTTGTCGGCGGCATAGACATCTGCCTTAGTTAGCGCATTGAGCAAGGTTGATTTGCCTGCATTGGTGTAACCAACGATCGCCACCGTTGGCACTTCGCGATCGATCCGCTTTTGACGAATCCGCGATCGCTGCTCCTGTAAACGATTGACCTGCTGCTGCAAAAAAGTAATCCGTTTTTGGATCACGCGGCGATCAGTTTCTAGTTTGGTTTCCCCAGGTCCGCGCGTGCCGATACCTCCGCCCAAACGCGATAGGGCCTGACCATGCCCCGCTAGACGCGGTAAGCGATATTCTAGCTGTGCCAATTCCACCTGCAACTTACCTTCCGAAGACTGAGCGCGTTGGGCAAAGATATCGAGAATTACCTCCGTGCGATCGCTCACCCGCAAACCGATCATCCTCTCTAAATTGCGACTTTGAGAGGCAGTTAGCTCCCGATCAAAAACCACCAAGTTTGCACCCTTAGTTTGCGCCGCGATCGCTACTTCTAATACCTTTCCTTCCCCTAGCACCGTTTGTGGATGGGGACGCTCCCGTTTTTGCCAGATCGCATCTAGCACTGTTCCCCCTGCACTTTCCACCAGATGCCCTAATTCCACAAGAGCAAAGGGCATAGCGTTTGATTTTTCTGCTTGTCGCCCCTTTTGATTTTCTTTCTGGGTCATCAAGCCCACCAAAACCACCCGATCGCGATCGTCATCGGTGGCACGTCCCGCAAAATTGCGCTCAAACTCCTCCTCCAAGCCTTCAATCAGTTCTAAGAAGTCCTGCTTGGCGATCGTCTCTAATCGCATCGACTCCGATATCTGCCAAGCCTTCTGTTGCTCAGGCAAATTCGCATCACTGGCAGGCAGGAGGTGCGCTAGATAGCCCTTCTCCGTATAGCCCTTGGCATTTACTAGCAAAGTGACCAAAGCGTCCAAACGCTGCATCAGCATTGCCGTCAAATCTGACTCACCAAGCGGATCTAAACTAGGACTAGCATAAATACAACGAATCCCACTGAGCCGATCGCTACCATAGCGAGGCAACTCCATCGGCGGTATTTTGGTTTGATTGGGCGTACCGATCGCCACGCGGATCACCTGCCCCCGGCGGTTAATATAAATACACACTGGCTCCTTTAGCTCGGCGCTGACACCTGCAAGACGCTGGGCGAGTTCGGGAGTTGTGAGGCGATCTTGAGGCAGTCGCGATCGATAGAGACGCTCCAACTGTTTGACTTGATAGGACTTCAGTCCTTGGGTTTTACCGTAAATAGTATCGATATGCTTAACTCGCGATTGAGAATAGGCAGGCTAGAATCAAGCTACTGCTATTTTTATTTTATACAAAAACTTTTGAATTTAATTTGATTCCCCATCGCATTAAATCATCTCCAGTTTATTTCCCTGTTACTCTACCAAACGCCATGTGCAACTTACCGAATACTGCCCTCTTTTTTGTCACCCATGGCAGTCGCGATCGCCGATCATGGGACAGTTTACAAAATATCCTAGCCGTTGCGCGATCGCTCCATGATGCAGGCGCATTAACAGAACTATGTCCAAATATCATGGCGATCGGGGGCGGTTGCCTAGAGGGACAAGCCACAACCCTTGCTCAACAGATCGAGCAGTTTGCGATCGCCATTAAACAGCAGTTTTCCCCCGCTTTGCAAATTGAAAATATCTTAGTTATTCCCCTATTTTTATTAGCAGGAGTACATGTGCAAGAGGATATTCCTGCTCAAATCACAATGGCAACAGCAAAACTCGCCCCCCAAGGCATTAAACTAAAGGTGCAGCCTTACCTCGGCGCAAATCCTCATATCCCCCACATTATTGCTCAAAAATTTACCCAAGCTATTACTCCCGATTCTCCCCATACTGCTAGGCTCCTAGTTGCCCATGGTAGCCGTCACACAGGAGGCAATGACACAATTCTCAGAATAGCGGAACAGAGTCAAGCGATCGTTGCCTATTGGGGAATTGAGCCTAAAATTGACACACAAATTACCAACCTAATCTCTCAGGGATATCGTAAAATTTGTATATTGCCATACTTCTTGACTCAAGGCGGCATAACTGAAGCCATTGAACAAAAAGCAGCAATATATCAAGGGCAAATTTCCATAGAACATTTAGGTGTTCCTCTGTCTGAGCAGACAATCATTAAATTGTCTCTAGATGCTTGACCTCAAAACCTAACTCGCAGCTACACAAAAATCAGAGACAAGGTGACGCAACTTGGCTGAACGATACGAACATCTAAACCAAACCTATAGAGAGATTCTCGATTTTGAGCGTCTTAAGAATCTCACGCGAATTGCCAAATATATCGAAAATAGTACGGTTGGCATTTTTGAAACAACGTTAGATGATAAAGTGCGTGCCGCCAGCCTGTCATTTTGTGAACTCTTAGGATATTCTAGCCACAAGATTCACAACATGAGTTACCAGAATCTTTGTCATCCATCGGATCTATCGGCTTATTATTTGCTCAAAGAAAGATTGCTATCAGGAGAACTAGGTAATTTCTATCTGAATATGCGTTATTTGAGAGAAGATGGTCAGATTTTGCAGGTGTTGCAAAATACTTATCTCAATATTCCTGAAGTTCATAATATCAGCCAATATTCTGACCATGATTTGTATTTTATCCATCATTTTGAAGATATTACCAATTGGGAAGACACCAAAAAGTATGCGGAAGGTATTGAAAGCAGTACCCATTACCTGTTTGAGCATAATCCTAACCCCATGTGGATTTATGATCTAGAAACCTTAAATTTTTTGGCAGTTAACCAAGCCGCAGTAAATCACTACGGCTATAGCGAATCAGAATTTTTAGTTATGAGTCTTCAGGATATTCGCCCCTTTGAAGATGTGCCACGTTTATTGGAATCAATTGCAAAGGTTTCGAGTGGTTTGGGAGCAACCGAAGTATGGAAACACCTGAAGAAAGATGGCTCGATTATTATCGTGGAGGTGTCATCTCATACCTTAGTTTATCAGCAACGCCATTGTGAGTTAGTTCTTGTTAATGATATTACGAAAAAGATTCAAGCGGAAGAATCTTTAAAAAGAGCAGAAGAAAAATATCGTAGTATTTTTGAAAATGCTGTAGAAGGAATTTTCCAGACCTCTAAGGATGGGAAGTTCTTAATTGCCAATTCTATGCTTGCCAAGATTTATGGCTATGAGTCTCCTCAGGATTTAATTCAGGAATTAACTGATATTGCTAGTCAGCTTTATGTCAATCCTCTTAAGCGTCAGGAATTGGTACAACTATTGCTGAATCAGAGTGAGGTCAAACAGTTTGAAGCTGAGGTATATCGCCGCAATGGTGAGATCATTTGGACTTCTGAGAATGTCCATGCTGTCTATGATATTACGGGTAGTTTGCTATATTTTGAGGGTACGGTTGAGGATATTACGGAAAGCAAAAGAGTAAAAGCCAGAATGGAGCATTTGGCTTTTCATGATTCGTTAACTGATTTACCTAATCGTTTATTGTTTCGCGATCGCCTCAATGCTGCCATCAAAGAGGCTGATCATCACCTACAGGAATATTTGCAAAAAAATGATATCGATCCGCAAACTACCAATTGGCAAAATATTCCTCCTCTATTGGCAGTTCTCTTTTTAGATCTCGACCGTTTTAAGCTAGTCAACGATACGATGGGTCATGCTGCGGGTGATGCGCTATTGATTGAAGTGGCGAAACGTTTGGAAGAATGCATGATTGAGGATACCTTCTTAGCGAGGATGGGTGGTGATGAATTTATGATCTTTGTGCCTAATTTACAAAGTGTGGAATCGATTCAGCAGTTTGCTCAGTTAATTTTGCAAAGTTTTGAAATGCCTTTTTTGATTGACAATAAGGAGCTTTATATCGGTACGACCATTGGAATTAGTTTATTTCCGACCGATGGAACCGATGAGAATACTTTGATGAAACATGCGGATACAGCTATGTTTCGGGCTAAGGAACAGGGGCGGAATAGCTATCAGTTGTATAACCATGAGATTGGCGCTCAGGTCAATGAGTATGTAGCGATCGAGAATGCCATTCGTCAAGCTCTGGAGCGTT
The DNA here is from genome assembly GCA_033765135.1 of Pseudanabaenaceae cyanobacterium bins.39. Taxonomy (GTDB): domain Bacteria; phylum Cyanobacteriota; class Cyanobacteriia; order Pseudanabaenales; family Pseudanabaenaceae; genus Pseudanabaena. Next base: position 7,873 of record JANRII010000087.1, read on the forward strand.
CTGAGTTTCTTGTGTTTTATCAACCGCAAATTAATTTGGCAACTGGCAAAATTGATTGTATGGAAGCTTTGACGAGATGGCATCATCCAGAGTTGGGATGGGTTCCGCCTAGCCAGTTTATTCCTGCGGCGGAGGAGCATGGCTTGATTGTCCGCTTGGGGGAATGGGTGTTGCGAACTGCTTGCCAGCAGGTGCGAGATTGGCAAAAGCAGGGTTTACCACCGATCCGCATGGCTGTTAATTTCTCGCCACAACAGTTTCAAGGTCTGAAGTTGTGCGATCGCATTGAGCAAATTCTCAAAATTACAGATCTAGAGCCGCAGTATTTGGAAGTGGAGATTACGGAAAGTTTGGTGATGCAGGATAAGGAGGCAACTATCCATACCTTGCGGAGGCTAAAATCGCTAGGCATAACTATTTCTATTGATGATTTTGGTACGGGTTATTCTTCTCTTAGTTATTTGCGGATATTGCCAGCGAGTAAAGTGAAAATTGATGCTAGTTTTATTAGGGAAACCCCTCAAAATGCTGATGATTCAGCAATTACAGCCGCAATTATCGCAATGGCGCATAGTTTAAATTTACGGGCGATCGCGGAAGGAGTTGAGCGACAGGAGCAGTTAGATTTTTTGCAATCGCACAATTGTGATGCTATTCAAGGTTATTTCTTTAGTCGTCCTGTTCCTGCTACAGAAGCGGGTCAATTATTGAAGGAGTTTGGTAAATATGATTAAGCGACGCTATGAGTTGCCCACCTGCTCCCTTGAAGTTTGGGCAGAGCGATCGCCTCTGTCGGCATGGCAATCACAAATTGTTGCTCAAAATTTGCGGTTTCGCTTGCGAATAGGACTTACACAGGGACTACGGACGATCAAGGGCAATCAGCAACAAATTGCTAGTTTGATCGAGTCGGTAACTACCTATTGCGATCGCTGGTTGCAACAGGAATATATAGATCGGCTAGAACATACCATCAATATTCCTCACCACTCCCAACTGCAACTCTCCACACTTCAGCTTTTTGACCTGCAAGAGAGTCTAGAATTATGCTCCCGTGACTTGGTGATTTTGCCAGAATTAATCATCGAAGTTCGTCCTTTAAACCTCAACTGGCTCAAACTAGTGGCGGCGGCGATCGCTATTCTCGGAGCTAGTATTGGAGCAATTCATCTAGGTTCCCGTGAACAGCCGTCACTGCAAATTGCCAGCACGCCTGAACCGCCTGCGCCCGAAATCGCTCCACCTGTAGTAAGTGGCGATCGCGCAATCCCATCCTTACCATCATCTCCCCCAAAAACTTCCACCACACAACGCCAAAATATCCAACTCCACAGCCAACCTGACGCATCATCCCCCAGCAACAATCAACCTACTCAAGCGCAGCCTCCCTCCATTACTAAAGCTCCTGCGCCTTTGCCTCAACTGACTAAACCAGAACCATCCTTGGAGCTTAATCCTGAAATTAATCCCCCAGCACCAAAGGTAGTTCCTGAAACAATGCAAGCCCCGTCCCCTTCGCCCGATGCTGCTACCTCTGAAGCATCTCGCAGTTTCGGCAATAGCACCATGAGCAATGATAGTAGTGCGATTTCAGGAGCAACAGCCTCTCCCGCACCTTCAGGAAATGCCGCCAATAGGACAACGGCAAGCAAATTAAGTACGGCTGCTCCGCAAATTCAAGAACAGCCAGAACAAACAGTTTCTGTGCGTATCTCCATTCAGCCACAATTGCCTAATTCCAGCCAAGTATCTTTACAAAAATATATTAAGGACTTCCTGCAACAGTCTCCCCTTAAGGGTTATAGCTCCATCAGCATGGACTTAGAGATACTCGGCGATCGCATTATCGCAGTTAAAATTATTGAAGCAATTGGCGATCGCCCATCTTCGCCAAGCGCTGACTCACAGATCAGCCAATTGCAGCAAGCCCTGATCCAATGGCGATCGCCTATTTCCTTAAGTCGCACCCAAGTCAGACTCAACATCAGAAATTAAGCAAAAGTTCTAGTTCTTCAATTGAAAAATAAAACTCACCTGACTTCATCCTAATTGAAATTACGCAAAGTAAAGGATTGCACTTTGATATTAAAGGGACTGGAAGTATTGAGCCTATCACTTCCCCCTGAAACATATTTATAATTCCTGACATCGCGCATTCCGATTAAACCGACAGATTGGGGAAAGCCTTGGAGAAGACGGGGGAAGCCATGAGATTTGCTTTCGTTTAAGGTGCAGATTTGGAAAACATTGGAATTATCCCAGCCTTCACGCAGGGCGCTATGGGAAAAGATAAATAGTCTTTCCTTTTCTTGCATGATTAGGCTGTAGGTGTCATCATCTTTTTTGGTGTTGTTCTCTTTGCTATCGATCCAGATATCTTTTTTGTCTTTGCCTTTACCAATTTTATCACTGGCAAAGTAACCGTTATGAACTTGAGAAATATCAAAGGGAATTAAATTTTGATTACTTTTTTAGCAGATTGCTTGGCAAAAGCTTCTTCAAACCAAATTGCAAACTTGCCTTGTTCGGGATTGCCATCGGCGGTGTAATTGCGATAGTTGGCAACGCGATCAATAAAAAATAGGGATAGAACCTTGATTCCTTGCGGTTTGAGTTTTTTGACTTTTTCAAAATGAGTTTGGACGGTGCGCTCTATTTGAAATTTCATCACTTCATCGGTTAAGCCGCCTTGGGTTTCGCCTTCTTTGAGGATAAGACCATTGGCAAATTCGATTTCCCGATCGCTTACTCGTATTTCATTTAAAATAAACCCATCCTTGTAAATATCGCGCCCGTTGGACTTGGCAAATAGATCATCACCCAAGGCGATCGCTAGATCTTAAGGAAACTTCAAAATCTCCTTCTTGACGGCTTCGAGTTGATAGTCTTGGGTTGCAGAGAATTGTAATTTCATAAAAGATCTGTACTCATTTGCTGATTTACGCGAAAATATCTATAGGATTATAACCTTTCCCTAGAGGGCAAACTGCGATGACCCTTGCTACACAACACATCCCCATAGTTACGCTCGATCGCTTTTTGCAACAGCCAGAAACGAAACCTGCAAGTGAATTTATTGATGGCTATATTTATCAGAAACCGATGCCTCAAGGTCAACATTCTCGTCTGCAATTGAAGTTATGTAACAGAGTAAACACGGTTACAGAAGATGCTCAAATTGCTTTGGCTTTGCCAGAATTGCGCTGTACCTTTGGCGATCGCTCGATTGTGCCAGATGTGGCAGTGTTTCGGTGGGAGAGGTTGCCGATTAATGGGGAAGGTGACATTGTAAATGTAGTTTCGATTTGTCCAGCGTGGGTGATTGAGATTTTATCGCCAGAGCAAGCACCGATGAGGGTGATCAGTAATATTTTGCATTGTCTCAAGCATGGTACGGAAATGGGATGGTTGCTATTTCCCAAGGAGCGATCGCTGTTAATTTTTCAGCGCGATCGCCAACCGATAGAGGTCAATATTAATAGCAATGGTGATGAGATTTTACTTGTGCCTGAGTTTTTAGAGGGACAGCTAAAGTTAACGGCAAATCAGGTTTTTAATTGGCTGAAAATTGATAAATCTAAATAATTACTAATTTAATTCCATTTTCCTTGAGTTCTAGTTGCAGGTTGCTGAGTTCAGCGTCACTGGCAAAGCATGAATTTAGGAAAATCACTTTTTGGACATTCCCCTGTAAAATCTGCTCTTTCATTTCTGCTTGAAAAGCTCTGCTCTTGAATGTACTGCACACCCAGCCCCAGTCCTGTTTTTAGGAGTAGCTCTGTGAGCGTATTTACACTGCCACTGCGATCAGGCGTTAATGTTGCTGTTGTCTGTTTCTGAATCTCCCGCCGTGCCTCACTTTTTCCAGCCCAAGACAACTCATAATGCTCATTTTGGACAAAGACCTCTTCGCCTAAAATTTCCTTTAAGCGTTGCAGATCGATCTTATCTTCAGCAAAAATATCTGGGAATAAATCCTTGAGATACATTAATTTTTCATTTATGATTTCTAAAGATTTACCGTCCATAGTAGTCCTTAATTCATGTTTTTTGTAATGCCCCCTGCGATCGCTAAGGGAATTGCAATAGGCAACCCAATCTTTAATACCAAGACGTAGCTAAGTTCTAGTTCTTCAATTGAAAAATAAAACTCACCTTATCGCCCTTACCAAGGGAAATGCGATCGCCATGTCTGAGCTTATGGCGATTTCCTGCCGCAAGGGGCAAATTATTAATGTAAGTACCATTAGAACTGCCCGTATCCTCAAAGTAAAAATAACCACCCTCAATCCGAATATCTGCATGAATGCGCGACACAATATCTGAATCGGGAAAGCCAGATACATCTATATCAGGAGGAATCACATTATTGGGCTTACCAATATGAACTACAGGCAAACTCACAGGAATCTCCAACTCCAAATTAGTCTGCACATGCAGCAAGGAAGCAGAAACCTGTTGTAACTGGGTCTTAGCATAACCACTAGATTCCTCATAGTTGCCAAACAAACCTGCCTGTGCTGTTTCTAGAACCTTGGGTGTAGTTGGTAATTCCTCATTTGCTGACAGATCTGCCCCTGTAGTTTCACCATTGGAATCAGGATTAGCGGCAGCAGAAAAATCTTGCGAAGATAAGTTAGACATAGAATTGGGGCTGATGGGAGAAATGTTTGGCAGTGGAAGATTTGTTTTACTTAAAGAAGCACTAGCTAGATGGGCTTCTTCATTAAGATCAATCTCTAGTTCACCGATATCTACATCGCCAATTATATTGCCATTGGTATTGTCAACATCATGGGATGGGCTAGTCAAATTGTAGCCACAATGACCACAAAACTTGGCACTCGATAGAACATTGCCATGACAGCTAGGACATTCGATCATTGTAACAATCGGTAATGGCGTAAAGCAGGCTTCACAGTTTAAAGCTCCATCAGGATTGGAATGGTGACAACTAGGGCAAATAATCATGGCAATGACTGGGGACTATGGAGATTCTGGAGGAGTCTGTAATATTGTTTTAGCAGCAATTCGTGTCTTTTTGCGATCGGCTTCACTCAATGCCGTACCTGACTGTAAGCGTGTTGCATTATTTTGAAGAATCGTTGAAGCATTTTGATCGCCCATTTGCAAGGCAGTCTGGGCGGCTGACTGCAACATGGTAGCGGCGGCCAAGGTATCACCCTCTTGCAATTTTTGTTCGGCAATTTGGGTCTGGCGATATTTGGCTAGGGCGAGAATATGTTGCTGTACCTGTGGATCGATCTGGGCTTGGTGATTAGATACTAGTTCACCTGCGATCGCCATAGGATCTGACAGTTGATTAATTTTACCAAGAGCAGGCAGGTCATAGCGTACCTGCACCGTCAAGAGGGGAATTTCTGTGGCTGCCTCCTGCTGCTGACGATAGATCTGGGGACTGATGTAAAGATTGCATAGCACCACCCTCTCCACATCGGTCATCAAATCTCCGAGCCTCACGATGATGGCATTCCCTTCAGTTTGATAGGTTAGCTCAATGGTATCGGGAGACACTTGGGCGATCGGCTTTAGCTCCGCCAAACGCACATGGGGCGCAAATTCTAAAATTAAGTGGGCATTGGTGAGACCGATCGCCTGTACCCGTCTCAATAACTTCTGAAACTCACTACTTGCCGCCTCTGGTGTGGGAATATAGGCCATTGCTCCACCACCCGCATCAGCAATGCGTTCTAATACATTCTGATTCCAACTATCCCCAAACCCAAGGGTATGCAGAGTCATATTATATTCAGTGGCAAGGCGCGAAAATTGGAAGCAGCGATCGTTATCACCATGTTCATTTTCGCCATCGGTCAAGATGAATATTTGGCTAATTGTGCCGTCCTTGGCTTTACTCGTTTCCTGCAAGCCCAATTTGATGGCATCATCAATGCAGGTTCCCCCCGAAGCGCGTAAGGACTGAATCTTATCCTTAATTAGTTCTGTGCGATCAATCGCTTGATTTTCTACCACCACCTTAGCCTTGTGATCGAAACCGATCACACTTAAGCGATCCCGTGGATACATTTGATCCACCAAATCCCGAGCAGCACGTTTGACCGTATCTAGGGGCTGACCTCCCATCGAGCCACTGTGATCTAAGACTAAGCAAAGATTAAGTGGAGCATTTTGGCTCTGCTCTTGAGAAGCCGATATGGCCAGCATGAGTTGCCTCTGATGATTGGGTTGTCCAATATCCAATCGGCGATCGCTCAGTTTATAGTTAAGGCTGATGGTCATTACAGTTCTATTCCTAAAATCTCACAGGATTTTTCCAGTATTTCATCGGGATCAAAGGGCTTCGTCATATAAATATCTGCCCCCACATCCTTCCCACGACTCCGATCAAACTCCTGTCCCTTCGCCGTCAGCATAATGATGAATATGTCAGTAATCCCTAACTCTCCTTTGACCTTTTGGCAAACATCATAGCCATTCATCTTCGGCATCATCACATCCAAAAAGACTAAATCTGGTTGCTCACTTTGGATCGCCTCCAGAGCCTCTAGACCGTTCGTGGCAGTTAATAGCTCCACATCGTGATCCTCTAGTTCCTCAAGTGTCTGCTCCAATAACATCCGTATATGAGGCTCATCGTCAACAATTAATAGCTTTTTACTCATTATTCAGCCTACGAGTTTCCCAAATGTGCTTAATAGATAATGTATCATCTACAGCCCTTAGCGACCAAACCACCATCACAGTTTGTAATTATGCTGTAGTCATGGTTGAAGCCGATCGCTAAATACTGTAAGCATTGATACTTGGCATTATCAATGACTTAGGATAGAGTTTCAGCACTTTGCCGTAGATAATCTCCATGATTTACAGCCATTATCGGTTTTAGAATTATCATTAGAATTGGTATTATGGCGATGGTATAACAATGTCCAGCCGAAATGTCTGAGCTATCCAAATCCTCCGCGTCGTGATCATCTTTTGAAGTGAAAGGCAATTAATAATGCAAAGTAATCAAGTTCCATTATCTGAAGACGCACTATTTCATCTGGGGGGCAAGACATCAGATTTTGTGATTGTTCCTGCTCAAATTCGTCGTCTTCATATCAAATTAGAGGAAATCGAAAAACCGATCGCGGCGATCGAGTATAACGGCTTTACCTATAGCCTATTTCGTACCACCTCCAATTGGGCTGAACTCGTCAAGATCACAGGTCGCTTAAATGTTGCCTATGTGATTACAGTTATTTCTAAGGGATGGGCGATCTGGGTATTTGAGTACTAACCCTTCTGTTCGTTAATTTCTAGTAATGCTTGCTCAAAGTCTTCATTGCTGATTTTCAGGTTATCAATGGAAGTGATGGCTTGGTTAGTTTGGGAGGCTTGGTGTCGGCGAATAGCAAAGATAGCGGCTCGATTGCTCAAAAATGCTAAGTCAGCACCATTCCAACCTGCGGTACGATCAGCCCATTGCTCAAGGTTGAGGTCTGTGGCAAGGGGGCGATCGCGATTGTGGACGGCTAAAATTGAGGCACGGCTATCGCGATCGGGTAGGTCAACGAGTAAATGTAATTCGATGCGTCCCGATCTCAACAGGGCAGGATCGATAAAATCGCGGCGATTAGTTGCGCCAACTAGTAATAGTCCTTCTGCCGATTGCAAGCCATCTAGTTCTGTAAGTAATTGACCAATGACCCGATCGCTTACGCCACTATCTCCCTGATAGCTGCCCCTTGCAGGAGCAAGGGTATCAATTTCATCAATAAAAATCACACAGGGAGATGCTTGTCGCGCCTGTAGAAATAATTGGCGAATGGCTTGCTCCGATGCCCCTACCCACTTAGTTAATAGGTCAGAACCTGCAACAGCAATAAAATTGGCTTGGGCTTGGGTGGCGATCGCTTTAGCTAGTAAGGTTTTGCCCGTACCAGGAGGGCCATAGAGAAGGACTCCCCTCGGAGCCTTGGCGCGAGTGTAAGCATAGAGAGCAGGATCTACTAAAGCCCCTGCCACTGCTTCCTGTAGGGTTTGTTTGGCTTTGGCCAGTCCTCCAATTTCTGACCATTGCACCTTGGGTACTTGAATTTGGAGCGATCGCAAAACAGCAGGCTGTACTTGAGTTAAGGCAAACTCAAAGTCTGACCAATTGACATCAAGGTGGTCGGGAATGTCTGATACATTGGCAACCTGACGGCGCAAAGCTTGGGTGGCGGCAACTTGGCATAGTCCTTTGAGATCGGCTCCCACATAGCCATGCGCCCGATCTGCCAACTCCTGTAAATTGACATCTGCCGTCAAGGGCATAGTACGGGTATGGATTTCGAGAATTTCATAGCGACCTTGGCGATCAGGGACAGGAAATATAATTTCGCGATCAAATCGGCCGGGGCGACGCAGGGCAGGATCGATCGCATCGGGACGATTGGTTGCTGCTAAGACGATTATTCCTTGATTTTTGGCTTGAAACCCATCCATTAGCCCTAGTAGCTGCGCCACAAGACGCTTTTCCACCTCTCCTTCCACATTGGCGCGATTTGGTACAAGGGCATCAATTTCATCAATAAAGATCAGGCAAGGGGCGGCCTTAGTTGCTTTTTCAAATACCTGTCTTAGTCTTGTTTCCGCTTCGCCATAGTACTTACTAATAATTTCAGGCCCCACGATCGCTATGTAATTGACTCCTAACACTTCCGCCAGCGATCGGGCGGTTAAGGTTTTGCCAGTTCCCGGAGGGCCTACTAGCAAGACTCCCCTAGGTGGCTCTAACCCTAGTTTGGTTAAAATATCTGGACGCTTGAGGGGGATTTCTACCAAGTCCCTAAGCTGATCTAACACCTTGCCCAAACCTCCCACTAGATCGGCGATCGCCTTGGGCGGTGCATCTTTTTGATTGACAGAGCCATCGGTACTGACAGTCTGTTTACGTTCTGTCACCACATCGGGAGAAACCACTTCAGTCTCCCTTGCATCAGTCGCAAAATTATTAACCCGAGGATTTCTCGGAATATTACCACGACGGGGAATACTAGAGAGAGGTCGCGAACTCACACTTACCTGAGTATGGATCTCCCCCGACTTTTGCTTTTCGTCTAACTTTTGGGCAAGATCAATTAACTGATCTAAGTTGAGTAATTGCTTGACCTCATCAACTATAGATTCAAATCCTTCTACCTTAAAAGCAAATTGATCCTTAAAGTCTTTTTGATCATCGCTCATAACTACACCATCAAACACTAATTAGATCCATCATAGATCTGTTCATCCAAATAAACTAAAGCAAATCGGCTTGACCTAGGGTGATTTTTAGTGGCTTGTGGCAGTTGTTGCTGTGGTTAAGTCATCAACTGATGTTACGTGGAACTCAGGGTATGAATCTCCTGCTGCTAGCAAAGCAGGGCAACCACGGAGGGATTGCCCCTACCTGAATAATTTAAATTTGGCGTAGGGGCTGTGCCCCCGTGCCAGCCCCGATCATCCAACAT
>JANRII010000032.1:0-2115 GCA_033765135.1 Pseudanabaenaceae cyanobacterium bins.39
CGCCAACTCTGGATGAAAGCTCAGGGTTATGTGTAGGCCATCAAAGGTTGTCTGCGCATCTTCATGAACCGCCTGCTGCGGACCCGCATGGCAGGTGGTGTGGGAGGGGAGGGTTAAATGCCCTCCTCGACCCGATTAGCCGTCGCCATTACGTTCAATCTCACGCTCAATAATTTCTTTGACAAACTCAGGCAGTTCCTTTTCTACGCTAACAGCCCTTTGCTTGAGCCTTTCATAAATTTCAATGTCATCTCCTTCCCAAAGCAAATCTATTCTTCTGACCTGCCGCATTGCAATATGCTCGTAGCTTTCTGGATACGCCCAATAGCAGGATAGACAAATAGACTTATCCTTAATGCTATTCCAGTTTTCGCAATGTTCGCATGACCACGATTTAGCCCGGTTGGCAGAGCCACAAAGTAACATAAAGTTTTCTGGGGCTAGATCTGGCTCACCATCAACTTCAAAAGGAACACGATGATCAATTTGCAACTCGCGTTCATCTACCTCTTCAAGATAAATAAAACACTTACATCCGTATCTACTAATCAATGCCTCTTTAATCTGCTTGGATAAACCTGTTCTTCCAGAAAGGCGAGTGAATCTTGCCTTGCTAATATCTCCAAACCGATATGCAGCTATTCTTCTGCCATCACTTCCAGTAACACGAAAAGTCTCTAACGGGATACCACTCTCTCTAACATCTCTAGCTGCTCTTGGAGGATGGTTATAGCCGTAGGTTTCTTTCAACTCCTCAGTTGTAATAAATCCATGTTGCAAGATGTGATCAATAACCGCCTTCGGTCTCTTTGCTGTTACAGAACGACAAAGTTCCAAGAAGTCATCGGGTAGCTGCTGCGAATTCTCCATGCTTTTCCAAGAGGGTTAGCTGCTTTGGTTTCCTGCCAATATAGCTAAAATCACAAATTTTAGTATTCATTAAGTTTTTGGATAAAATTGGCGACAAGTACAACGACTCAATTGTAGTTTCTTTCTTGCCCAACAATGTAGACTGTGAGGATCTGCCAACTTCGATTTCGATTCTTTCAAGATTTAGGCTTTTAGGAAGAATCTTGCCAAAAGCCTTATCACCCAATTTACCGTCGTAACTGATGGCAAACGCACATCCTTTTCGATTTAATTGTTCAAGAGCTAACACAAAATCATCAAAATTTATCCCAGATAGATATCTTGAATCTCTATTTCCGCATACACCTTGATACGGAGGATCCATATAAATAAAATCACCTTCTTGGGCTTGCTCTAACACTTCTCGATAATCCAAACTAGTAAACTTGCATCTACCTTTGAGCAAACTAGATACACCTGCTATATTTTTTCTCATTGTTTCGGGTCGTGTTCCTTTGCGTCTTTTGTCCGGACTTTGGTTAAACAATCCTTCAGAATTGTAGCGAACCGAACCTTTAACGCATCTTGCTAGTAGATAAAGGAACAATTTTGGATCATTAGTCTCATTAAATTTTGACCTGACTTCAAAATAATGGGCTACAGAATTAGTATGTTGCTCATTCCATAGCTCTAAGTAAAAATTTGCTATTTCGTCTGGTTTTTCTATAGACAGTTCTAATAGCTCGATTAGCGGCTTGTTCAGATCATTTAACCAAAAACTTTGGGTAATCTGACTTGCAGACGTAGCAACACTAATCGCAGCAGTTCCAGCAAAAGGCTCTACCAGCCTATTGAGTTTTTTTGGAAAAAACTGGAGGATGTACTTTGCCAGATTCCTCTTGCTGCCTTGATATTGAATGAAGTGGGGTAGATTCGCCATCATCGTGCAAGAACAAATGATCTTGAAGTTTATCACGATAGCTTGAGCTTGTCGCTTAACTCCAACATTTTTCAAGAGGGACAGAGGGGGCGAGGCTGAAGCCTAAGACAGCTAACGTTCCCAACCAGCGGCGGCAGATAATCTTGAACTCAGCACCAGCGGTTCTCGTCCGTCCGCTCCAATGACTTGTGTACGCCCGGCACGGGCGTGAACTAATGGGGTGAAAGTCCCCTGTAGGAGAACCAACGTCCAAATGATCGCAACGATCCGAGTGACGACAACTACTAGCTTAAGGCAAGGGCCCTGCCGTGAGGAAGGGACTGGAG
>JANRII010000040.1:0-6529 GCA_033765135.1 Pseudanabaenaceae cyanobacterium bins.39
AAATTCCGCTGAGAAAACGTCGCATCAAAGTTTTGATTTTTGATGAAATTCGGGAGGTTATTACCCAATGGATAGGCTAGATCAATACCGCAATATCCTACATCAATCATTGTCAGAACAAGCTAGGCTGATGAGCAAGCCCGGTCGTATCACCAGCAACGTTCTCATCAGCGAAGACCGCAACCACTTCATGGTGATCAACGAAGGCTGGGAAGGTAAGCGACGCATCCATAGTCTCGTGTTCCACGCCGAAATTCGCAGGGATAAACTTTGGATACATCATGATGGCATTGATCGTGGCATCACCGAAGATCTCGTTGCCGCAGGTATTCCCAAAGACCACATTGTCTTGGCGTTTCACTCCCCTGAGATTCGCCCACATACAGGCTATGCAGTGGCGTGAGCCTTTGCCGTGGAACACCGCATCGCCGCCAGCACAGGGCATCATCGCCCCTCAAGCTGAGGTGGTGCAGGGGGGTGAGTGGACGATGTTGGGTTGCCGCTAGCGCCGCAAGTCGAGCTGTGGGTCAGAGGGGCGATCGTGCTAGAGTCAAGCAGAGATTTAAAGTTGCCAATCACCCACCGCAGATAGCCTTGAACGACTGACAGCCAACTTTTCAACAGTCGTGTGAATGGGCGTTGTTAGACAGCGGTGGCTTCACCCACTAACCCGCTTGGCTCACACAAACATCATATATAGGCTGCGAATAGCAGAGAAGAGCCGATGGGGAATTGCTTTACAAATCACTACAATATTTCAACTCCAAACCTAATGTCAGGATCAGCATTGATGTACTATTGATACAGTTGTTTAAATTATAGTTGCTACTCTAAACATAGAGCGAGAGGCGAGTAGAACAGCTATGGCTAGTGGATTCACGAGACAAGAAACTATAGCTCTGACAGGGATCGACTCTGGCAGGCTCAGTTACCTTGACCGCACAAAGCTGGTAGTGCCTCTAAAGTTCGGTAATCCCAAGCATCCAAAGGTTGTCTATAGCTAGCAGCAGGTGCTTGAGATCAAAACCATTGAGAGACTTAGGGAGAAGTTGCCACTACAAGAAATCCGCAAGGTACTCAAATTTCTGAATGAGAGGGATTATGAACCTGCCTTCTTTGTGCATAACCTTGTCCTCGTCAATACAAAACTTTATCTGATTGAAGACCTTAGAGACTTTGGCTTGACTGTTCTAGAAGCTTCGGGAGAGTCCAAAGGGCAAGTTGTGATACATGAAGTTGGTGCAATTGGTGACATCATTACTGAACTCACGAGGGAAGCAGAAAAGCATCATGTACTTGATTTTAAGAAACGTGCAGGGCTTGCATTAGCAAGTTGACAACCACCATGACTAGCCAAACGCTGTTTAATGAAGCTTTAGATTTAACTCAACGTATTTGGATGGATCGTTATCAGATCGAACCAATACGGAATATTCCTATGCAAGAAATTGACACTCAAGGAATAGTAAAAATTGATGCTTTATGGACAGATGGTGGTTTACCTCCTAATGCTAATATTCTTGCTTTCTTTGTTCAGCCTCTCTCTGATGAAAATGATCTAGATCGATGGAGACGCAGACTGGAAGAATGGCCAGTTCGGGGAGGTTTACTGGTTGGTTCTGATCATCTACATCTTGTAACACCTTCTGATTCTTCTAAAAGGTTAGATGAAAAAACTTTAGATATAAATGCTTGGCGTGAAACGCTAGTTTCACCTAAGCCTCATCTTTTTACGCCAAAAGCTCTTTCACAGTTTCGTCAAGGGCAGTTATCACTTTCAGATCTAGAAGAAACTATTTCTGAAAGAAGTTTTACATTTTTGTCACGTCAACAGGAACGGATTGATAAAGCATTCCAAAAAGCTATTGAAGAAGCATTAAAGAAAGTTAAGTCTTCTCAAGAGCTAGGCTCATCAAGGAATGAGATTCAAGGTCACGTTATTCGAGTATCGATCGCTTATTTAGCAGCAAGAATTTTACAGGACAAAGGTTTTTTCGGGACTGCTGAATTATCTCAAACAAACGATCCCTTAGATTTGCTTAATCTTATGGTGACTCGTACCAATGGCTTTTTTAGTCGTGCTTTGGAGTCCGCACAATTTACTAACGAAGTAATTCGACAACAGCTTGCTCTGTATATGGGGCAGTCTGTTAGTTTTGCTTTAACTAATCATCGTGATGTAGGCAGTTTATATGAAAAAGCAATTATAAAATTACCTGACGACTTAAACGGAAATACCTGGGGTGATTTGAATCGGCATTATACTCCGATCAAGGTTGCCGAAAAAATGCTTGAGTTATTACCATTAGAACGTATTCGTCCAGAAGAACGCTTTATTTTCGATCCTGCGGCTGGTTCAGGAAGTTTGCTTTTGGCAGCCACTGCTCGGCTTTCTCAAATGTCAGACATTCCTACTGATGAACAATCACGAAGAGATTATTTAACTAATCATGTAATTGGCAATGATTTAGACAAAGATGTCAATTTAATCACTCAACTTCGCTATTTTCTAGCTAGGGAATCTACTGGCATTTCTGATCTTCTACCATCTCCAAAGTTTTATGGTGAAGATTATGAATCTTTAAGTAAAGAAAATATCATACAAAAGATTGGCAATAAGCCACGTATTTTGATTGCTAATCCTCCTTTCGCAATTAGAGGAAAGAAACAACTGGCTTTTGAGTTTGTCAAGCAAGCTATCAATTGGCTAGATGAAGGTTCTCAATTTGCATTTATTTTACCAAGCTCTTTTATTCCAGGCAAAAAATATGGTGTATTAGACATTCGTAAGACTTTATCTAGCACATGTAATCTATTTGAGATTTGGCAATTGCCTGTAGGAACTATTGGGATTAGCGCTAGACAAGATACCTGCGTAGTCTCTGGTTCTGTTGGTCAGCCTAAAAAAAATTATTCTATTTCAAGAAAAATTTTTTCTGGTGCTGAAACTTCTGAGATACGCAATGATGGCTACTTAGGAACTTCATGGACTTCAGCAATCAAAACTAATGGTGATTGGAATAATATTACAGAACCTCAGATTAACTTACAACAAATTGAAACGATTCCATTAATAAATCTCTTTTTTATTTTTAATGGGGTTAAACCTCGGAAAGGAAATAGTCCTGTTGCAATACCTCCTCAAGATAGACCATATAGGCCAACATGGAGAAGAACATGGGGTAAAGATGGATCTCTCTGGGCTGATCCAGAAAGAATAAAACCTCAAATGCGTTGGACTATATATGACTCAATTGCTTTGGAAGGACTTCGAGACCCTGAGCTACTCGATAAGCCAAAAGTTTTTGTTGGATGTATAGCAAATACTTCATCTAGTAAATCTTTGCCTGTTCAATTGGATACCATAGGTTTGTGTCCCAATAATAGTATTTGGTGCATTTTACCAATTAAGGAGGCTGGAATAACTAATCCAATTAAAGAGGCTCGAATAACTAATAGTAAGAAACATCAACTAAATAAACAACCCAAAAACTGGGAAACATTGAGTTTTGAGGAACAAAGGTTATGGCTATTAGGAATTCTTTCTTCAGATTTTGCATTAGCATTATCCATGTCTGGTCGTGGAAATGTTAACTTGACAAAAGATGTATTATTACGTTTTCCACTTCCCCTAATAATTGACCAAGAAATTGTTAATACTACATCTCAAATTATTAAACGAGATCAAAATCGTCAACCTATTCCCAATCCAGATCTTCTAAGAGAAAAATTGAATCATCTAGTAGAGAAATCCTATGGAAATCCCACTTGGATTAAACGTCAGCGTACAGGTAAATCACCAGAATTAAAAGCTTGGCAAGAAGAGAAAAAAACAAAGACTTTGACTGTTATTGGTCAAGTTTTGGAGATTAACCAAGATAACGATCAAATTTTGTTGCGTCTTAGTGGACTATTAGATGATAACGAAGAAGCATGGTTGTCATTACCACAAGAATTACCAGGTTGGGCGCTCGATGGTACAGTTTTTAGAGCAGAACTTGCTGAAGACATAGAAACGTTTGAGGAACTCTCTCAACGTCCTTGGGCATTGAGAAAATTTCGTCATACGCCTTATCCCTATCTGTCTAATGATGAACTAAAAACTAAATTGAGTAGAATGACTGGTAGGGAGAATTTCTAATGACTTGTGAAATCGTATTCTTACCAGTTGGTAATGCAGACTGTATCGCTATTCATTCTGAAGATGTCCTTGTTATAGTGGATCTAGGTAATAAATCGCGATTTGTTTATAAATGGCTTCAGCAAAGAAGTTTCAATAAAATCAACAGAATTTACATCACGCACAAACATAGAGATCACTTTCCATTTGCTTCTTTAATAAAGCTAGTTGAATTTCTTGAACTATGGTTTAAAAGTGGTGGCGAAATAGAAATATTTAGTTTACCTTACGGCGTTTATCAGGATGCTATTGAAAAGTTAGACTCTCAAAGAAGTAAAGATGTTGATTACAGAGCTTTAGAAGACGCTCTAAAAATTCTTAATGACTGGGATCAAAGTCATAAAGTTCGTTTTGTTGAATCCTTGTGTGATCCGACTCCATATAATCTAACCAATCTTAAAATCTATACTCTACATCCAAGATCAATTTTTACCGCGACCCAAAAACACAAGGGCAAGATAAATGAAATCTCTGTTGTATTAAGAGTTGAGTATGGAAAATTTTCCGCAATGCTACTCGCAGATTTAGAAAATGATGGCTTAGCGGATTATCTATCTATTGTAAAAAATAGTACATCAGCAACTGGACAAGCTAAGGCGAATATTGTCAAAATCCCTCATCATGGAGCTTATCCTAAAAATGGTGATGAATTGAAAGAGTTATTGGCTGTGATTGATGCTGAACTTGCAGTTCTATCTGTAGGAAGTACAAATCAATATGGTCATGTTAAATCAGAACTATTCAAGGCTTTAATGGAGTTGCAGAACGACAATGCTAAACGTTTGAAGCAATTCATTTGCACTGAAGTTACACTCACCTGCATTCATTCAGCATCCGTTCGTGCAGGCATGGAAAAAGGATTACGCCCATCTAAAAAATGTGCCGGAGAAATCACGATCGTTGCGGATACTTCAGGTACATGGGAATTGAAAGTTGAGGCATCAGACCATCCAAGCACAGTTTCAAGCTTTTCCCATGCAGCTTGTATTGGGCGTGCTGAATTGGATTGATTTTTTGTGCTAAACCCTATGAGTATCCAAGGGCTTCCAGCAATTTACCTTTGGGCAATATGAACCAAAAGAGGCAGGAAAAGCTGTCTAATACAAAGCTCAACCTCAGCCGCTAGCACTAGATTCTAGAAAAGATGATAAAGCCTGGAGTCCTTCTTGCGTAAGCGTTTTTGGCTTATAAGGCTTACTGGATAACATGATGCATGAGGGTGTTATCCAGCACTTTGTTGATTAACAGGGCTTTTTAGGAAATGTCTGTCAATCTGCCATATAATTCCAGGGACAGGCTATGTTCGATCGTAATCTTAGATACCGTACCCATGAACCAGAAGCCCCTGGAAATTACGATCGTATCTGTACTGGCATCACCAGGTAGGTCATTTTTACGGCACCCAGGGGGGTCAGGATGACGGGGCTAGTGGCGGTGTTGAGTTGGAGTTGCACCTCGGTAGCATCGATCGCCTTTAGTCCATCCATCAGGTATTTGACGTTGAAGGCGACATCGAGGCTATCGCCGGAGATTTGGGCGGGGAGTTTTTCTCGCCCCATGCCTACGTCTTGGGCATCGACGGAGAGTGCTACTTCTTGGTTGTCGGTGTCCATGCTGAGTTTGACGACGTTGTTGCGGGCATCAGCAAGGACGGAGATCCGCTCTAGGGAACCGAGGAAGAGGCGACGATCGACAGTGATTTGGCGCTCGAACTGGCGGGGGATGAGCTGGCGATAGTTGGGGTATTGCCCTTCCAGCAGGCGGCTGGTGAGGCGCTGATCTGCCCACTCAAACACTGCCTGCCCCGGATCAAAGTGGACGGAAATGGCAGATGCCTGCCCGATCGCCAACATGCGTTCGAGTTCGCGCAGGGTTTTCGCGGGAATGGTCACTTCTAGCTCTGTTTCATCGCCCTCGATCGCTTCGTCTTGGCGGCTGGTTTCCACCACAGACAGCCGATGCCCATCCGTCGCCGCAAATTCCAGGGTTTCTTGCCGCAACGAGAGATGCACGCCGGTGAGAATTTGCTTGGTTTCTTCCGTACTGCTGGAAAACAAGGTTCCCTGCAACCCTTCAATCAGCGCTGCAACGGGCAAGGTAGCAACTTTACCCTCACTCACTTCTGGCAATTCGGGAAACTCGTCTGCCCCCATGCCCCGCACTTGGTATTGCCCAGACAGGGAGGTAATAGTTGCCAAAATGCCGCCGCCATCCGCTTCGTTGTCTTCGAGGGTGATATCGCCAGCGGGCAGGCGCGAAATGATGTCGTTAAACAAGCGAGACGGCAGGGTTAGCTTGCCTCCCTCTTCTACTTGGGCAGAAAAACTCGTCCGGATCCCCAAGCTTTCG
>JANRII010000053.1:0-9565 GCA_033765135.1 Pseudanabaenaceae cyanobacterium bins.39
ATCGCACATGCTTCCGCGATCGCTGCACCAAAAGCAGGCGTAATAGCAGGAAGCCCTTGGCTAAGGCTCTGTAGGGTTAAGACTTGAATCTGGCTCAAAGCGGTGGTGCCCTATGGAAACTAAAGGGTGATTTTACCCTCATTTGCTATCGTTTGAGGCGATCGCTACAATCTTACCCAGGTTGCCTTGTGTCAATCTAGGCTGCGGTGAGGGGCGATCGCTATCCTGTAATCCTGGCTCTCCAACCTGAGCTAGATTTAGGTGGTGAGACAACGATGGGTGGTGGGTTTCCGCGATCGCTGCAACGCAACCTACAAGATCTACACGATCGACGATCGCACTGGCTCAGTGGCGTAAAATAGTGAAGATAGGAAGAAATTTAGCCATGAGCGTTGTTGTCCCTGACGAAATTTTAACCGTAACTCGCATGACTGGGGCTGAAATGCTTCAAGAAATCGCTGTCATGCTCTTTCAACGAGATAAGCTTACCCTTGCTCAAGCCAGTCGCTTTGCAGGGATACACCGTGTCGCATTTCAGCACCTACTTGCTAGTCGCCGTAT
The DNA here is from genome assembly GCA_033765135.1 of Pseudanabaenaceae cyanobacterium bins.39. Lineage (GTDB taxonomy): Bacteria > Cyanobacteriota > Cyanobacteriia > Pseudanabaenales > Pseudanabaenaceae > Pseudanabaena. The sequence goes on from JANRII010000053.1 coordinate 562, forward strand.
CCCAGTGCATTACGGAGTGGAAGACTTTGAACAGGACATTCAAAACCTGCGGGAAATGGGTAGATTGTGATTATTGTCAGTGATACATCACCCATCAACAATCTTGCCGCAATTAACCAGCTTCATCTCCTCCATCAACTGTACGGAATAGTTCTGATTCCTGAAGCCGTTTTTCGAGAACTCACTGATCCCAGTTTTCCAGTTGCAGGTGCAACGGAAGTACAAACCTTTAGTTGGATTCAAACTCGTGCTATTAGCGATCGCACCCTTGTAGAAGCACTGAGTAACGAACTTGATATTGGAGAAGCTGAGGCTATCGCCCTAGCGGTCGAGATTCAAGCGGATCAAGTTTTGATTGATGAGCGTCGGGGGCGGCTAGTAGCAACTAGATTGAGCCTCCGGTACACAGGTATTTTAGGGATCTTGGTCGAAGCGAAAAGTCAAGGCTTGATTGCTGAGGTAAAGCCTTTATTGGATGCTTTAGTCAACAAGGCTGGATTTTGGGTTGCAGACTCTTTATACAACAGCGTTTTACAGTTTGTTAACGAAATTGGCTCACCCTGATTTTTGGGACTAACCGACAAGTTCTAAGGGTTTCCTACAGATAGTCTAGAGTCAGCTAACGATCGGGGATAACGTCTCGAAATCAACAATGAAGAGCAAAGGTGTATAACATCCTGTATCGGGATCTTATGCCACGATCAATGAGTGTTTTACTGCCAAGATCCCCCCACCCGAAGCAGCAGAGTCACTCTAGCAGTCATTATGTGTAATCAGGTAGTGCGTTACGTTACGATAACTACAAGATAAACGATCGCACAGATTTAGGTGGTGATACGACGATCAGTGTTGGGTTTCCGCGATCGCTGCAACCCAGCCTACGCAAGCAACAATCTCACTTCATTTCTATGCTACCTAAGTTCCAGCACACTAACTATGTTCCTGTCGCCATGCGCACAGGGGCGATCGCTATCCTGTAATCCTAGCTCTTCAATCTGAGCTAGATTTAGGTGGCGAGACGACGATCGGTGTTGGGGTTCCACGATCGCTGCAAGCCAACCTACAAGATCTACAAGATCGGCGATCGCACGACAAGATCCAAGGGATTTGCCAGCAACTAATGCCCCAATTCGTAGGATGCGTTAGGCGATCTCCGTAACGCATCGCAGGCACTTTGTTTTCACGCAAGCCCCTTGCCAGTAATCATGTGGTGCGTTACGCTACGCTAATGCACACTACAAGATCGAGCTACGATCTTTGATCTTCATCGTTAAGCCCATACCCACCATTTAGCAAGTAGGAAATTCACCCGATGCTTTCTCCAGGCTTTCACCAGAGACTGCAAGATTTAGAAGACCATATTACCCAAGAACAAAAACTTCTCAGAGAATTTGAGGAGGAATTGCGCTCCGAGAGAGACCCTCGCAGCAAAGATAGATATTGTCGTGACATCAAGCGACAGCAGGAATCCATTGCTGGCTACCGACAGGAATATAACGAACTCCAACAGGAACTGACAGGTCAACCCTCGGCTCAGATGCAGGAGATGGGAAATCAATTGCAGCAGATGGATGCAAAGTTGAACATTTTACTGAGCAGTCAGGTGGCTATTTATGAAAACCTCCAGCAAATGCGTCAAGATTTATTACTCCGCTATGACGCAACCGAGCAAGCCACGATCGAAGCAGTGGCTCAGCAGCTCGATCGAAATCAATTGTTGTTGACACAGAACCTTCTGGACGCACTGGAAGCGAACCAAGTACCAGAACAGCAGATGCAGCAGATGCTGGCAGTGCTAGAAGAGCGCGTTCCTGCTTTGCCTCCTAGTCAAGCTGCCGTTGCTGAAATTATTAAAGCCCCCGAATTAGATACCAAACACAAACTGAAAGTCACACTGCCCCTTGTGCCTTTTCTCGTTAACTACGAAGGCGAGTTGGAGTTGGGAAGCGGCTTCAACATCAAATCAGCCTGGGAGCAATTGCTGACTAAGTTGGGGAGGAAGTGAGAAGTGAACCTGCACCAGTACCTCGAAGAACAACTGAAAGAAGATTTCAATCTGCTCAAAGAGTATGAAGAGAAGCTACGCTGTGCGGCAGATCCACGGGAAAAGCGCAAGTGCAGCAATGAAATTCAAGAACTAAAGCAACGAATCTCCAAGAGGAAAACTGAGATTCAACGAGAAATCGAGCAAGCTCACACAAGTAAGAGGATGCCTGTAAAGGATGTTTATGACAATCCTCTTTCAGCAAACCAGCAAGATATTTCTGTAAAACCAATAGACTTTAGAAGGCAAACGAGACAAATCCATCTAAGCTCAGAATGGGATACAAGGATCGAAAAGCTAAACGTCTTACGTCAGGCTCTAGCTATCGAAACAAGTGCTGACAGAAAGTTTCAGCTAAGAAAACAAATTCAAGAGGAAGAAAAAGATATAGCAGACTTAGAGAGCGAATTATCCAAAATTGAACAGGATTTGAATGATGACATTGCTTCCCCTGCTTCTCAGACATCCTCTAATACAACTTCCGGCGATCGCAAAAGTCAGCCTGCATCTCCTAACTTTAATGTTTATAGACAAGAAGAATGGGTCGGACGTGAAGAAGAAACAAATAGCTTATTAGAAGCTATCAAAGGTTCTTGTAGAATAACAGTGATTCTAGGTATTACTGGTATTGGGAAAACGGCTTTAGCTGAAAGAATAATCGATGAACTAAGAGCAAGTCAAGGGAATTTATTGCGCGACGACTTTTATGATCAAACAAGCTCAAACAAATCTTTTATTGAAGTAGCAAAAGAATGGTTGAGAAAACTAGGAGAGAACGTACCTGTACAAGAACGTGATTTAGAAAGCATACTTTCACTCCTTGCAGATAAACTGTGTCATAACCCCTACGTAATTCTTATAGATTCGCTTGAATACATATTAACTGGTAACGAAGATATGGGATGGGGCGATTTTGTTGATGAGGGGTGGAATAAGTTCTTTTTGAAGATATTATTGGCTGATTCTTGTCAAAGCAGCTTTATTCTGACATCGCAGGATTTACCTTCACAACTGAGATATGTAGGAGATCGTTATCACAATTTTTTTAGCTATAGAGTTCTCAAGGGATTAGAAGAAGCACAACAGATGGAGTTATTTCAGAAACAAGGATTGGATTGTAATGATGAGGAACAACTGCTTCTCTCTCGTATAGGTAAAGCATATATGGGACATCCTCTTGCACTACGAGTAATAGCTCAAGAGATTAAAATTGATTTTCATGCTAGTGTTGCCGGATATTGGGAAAGATTTGGTTCTGAGATTGAAAAGGTTGAGAAGAGCTTAGCCGCAAAGGAAAACGAAGGAGGGCAAGATGAGTGGAAACTAGATAGCTATTCCAGAAAATTGAGGGCACTGGTTAAAGGGAGGGTAGAAATAACATTTGAAAGACTAAGAGTTAATGCTTACATTGCTTTTGAATTGATCTGCAAAGTTTCTGTATATCGTCGCCCTGAAAGAGAAACTGCTTGGTTAATGCAATTAGAAGATGACTATGATAGAGAAGAGATTGAGCAAGCTTTAGATATACTGAAAGACCGCGCCTTAGTAGAAATCACTTATGATCCTATACGTAAAACAGACTTTTTAGGACTACACAGTCTAATTCGTTCTCAAGCTTTGCGTTGTCGTCAGTAGTCTTTTTGTAAGAGCGATGGATTATTTGTTCCCAAAAGAAAGCTTTATCATTAAATCCTATCTAGGGAGATGTCCGATCAGGATTTATAGAGTTTACAAGTTGCTTAAACAGCAAAATGCTAACTTAAATGAGAGGAGAAGGAAAAATCTAAATAGACTTCTTCAAGAAGAATTAAGTCTTCTTAAAATTGTGACTCTAGCTTACTTAAAGAATTTTGTCTTTAGTTTTGTCTTTAGATTTTCATCAAAAAAGTACTTTTTAGATTCCACCACGTTATCTTCATTACTTGTCAAATATTTTGATCTGGATATAATTAGCTTTTTCCCGCAAAATAGTTCCTGGAAAAGCTCTCACTATAAAGCTGCAAAATACCATTTAGGACATCATTCACTAGAAGAACAAGAAATATCACTCACAGATAATATAAAGAGAATAGAAGGATATCTTCAAGCATTCGAGGATTTATGTGAAGCACAAGACTGGGAAAGAGCAAATAAGATTATTAATCTTTTTCTTGATACCAAGACAAATTTGTCTTTAAAGAGTCTTTATAACATTTTAATTAATTGGGGATATGAGCAAAGAGCAAGTAATTTATATGCTAAGTTATGGCAATACTCAGATATCAATGGTAAAGATGATTATTTTATTACACTAGGAAATTTGTTCATAAGCTTGCTTAAATATGAAGAAGGCATTGATTGTTATGAAAAAGCACTTACAATACTTCAGAGTAAAAAAAATACAACCAAAAGTAAACGTGAATGTCGCTGCTTAAATGTGCTGGGACAAACTTATACTATTTTAGGTGACTATCAATCCGCTGTATCTCATTACAGTAAAGTACTCGAAATTATAATAGAAAATGAAAGAAAATCAGGATGCTGGAATAAATTAAAATCAAGATATTGGAATAAATTTTGGGAAAAATATTCATTATTCAGAAGTGTGTTTCTACTTCTAAATGTTGCTGCAATGTGTATAGTTTTTTCACTCGGCAACCCAGCATTGGCACAAATACTTGTTCCAATATTCATCTTACTAAACCTCTCAATACCTGAATCTATAGGAGTATCTGAAAACATTTTGTCAGATACACTAAATCAGTTAGGTTATGTGTATTTGAAAATGGAAGACTATCAAACAGCTATTGAGTATTATCAAAAAGCTCTTGATGAAGGTTCTTCAAACAAGAAAAATACCAGCGAATTAATTGATTCTTTATGCAATGTTGGCGACTTATATTTGCGTATTGGAGATAGCCAAAATTCAATAGTTTATTATCAAAAAGCTCTTAACGCCGTTCAAAATAGGATACTTATCAATAAGCCAATTCAAGAAGGAACTATTCTTCAGAAATTAGGTTCTGCCCATGTAATCATGAAAGATTACCAAAAAGCCGAGGAAAATTACATTGAGGCTCTAGTATGCTTTCAGAAAATTGAAAATAGAAGTGGAGAAGCTTTAGTATTAAATTGTTTAGGGAATCTCTACTTCGATTTAGGAGAATATGAGAAAGCTAAGGAATATTATCAACAAGCCCTCTCAATATATAAACAAACTGAAAATGATAGTAATAAAAGTATTGTCATGAAAAACTTAAGTACCGCTTCTCAATGCTTAGAGCTTGCTGAAGCTGAAACCATTGGTTCAGGTTTTGAACGTTTTACAGAGAAAGCTATAAAAGTCATCATCTTAGCACAGGAGGAATCATGGCGTTTAAGCTATGCCTCTGTAGACTCTGGGCTGATCTTGCTTGGTTTAATAGGAGAAGGTACTGGAATTGCTGCCGTAATTTTAAGGTCGAATCAAATCAGCCTTGAGGGTGCACGAATTGAAGTTAAAAAAATCCGTGGACATGGCTCCGAGAATGTTGAAAAGGATGTTAAAAAGGAGGTTCCATTCACATCAAATGCTAAGCGGTTGCTGGAGCTATCAACAATAGAAGCTGACAGGCTTGGACATAAATATGTTGGAACTGAGCATTTACTCTTAGGGCTTATCAGGGGAGGGGATGGAGCGGGAGTGCAAGTTTTAAAAAACTTAAGTGTGAATCTACAAAGACTCAGGGAATTGATTTTACAGGCGATCGCTTCATAGGATCCAGAAAAAATTCTATTTGGAGAGTATATATTGTCTACTATTACTTCTTCAGAAAAGTCTTCCAAGCTATGAATGCAGATCCTGAAAAAGAAATCAATACAACCCACCTAAGCGTTGAGTTATGGCTAGAACATTCCTTATATCGGTTAACTGAAGCTTGATACTGTGACGGATTTGTTAGTCGCGATAAAGACAGAGGATTGGGTTTATTTCCACAATCCTTAAATGCCAGAGAGACGATTACCACTATCGATAAACCCAATATGGTAACTGTGCCGCCAATAGTCTTATTGAAGATAGACCAAACCTTTTTTACAAACCCTTTTCTAGCCAGTTCTGCCTTCTCTCTAGATTCTTTCTTCTTAAGGAATGCCTTCTGTTCAGCAAGTTCTCTTTCAAGTCGTGCTTTTTGTTCAGCAAGCCGCACCTTGAAAGAATTTCCTAAACTTGAGGTTTGCTCTGTTAAATCATTAACCCCCCAGGGATCAATTGAGGAACCATCAGGTAAGCCTAATGCTTTGGCTAATAGTGGAATTACAAATACGTCTTTTGGCACATTATCTTGGATGACCTCAACATAGCGTTCATAGTCACCATAAGACTGGGTAACCGTTATAATGCAAGGAATATTTAGCTTGCTGCAAAGACTAACAAACTTCTGGTGCACTGGTTCCCATCTAGAAGATTGTGCATTTACACAAATCCACACACAATGCACTCTTTTATTGATATCAGCATCTCGTGAACATTCGTCGATAAATTTGTCAACTGTGTCAACGGTCTTTTGAGAATCCTTAACCTCAAAACCTTTTGTATCGAATAGACGGAGCTGGCTTCTAGGCACTTTGTATGAAAAAATCTCTTGTGTAACGGGAAAACCAACGCCCGTCTCCGATATTTCGACACCGAGTACAGCATTGATCAAGGTGGTTTTGCCATCTCCTGATTTTCCAAGAATGACAACATTAACGGTTTCGTCAGTTGCGTTAAAATCCATCATTTTCGGTTTTTGATAGCTTCTCCCATAAACTTTGTTGCACTCGATACAATCTGATCCTGATGAATAGATAGTGCTGATGTCATTGCATCCACAATTCCACCTGTCGTAGGAGATACGCCTGATCTAGCCATTTCGCCCACAGCAGCAATATATGCTGTACCAAATATCTTGACGACTGTTCCAGCAATAGCACCTCCAACTAAGATCGAAGTAAGCTGGCCAACAAAAGGGATAAATTTCATCGTTTCAGTAAAGAGTAACTTTCCTCCAACTGTTGCCAGAATAATTCCTAGGGTGCCTTTCGCTATAGCTATCTGCTGTTGTTTATCAAGTTTCATTCCAAGAGCTTTATTGATCTGGTGAATCATATTTGCTTCAAGCGGTATTAACAATCCTGCATGACCGCCCGGAACAAAAGCAGCAGGAAACGATAGACCAACCGCTGCAAACGAGGTCACGTTGACCACTTTGGTCGCAGCTTCTAGTTTTCGGTTAAAATCAGCAACCTGGGAAAACTTCAGTGCCGCTTGACACGCTACAGGAATCAGATTCAAGGTTGCATCAAGTAGTTGAACCAACCCAAAAGGTGCTACACGGAGTTTGCCCAAATGCATCTCCTTCGCCAACACGGGAATAATGCTATCCGCTTCAGGCAAAGACTCACCAATCACTTTTAAAAAAGCCTCAGAGGAATCGTCTTTCAAGTAAGACTTTGTAATGACCACAATAACGGGGATCTGAAGTTCAGAGCAAAGGCGAACCAAATCAATATGCACCTGTTGCAGCCTACGTGATGTTGCGGCGATACAAAGCCAGACTATGTGAATATGCTGCTTGCTATCCTTATGCTTTCGGCGAGAATCGATTAATTCCTTTACTGCACTAACTGTTCGTTCCGCATCTAGGATTTCAAAACCTTCAGTATCAAATAGAGTAAGAGGTTTGTCTCGATATTCATAACACTGAATCCCCTTCGTTACAGGGAAGCCAGTACCTACTGCTGCAAGGTCAACACCCAACATTGCATTAGCCAAAGTACTTTTCCCGTCCCCACTGTTTCCTGCAAGCAGAATATTGACAGGAGCATCAAAACCTAGAGCTTCATTATTTACACGATCGTCAACTGCATTAAGCTCTTTGTCGTCTAACTTTAGATCTGGGGGTACTTTCCAAGCATTATCTTGTTCTCCACTTTCCATTAGGCACCCCTTAACTTAATGTTTGTGCTGTTGCAGCAATGCTAAGCGAGGTTTTGTCTTGCCAAGACATGCTCTGAACTGCCATAGCCCTCACCACGTGTCCAAAGGCTGAATATTATATACATATGCGGAAGTCGCCACATGTGCATCTAAACTAGAAACGGTGTCAAACAGTCTCCTACTCTGGAATGCGCCTATGTTAACACTCAGGTTTGAGGGTGTCAATAGTGACTCAACTATTGCCGATCGCCACTCTACCCGTAACCATTTTTCCTTGCCAGGGGGTGTTGCTAGAGAGGGATTGGAGGGTAGTGGGGGTAACCTGCCAGGTGTGGTGGGGGTCAAAGAGGATGACTTCGGCGGTCTGACCGGGGGCTATGGTGGCGGGGGATTGTCCTAGGCAGCGGGCGGGGCGGGTGCTGAGTGCTTGCCAAAGATCGAGGGCGCTCCAGTGACCGGGGGCAACTAGGGTTTGCCAGAGCAGGGGCAGTGCCAGTTCTAGCCCGATCGCGCCGGGGGGTGCCTCGGCAAAGGGGACGGTTTTGTCTTCGTAGGTGTGGGGGCTGTGGTCAACGGCGATCGCGTCGATGATGCCGGATTGCACAGCGGCGATCAGGGCGGCTTGGTCGGTGGGGGTGCCCAGGGGTGGTTCTAGGCGCAGGTTGGGGTCATAGCTGGCAACATCGCTGGTGTTGAGCAACAGATGCATCCAGGTGGTGCTGGCGGTGATCGGCAAGCCCCTGTCTTTGGCGGTGCGAATCAGTTCCACACCACGGGCGGTGGAGATGCGCATCAAGTGAACGGGCGTGTCTGTAGCGGCAACCAGTTCCAGAATTGCGGCTAGGGCAGTGGTTTCTGCTGCCGCCGGGACGATCGGCAAGCCCAGTCGAATGGCATCCAAGCCTTCCCGCAACACGCCATTGCCCGCCAAGGCGCGATCGCAGGCAGCAAGTGCCACGGGTTTGCCCAAGGGCTGGGCATACTCCAGCAAGCGTTGTACTAAGCCGAGATTGGCGATCGGC
>JANRII010000055.1:0-14744 GCA_033765135.1 Pseudanabaenaceae cyanobacterium bins.39
GCTATGTTGGATGATCGGGGCTGGCACGGGGGCACAGCCCCTACGCCAAATTTAAATTATTCAGGTAGGGGCAATCCCTCCGTGGTTGCCCTGCTTTGCTAGCAGCAGGAGATTCATACCCTGAGTTCCACGTAACATCAGATATAAGTTATGTATGACAAATTATGTACTGTAGACCGTAGAGATAATAATTGAATCATGGTATAAAGCTATCTCCCCATGAGAGCCGAAACTATTAAATTTTGGGAGTAAGTTGATTTTGGCTGACAATTTCAGAAAAAATGCTGCTGGCGGTTTATGGCATTGGCGATCGCTAATCCCGTTATTACTCCAATTATTGTTTTTAGGAGCTACCGTTGCGATCGCGATTTTGGCTTGGAATACCCTTGTGCAAAATTTGCGAAGTTCTGGACTAGCCATTAGTTTTGACTTTCTGCGTGATCCTGCCTCCTTTGATATTGCTGATACACCATTTCCTTATCAGTCTTCAGACAGCTATTTAAAGGCTTTGTTAGTGGGCTTAGTGAATTCGCTGAAGGCGATCGCAATCAGCATTATGGGGGCGACCCTAGTGGGCTTGACGGTGGGGATATCGCGACTATCTAGCAACTGGTTGCTCAGGCACATGGCACTGGTCTATGTGGAGATATTACGCAATACGCCTTTGCTGTTGCAGTTATTTTTTTGGTATTCAGCCATTTTTCTGTCACTGCCGCCCAATCGCGATCGCCTATCCTTGGGAATATTTACCTTGGCTAGTGATGGCATTGCGATTCCTGCCTTCAACTTGACCCTTAGCTCCGAATTTTGCGCCTTGGTGCTGGGGCTAACCCTGTTTGCGAGTGCCTTTATTGCGGAGATCGTGCGGGGTGGCATTTTGGCTGTACCGAAGGGGCAGAGGGAGGCGGCACAAGCGTTGGGTCTTAGCCCAATGCAGACCATGTTTAAAATTATTCTGCCCCAAGCCTTGCGCGTGATCATTCCTTCGCTAACGAGCCAGTATGTGAATATTGCCAAAAACTCCAGCTTGGCGATCGCGATCGGTTATACCGACATCTATCGAGTTGCATCCACGACTATTAATCAAACTGGTCGCCCTGTTAACGTAATTTTGATTATCATGGCAGTCTATCTCACCATGAGTTTGCTCATTTCGGTTAGCATGAATCTATTAAATCGCCAGTTTCAAATTATTGAGCGTTAGAGACTGTTTGAGAACTGTGGGCATTCACGAACAATACTGATTGATCCCCCCTCTACCCCCCCTTACGAAAGGGGGGAAAAGATTAAAAAAGTCCCCCTTTTTAAGGGGGATTTAGGGGGATCAAAACTTCTCTCAAACACTCTCTTAATTTGATCCTCCTTTCTAACTGTTAGTAATCATGACGCAACATCAAAATATTTTAGTGTGGTTTCGGAATGACCTGCGATCGCATGATTGCGAAACCCTATCCCAAGCGGCTCAATTAGCCCAGCAAATGGGAACTCAAGTCTTTCCACTCTATTGCTTTGATCCGCGTCACTTTGGCGAAACTTCCTTCGGCTTTGCGAAGACTGGATCTTTTCGCGCCCAATTTATGATTGAGGCAGTCACAGACCTACGCGCCCAGTTGCGATCGCTTAACTCCGATCTGCTCATTCGCATGGGTAAGCCCGAAGCAATCATTCCCCAATTAGTGCAACAGTTAGATATTGGTTCCATCTATTACCATGCAGAAGTAACCACCGAAGAAAAGTTAGTCGAACAAAATCTAGAGCTTAGTTTGCGATCGCTCCCCACGCGATCGCCTAAATTACATAGCCTTTGGGGTAGTACCCTCATTCATCCTGATGATTTACCTTGGGCAATCGATCAATTACCCGAACTCTTTACCCATTTTCGTAAAAAAGTAGAAGCCGATTTCCATATTCGTCCCTGTTACTCCGTACCATCCCTACCAGCCTTGCCCCAAAATCTCGAACTTGGCGATATACCTAGTTTAGAGAATTTAGGGCTAGAGCCTCCTGCACCTTGCGATCGCGCTCCTATGCAATTTATCGGCGGTACTAAAGCGGCAAACCAGAGACTAGATCATTACTTCTGGCAAAGCGATCGCCTCGCTGTATATAAACAAACCCGTAACGGTATGTTAGCCGCCGATGACTCCTCCAAACTATCACCTTGGCTTGCCCTTGGTTGTCTCAGTCCTCGCGAAATCTATGCCCAAGTCAAACAATACGAACGCGATCGCCAAGCCAATGACTCCACCTATTGGCTCATCTTTGAACTGCTATGGCGCGACTATTTCCGCTTTGTTGCGGCAAAACATGGCAACAAACTATTCAAACGCACGGGCTTACGCGGCATGAATATCCCTTGGCGACAGGATTGGCAAAGATTTGCCCTCTGGCAAACTGGACAAACAGGCTTTCCCCTCGTTGATGCTAATATGCGCGAACTTGCCGCCACAGGCTTTATGTCCAACCGAGGCAGACAAAATGTCGCCAGCTTTCTCACCAAAAATCTGGGTATCGATTGGCGGATGGGTGCGGAATGGTTTGAGTCATTACTGATCGATTACGATCCCTGTAGTAATTGGGGCAATTGGAACTACACCGCAGGTATTGGCAATGATGCTAGAGGTTTTCGCTTCTTTAACATCAATAAGCAATCCCAAGAATATGACCCACAGGGAGCATATCTCAAACATTGGCTACCAGAACTACAGCAATTACCAGCTAGTAAAATTCATCAACCGTGGCAGCTATTACCAGTCGAACAGAAGCGTTTTCAAGTGCGTCTTGGTGTTGACTATCCCAACCCTGTCGTTGATCTATTTGCGTCTGCAAAGGCTAATGAGAAAATCTATAACCACTTATGAAGCATTTGCTGTAATTCCGCGATCGTAAATGGTTTCTTAAGATAATCATTCATGCCTGCCTGCAAACATTTCTCCCGATCCTCTGCCATCGCAAAGGCAGTCGTACCGATGATAATCAAATCCTTAATTTGACGTTCTTCACGGATAATGCGAGTAGTATCATAGCCATCTAAAATGGGCATCTGACAATCCATTAACAGAATCTTATATTTACTAAGACTATCAATCTCTAGCACTTGAGAACCATTCGCTACAGTATCGCAAATATATCCAATCAGTTTCAGTTGGCTGCTAATCACTCTTTGGTTAGTTTCATTATCTTCCACTACAAGAATCTGCGCTGTTTGTACCTCATTTGTGAATATGGGATTCCCCATGGCTCCATGAAGTCCATGAAGTCCATTAATTGAGTTGCTATTAATTACAACTTCCTCAACTAGTAAGTTGGTGGTAAACCAAAAGACTGTCCCTTCATTAGGCTTACTCTCCACTCCAATTTTTCCACCCATCAGTTCCACTAATTGCTTACAAATTGTCAATCCCAGACCAGTACCACCAAATTTGCGAGTTGTTGAACTATCCACCTGAGAAAAGGGCTGAAATAATAAATGGAGAGAATCTTCAGGAATACCGATGCCCGTATCTTGAATCGCAAAATAAACCTCCAACCTATTCCCTAGCGGCTCATTTCCCCCATCAGTCTGATTGACAGACCTTCGCACTAATAGCTTAACCATGCCTTCATGGGTAAACTTAATGGCATTACCAACTAGATTATTGAGAATCTGCTTTAAGCGATGAGTATCGCCCAAATAGCGATCGGGCAAATCATCAGCAATGTCAAACTCTATAGCTATATTTCTGCTTTGAGCGGTGACACGAAATATATTGACTACCTCCTTAATCAAATTTCTCAAACTAAAGCTCACCACATCAAAACGAATCTTGCCCGACTCTAGCTTTGACAGATCCAAAATATCGTTAATTAAAGTCAGCAAGCTCTGCCCACTGCTCTGGATAATACTGACAAATTCCTGTTCTTCATCCCCCAAATCGCTCATAGACAGTACCTCCGCCATACCCAAAATGCCATTCATGGGCGTGCGAATTTCATGACTCATATTTGCTAAAAATGCGCTCTTTGCTCTAGTCGCAGCATTAGCGCGATCTCTTTCCATTTTTAATGCTTCAACCAATACCCCTTGTTGAATACCTATGGATATTTGATAGGTAATTTCCGTTAAAAAGTCAATTTCATCACTTTCCCAAAAGTGAATATCTTTACAAAAATGAGCAACTAATAATCCCCACAAAGGATTAGTACTGTCATCAATAATGACAGGTAAAACAATAGAAGACTTGACTTGAAACTGCTCTAACAAATTACGATGACATGGACTTAAATCAAACTCTAAAATATTATTAATAACTTGCTTACGTCCATGCTTTAAATATGCATTACGATTATTTTCGTTCTCAAAAAAAGTATCAGAAATATTTAAGCCTAAAACACTTGGATATTCTGTGGCTACTGCCTCACTAACAATCTTGCCATTGCCATGCTGATCTAAACGATAGAGGATGACTCGATCGCATTGGAGATAGTTTTTTACTTCAATTACTGAAGCTTGCATAATCTCATTTAAATCTATCGTTTTGCGAATTTTTAGGCTGATTCTTGATAATAACTCTCTTTGAAATTGCGCCTTATTCATTTGCGATAATAATTGATACTTCAAAAATGTATCTTTGATGGATTGGCGCAAAGTGTCAGCAGTTATAAATTGCTTGATCAAATAGTCGGATATACCTGCTTTAATTGCCTGTGCGACTAATTGCTCGTTGCCATTGGCAGTCATCATAATGATGCAAGTGTCGTAGGAATGTCTTAGAGACTTAAAGGATGTGGCAAGATCAAGACCATTACCATCACTTAGTTGATAATCAGTGAGAATAACATCAACTTTTTTGTTTTGTAAAAATTTCAACACCTCAGAAATCGTTGAAGCTACATAGATATTAAAATGCGTGTTTTCATTATTAGTTAAGAAGCTTTTATAAGTATCAAGTTCTGCTTGATTATCTCCAACAATTAAGATATCAATAACTCTATGAATAATATTATTTTGTTGTGTATCTAATCCTTCAATTAAGCGATGGATTCCGCTAGTAAACCTGCTAAAATCTAGCTCCCCTTTAATGAAATAGTCTTGGATGTTATTTTTCATAGCTTGCAGAGCGATCGCTTCACTGCCCTGACCTGTCATCAAAATCACTGGTAATTGAGCTAGTTTTTTAGCTTTTTGCATTTTTTCTAAAAGCTCCAAACCATTCATATCAGGAAGAGAAAAATCAAGTAAAATAATATCAAAATCTTCCGTTAAGAATATTGCTAAACCCTCATTTGCAGTTTCTACACGGGTAATACTATAGGTATATACTTCATCCTTAGAAAGATATCTCTGATATATTTCAAAATCAGCATCGTAGTCATCGATAATTAATACCTTATATACTTGTAATGTAGGTTCATTATTTTTATTGGCAATCATCTTCCAGCCACCTATTCGCCTATTCAGTCTTTGATTAATGTTGAATTATTAATAAAAATCATCTATGTACTTATCTATGTAATTATTAAATACAAGTAATATTTACATCTAGCCAATGAGTTAAAATAGCTTGCACACACTTTTGTAATAGTGATACATCCATAGGTTTAATTACATAGGCATTGGCTCCACTCTGATAGCAGTTTCTTACGTCTTTAGGATTTGATGACGTACTAAAAATGACTACGGGAATTAACTTTAATTGAGGATGAGATTTAATCGTATTTAGAATATGCAAGCCATCAAGCCCAGGTAAATTTAAATCGAGCAAGATGAGTGCAGGTTTTGCAAAGTTTGGAGGCTCTACATTAGCTTGGCGATCGCCTAAAACAGCTAAAGCTTTCTCACCACTTTCACAGCGCATCATGGGAAATTTAAAACCTGCTTTTTTTACTGCTCGTAAAAACATCTCATAATCTTCATCGCTATCATCGACAAATAATAGGCTCTTAGGATGTAAGGATTCCACATCCTCTAAAATATTCCCACTCGGCATCCTTATTTGGTTTCCTCCGCTAAAGTAAAATAAAAAGTCGTTCCTTTGCCCAAAACTGACTCAACCCATATATTGCCTCCATGGCGTTCGACAATTTTTTTGACGATGGTTAGACCTGCGCCTGTACCACCTCCAAAAGCCTTTTGGCTATGTAATCTTTTGAAGATCCGAAAAATAATTTCTTGGTGTTCTTCTAAGATGCCAATGCCATTGTCGCGAACGTATAGTATGGGATGGGAGGATTTAGATTTATCTATTAAATAATTAATTTCTACCCATTTTTCTGCCTTATCGTTATATTTTATCGCATTATTTATGAGATTAATAAATACCTCTTCGACTAGCATTCTGTCGGCTTGAATGATGGGGAGTTGTTGAGGAATGCGAATATCTGTGAAAGTTTGACGAGAAATCTCTAAAACTGGCTTGATATCATTTATGATCATGCTGTTGATGTCAACTGGTTGGAGAGCAAGATCTTTGCGACCTAAGCGTGAGTAATGTAATAGGGCATCAATAAGTTTTTCCATGCGCTTACTCAATGACATTAATGTATTGAGTTTTCTTACTCCCTCATCGTCCAAGGATTGTTCATAGTCGTCAATGAGCAAGTATGAGTAGTTATAAATACCTCTTAGCGGTTCCTTAAGATCATGGGATGCGATATAGGCAAAAGAATCTAGTTCTTCATTGCTGCGTTGAAGTTCAAAGTTTAGCTCAAATAGTTCATTAGATTTTTTGAAAATAATATCTATTAACAGGTTCCGAAACTCCATTACCTGTTGAATTTCATTCTTTAGCCAAGGCAAGGATTGTCCAGTAACATTTTGCTTCCAGAGGTCAAAGGATTTGCGAGGTGACAGAGTTAGTGTGCCATCTTCTTCCACTTTGATATGCTTGTTAGGATTGCCTGCCCAGCTTACTGTTTGTGATACTTCGGGGCGAAACCAGATGATGTATGATTGCTCGACTCGGCTGAGATATAAGATGACAACGCCACTAGCGATCGCTTTGAACTCCATTGCTTGAGGATAAATCGCAGGTAATTTATCAGTGTAAAAGAGGTCTTGAGTTTGAGTTTGCCTGAGATAGGCAACTAGTTCTTGAATTTTTTGGTTGTCTGGAGTGATGCCAGAGAGATGGATTTCTCCATCGTAGTAGATAGCAATTCCAGTTGCACTAACGATAGATTGCAGTAAATCCATGTTGGCATAGAGTTCCTGCATCATATTTGTACCCTGCGATAGTCTTTCAAATATCTCCGATAAGTTTTCTTTGATTTGCACCTTATAGATTAGATTTTGTTGATCTTCTTTGGCGATCAGATTGAGAGACATTACTTTACCCAAAAATTCGCAGGCAGAACGGACTTCGTAGGGTAGATATTTAGGCTGATAATGATGGCAGGCAATCAATCCCCATAGCTTATTCTCATGAATTAATGAAATGGACATGGATGCGCGTACACCCATATTTTGTAAGTATTCAATATGCACAGGGGAAACACTTCTAAGGGCAGAATAGCTGAGATCAAAGGGTTCGCCTGTTTCTGGATGATTGGGTAATGGAACTGCTTGGTAGGCGATATCGGAGATGAGGCGAATGTAATTGAGTAAATATAGTCTTCTAGCTGGTTTGGGTACGTCTGTAGCGGGATAGCGCAAACCAAGGAAACTATCTAGCTCTGGTTGTTTATCTTCAGCAATAATATGCCCTGATTCATCTTCATCAAAACGATATACCATGACCCGATCAAAGCCTGTGAGTTCTCGAATATTTTTGACAATGACTTCCGATAGATCTTGCAAGCTGACGCTCATCTGCATTTCCTCAACAACCTTTCTGGTCATTTTGTAAAAAGAGATGAAGTCGTTTTTATATTTTGGATCAATTGGTTCAAATTCAAGGAAGAGATAGTTCTGGTTTTCGTAAGTAATTAGATTTAAAGATTTCTTATTGATTCTGATTCTAGTTGGGTTGATAGAAGAAAAGTCTCTCTTTAGGCAGCCTTTGATCTTGCGGATAGTTCTGTTACTGAGGACGTTTTGAATGTTATTGCCGATTAAATCATGGTGCTTATAGCCAATAATTTGCTCAGAGTTATGACTTGTTTGAATTATTTGCAGTGACTTCTTATTTGCGATGACTAGACACCCATAGGGTTGAATGGAACTAGGAATATGAATTTGTTCTCTTGCACAGTTAGTGAGGTCAACGTTGCTGGCGGTAATGGTAATTTCTTGATTGAGGGCGAATGTCATTTATTTTGATCCAGTGATTTAGATGTTTGATTTTAGTTTGATTACTTGGCGTTAATGGCTAGTTGATTTATTTCTTGTTGCCCTTGGCATTGCTGGCAGAGACCAAAAAATTCGAGGGTGTGGTAATAAATCTGAAAGTTGTGAGTTTTAGCAAGTTGGTTGCCGAGGTCATGGATTGGACAGCAATCGATGGGTAAGGTTTTGCCGCAGTTGAGACAGTTGAGGTGATGCTTATCGGCACGAGTAACGCTATAGACTGTTTCTCCATTGGGGAGTGTTAGAGCCTTGATGAAGCCTTGGAGTTTGAGAGTGTCTAGGGAGCGATATACTGTCGCCAAGCCTATGCTTTTTTCGCTATTCCGTAATTCGGAGTGAATATCTTGGGCGGATATGGCGCGTTCGTGGTGTTGGAGAAGATGCAGGACTCGTTCTTGGCTGCGAGTGAGTTTTTCTTTCATAGATCGCTCTATAGCTATTGCTTGCCATGATAACAATTACTTATTGTGGTTTTCATTAAAGGCTCAAAATTTAAAGGGGTTATAAATGGGGCAGGGGACAAAACTTTGTTCTAAGCGATCGCGTATTTCTTGGCGGATATTGGTGATTTGCTGCTGATGGATGAGTTCTGACGGTGGCTGTGTACCGTAGATCAGTGCTGATATGCCAGCGATCGTGGCGCTAAAGTCGATCGCTAAGTCCTTGAGTTCTTCGTTAGTATGGCGTTTGACTGTAAGCTGCCCGCGATCGCCATTGACACTAAATAAACCTTCATTCCAATGGCAGTGAGGATCGGTGATGGCAATATTTAGGGTTGGGCAAGTGATGGGCAAATTATGTAAAGCACTGACAATATCGATCGCTCTGACCATCCAAGGATCGCTTAACCATGTTTGTATTTTGCCTGCGTCCTTGAACCATGAATGCAGATTAGTATGTGGGGGCATTGGCAGTTTGAGATGATGAACTTGATCGCGATGGCTGGCAAAAAATTGGAACAGGCGATCGCGGGCAGTGAGATCTTGCCAAAATATTGATGAGATTTCGATTTGCCGATCGCTAATAGGTAAATTGCCACTGCTGTCGATGGCGTATATGGCAAGGGCTACGGGTTGGCGATCGCGCTTAATAACTACGCAGAGCTTTTGGCGATGCAAATGCCACCATTGATCATAATTAAAGTTAGTAATAACCATGCCATGGTGATGGGGAAATAGGGTTGGCGATCGCAAAGCATCCTCTAAAAAGTTGGTAAGTAGATCCTTTACCTCTGTGGCAGGCAGGCGATCGCATTGCCAATGATGATCATCGCTAGGGGGCAAATGATGCAAATAATTACTAAAACTAGCGATCGGGATCTGCATTTCCTGCAACCCATTGGCGATCGCATAGCCCAAGCCACTATAAAAGCTCTCCTTAAACGGCATAAGCATACTCAGCCCCATCCCCTGCATCCGCATTTCTAAAAAAGCACTTTTCATCAATGCCTTGACCAAACCACGATTGCGATACTCTGGGTAAGTCCACACCCCACCAATGCCACCCATGGTCTTTAGCACCCCCCGCACCGATTGCTGAAACCGAAAGCACTGCAAAGCCGCCACAATTTTGCCATCTAGCTCGACTGCCAATACCTCCTCTGGGTTAATTGCCGTTAAATGCGATCGGGGCAAATCCTGATTAGTCCAGCGTGAATAGGCATATAGATCACCCTGTAAAATTTGGAGCCGCTCACTTTGACTAATTTTGCGGATTTTCATAATTAGAATTGCTGCGTTTACCTTAGCAAGTTGGTACAATAGTAAATTATTATTTAGAATAGAAAATTTTATACATCGCACATTTAGAGGACTGTTATGGCAGGTACTACTGGAGAAAGACCATTTTCCGACATTATTACCAGTGTTCGCTATTGGCTAATTCATAGCCTTACCATCCCCGCATTATTTTTGGCTGGCTGGCTATTTGTCAGCACAGGTCTAGCCTATGACGTATTTGGCACACCTCGCCCCAACGAATATTACGTTGAAGATCGTCAAGCTGCGCCCATCGTTACCGATCGCTACAATCCTCAAAAGGACATCCCTGCCTTGGGCAAAAATTAGGTCTGAGTTACTCGCAATAGTTACTCATAACTGTGTGATTATTTAACACAATCATCCATTAAGTCCAAAATATATTCAGTTTTAGCTATCTAAATTAAATTTAAATAATATGGCAAGCAACAATCCTAACGAACCAATTCAATATCCTGTATTTACCTTCCGTTGGTTGGCAGTACATGGTTTGGGCGTACCAACTGTATTCTTTATTGGCGCTATTACAGCCATGCAATTTATTAGCCGCTAGGTCAAGAACTTAACTGTATATACCTACTGCTGCATAAATTTAAATAATATTAATATGCCTTATTAATATGGCTTAAATACGCATTAATAGGCAATTAATACCTAACCCAAACATACCCAAATATCCTGTACTTTTGGTAAATAAACTATGGCTCCCAAAAACCCTAACAGTCAACCTGTTGAGTTAAATCGTACTTCTTTATATCTAGGACTGCTCCTAATCTTTGTTACCGTCTTACTATTTTCCAGCTACTTCTTCAACTAAGCTCAATTTATTCAATTTTATTGCTTAGAGCTTTGCAGCTATTCATTCTTAATAAAAGTCAATTTCATATAGACTAAATCAAGATTTCCCTTAAAAACTTTTCTTTGGAGAACTAATTCATGCTTCAGAATGGACGTATTCCACTTTGGTTGGTAGCAACAGTTGCTGGTACTGGCGTATTGGTTGTTGTTGGTTTATTTTTCTACGGTTCCTATGTAGGACTTGGTTCTGCTTCATAGTAGTTTTTAGATGAGTGCATACTCATTGCAAAGAGGCAAGGATATATATATCCTTGCCTCTTTTGTTTTTTTGTGTTCTTAGGTTTTTAAAAGTGGGGGTAAAGGGACTTGAACCCTTACGACCTTACGATCAACGGATTTTAAGTCCGTAGCGTCTACCATTCCGCCATACCCCCTTAGGGCTTTGTTATTCTAACTCAAAAAGATGTAATTTTGTGATCATTTATGATTAATTTTTTTAAGTTATTCCAAGACTAATGATATCTATGCCATTTTTAGAGTTAAAACCCTTTGCTAGGCTAACTTAATGTGCTGGCAATCCAATAGACTACAGGAGCGATCGCAAGGGCAGGTAAAAATGAAGTGACCCTCACTTTGGCAATCTCTAATAAATTAAGTCCTAGCCCCAACAACATTAGCCCTCCTACCCCAGTCACAATTAGAATTGGTTGAGCATTAGCAGGATCGGGTAAGCTCTGGGCTAGATTGCTGGCTAGTAAGGATAGGCTGCCTTGGTATAGGGCAACGGGTAAGGCAGAAAAACCAACGCCAACGCCATAGGTGCTTGCAAAAACGATGGAAATAAAGCCATCCAGTGACGATTTGAGGACGAGGAGATTGTCATCACCTCTCAAGCCATTATTTAGGCTGCCAATAATTGCCATGGGGCCAATGCAAAAGAGCAGACTAGATGCCACAAATCCTTCCGTAAATTTGCCCTTACCTTTAAATTTAGATTTGAGCCAGTCGCCAATTGATTCTAGATGCATTTCAATTTTGCTGACTTCGCCGATGATACCGCCAATAATGAGGGATAGGAGCGATAAAATTACGCCATCAAGGTTGCCGACTTTGACTCTCAGTAAGCTATTAGCCATATTAAGACTGACAAATACGGTAATTAAGCCAATCGCTTGTTTAAGGATTGGCAGAGATTGTGATAGAAATCGCCCCCTAAGTATCAGACCTAAACTAGTGCCGAAGCCGATCGCGATCACATTAATCCAAGTTCCACTGGTTTTTGCCCAAAAATCTAACATTAATTAACCTTGGAGGTTGTGGGAGCTAGGAAACGGTTGGGCGAACTAGTAACTGGCATAGCTTCTGTGGGGGGAAAGTTATCTACATTGTTGATGTTATTCATACTAGGCAGATCATTCATAGGTGCAGAGTTGGCTCGATTTGTGGTTAAGTCATACCTAGAATTGCTGGATGTGTCTGGATTAATAAATGAGGTGGTTGGCTCATGGCGATCGATACTTCTACCGATTATGGTTGTACGTTCTGAGACGTTGGTATAGCTACTGGGACTGCGATCGATGGTATAAACTCTTTGCCTGAGTTCAGCGATTCTCTGGGCAATTCTTTGGTCAGCACTGGCTGATATTGCTAGGGGATCACGGAATGTCCCATAGGTGCGATCGATTTTTACAAAGGTCTTGCTGAAGATGTTACGACTACTGGACTTGGCGATCGCTACGAAACTGGGGCGTTTTAAGTCTCCCAATTCGGCTTGGGCTTGGCTCTTAAAATTAGCGATTACCTGAGACTCATCTAATAGTGAAAAAGCTTTACCATCTATCATGCTCTGTGGTGAAGGCTTGGGGCTTTGATTTGATGGCTCTTGGGGTTTGGAAATAGGACTGGATTTAGGTAGCTTAACCCCAACAGGCGCAGGATTTACTCCTTCTAGGGCTTGTTTTCCAAAGCTATAGGCAGCTATGCCTGATATAATTCCTACTACAACCATAGAAAAAAGTAAAATTAGACTATAGCTTAGTCTGAATTTCTTAGCAGGCCTTTTTTTCTTGCGAGGACGCTTTTCACTCGTAGATGAGCGTTTTACAATTTTTGAGGGTTGAGGTGTTGCCATCACAAACTGGTTGTGCTAATTAATTTGCTTTCGGCAACCTAATAGGTAGCTTACTTGATAGCATATAATACTTACGTCTATAATCACAAGACAGATGCAATAACTGCCAAGGTTGGCTGACTGGTAAAGCAAACGACTCATAATCGTTGATATGTCGGTTCGATTCCGACACCTTGGACTTGCTGATACTAAGATTAATCGTAAAATTGCAGAGGCTAAGGCTCACGCGATTGAGTCTGATATTGTTCTTGAGAGGTTTGACTACACATTAGACAAATATCGCCCCGCTCATTTAAAACCTTTGACTATCAATGATAGTCAAACTGCGCTAAATCTTGGGGAGCTATGGGACAAATATATGGAGTTCAAAAAGCCGATCGCTTCTCCTAGTACTATTGGCAATCAATACGCAGGATTTACCCGTGCGATCGCGCTTTTACCATCACAAAATTTAAAAGACTCCATCATGATTCGTGACTGGATCATTGCTAATAAGCCGCCAAATGCTGCTAAACGCTTGATTGTGCAACTCAATGCTTGTTGTAAATGGGGAACGAAATCAGGGCTAATCACAGAAAACCCATTTTTAGACATGGCATCTGAAATCAAGTTGCCCAAAAATCAGCGAGGTGAAGAGAATGACATTACGCCTTTCACTAGGGAAGAGCGTGACTTGATCATTGAGTCTTTTGCAAAGCATCCTGACTATAGCTATTACACAGGCTATGTTCAGTTTTGCTTTTTTACTGGTTGTAGACCGAGTGAGGCGATCGGGCTGCAATGGAAGCATATTGATTTTGATAACAGTGTCGTTAAATTTAGACAGGCTGTTGTATTTGGAGAAGGCTATCAGCCTACAGTCAAAGATGGATTGAAGACGCAAGAAAAACGCGATTTTCCAATTAACAACCAACTGCGAGAAATCTTGACTGCACACAAGCCTGAAGGAGCTAAACAGAATGACTTTGTTTTCCCTGCTAAAGAAGGCGGATTTATTCGAGTTAATAACTTTGCAAATGTGGCTTGGCGAAGAGTTTTAGAAAGTTGTGGGATTGAGTATCGCAAACCCTATCAGACAAGACACTCATCAGGGCAACCGCATAAAAAAAATCAAAGGTTGAGGAGATGAATAAGATAAGCCAGATCCCAAGCCACCTTGTTACGTTTCGCTTGCATACTGGACTTAGAAGACTTATCGCGACTTAAGAGATTAAGAGCAAAGTGACGCAGCATCGCCATATTTTCAGGAGCATTATCTTTGCGAATACGGGAAGCATCTTCGTGAAAAGAGGCATCCAAAACCCAATGCAATGAATTTTCAACGAGACTGTCAAATAAAATGTGTAAAGTCTAGGAGCTAGAGATGGAGACGATCCTCGAAGAGGATAGCAAAGCGATTAAAAGCAGGTTTCCAATCGCGAATAGGCATAGACCATTTTTTAGAAATGTTCCGCATCGCCAAATAAACAAGCTTGAAAGCAGCCTCATCAGTTCGACAAGCTCACTGACCACGGTCGGAAAGATCTGTTGAGATTTAATCACCTTCCGCAAACAGCTATTCATGGACTCAATGGCATTGGTGGTATAAATCGCCCTGCGAATCTCGTTTGGGAAAGCAAAGAAGGGGATAATATTAGCCCAATGATTGCGTCAAGACTTGGAGATCGAAGGATATTGCTTGTCCCATTTTTCGGCAAAGAGTTCGAGGTTAAACTCTGCCTCCGATTCCGTTGCGGCAGCATAAATTGCCTTGAGGTCAGCACAGACTTGCTTGCGTTGTTGCCAAGGGACA
>JANRII010000064.1:0-62068 GCA_033765135.1 Pseudanabaenaceae cyanobacterium bins.39
TTTTCGCCGAGGTCGCGGGCGATCGCCCTAATATATGTCCCCGCACCACAGGCGATCGCTACATCTAGCTCAGGATAGTCCCCCTCTGTCCAACCTAAAACCTTGATTTCCTTAACTTCCACCTCTCGCATCGGCACATCCGCTTCCGTAATTTCGCCACGCCGCGCCAAATCATAAAGCCGTTTACCATCAACTTGAATCGCACTAAAGGCGGGTGGACGCTGAGTAATTTTGCCTTGAAATAGTGGGAGTAAATCTTTAACAGTATCTAGATTTAGATTGCTACATGGGCGATCGCTAACTATTTCACCCGTGATGTCGTCAGTGTTTGTGACTAAGCCAAAGCGAATTTTTGCTATGTAAGCTTTACCAGATGGCAAAAATCTCAATAGTCTTGTAGCATTACCAACTGCGATCGGCAAAACCCCTGTTGCCATCGGGTCGAGTGTCCCCCCATGACCAATTTTTTTTTGTTTAAGCAGCTTCCTTAACTTGCTCACACAGTCATGAGCTGTAATTTCAGGCGGCTTGTCAATACTAATAAATCCATGAAACATAGAAAATATTTCTAAATATAAAGTTTCTATAGCGCTTTTCAAGCAAGCGAGGTACAAAGATTTATTTCCCCATCTGCGACGGGGAAACAAACCCGTACTTCACTAGACTGATAAACACCAAGTTGTTTCAAATAAGAGTTAGGGCTTCGACGCTTCTCAAGATTTAAAATCACTATAAATGACTAAGTAGCTAGGAGTATTTAAAAACCAAAACCAAAACCTATGGCACAAGCGCAGCGTGCGCCACAGGTTTTGGGATTTTATATTTAATGTCGCAAAGCCACTTAAAAGGCAATAATACTTATATGCGTAGGAACAAAATTAACTGTAATTTGTCATAAAATAGAAACATTTAGATTTTAAATTTTGTTACTGTAAACTACTGGCAACGTTAACAGCAACACTGATATTCTTCTAGGTTAAAACACCACCACCTAGGGGTAGCCTACCTTTTTTTGGCAAGCTAATATTTATGATTACTCTCAAGCAACTGTATTTGTCTTCACCATTTGTGTAACGGGGTTAGCTAAATTGACTCGATTCGTATTCGGTGACATTCATGGTCAGTACGACGGCTTAATGAACTTGATAGAGTTTATTAAGTGCGATCCTGATGATCAATTATTCTTTCTGGGCGATTTGATTGACCGAGGCGATCGCAGCGCTGATGTAGTGAGCTGGGTTATGGAGAATGGTCACACTTGCCTCAGAGGTAATCATGAGCAAATGTGTCTAGAGGCTTTTGGCAGTAGTGAAGGCTCTCTAGTATGGAAAGGCTGGCTGCTCAATGGCGGATCTAATACCCTCCAAAGCTATGGAATAGGGGGAATGCCCCAAGAGCATTTAGAATGGATGCGCCAATTGCCGCTTTATGTGGATTTAGGGGATGCATGGTTAGTTCATGCTGGTTTAAACCCCAACCTACCGCTCGAACTGCAAGGAGCAGCTGAGTTTTGCTGGATTCGCGAAGAATTTCACAGTGCCACAGAACCATTTTTTGAAAACAAAATAATCATTACCGGACATACCATTACTTTTGTCTTTCCGAATGTAAAACCAGGAAATTTAGTTTTAGGTAAAGGATGGTTAGATATTGATACAGGTGGATACCATCCTAAAAGTGGTTGGTTGACGGCTCTTGACCTTGATGCTGCCAAGGTTTACCAATGCAATACTTTTACTGATGAGCTGAGAGTGAATTCTCTGGCTGACATCACCACTGTAATTGAGCCAATGCCGACAAGGGCGCAAAGACAAGAACTAAGTAAAGCGAGTCCTCAAAAACGTCGATGGTCTTGGGTGTAAAAAAGTTGCAGCGCAACTTCATATCAAAAAAGAAAGCGTTGCTAAGCAACGCTTTCTTTTTTTAGCAATTCACAAAAGTGCTTAGGCACTAAGGGGCTTGGAGTCTGTCGTACAAATCGGGGCGGCGATCGCGAAAAAAGCCAAAGGAAGCGCGATTTAACCTGACTTGATCAAGATCAAAACTAGCCGAAATTACGCCTTCTTGCTGGTCATCTAGCTCAGCAACCTTGTCGCCGCGCTGATTGGCAATAAATGAGTGACCATAAAAGGTTTGATTTCCTTCAAGTCCAATGCGATTAGCTGCTCCCACAGGAATTACATTACTCACAGCGTGACCAATCATTGCTCTTTGCCAAGGATCTTTAGTATTTAAATTTGGTTCTTCAGGCTCAGAGCCGATCGCTGTAGGGTAAAGCAATATCTCCGCCCCCATCAGCACCATCGCCCTAGCACATTCAGGAAACCATTGATCCCAACAGATGCCCACACCAATTCTGCCAAAGGTTGTATCCCAAACCCTAAACCCCGTATCGCCATTTCTGAAATAAAATTTTTCTTCATATCCTGGCCCGTCAGGGATATGGCTTTTGCGGTACACACCCAGTACAGCCCCATCTGCATTAATCATTGCCAAACTGTTGTAATAGACCTGTCCATCTCTCTCAAAAAATGAAACAGGAATCACTACATGCAGGTCTTTTGCCATTTTTTGGAAATGGGCGAGCGTCGGGTGATTATCAAAGGGATGTGCTAGATCGAAAAAGATATCCCGTTCTTCTCGGCAAAAGTAAGGACTTTCAAATAATTCAGGCGGCAAAATTATATTTGCACCTTGATGGGCGGCTTTGCTCACTAAATCCGATATTTTGGCAACATTAGAAGCAATATCGGCATTTAAACTAGCTTGAATTACGGCGATCGTGACAGTATGAGAAGATGACATAAGCTTTTTGGGACTTTATATTTAATTATGCCTAGCTAATTGTTGATTTTTTAAGGAATTAATGAAAAAAGTTTTTATCTTACCGATTCAGTTTTATCGGTCATTTGTATCGCCGCTATTCCCCCCAAGGTGTCGCTTTCAGCCAACCTGCTCTCAGTATGCAATTACTGCGATTGATCGCTTTGGTGTACGAAAAGGAGGAATGCTTGCTGTGAAACGAGTTTGTAGCTGTCATCCTTGGCATATCGGTGGCTATGATCCTGTCCCAGAAGAATAAAAGGGGATGACGCAAAGCATCATCCCCTTTTATTCTGTTAAAAAAACTAACAGCACTGCGCTCTTAACCTAGTCTGTAGCCAAATCCCCTGACCGTAACAATATGCTTGGGATCACTAGGATCGATTTCAATCTTTTCGCGGAGCCATCGGATATGCACATCTACAGTTTTACTGTCGCCTACAAAATCAACACCCCAGACCTTTTCTAGTAACTGTTCGCGCGACCAAACGCGACGAGGATGGCTCATGAACAGATCTAATAAGCGAAATTCCTTTGGTGATAGATTAATTTCCGTTTCATTAATCGTGACACGGCACTCATCGGGATACATTGTAACATCGCCAAATTTGTAAACCGTGGCGTTAGAAGATACAAAATCTTGACGGCTACGCCTCAACAGAGCACGACAACGAGCAACTAGTTCACGCATACCAAAGGGCTTGCTGAGGTAGTCATCAGCTCCAACTTCTAATCCCACAATCCGATCAGATTCATTACCTCTAGCGCTAATCATCAAAACTGGGACATTGCTTCCTTCATGTCTCAGAATTCGGCAAAAGTCTAGTCCATTAATAGACGGCAGCATCACATCCAGAATAACTAAGTCAAGCCTTTGTGCAGTCTTCGCGATTTGTAAAGCATTGTAGCCGTCTTCAGCCAATAGAATGTTATACCCTTCTTCCCGTAAGGCAAGAGCGATCGCCTCTTGGATAATTGCCTCGTCCTCGACCACAAGTATGCATCCAAGAATAGTCTTGGCAACTGAGGGAGCTTGTTCTGTTAAGAGCATAAAAATCTTTACTAGGCTTATCTAACCGTATCTAATTTTACATTGATTAAGGACTGATTATGTATTTTTTGATTAGAATCAAAGCCTGATCTTCTACATATCAATCTATGCCTAATTAAGCTTAAGGAAGCCTGAAAGTAAAGATTTTGCTGCGTTTCTCATGGTTTCGTTGAGCGATCGCGCAATTTGAATATGCGGCTCATCGGCTTCAATGGGCGAGATTTGCGTCATGTTACCCTGACTAAGTTGCTGCATCACGAGGTTGGCGGCTTCTAAGCCTGTGACATAAGCTTTTTCCTGTGACCATGAGCCATGATTAGTAATTACCCAGTCGCCACTCATGTATAAGTTGGGGAAGCTAGTGATCGCTCTAAGTAAATGTTGATAGCTCCCTGGAGCGAAATGGGTGACTGCGCGGGGTAGCCGAATCACACTGCTATCAATAACTTTGGCGCTCGCAAATTCAGGAATACAGCTAGTCAAATAATTTTGCACAATTTCAATAATTTCTTGATTGTCAAGGGGTAGAAATTGATTGGCATGGTAAAAGTCAACCTCAATTACGGAGCCAGCTTCATCGGCATACTCATCATGGAGTGCATTTAGATCAAAAAATGTCCAGCCTGTAGTCTTGTCAAAACCAAAACAAGCATTGGATGGTCGGGGCACGCTAATTTTGCGATCGCACCAAAGCCGCACGGCAAGAACATCGATCGCTCCCAAATTCATCAAGTTCCGAAACTCGCGGCGTTTTTGTAGTGCCTTACTACCTGCGACAATCTTTTGCATTCCTGAAATGCCCACCGCAAAAATCACTGCCTCGGCATCAAACTTTTCATCGCCGCAGATCACGGCTGTAACTTTACCGAACTCATCGACACATATATCGCTAACACGCCGATCATTGAGAATTTTGCCCCCTAAGCTCTGGATGCGATCGCCCCAAGGCTTAAATATTTTTTCGCCGACAGTGCCCCGACACCAGACCACATCAAAGTCCGCCTGATGCGCCAAGATAAAGTAATAGAGCATTCCCAAGGCAGCCGCTGCCGAGCATTGCTCCCCAGGAGCGAATAAACCAACCAATAACATTGGTTCAAAGGATTCTCGATATAGGCGCTCTGACACACCATACTGTCGAAATAGCTCACGGGCAGTCATGCCATCGTATCGCTGCCAAGCCTGATCAGAGTTATCAAAATCAACAACTGCATACATCAATGGCAATGCAGAAAGGCGATCGCTTAAGGGTAGTCGCTTAAATTTTGTGTAAGCAAAAGTGCCAAGGGGAGATGGTAAGCGGGGTAAATCCTGAAAAATAGGAGACTCAACTTCTAGCCCTGCGGGAGAATACTGAGCGGATCTTGTCCAAGGGGTAAAGGGATCAAGTTCTAATTCTTTGACTAGAGAAAAAATATTGCGATAGGGATACCAAAACCCATGAATTCCTGCCTCGACGGATCGCCCCCCTTCCGTTTTCCAGCCAGCAACTAATCCGCCAGTCTGTGATCCCGCCTCCAACAAGGTAACATCATATCCCTGCTTAGCTAACTGATAGGTAGCTCCCAGTCCCGCCCAACCCGCACCAACTACGACTACTTTTTTGCTATCTGTCATTTTGAGTAATTAAGGCTAATTAACTTAGTTATACCAAAAGTGAGTGGCGGCGCGATGCGTCACCACTCACATCCATAAAAGATTTAAAAAGCGCCGCTTTGCGGCGCTTTTTAAATCTCTTATGGGCTTAGAGCCTTCTGCTAATCTTAAATCCGTGAGAATCGGTTCCGCAGGTATGCATTAAGCCGTAAGTATCCGCAATTTGGCGAATTTCTTCAGTTTGCTTAGGACTAGGTTTCCAAGGATCGCTATTGTCATATCCATAATAAGTTTCAACACCGTCAATGCCTAGAGCTGCGGCGGCAGGGATCAAGTCTTCAGGCGATCGCCGATACCGCGCAGGATGCGCTAAGACCGCCAAGCCACCAGCTAAATGAATCGCCTTAATTACGCTAATTGCTTGATAGTCAAGTCCCGCCGTGGTTTTACTCTGTACATAGGGTTGCATAGCCTCATGCTCAGGATCAAAGCTATAACCCAGAATATGTACTTCTGTAAAAATTAAACTGGCATTGATCTCAATGCCAGTCCATAGGTTGGGTAGAGAATGGGGATCACGGGATTGTGAAGCAAAGTGATCAAGGTACTGTTTGGCGATGCAATATCCCGTGATCGCATGATGGTCAGTGATGGCAACATCCGATAAGGATAGAGCGATCGCCTGCTGAATCAGATCGATTGCCTGCATCTTGCCGTCAGAATGGACAGTATGCAAATGAAAATTTAACCTGTGAGGGCAGCTAAAGGCATCTATTGATGCAAAAATTTTTCGCAGCTTAGTAGTTGCGCTCGGCTCTGATATCAATAGCGGAGTTTGAGTTAGCATGGCAAATCTCTACATAAGCAAATCTTTAACAATTCTTAATCTCATAATCACAATCTTACCCAATTGAGGATAAATTTTTAAGTTTTTATTGAAACTAATTCTCAAGCAAAACAGAATGAAAACCTTAGACACCCGATCTTTAGGGGGATATTATGAATTTAACAAAGTGTCCCCACGGAGATTGTACGAAGGGATGTTTATCCTAAAAGTTGAATGAAGTAAAAATCAATTAGATCTATTCTATGATTCAAAACTTAGGGTAATTGTTCGTACTGAGCTAGCTCAACTGTGTCACAGTCAATATTCTGCTCATGGCGATCGTAAAAACTTGGTAGCAAGTCTCGACTCACTACCTTTCCTAAACTTGACTCAATTTCCGAAGTAACTGCTACGCATTCACTTCCCATGTCCACCGCACGCTCAACGACTTTGCCATCTTTCCCAATTAAGTACTCGATACGTTGATATTGCGACATAGACTATTTGCTTTTCTCGACTATAACAATTGGTAATATTCTAGCGTCTCTGTATCAATATCGCAAAACTAAAAACCGAAGATGGTGATGGCATAGTTATTAATAAGTTCAGCTAGTGCTTCAGACTTATTATTTTCAGTAGTACTGATCTTTTATCTTTTGGTTACTAAACCAATCACTAATAAAACTATGCCAGCCAAAGAGCAGGCGATCGCACCGTAAAAGAAACCTTGGACAGCATTTGACGTTGACTTAGCAAGTTCCTCTTCACTTTTGAGGGAAATAATAAATTTTTTGTCTGATTTAATTGGCTTGCAAAGGGTAACTTGATCACGATTATCAGCAGCCGTACCAATAACTAATACTTCGCGATCGCAGGGCAAAATTGACTCGGTATAGCGATAGCCTAAGGTACGCCTACCAGAAAAATCACTGGAGACATTTAAACTAAATCCACCAAAAGAGATAGAACCACCAGAGTTTTCCTGACGAAATTCATTGAGGATCGTCACTGTGTCTATATTTCCGCCATCTAGATTAACCATAACTTCTCCAGTACGATCTTGCAACCTAAATGGAACTGACTGACTATTACTAGAGAGCGTCTCTGAACCTCGCACAGTCTTAGTTACAGTCTTGCCATCGCTATCAGTCTCTCTTTTCTGTTCTTCATACTCTCGGACTACGCTCATTTTATAGTGTACACAAGGCTCTTGAGCCAGCTCAGAAATTAAGGGGCGATCGCACCGAATTAGCCCCCTCACCTTCACATATTCCCGAAGATTACCGCTACCAATCTCTCCTGCGATTTCACTAGCAATACGGTTTAACTCGGCGGTAGTGGATGCGGTCGCTAAACGAATACTTTTAAGCTTGTTGCTAAAGTCCTTGTAAACAAAAAACAGGACTATCCCAATTACGATTAAGATGCCACCAAAAATTGCCATAGATTTACGGTAATCACAAATATTTGATATGGCTTAGAATTATTACAGATACAGCGCTTTGCGCTTAATTAAAACCCAAATTTTTTAAAAAGCGCGGCGAAGCCGCGCTTTTTAAAAAACTAGTGCTACTTTAAGCCTGAACAGGCTTAGCATTCAAGCCCATACCAAGAATAACTTTGAAGCATTACTTAATAACACTTCAAAGCCATTCTCAAAATCAAAAAACCAGTGAATTTAACCTATAGAAATTATGATTACCATCCCCAATACCAATAACGATATTCAGACAATTATTAATAAACAAAGGGCATTTTTTGCCACAGGTAAGACTAGAGAATACAACTATCGAATTACTCAACTCAACAAACTTTTATCTTTAATCAAAGAAAATGATCAGTTGATTTTGGACGCTCTCCATGCCGATCTGCGGAAACCTGCGATCGAAGGTTTTGGAAGTGAGGTATTAGGAACACTTTCCGAAATCAAATACCTGATTAAAAATCTCAAGGCTTGGATGAAGCCCCAAAAAGTTAGTACTCCCATAAACTTATTCCCTAGTTCTAGTTACATTTATGCTGAACCTCTGGGCGTAGTGTTAGTTGTTGCTCCTTGGAACTATCCATTTGTACTGACAATGCAACCTCTTGCTGGGGCAATCGCCGCAGGCAATTGCGCTATTCTCAAACCTTCCGAACATACACCCCATACTTCCAAGGTGATCGCTACCCTCATCAATACCAACTTCGATCCTAGCTTTATCACTGCGATCGAAGGCGGAATTGATACTAATCAAGCTCTACTCGCAGAGAGATTTGACCATATCTTTTTCACTGGGGGAACGGCGATCGGGAAGATTGTGATGGAAGCTGCTGCCAAGCACCTTACTCCCGTCACTCTGGAACTGGGAGGCAAAAGCCCTTGTATTATTGACTCAGACTGTAATTTAGAAATCGCTGCCAAACGAATCATTTGGGGTAAATTCTATAATTCTGGACAAACTTGCGTCGCTCCTGATTATTTACTCGTTCAGAAAAAGATTAAGTCCGAATTGATTGAGAAGATGATTGCTTGTCTCAAAACCTTTTTTGGCGAGAATCCTCAACAGAGTCCCGATCTGGGACGAATTGTCAATGAGAGGCAATTTGATCGCCTGATCGGATTGCTTGGTGAAGGGCGCATTTTAATCGGTGGTCATAGCGATCGCGATGACAAATTCATTGCCCCGATCTTAATCGATCAAGTTTCTCCGAATTCTAAAATCATGGCTGACGAAATTTTTGGGCCAATTTTACCGATTTTAGAATATGACCAACTTAGCGAAGCGATCGCCTTTGTCAACGCCCAACCCAAACCACTCGCCTGCTATTTCTTCTCTAAGAATAAACAGAACCAAGAACAGGTTCTGCAAGAAATTCCCTTTGGTGGCGGCTGTGTGAATGACACAATTATGCACTTAGGTAATCCTGAACTTCCCTTTGGCGGAGTTGGCAATAGTGGGATGGGCAGCTATCACGGTAAGGCAAGTTTTGATGTGTTTACCCATCGTAAAAGCGTGCTAAGAAATTCTTTCCGCTTTGATTTGCAGTGGCGCTATCCCCCTTACACCATGAGTCTGGAGGCATTAAAGAAGTTTATTAACTAGTAGAAATGGCGGCGCAAAGCGCCGCCATTTTCCTCAACATCTTTGATAGCGCATCCCCGCACAGGAAGCGATCGCCCCCATAATTTCTAGATGTGTCAAAGCTCCCATTACCTCACCTGAAGGCGCTTGCACCTGTTCCACAATTCCATCTAACCCCATCGGATCACCATAGCCGATTGTCTGTAATACTTTCTGCTGTAATTCTGGTAATGTCGAAGTATCGAATTCCAACTTAGGCGCATCCAAATTGGGCAACATTCCCAAAGACTCCAACAACTCATCCACACCTAAGATCGCCTGAGCACCTCTCCCTAGGAGGTTCAAGCAACCTCTAGCCTCAGTAACATCTAATGAATTGGGAAGAGCATAAACATCCCGCCCATATTCATTGGCTTGATAGGCTGTGATCAAGGCTCCCGAAGACATTGGCGCTTCCATTACTAGGGTTACACGGCTCATTCCCGCAATGATACGGTTACGGGCAGGGAAGTGATTTTTATCAGGTGGTGTTCCCTGCGGATATTCACTAACTACTATTCCTGAATTCACAATTTGATCGTACAAAGACTTATGTTTATAGGGGTAAATCCGATCAACGCCCGTTCCTACAACAGCGATCGTCTGGCCGCCAACCTCTAGACAAGCCCGATGAGCTTCACCATCAATACCATCTGCCATTCCTGAGATGATTGTAAAACCACGCTCAGCCAGAGCAGCCACGATCTTTTTTGTCCATCGTCGCCCGTATGGAGTGGCGCGGCGTGTACCAACGATCGCGACCGTATTGCGCTCGTGCCATTGCCTGAGATGCCCCTGATAGTAAAGCAGTGGTGGCGGATCGGCAATTTCCCATAGTAATTGTGGATATTCGCGATCGCTCGGAGTCCAGAAATTAAGATTACTATGCTCGTGGACAGCTAGTAGCGAGAGCGGTTCTACTTCTCTCTGAGCTTGACGAATTGATTCTAAGGTTTGTCCGCCGATGCCCTCTATAGCCTGCAAATCGGCAGGTGCAGCATTCCAAGCCACGGACATTGAGCCAAAGGCTTGGTATATTCTCTTGATCATCACTGAACCGATGCCGCGTACCTGTGACCAAGCCAACCAATATGCTCTATCCATTGCCCAGTAATCGTCTAGTATTTTATCTAACTAAGTAGCTCAACATAATTAGAACCTAAAACTGAAGTTTGTTCCGCCTATTGCGCGGGCGGAACAGGCGGAACAAAATTTTTGGTTTTTAGTTTACTTATGCCTAGCTACTTATAGCAATTTTAAATATTTAGAAGAGGCTTCGACACTTCGACAGGCTCAGTGCGTCGCTTCGCTCAGACAGCAGTATACGTTGGCTGAGCGAAGTCGAAGCCCTAACTCTTATTTGACACAGCTATATATCAAATGAAGAAATGGCGTAGCCATTTCTTCATTTGAAAACCCCTACTGGGTTTGGTCTTTAATTCACAGAAGTGTAGTCACACTTCTGTGAATTGGTATTACAGCCCACAGAGGATTTGAGTAGTCCAGATAAATGTTTAGAAACGACGCTGCGCCACTTCTAAACATTTATCTGGGTTTTAGTTAAGCGCTGTAAAATCAAGGTCAACAAAAAATATCCAAGAGTCATTCTTGAGTTAGACTACAGTTATTTTGATAACAATAATTAAACTGAAGTAAATAAACAGAGTAAAGTATATGGCTTTGGAAATACTCGTTGAAACTACTAATCTGAGCAGCTTGACCTTAGCTTTAGTCGGACAACTCGATACATTAACTGCAAACGACTTGGACAAATCTATTCAAGCTAATGTAACAGCAAATACTAAGACTTTAATTTTTGATCTTCAGAGCTTGAGTTTTGTTTCTAGTGCTGGACTGAGGGTATTTGCTAAAGCTAGAAAAGCTATAAAATCTAACGAAGGTAATGTGTTTTTTAGGAACCTTACACCTCAAGTAAAAAAGGTATTTGATATTGTTAAGGCGGTTCCAATTTCCGAAGTGTTTGTCAATGCAGATGAGTTGGATGCTTACTTGACGGTAATGCAGTCTCAAGTAGAAACTGAAGATAATTAAGGATGCTACATGATCATAAAAAAAGAGAACATGAAATGTTCTCTTTTTTTATGCAAATAAATTTTTGATTAACCAAATCGACCGCTAATGTATTCTTCGGTCGCCGTTTGCTTAGGACTGCTGAAAATTACCGAGGTGCGATCAATCTCCACCAACTTGCCCATGCGCTTACCGCTATCGGACAGCTCCGTATTAAAGAAAGCCGTCATATCCGCCGAGCGTGAAGCCTGTTGCATATTGTGAGTTACGATCACCAGCGTGTATTTCTGCTTCAGTTCCTGCATCAGTTCTTCAATGCGAAGAGTCGAAATGGGGTCAAGAGCTGAACAGGGTTCATCCATCAAGATCACCTGTGGCTCAACGGCGATCGCGCGAGCAATACACAGACGTTGTTGTTGACCACCAGACAGAGCTAGCCCACTTTCCTTGAGCTTGTCCTTAACTTCATCCCAGATTGCGGCTGAGCGCAAAGACTTTTCGACAAGATCATCCATGTCTGACTTAGAGCCTTTAAATCCATTAATTCGGGGACCAAAGGCAATATTTTCGTAGATGGACTTAGGGAAAGGGTTAGGGCGCTGAAACACCATACCAATGTGGCGGCGAACAGCTACAGCATCAACCTTAGGATCGTATAAATCAATGCCATTAAAGGTAATTGAGCCTTTAACTCTAGCACCTTCAATCAAATCATTGAGGCGGTTAAAGCATCTTAAGATAGTACTTTTGCCACATCCCGATGGTCCGATAAAAGCCGTAATTTGATTTTTGTAGATATCTAGCGAAACTTCAGCAACCGCAGGGCTGTTGGAGCTATAAAAAACATTAACGTTATCTGCTTTTAAAATCGCTTGTTTTTCAGCGGACTGACCGTAGCTTGCATTCATTATCAAAATCCAATTTGTAGTTATTTACCCTTCATCAAATAGTCACGAATCACTAGCAAGAGCTAACTTGTCTTAACTAACCTTGTTGCGGAGGAAGATTGCAATTAAGTTCATTCCTAATACCAATACTAGGAGAACCACAATTCCCGCTGAAGCAAGGGTTTGGAACTCTGCCTTTGGAGAACCCACCCACTCGTAAATTTGGTATGGCAGCACTGAAAAGAAGTTATCGTTTGACCACAATGTATCAGTGAATACATCTCCAAATTTACCACTAAATAAAGCTCCAAAGTTAATTGGTGATGCTTTGGGATCAAACAAAACTGTACCTGCACCCAAAACTACAATTGGCGCTGTTTCCCCAATTCCCCTAGAACTAGAGATAATTACGGCTGTCAAAATACCAGGCAAAGCGGCTGGCAGCACATGATGTCTAATGGTTTGCCACTTAGTTGCACCAACACCGTAAGATGCTTGGCGGACAGACTGCGGTACTGCCCGAATAGCTTCACGGGAAATTACAATTACAGGAGGCAAGATCAGCAGGGTAATTGTTAAGATACCTGTAACTATGACCGATCGCCCACCATACAGACCGCGTACAAACAAACCTAGTCCTAGCAGACCGTAGATAATTGATGGAATACCTGCAAGATTGTAAATATTCAGTTCGATTAGTTCGGTAAACCAGTTTTTGGGCGCATATTCCTCTAAGTAAATTGATGAGCACACACCAAGGGGAACTACTAACAGCAATACATAGGCAAGCATCCAAACTGTTCCTAAGATAGCAGCACGATAGCCCGCCTCTAGGGGACGACGTGATGGATACTGGGTGAGAACTTCAGGATTTAAACGGGGCGAGGCATCACTAACTACATCAAAAATCAAAAAGGCAAGTACAACTAGACCTATTAAGGTTGCAGCGATACAAAATCCTGCAAATATCTTTCCCCATAGCTGTCTTGACTGAAGTTTTGGTTCAAATTTGGAATCACTAGATTGATCCTCGTTTAGCCCTAGTGAATCTAAACTGTGGTTATTCATAGGTTTCTTGGAATCGCTTGCTAATTTGCTTACTGATAATGTTGAGGGCGAGGGTCATCAAGAATAGGGTCATCCCCACGGCAAAGAGTGCTTGATATTCCACACTGCCCACCCGTGAATCTCCCTTGGCAACTTGGGCAATGTATGCGGTCATTGTACCGATGGTCTGTCTAGGGTCTAGGGTGAGTGATGGCTTTTGTCCTGCGGCGATCGCTACAATCATTGTCTCACCCACTGCTCGCGAAATCCCCAAAATAATTGCGGCACAAATACCCGATAGTGCGGCAGGGAATACAACTTGGGTGGCAACTTCTTTCTTGGTGGAGCCAAGACCGTAGGCGGCTTCTCGTAATGACTTTGGCACAGCAATCATGGCATCGGTACTGACGGAGGCGATCGTGGGAATAATCATCACACCCATGACTAAGCCTGCACTAAGGGCATTAAACCCATTTAAGTCGGGAATAATTTTTGCTAAAATTGGTGTGACAAAGGTAAGAGCAAAATATCCATAGACAACCGTTGGGACACCTGCTAAAAGCTCGATCGCTGGTCTTAATAGCTTACTTAACCGAGGTGATGCGTATTCAGTTAAGTAAATGGCGGTGGCTAGACCTAAGGGGGTTGCTACAATCATAGCCAGCAGAGCCACCATAAATGTGCCGTTAACCGTTGGCCAAACACAAAAACTTTTATCGGCAAACTGAGGAGTCCAAGTACAGACATGTTGTCCGTTCTCCAGAGTTTTACCAAACAGAAACTCACCTATGCTAACTTTGCCAAAAAAACCAATGGTTTCCGAAGCAAGTACATAGACGATCGCAACTGTTGTTAATACCGAGACACAAGCACAAAAAAGCAACGCATAACCGATCAGGTTTTCCCGAATATTGCGATCGGCGCGTTGATATAGATCCAAAGAATTGCCTTCAGGGTTACTCATATATAATCTCCTAACTAAGCTTTAAAATACTATCAACCCCTCCCATAGCAAATTCTGCCAAATTCAAAGTTACCTAACTATTTTGGTGAAGTTTTAGTAAAAACTTGAATCCTAGAGAGTGCTTGATCAGTTTGGATTCCCCTCACCCCCTTGAAAAGGGGAGTTTTTTGATGTTTTTCCTCCTTTGTAAGGGGAGCGAGGGGGAGCCGAGGGGTTTACTTATTTAAGAGACTATTTCAAATCCTTGGCTAATAGATCAGCAATTGGTACACCCGCAGGAGCGCCCATAAATGTTGTGCCTGCCTTCCCTGCACTCACACGTTCCAAGATTTTAGGTAGTGCGGCCTCTGGCAAGGGGATATAACCAACTTCTTTGACAACCTTGATATCCTTAAAGTAAAAATCAACAAAGGCTTTGACTTCAGGACGACTCAAGGACTTCTTGTTTACATAGATAAATAAAGGGCGAGACAAGGGCGCGTAAGTACCATTATTGATGTTTTCCGCAGTTGGAGCTACACACCCCTTACCGCCATCGATTTCCACAGCATTCAAGGTTTTTGCATTTTCTTCAAAGTATGCAACTCCAAAGAAGCCCATGCCGCCTTTACTGCCCTGAACACCCTTGATGGTGAGGTTGTCATCTTCACTGGGTTGGAAGTCCTTACGAATGACCTTTGACTTCTTGTTGATTGCTTCAGTGAAATAATCGAAAGTGCCAGAGTCGGAGCCTGCACCAAATAGGGCTAGAGGCTCATTAGGAAAGTCTGGACGGACTTGGTTCCAGTTGGTGACTTTGCCTTCAGATTCAGGCGACCAAATAGTATTCAACTCAGGCACGGTGAGACACTTTGCCCAAGTGTTTTCTTTATTAACAACAACGGTTAAGCCATCGATTGCAATTGGTAATTCGATAAACTCAACGCCAGCTTTTTTGCAATTTTCGGCTTCTTCTGCCTTGATGGGACGGGAAGCGTTGGCGATATCGGTATCACCTGAACAAAATTTCTTGAAGCCTCCGCCAGTACCGCTAGTACCAACAGGAACCTTAACACCAGGGTTGGCTTTTGCAAAGTCTTCAGCAACTGCCTTACTAATTGGAGCAACGGTGCTAGAGCCATCAACGGTAACGTTGCCACTTAAGCTAGAAGCAGCAGGGGCAGAGGTTGTAGCGGCAGTTGGTTCAGTGCCTTTTGCTGCGGGGCTGGCAGTGCTGGTTGCGGTTGGAGTTTGACCACCGCACGAAGCAAGAGCTGCTGTTAGTGTAGCGCCAGCTACAAACATTGTGACATTACGATTGATATTCTTCTTGGGAATCATATAGTTCTTGTTGAGATTGTAGTCTGTTGGGATTAGACCTGTTGGGCAATCGCTTATAAAGTCGCGAGAAATCTTGTCTAGATTAAGCTTTAAGGGTTTTGAAGAATTCTACAAAAGCTATTTGCACAAGGATTTCAGGGCTTTTTGAGCTTATAAACCCACAAGTCCATCGATGATGTAATTTACGTTTAGATAGTTGCAACATATCCAGATATGTTTGCGTCTAACAGTTGGTAATTAAAGCCTACTAAAACTAGCCATCAAGATAGATCGCTATGTTAAGCATTTAAATAAGCAATCAAACTAGACAAGATCGATACTAAACTGCATCTGTCAATCCAAGGTTAAGGAATGTTAAAGGGAAAGTTAAAGTTAAGTTTTATTGAGGTTAGCTTGGTTGGGTGATCGGCCGATCGCTGAGAATTTGCTGGAGAAGGGGATTGACTAATTCGGGGGCTTCGTCCTGTGGGCAGTGACCAGCATCGTTGAGGGTAATAAATTCTTTGACACAGGCAAATTGGGTAAAGGATTTGCGTCCTAAATGGATGGGTTCCCAAGGGTCGCGATCGCCCCAAAGGACGATCGCATCGCAGGGCAAAATAGCCAACAAGTCTTCGGGTCTAGGGCCTTGGGAATACCGCACAAATGCCATAAAAACATCGACAGCATTGGGATTTTGAGCAGGCTTGGTTAATATTTCGATTAATTCATCTGTGATGGCGTGGCGATTGTAATAAGCCTGTGACAAAATATTTTTAACAGATCGGGGATTTTTGACTTGATCGAAGAATATTTTGGCGATCGCCCTGATCCCTAACATATTTTGCACCGCTTTGACCCCAGCGCGGCGATACCAAGGTAAATCTAATTGGTTCTGTTCTTGTAATAGACGCAGTGAACAGTTAATCAATACCGTCTTGATCACTAGCTCAGGGGCATAGATTGCCGCTTGCATTGCCACTACTGCACCGATGGAGTTACCCACAAGCACCGTGCGATCGCCAATAACTTCGCGCACAAAATCAGCCACCTGTTGCCCCCAAGTCTCGAAGGTATAGGCTAAATCCTGTGGTTTCGGTTGGGCGGAAGATCCAAATCCAATTAAGTCAATGGCATAGACCCGATGAGTTTGAGCTAGGGCAGGAATATTTTTGCGCCAATGGCCAACCGATGCCCCAAAGCCGTGAATTAATAAGATGGCGGGAGCGACTTGCTTGTTGTCCTGTGTATTGGCTAAGTTTTCTGCACTATCCTCGACACAATAGCCGATTTCATAACCTTTCCATACCCAAAAGCGATCGGCAAACTTATAATTCTTGATATTGACTTCTGGAGTATCAGTTTTAGAGGACATCGCGATGATAAAAGTATCGGCAAAAGTAAACTTATGTGAAGCAAGTTGAACTAGCTATTTTCGCC
The DNA here is from genome assembly GCA_033765135.1 of Pseudanabaenaceae cyanobacterium bins.39. GTDB lineage: Bacteria > Cyanobacteriota > Cyanobacteriia > Pseudanabaenales > Pseudanabaenaceae > Pseudanabaena. The sequence goes on from JANRII010000064.1 coordinate 17,069, forward strand.
TATCCTATCATTAACTAGAGATTAGCCTCTCGTAATTATATTTAGCTTATTTAACTTCAGGCTCCTCTATGGCAATTCTCAACTATTGAGAATCCCTCAGAAAGTCTGTGAGTAAGTATTTTTATAACTTTTCGATAATTTTTTTGGAGATTTAAACGTGGCGCTTCCTTTGTTAAATTATGCTCCAGCATCGCAAAATACTCGCGTTGCTGGTTTTACCGTAGGTAATGACGACTCCCCTCGTATCTACAGCACCGCTAATCTGCTCTCCAGCACAGAGATGGATGAGTTGATCGAAGCTGCTTATCGTCAAATTTTCTTCCATGCCTTCGCTGCCGATCGCGAAAAAACTCTAGAGTCACAACTACGCTCTGGCAATATCTCTGTCAGACAGTTTGTGCGTGGTCTAGTTCTATCGAATACCTATAGAAGCAGTTTTTATGAAAAAAACAGCAACTATCGCTTTGTGGAACAGACTGTGCAACGGGTTCTTGGTCGCGATGTATATAGCGAAAAGGAAAAAATTGCTTGGTCGATCGTTGTGGCAACTAAGGGCATTGAAGGCTTTATCGATGCTTTACTAAACAGCGATGAATACCTCGAAGCCTTTGGTGAAGATGTACTTCCTTACCAACGTCGCCGCATTTTGCCTAGTCAAGTGATCGGTGAGATGCCCTTTAACCTCAAGTCTCCTCGTTACGATGCTTACCATCGCGCTCAGTTGGGCTTCCCTCAATTGATCTGGCAAAATACTGTCCGCAGCTATGTGGTTACCGATCGCAAGCCCAAAACTGGCGATCCTGCTATGTTCTTAGGTATGGCTCGCAGCATCAATATTCCTGCACCAATGGCTAAGACTGTTTCTGCTCAAAATCTTGACTATGAGCGTTTAGTACCTCGTCGTTAGAAATTGACTGGATATTAGCAGTGAGTGATGGTGCTTTGCATTGGCACTTGCTGCAAAACATAAAGAGTGGCATTGCTTATTGATGTCACTCTTTATCGTGTTTACTAATACCAATTTAAAAAAGTGTCGTCACACTTTTTTAAATTAAAAACCAAACCCAGTAAGGTTTCTGTAATTAAGAAATGGCGTAGCTATTTCTTAATTTAGTATAATTTCCTTGAGAAATAGGCTTTGGTAAGTCGCTTGCTTGAAAGCGCTATATTTGGTTGACGGTTTGTGGCAAAATTGACTTGATTTGGTAGTATTTTTTAGCTAATGGATATTTATAAGTTTCTTGAACTTTTTGTCGGTCGCTGGCGATCGCAACGCAGTGATCACCAATTTGGTCAGGAAAATGGCAATGATAGTCGGTCTGTCCTTGATATCAAATTTTTAGAGGCTGATCAGTCTGAGGTTGTTGGAATCTGTCAAAAATTTAATATTGACCTAAGTCTGCCTGAATTAGTGATTCGCGCCTTGCACATGTCTTGGGAAGAAGAATCTCTTAGCAGTAATAAGCCCAAGGGACAGACGATGTTTGTGGTGGTATTTGACAAGGCGATCGCCAATCAAAACATTGAGGAAGGACAGACAGGAATTGTTTTATCAGCCCTTGGCAAAGGACATTTTACTTTGTCGGCAGATGAATCGTTGACGATTCAAACAGAGACCGAGCAAGGTAAGGTCGTGGAAAGAATTTGGTATGGAAACCCTAACTTAAGGTTTCGCGTGGCAACTGTATTGCAGGATGCACCAGAGAGCGATCAACAAAATTTGCTGGTGCAATCCTCGAAATTTTATTCAGAAATTCGGGTGTCATCTCCACAGTAGACGATTGGCTGTGCGGACATTCGCTAAAAATACTGATTGCTCCTCCTTATGCCAAATTAATACCAAATTAAGAAATGGCGTAGCCATTTCTTATTAAAAAACCTTACTGGGTTTGGTTTTTGATTTAAAAAACTGATGTTACGTGGAAGGAATTCCTGCTATGTTGGATGATTGGGGCTGGCACGGGGGCACAGCCCCTACGCCAAATTTAAATTATTCAGGTAGAGGCAATCCCTCCGTGGTTGCCCTGCTTTGCTAGCAGCAGGAGATTCATACTCTGAGTTCCACGTAACATCAGTAAAAAAGTGTCATAACACTTTTTTAAATTGGTATCAATTTAGAACAAGTTATAAACTAGAGAAAAGTACAAACCATTTTCCTGTAAGGTTTTGCGGTTATTTTGGACAGCAACAAGGGGAATCCCATAATCTAGCCTTGCGGTGAGCCGATCGCCCATTGTCCAACGCATACCTAAGCCTGTGCTAACTAGTAAATTGGTGGTGGGATTGGCCTGTCCAGAGCTTGCCCAGACCATACCTGCATCGATAAATGGCGTGAGTTGGAGTAGGCCTGCAACTTCAGATACTCGCATGATCGGTAGTCGGAGTTCTACGGAGAGGTTTGTGCCATTGTCTCCAAAGAGTAAGTCCTGTCGATAGCCCCGCAAGGTATCTTGACCGCCGAGACCAATTTGTTCAAGGGGGACTAACTGGCGATCGGCTAACTGCAAATCACCCCTAATTAATAACAGCGTATCGGGAGAGAGAAGGTTGACATATTGAGCCTGTCCTCGCCATGCCACAAATCTACCGTCTGGGGGCTGATTATTAATATTTGCACCGAATAGACCTGTGCCAAGGCTGAATTGCGATCGCAGCGCAAATACAGAATTGCTACTACGTTGGGTATATTCTTGGAAGAATCGCAAAATTGCTAGTTTGGTTTTACCAGTGCTATCGGCTCCTGCGGATAGGGGAAAGGGAATTTTCAAAATACTGGCGAGACTCTCGCGATAGGAAGCCGTTAAGCCGAGGGCAAATTCTTGATTGACAGTTTGCCAAAATGGTTGACGATAGGTCAGATCAATTGCAGTGGAATTGGAGTAAATATCTAGACTGTTGAAGGGTGGTTCTATGACATTGCTATTGCTATTGCTAAGGGAAACGGCGATCGCACCATTGTAGGGATTGATAGGGAAGGTGTAATTGAGGTCGTAACCATTGGAACCATCTGTATTGCTGTAGCCTGCTGTAAAACTATCGCCAAATCCCGTTAAATTATCTTCGCTTAGTTGAATTCTGCGCCGAAAAGAACCAACGCTGGGGGCGCGATTGTTATCGAGAGCTAGTTGTAGCTTTAAGGAATTGGCTTCGGTAAATTTAACATCTAAGATATTTTGTCCTACTCGATCGCCAACTGCTAACTCGGCCGATAGACTCGCAATCAGAGGATTAATCTGTAACAATTGCAATGCTTCAATGAGGCGATCGCGATTGAGAGGAGTACTTGTGGCAATATCTAAACGCGATCGCACATAATCTGGATTCAGCTTAGAGCCTCCCGAAACCTTGATTTCTTGAATACCACCTTCCACAATTTGGATTTTGACCGTACCCGCATTCAAATCTTGCGGCGGAATAAACGCTCCAGAAGTGATGTAACCCTTGCTAACATATAATTCCGTAACTGCTGATCTTGCCTGCAAAAGTTCTGCAAAGGAGAGGGGTCTATTCACAAAGGGCTTCACGACTTCCGCAAGTTCCTCATTGCTAAAGACAGAACTACCAACTACATCAAAGCGATTGACAATAATTTTGCGATCGCTATCTCTATTCTCGCGAGGTATAGATGGAGGATTTTGGGGTGCATTGGGAATGATTAAATCGTCAGGAGGTGGCAATCTGGGCGGAGATTGTGGCAGGGTTGGAGATGGAGCAGGCAAAAGTACTGGCGGAATTTGCGTCTGAGCTATGGCAGGTGCTGAAGTGATTATTCCCATACCAAATGCCACAGATATTATGTGTGCGCGAGAAAAAGGATTGTGAATTTGCATTTATTTTGATAGTTGATATTTACTGATATATCGATTCGCAACTGTGAACTATAGCCAATTGCCGAGCAGAACAAAGGGAGCCCAAAAATACGGATGATTGTAAACAGGATCATCTATCAAGGACTGTTGCGCTAATTTGAGAGCATTGGCTCTAGTCAGATTGGGGTTAGCTAAGTTTTGATACAGGGCAACCATAAGCTTGGAGGTTGCCACATCATCAACCGCCCATAGAGAAGCGATCGTACTTCTTGCTCCTGCTCTTACCGCCATCCCTGCCATACCGAGGGCGGCTCTTTTATCCCCAACGGCTGTTTGGCAAGCGCTTAAAATCAGTAATTCGATAGGATCAGTATCAGATCGGCTCTTGATATTTAGTAATTGATTGAGGGTTTCAATATCCAATCTGCCATCGTAGGTTAGCAAAAAGGTATTCACCAATTGAGAACTAAAGTTGCCATGGGTTGCAAAATGGATAATGGGAACTGATGTACTAATCAATTCTTGTTCCAATTTCTCTTTAGTAAAGTCAGAATTGAGTAAAACGATAGTGGAAGGAAGTTGATTTTTGACTTCTTGTAGTTCTAAAGTGACACTTGGCAAAGCGGAAAAACCTTGTTGAGCATCAGTTAAACCTCCCGTCAAAGCTGATATCTGCTGCTTGGCGATGGGACGAGGATCGACTAGTTGCAGTCCTGGAGTGAGAGCGATGCTGTACTTCTCCATCAGAAAGCGTTGCCCATCGTGGAGTGCCGCCATCGGAATATTACGGAGAGAGCCATCAAGCACAAAGACAAGGGTTTGGACTTGACTTTTTTGCAATTCCTCTGCACTGGGACGAATCATGATGTCATAGAGCTTTTGGGCATTGGCAAGATAGTCTAGCGAAGATACATCCCGCAAATCATTGCGGAGGTCTAGCACCAGATCATCGATCGCTTGAGGAGCGATCACCGTTGCATAGTGTCTCAGAGGTTGATTAGGCAAACTAATAATTACCTCAAGCCGATCTTCTAAAAGAATGGGATAGATGACAGCAGCAGTACGATCAAGTTTATTAATATCTACCTGTGCTGCTCTTAGGCAATCAGCACGAAAGAAGTCAACTAGTTCTGCAAGCTGTAATGATTCGATTACTGACTGAGCTTGTTGGAGATTTTTCTGCTTTTGAGGGTTAGCGATTTGTTCATCAGTGGGGTCTAGCAATAGGCTTACCAGTTGACGATAAACTGGCTCTACGCTCTCACGAAAGGAGAACTGCACATTAGCATTGATAAAAGCCAAATCACTTCGCAACTGCTTTAATGTCTTGACCGATTCACTATAGGCCGCGATCGCCGCTTGCCGATCGCCACTAGTCTTAAATAGTCGACCAAGTTGCCATTGCCATCGATAGGCTATATCTTGAGCGCCCAGACTTTGCGAAATCGCTAAAGCTCTTTCAGTTAACTTAACTGACTCCGCCACCTGTTGATTGCGCTCATAGACATTTCCCAAACTGCCAAGAGCCAAGGACAAACCATAGAGATCATTAATGGATTGAGATTGGTTAACCGCTTGAGCAAAAATCTTGGCGGCATCGGTTTTCAGGGCAATATGCTCAGACTCAGGCAGTAGCTTAGTGAGATTGAGCAGGCTTTGACCAAAGTTAATTCGGGAACGGATGCTGCCCATGCTGACAGGTAAGTTACCTATTTCTGAAGCAAGTTGCGATCGCAATTTGCGAGCCTCATCAAAATTAGCCACCTCAATTTCGAGGGACAAGAGATTGAGCTTGCTCTGAATTCGATTGGCTGTCTGTTGACTCATTTGAGCAGATTTCTCATACAGTTGTCGTGCCGTTGAAAAGTCTTGCTCGGCTCTAAAGACATTACCTAAATTCAACAAAATACTACTCTGCTGTTCGATCGCTTCTGGATTGGCAGCCACAGGCAAGCTTTTTAACATTTGTAAACTGGCATCTAGTTGTTGTTTTGCCAATTGGGTATTACCAGTGATTGCTAAAATTTCACCATAGGAATTGAGAGCGATCGCCTTATCTATAGAGTCAGGCTCCGCAGCTATTTGCACTAACAAATCTTCTAATATTTGTTGCGATCGGCGGTAGAAACCTTGACTTTTAAGAGCCTGCTCCTGATTAATGACATTACGAATATAGGATTGAGTATCCTTTAATTCACGATGTAAAGTAGCCGCCTCTTGCCAGAAATCAATTGCTGACTCCGTTTGTCCCAAGGCAAAGGCTAAACTGGCTCTTGTATCTAGCGCTTGAGCAATTTGCATTTGACTTCGCTTTGTTGTCGGCGTAATTGATTTAGCAATTTGCAAACCCCTAGAAATGGCAATTTCTGCTTGATCCCACTGGCCTAAGCTTTGATGTGCTAAAGAAATATTACTGAGGGTCGCCGATATAGAAAGCTGATCATTTTGTTGTTGATAAACTGTCAATGCTTGCTGCCAAGCTAACAAAGCTTCTTGAAATTTTCCAGATTTATAGAGAGATTTACCTTGCTCAAACAGATCCAAATTAACTAAATCTGCAACAGCTTTAGATGCCTCTTTTGACTGGTCAACATTTCCTTGAAATGCTGTTGGTAATAAGTTGTAATTTATAGATTTTGCAAACAATGGCTGAAGAAATGCAGTAGTTACAAATACCATAAACAGCAATACTGCCTTCACAATTCTTACTTTGAATCGCATAAATCTTAATTTCAAGCCTAGTTATATTTGTTTGCTCTATATTTATTTACTTTATAGCAATCCTAAATCATTCCCACTGATATTTCATGAGATAGATACACTATGAATTGCTTTGTAAACATGAATTTTATTAATTGTTAATTCTCAAAAGTGTTGAGACACATCTGGAAATTAGGATTAGCGATTAGTTTAGTGCGACACAATATGGTTACGCAAGCATTATTTGGCGGAAAAATTAATACCAAAAAAGCACCACTTTGTGGTGCTTTTTTGGTTTGTGCTAGTCAGAGCTGCAATGCAATTAGATCGATTCGGTGGCAGGTAAGTCTGTTTTGGTCTTACCTTTCCGCTTAGACACAGCCAGTAAGCCACCAGCGACAACCACACCCATGACTGCTCCTGGTACTGGTACTGGTCTGGGAGGATCTACGATTTTGAAAGATGTGAGTACTAGGGAAAGCCCTCCACCTGCACCACCGCGACAGGTTCTTATGGTAAAGGGTTGGAAGCCTGTGGGTACACAAGCAGGATTGTCAAAAATATTGAAGTCGCCCGCATATTTGCCGCCAGCAATACCGCGCTCTAAGTAGGATTTAGAATATACATCTGTTGGATCAGTGATGTTGGTTCTATAACTTTCGCCCCATTTACCCCCTATGGTCTGCTGCCCAACTAACTCTTTGGTAAAGTCAAGGGTGGCGTAGTTGGTATCCCAGATGACACCATGAAATGTGCTGAGACCAAAGGTTTCATCGCCAAAGATAGGATCGGTGATGGTGAGAGTGAGCGCTTTGATGTAGTTGCCGATGGGGTTATTGGCGTTATAACTAGGGTCGTTGATTGAAGCTGATGATATTTTGGGTACGTTGAGGCTACCTACGCCAACAGCCTTTGCGCCTGCCGCGATCGCCCCATTTGTAGGCAATTTGCCTGACTCAAATGTGATAAAGGCTGTCGCAACTACGTCATCGTAGCCCAGATAAGCTCCACTCCATACCGCTTTAAACTTAATATCTGAAGCCTTGGCTGCGGAAGGGGCAACTAGAGCTAGACTGGTCAGAGCTATGCCTATAGTACCAACCTTACTTAAATTTTTCGATAAATGCTCAACTAATTTTTTCATTGTTGTTACCTTTTTGTTTGCTGAACTCTAACCTTGATGACTGCTTTTAAAGGATAAATGATTTTAATCTTGGGATGCTGTCTTCTTGAGCTTTTGATGGATGCTGAGGAGAAAATTACGATAAATCAAATGATAGATTAGACCGATAGATTATGTCTGGATAAAGTCGGCCTCAAAATCAAGCTCAATTTTCTCCATATACTTGAATTTTCGCAATCCTACAAAGTTACCCAAAAGTTATAAAAAAGTTATTTTTACGATGGTAGCTAGTTATATAGCTGTAATCCAAGAGGCGAGTTGCGGCGCTCCGCACCGCAACTCGCCTCTTGGATTTGATTTTTTAATAAGAAATGGCGTAGCCATTTCTTAATTTGGTATAACAAGCATTCATAGGGCATTACCTCATGTTTCGCGATCACTTAGCTAAGGATTTGCTGACCACTCCCCATAGCGGATTCCATTGGCATGACAATCAGCAGACTTTTTTTGAAGGTTGGTATTATCGGCTCACTTTGCCGCCCAGTCATAATTTTGCAGGTCGGAGCCTTGCATTTATGTATTCGTTTCAAGCCTTTTCCCTTGGATCTAGCAATCGTTTAAAGATAGCTGACCTTGGCAATAGCACTGTGCAGGTTTTAGGCATTGATGAACAATATTTTTGCCGATCGCTACCCAATCGATCGCGTTTTTGGGCATCACGGGAGCATCTTGCCCACGGCTATACCTATAAAGTAAATCAACGGTTAAAGCAACGGGCGATCGCTGAGGGCTATCAAGTGACCCCGCATCTCCACAAAGGACAGTTTTGGCATCCTGCCACTTCGCAAATTTGGCGTTGGCATTACACCATCGAACCTGTGTACGGTTGGGGATCACCCCACTCACCTCAAAAGTCGACCGCAGGCTGGCTATCGCAATGGCAACTTTTGGGGCAAATTTTTGAACCAGGATGGCAGATCCTCATGGCGCATGGCTGGGCAACGGGATGGTTTGAGATTGTGGATATTGATAAGGATGGCAGCGAAAAGCAACCACAAAGACTCACCTTTGAGCAGGTTCCAGCCTATGCCGAAAAAAATTGGGGTGGTGCATTCCCACAAAAATGGTTTTGGATACAATGCAATGCCTTTGCTGATGAGCCAGATCTCAGCTTGACCTCTGGTGGTGGCATTAGAAAGGTATTGGGCTTAGAAGAATCTGTGGGCATGGTGGGCGTACATCATCGCGGTCAGTTTTATGAGTTTGTCCCTTGGAATAGTCGCATCTCTTGGCAGGTAATGCCTTGGGGCTGTTGGTCTGTTTGGGCAGAAAATGAGGAAATGGCGATCGCTGTGGTTGGGGAAACGGCTGAAGCAGGCACAATGGTAAGAGTGCCAAGGGAGAAGGGTATGCAGTTTTGGTGTCGTGATACGACAAGGGGAAATCTGCGGGTGACTTGCTGGGATCGGCAGGGGCGATCGCCAAGGCTCATCTTTAGCGCCCACAGTCAGCAGGCAGGTCTAGAAATCGGTGGTAACTGGTCGGAGCCTTGGGTAAGCCTTGGATATTAATTGCCGAAGATACAGGCGATGGGGAAAAGCAAATATTCCAAAAAGAACAACTTCCAAATAAATTGATAGAACTGACTAATCTGCTCCTTAGATTGCAAATCAACGCGCAAACCATACCACCAAGTCATCGCCAATAATCCCAAATGCGTTCCTATGACCAAATTGGTTTCGACATGGGGCAGTATTCCTAAAATTGCTAAACCAATCAGTAGCCCATAGCTAATGCTCAAAACCAGCATTGATAGCCGAAAAACGTAGGTAGTACCTAACCGTACTGTCAATGTCCGAATCTGAAATTGCCGATCGCCATCTAAATCAGGGATATCTTTAAACAGAGCGATCGCCAGTGCAAACAAAATCACAAAGGCGGTAAGCGCCCAAATCTCTGGGGGGATGGTTGGTAGGTTTTGCCATAGGCTTGAAAAATTCAAATTCAGAAGATTGAGGTCACGGCTAGATGCTGCATCTAGCATAAAGTTTTGCTCCAAAGAGCGATCGAAATAATGCTCAAAATGTAGATAAAAGCCCAAGTTGACCACCACCCCACGCACCCCAAAAATGCACATCGCCGCCCAAAAGGGAAAGCGTTTTAGTCGTAGGGGTGGCAAAGAATAGGCTGTCCCAATGAGCATACTGATCCCCACTGTGCAAAACAAAAACCATCCCTGCATTAATGTCAGTAGTAACGCCGCTAGACCTAGTACTGTAACTATGGTCTGCCCCTGCGATCGCGAAAATTTACCTGCCGCTAGGGGTAAGTTTGGTTTGTTAATGCGATCGATCTCGATATCGGTTAGTTGATTGAGTCCCACAATATAGACATTGGCGCAAATACTAGGAATCAATGCCGCCACAATGCTCCATAGCACTACGCCCAAGATATCCAAATTAACATTGCCACTGGTATTCCCATCTCCAAACCAAATCTTGCCAAGATCTACATTTGCTGTAAATACTACAGCCATAATCCCCAAGGAAAAAACACTCAAGCTTGTCCCAATGATGGTGTGGGGACGCGCAAAAGCCCAGAGCGATCGTAACCAATCCATCTTTACCTCTTTAGTTTCTGATTTAGCGAACGCTATTGATTTTTAGTACCCGTTAATAAGCCATAGCAAATTAAACCTGTACGATATCCTTCCAACATCAAAGGAATTGCCATCGCCCCCTCAACTGTTTTCCATCCCGTCGCCATGATGCCCAAAAATACGGAGGGATTAATTGCGGATTTGATGACATCCACCCAAAATGGAGCAACAGCTTGTGACCAGTCTGCGATCTTGAGATTTTGCAGAGGCAATTGTTTGGCGATCGCGGCATAGTCTGCTAAGGAAATCACATAGGGCAGATGATAAAGACGATAGAGGTTTTCCAGTTGCAATTTTTCCCAATCATTTAGAGGAGGATGTGGAGGAGCTAGATCGCGATGACACCAAGTGGCCACAATTAATCTGCCCCCTGGTTTTAGTACCCGATAACATTCGCGCAAAAACTGCTCTTTATCGGGCATATGCTCACCACTTTCCAGAGACCATACCAAATCAAAACTCTGATCAGCAAAGGGCATTGCCAGAGCATCAGCAACTTGAAACTGCACATAATCGCTAGATCCAGCCGATTCCACTCGCGATCGCGCTCTTGCGGCCTGTACTGGACTCAGCGTAATTCCTATGGCGTTAGCACGATACTTATTAGATAGATACAAGGTGCTGCCACCAATGCCACAACCAACATCTAGGATATTTTGAATTGAAGTTTGCGAAGCGTTAACTTCACTCCATTGCAGAATTTCTTCAATCAGAACCCTTTGAGCATCTTGAGGACTTTTGACGTTTGCGCGTCCATCGGCTCCATAGTAACCGTGATGCATATGTTCTCCCCAAACCTGCTCCCAGAGAAGCGAAGACTCATCATAAAAAGATTGAATACGTTCGGTAAAGTTGGAATTAGGAGAATTAGAATTCTGAGAAGTTGTTGAGGGCATAAAAAATTAATAAAATCAATTGGCATAACAAATTAAGACAGCACCAGAAATGCCTGATTCATTTCTGGTGCTGGTCAAATTGTGCGATCGCACGGCAAAGTTTAAGAGGGTGAATAGGGATTTTAACGAATGTACTCTTTTAAAACGCTATTACGGTTGGGGTGGCGCAACTTACGCAGAGCCTTAGCTTCAATTTGGCGAATTCTCTCACGAGTGACATTAAAAATCTGCCCAATCTCTTCAAGGGTTTTCATGCGCCCATCATCTAAGCCGTACCGTAAGCGCAATACATCACGTTCCCTAGGACTAAGGGTTCCTAGCACACTTTCGAGATCTTCACGCAACAGGCTCTTCGCGACTTGATCATCGGGAGTTTCACCTTCGGACTCGATAAAGTCCCCTAAGCGAGAATCTTCTTCCTTGCCAATAGGTGTTTCGAGGGAAATTGGCAACTGAGCAGATTTCGCGATAAAGCGCAACTTCTCAATGGTCATCTCCATGCGGGTAGCAATTTCTTCTTCTGTGGGTTTGCGTCCCATTTCTTGAGAAAGAAGTTTGGTAGTTTTCTTAATGCGGGAGATGGTTTCGTAAAGGTGGACTGGCAAACGAATGGTGCGAGATTGATCGGCGATCGCCCTTGTAATTGCCTGACGAATCCACCATGTCGCATAGGTAGAAAATTTATAACCCTTTTCATGATCAAATTTTTCGGCGGCACGGATTAAACCCAAGCTACCTTCTTGGATTAAATCTTGAAAAGACAGGCCTCGATTCATATATTTTTTGGCGATCGAAACCACTAAGCGCAGGTTGGACTGTACCATTTTGTCCTTGGCGCGTCGTCCCGAATGCAATCTCTTACGAAAGTCGCCGAGGGGCATACTCATCTTATTTGCCCATTCAGACTCACGAATCTCCTCAGGATCGCAGTCTATTTCATTGGCCAACTCTTCGCGTTTGATTTCTAGTTCTAGTAAATCAGCAATCTTTCTGGCTAACTCAATCTCTTCATCAGCTCTCAGCAGACGAATACGACCAATTTCCTGAAGATAAAGGCGAATCGAATCTTCGGTAAAATGCTTTTTTTTAGTTTGAGTGGCACGTTTTTTGCCACCCCTAGTTTTGCTAGGCTTGTCGGGATCATCATCAAGATCAGAGTCATCGTCTGAGTCATCAATTAAATCATCCTTTTCAAGATCGATGTCATCATCTAGATCCTCAAGGTCTTCTTCAATGTCGTCAATGCTTCCATTGTCACCAATTTTGCTAATTGGCAACTTAATATCGATAGGTAGGTCGATGGCTGCTTTGCTCATGCCAGATTCCTCAGATTCCGTACTCTCTTAAACTTTGTGCTGCGGGGCTTTACACCTAGACGATTGTAGCTTGTCAAGCCCAAAATTGGTGATTTTGCATCTAACTTTGAATTTGACAAGTACAGACTATGGTCTATGGTAATCCCAATTTTTTTAATTTTTTTGGCTTATAGAAATGTACCCCCAATCATTATGATTGAAAACATTGCTCTGATGTTAAGCCTGAATATCCTGAATATACATTTTACTCATAATATTTGCTGTGTGATGGGCGATCGCCCTGATATTATGCCAATGTCTGTAAAGTATTTCCCAAGTATCTATATTTCCAACCCCAAGAAAGATACATTTATTAAGTATTGTTAAATTTTAATCATGATTAAGCTTAATAAAATTTCCCTTGCTTCAATTGGTTTGTTTGTGGGTGGAGCCTTGTTTCTAGTTGGCTTCTGGGCATATGCTAAGGGTAATTCCACCTTAAATTTGGTTGGTTTTTTTTATGGGTTTCCAATTTTATTGGGTGGCTTTGCTTTCAAGTCTTCGGAAGTTCTGCCCACTCCTGTTCTAGAAGCTGAAACCGATGCGGTCAAAGAGTTACGCAAGTCTCAAGAAACTCCTACCCAAAAGCAATTGCGCCAAGATGTCACCCGTTATCGCTACGGGATCAAGGCTCATTTAGATGAGGTCTTGGAAAAGCTGGGTATGAGTCCAACGGATGAGGAGCGTCCAGTTTTAATTGGTATTTACGAACAAATTTCTGAGGCAGAAGCAACTAAGGGAGCCTATAGTTTGGTGCTGCGGTTTCACTCACCACTGATTAATTTTCAGACATGGCAGGAAAAGCAAGATAAGTTTACGAAATTCTTCGGTCCTGGTATTGTGGCTGTGGTTTCTGAATTGGCTGATAAAAATGTTGATTTACATTTAATTTCTGTAGTGGCGTAGGGAGAGTTGGGGTTAGTGAGTTTAGTTTCGACGGTTTCTCTAATAGCTGGGGCGCGATCGGGATGTTTGGTGAGTTTTCCCACTGATACTGTGCCTGCTTTGGCAGTACGCCCCGATCGCGGTAGTGATATCTATACGTTGAAACAGCGATCGCCTGATAAGCCCTTGATTTTGATGGCCGCAAGTTGGTCAGCTTTTTTGCCATTTCTTGCGGTGGAGCAACCACACTTGCAAGTTTGGCAGGAGATGGCTCAGAAGTATTTGCCAGGGGCTTTGACCTTGGTATTGCCTGCCAGTGAGCTTGGTCAGCAACTCAATCAGGGTTTCCCCACCTTGGGGGTGCGTATTCCTGATAGTCAAGTTGCGATCGCGATTCTTCAGCAAACGGGAGCATTGCTCACAACTAGTGCTAACCAAAGTAATCACCCGCCCCTCCGACAGTTACAACAAATCCATGATAGTTTTCCGTCTGTTTTGGTATTGGCGGAAGGTATCGATATCCATACAGAACTTGGCAGTGGCTCACCTTCAACTGTAGTGGAATGGGTTGATGAGCAATGGGTGGTGCGGCGGCAAGGATCTGTGTATCTAGACTAAGAGCTTGTTTGATAAGTCTGGGCATTCGCTAAAAATACTGATCGATCCCCCCCAACCCCCCTTTCATAAGGGGGGAAAAGATTAAAAAAGTCCCCCTTTTCAAGGGGGATTTAGGGGGATCAAAACTTCTTAAACACGCTCTAGGCTAGAGCACTATACCAGAACTAAAAATGATTTAGGAAAGCCAATCTTTAGAAAATTGCGATAATTGACCATAGGTTAGTTCCTTTTCTAACCATTGCAGTGCTTCTAGCTGGCTAGGATGCTGCTCAATGTCGTAATCCTTAAACACGTCTAGCATGGAGATTGCGATCGCGTTTTGAGCTGATGCCACCGTCCAGCGTTGGAAAAACTGCTGCATCTTGGCAGGGTTAATTGATCTTTGGAGAGTTTCAAGGGCTACTACTTGACTGGGCGATCGCCGAAATTCACCAACTGCCTGTGTCAGATTAATCAAAGGCTGACTAGATTCAGCGCTACCTAAATTAATCGGTGTGGGATTAGATATTCCTAAACTAGTGGTACTAAGATTAGACCAATCCATTCGGAATTGATCGAGTACCTGTGGCATGAGCTGACTTTGCAACCATTGCAATGCTAAGTTTTGATTGAGCATTTGGCGCATGTTATAGCCACGCATAGCCGAAGACAAAGAAGTATTAGGAGTAGTCTGCTCAGTTGCCACTTGCCAACGTTGCAAAAATTTCGCCAAGATATCGGGGGGGATGTTTGCTTGCAGATTATCGATCGCCGCAGTTTGTTGAGGTGTTTGGGCGCGAGCATAAATATTGGCTGCGGACTCTAAGCTAATAGCGACTGGTTGGCTAGGACTGGGATCAGGAATGTTGGCAACAGTGCTAGTTGCTACAGTGTTAGATAGCTCTGGTGTAACAGTGGTTGAGGCGATCGCAGGTGCGCTAGAGGGAACAAATAGGGAAACCATAGGCGTTGTGGTTGCTAATGGTTCTATGGAGGGGCTGATATCATCTAGGGGTTGTATTTGAATAGCAGGATCAACAGGTGCAGTGGCGATCGCGTCTAGCTTTTGCCATGTCTTAATTCCTACTTTTCCATCCACTTGCAAACCATTAGCACTCTGAAAAGCCTCAACTGCTGCCTTCGTTCCCTTACCAAAATCGCCATCAATGCGACCTTGATAATAACCTTTGTCCTTGAGGATTTGTTGAGCTTGAGCGACGATCGCGCCCCTTGCGCCAGGTAATAGGGTGGGCTTGTCACCTTGTATTGATAATGCGTCCATAGGTTAGCCTAAAGTTTTCTAGCTGACAAATTATATCTCAAGATATATCACGACCCCATACCAAAGCTAAAAATAAAAATAGCAATGCTATTGCTATTTTTAAGATTGCCGATAGACTAATAGACCTGAATCCATTCATGGATTTCATAGTCTGTCCAAATACCATTTTGCCAATAGGGATCAGCCTCAATTAGATTGCGTGCCGCCGCTTCATCAGGGGCTGCATAAACAGCAAAAACTTTTGTAACATCTTGAGTTGGACCAACAGTAATTAATTGTCCCGATGCGTGTAAGCTTTGCAAATTATCTAAATGGGCTTGACGAAATGGCGATCGCTTTTCGAGGACATTCTCACAGTAGCTTCCCCACATAACAAATTTTTTAAGTTCACTCATCTTTAACATAAACAATATAAACAAGCACTTTCAAAGCATAGACAAAAACATCATTAAAGCGACATTATTTATTAAAAATTTATCAAAATACATTAAAAAATTAAGCATCTATGACAAGGATCTTACTCTACTGCTTTCTCTGGATTAGTGCCATGGGGCTGGCGATTTTTTCTAGCCAAAATATCAATTTAGTGACGATTCGCCTAGCCTCTTTTGAATCCATCAAAGTACCAATTGGGCTACTACTAATCTTTTGTGCAGGCTTAGGAGCAGTAGCGACTTCCATCCTGATGAATTTTATATCACCGATATCAATACCCAATTCAATGCCCGATTCTATATTGCGAAATATTAATCCATTTCCTAGCAAACGCCCTGCCAAATCCTCAAGCAACGAAAAAAATATTAAAGCAGACTCAAATAGCACTAAAAAACGATATAAAAGTGATTTTGATGATGATTGGGATGATGACTGGAACTAAAATATGTGTCCTTAAATACATTTACTAAGATGGGGTTTTGTTAGTTTTCATATTGCAGTAGCAACTTGAATATTGGCAAAAGATCTTCATGGTCGATTTGCTGGATAGTATTGCAAGAAGCTAAACAAAAGGTGTGATTTAGGTGTGATGGAATGAAAAAAGTTATCAATTTATCGTTATTGCTGGGCTTAGGAATTATTGGTTCAGCAGCAGCAGCCAATGCAGAAACCCCAGTAGTTGCCTCTGCTCCCTCTGCTCAGTCAGAAGCAGTTCAGCCAGCAGTGGTTAATGCTGAGTCAAGCCAACTATCAGCACAGCCTTTGAGTAGTGATTCTTCTACCATCAAAGCTGTAAATACTGAATTTATGCAGCTAAATCGCCCCAGCGCGATCGCTCAAAACGTGACCTCAGTATCACAACTCAGCGATGTTAAGCCCACCGACTGGGCATTTACCGCCTTACAATCCCTCGTTGAGCGTTACGGTTGTATTGCTGGTTATCCTGATCGCACATTTCGCGGCAACCAAGCCACTAGCCGTTATGAATTTGCGGCTGGCTTGAATGCTTGTCTCGACAAGATCAATGAAATCATCTCTGCTGGCTTATCCGATAAGGTAAGCAAAGAAGATCTCGCAACTTTGCAAAAACTCCAAGAGGAATTTGCTGCCGAACTAGCTACCCTGCGTGGTCGTGTTGATGCTCTCGACGCTAAGACCGCCAAACTGGAAGCGCAGCAATTCTCCACCACCACCAAACTCAGTGGACTTGCTTTCTTCAATGTGACAGGTGCATCTAGCGCTGATGTAAGAACGTCTAGCGCTCCTACCTTAGCTCCAAAACCCAACGTAACCATGAGTGGTTTAGTTTGGTTGACCTTGAATACCTCCTTTACTGGCAAAGACTCTTTAGTTACACAGTTAGCCGCAGGTAACGGTAATTCTCCTTACAACAACTACACTTCTGGTAACCTTTTCAACACCACAGGCGTACCATTCACTGATCAAACTGCTGGTGCAACAGCTAATACATTTATTCTTCGCGAGTTGTCTTACACCTTCCCTGTATTTGAAAAGGCAACCTTAGTTGTTGGTCCTCGTGTCAACTTCTACAAATACTTTGACGGTATTCGCTTTATCTATCCTTGGAATACCACCTTCAACTCAATCAATAGCACCCTGCTAACCAATGCCAAGCGTGGTGCTGGTGCAGTCTTCATGACTCCATTGGGCGAACAGTTTGATTTCAAGATTGGTTACTTGTCTGAAAGTAATGAATTTTTACCAGGACCACGATCTGCGGATAACCCCAGCAAAGGTCTATTTGGTGGCAACAACGCTCTAACAGCAGAACTTGGATTTAAGCCCAGCGATGCTTTTAAACTGAGATTGCTCTATAGCCGCACCAATATGGATGCTGTTGGCGGTTTTGTTGGTGGAGCAGGTGCTACTCCATCTCTACCTGCATTAGTTGGTGGAGCAAACAATGCTCAATCTGATGTATTTGTGGCTAACTTTGACTGGTTAGTTTCTAAGGGCTTTGGTCTATTTGGTCGCTATGGTTATGGTACAACCAACATCAACTTGACGGCTGGTGGTTCCTCCAACGTAGTGATGCAAACATTCCAAGTTGGTGCTGCATTCCCTGATTTATTCAAGGAAGGCGCACAGGGTATGATTTCCTTCGGTATGCCTTTCAACTACACTAGCGGTATCACTAATAGCGGTACACAGTATGATCTAGAGCTTTCTTACATCTATCCAATTAGCAAGAATATTTCTCTAGTTCCATCTGCCTACGCGATTTTCAGCCCTAATAATATCAGTGGCAATCCAACTGTTCTTGTTGGCAATTTACAAGCTGTATTTAGTTTCTAGAATTATTATTTCTAACAACTATTGTTTGTAAATAGTTAGGTAAGACTATGCAAAAGGGGTGTATTTAATCCTATTAAATGCACCCCTTTTGATTTATTCTTTGGTGTTATAGCTGCTGTCATGTTTGTTAGGACATAAAACCATACTACAAGTTGTGACTTTCCTCGCCGCAACTCGCTTCTTGGGCTTTATTTGTCCTAATACAAGTGTTTACAGATATATTAATAATGATATGAGTTAGAGTATTTACTAATACACTTATCATAGTTAATATTTGTTAGATTATTAATGTAAATGTAATCTAATTTTTAATTTGATGTAAGTTACTTGATAGTTAATGCAACTCTATCCTTGTTTGCATTCTAGGGCTTCTCTAATTTGAAAAATATCAATAAAAATATCGATATTTATTAGTAAATTCTTTCTTTATGGAAGATATATAAAATCTTGAAATTAAGCATAAATTTAAGATATTTAATATATTTTCTCCGTATTGATTTGGCACGATTTACAAATATTTATTAGGATATTTTTAGTTGCTATTTTTTGATTAACTGAATTTGTACTAAATTTCATCATTTATCAGGTGTGAAGATATGAGTCCAATTTACATTCCAAGGCGTAAATTTATCCGAGGTGCGATCGCAACTGCGGCATTTGGTGCAACTTCTCAGTTGTGGGCAGGGTGTACTGAGCAAACTCCAACGACTGGAACAACTGGAACTACGGGTACGGCAGGAGAAACACCTCTAACGATTGGGTTTATTTATGTTGGACCTAAGGATGATTTTGGCTATAGTCAATCACACTTTGAGGGTGAGACGGCGATCGGTAAGTTGGCTGGTGTGAAGACAGTCAGCGAAGCTAGTGTGGCAGAAACTGCGACTGTGCAGGAAACGATGCTGAGTATGATTAATCAGAATGGCGCAACGGTTCTTTTCCCAACATCCTTTGGCTATTTTGATCCTCATATTTTGAAGGTGGCGGCGGATAATCCTAAGGTGCAGTTCTTCCATTGTGGTGGATTATACGATGAGAAGAAACATCCTAAGAATGTAGGAAGTTATTATGGCTATATTGACGAAGCCCAATATATTGCAGGTGTTGTTGCTGGTTTGTCCACTAAATCTGGAAAGTTAGGATTTGTGGCAGCAAAGCCCATTCCTCAGGTGGTTCGCAACATCAACAGCTACACTTTGGGCGCTCGCAGTGTAAATCCTAAGGCAACTGTGCAGGTAATCTTTACGGGTGATTGGTCTATTCCTGTGAAGGAGGCTGAGGCTGCTAACAGTATGATTGATCAAGGTGTGGATGTGTTGACTTGCCACGTTGATAGTCCAAAGGTGATTATGGAAACCGCAGAGAAGCGGAAGATTTTCTGTACTGGATACCATACCAATCAGTCAGCTTTGGCTCCTAATGGTTATTTGACTGGAGCTGAATGGGATTGGCCTAATGTCTATACCAAGTATGTAGAAAACTTTAAGGCTGGTAAAACCGTTACCGATGGTGGTATTCCCCATTTATTGCGTGGTGGTCTGAAGGAAGGTTTCTGTAAGGTCTCTCCCTTTGGTGGTGCGGTGAGCGCTGAGACTAAGAAGGAGGCAGAAAAGGTGATGGCGAAGTTTATGGATGGCTCTATGGTCATCTATGCTGGTGAAATTAAGGATAATACTGGTAAGGTTGTGATTGAGAAGGAGAAGCAACTCAAACAGCAAGATATTGAACTGGAGAAGATGAATTGGTTGGTTGAGGGTGTAATCGGTAAAATTTAGAGAAAAGCCCACCATTGGTGGGCTTTTGTTTATTGACTGAACTGCTATTGTCAATGGTGAGAAATTATGAATTTACGCGATCGCTGGCGTTCTACTTCGGAAAATATTGTTATTCCTATTGGTGCTTTATTAGCTTCTTTGTTAGTATTTGGGATTTTCTGTGCGATTCAAGGCAAGAATCCGATCGCGATTTATGGAACCATCTATCAATCAGCCTTCGGTAATAGTTTCTCTTGGCAGGGGACGTTAATCCGTTCGGCTCCCCTAATGTTGACTTCTTTATGTACGGCTCTGCCTGCGATGCTAGGTCTAACGATTATTGGCAATGAAGGGGCTTTGATCGTGGGAGGATTAGGCGCTATTTCGGTGGGTCTTGCCCTTGCCTCTTTTCCATCTTTGGTGGTGCAAATTGGGATGGCGATCGCTGGTTTGATTGCTGGTGGTCTGTGGATTATGTTTGTGGGTGCAATCAAGTACTATCGCGGTGTTAATGAGACGATTAGTAGTTTATTGATGAATTATATTGCGATCGCTCTGCTCAATACCCTAGTCGAAGGCCCCATGCGCGATCCTTCTAGCCTCAATAAACCTTCAACCTATCCGATCGCAGCCATGAATATGCTGCAAAGTATTCCTAATACTAGAGTCCATTATGGCTTGATTTATGGCTTGATTGCCTGCGCGATCGCCTATTTTCTCATCCATCGTACAACCTTTGGTTTTGCAGTACGGACAGCAGGAGGAAACATTCGGGCTGCCAAAATTGCGGGATTACCTGTTGGCAAATTGACGCTCATTGTTAGTTTCTTAGCTGGTTCCTGTGCAGGTTTGGCAGGGATGGTAGAAATTGCGGCTGTTCATGGCAGTGCCAATGCTTCTCTTAATTCTGACTATGGCTATAGTGGTATTTTAGTTGCCTTCATTGCTCGTCAAAATCCTTTGGTTGGCGTATTAGTTGCAGTATTAATGGGCGGAATTTTGGCGAGTGGTAGCGCTTTGCAAAGAACCTTTGATTTACCCGATGCTACGGTTCTGCTATTTCAAGGAATTGTATTTTTAGCCATTCTCTTTAGCGAATCTCTATACGGTCGCTTTAGTTTCTTTAAAGATCGCGAACCTGAAGTGAAAATCGATGCTTCAACCATTGCTGGATAAATATTACAGTTTTGATTTTGCCTACGGCAAAATCAAAACTTAAAACATATCTAGTTTGCTTTACCTAAAAATACATTACCAAATTTGCACAGAAAACTATGGAACAAGATACATTAGGCTGGATGAGTGTACCTTTGGCAATTGTTGCAGGAACCCTACGAGGGAGCGCTCCATTCCTATTTGTCAGTTTGGGCGAGTGTCTGACTGAAAAAGCTGGCAAAATCAATTTAGGTTTGGAAGGAACCTTATTAACAGGAGCAATGACAGCTTATGCTGTTTCCTATTTAACTAAGTCACCTTGGTTAGGGGTTTTGGCCGCAGGAATGGCGGGAGTGGGTTTAGGACTAATCCATGCTTGGCTATCGCAACGCCCAAGGGTGAGTGATGTGGCGGTGGGTATTGCGATGATCATTTTTGGTAGTGGTATTGCTTTTTTCTTTGGGAAGGCATTCATTCAACCCAAGGCGATTCCTTTGCCAGTATTAGAATTGGGTAACTGGAGTAGTTTCCCTCAAGTGCAGGCGGCTCTTAAGGTTAGTCCGTTGCTTTTGATTGGCATCGCGCTCGCACCGATTATGCAATGGTTTTTTAGTTCTACCCGTTGGGGACTATATGTCCGCGCAGTTGGCGATAGCCCCAGTGCGGCAAGGGCGATGGGCATCTCCGTGGTGGGTGTGCGTACCTGCGCGATCGTGGTTGGGAGCTTCCTCGCAGGTATTGGCGGCGCAAGCCTATCGCTGTACTATCCAGGTCTCTGGTCAGAACGCATTTCTAGTGGTCAAGGGCTAATGGCAGTTGCTCTGGTGATTTTTGCACGATGGCAACCTGTGCAATGTCTATGGGCAGCATTACTATTTGGTGGAGCGCAGGCAATTGGCCCAGCATTGCAAGCTGTGGGCGTAACCTCCTATTACTATCTTTTCAATGCTGCTCCTTACATCATGACTTTGATCATTACGATCGCCACCTGCTCCCCCCGCCGTACCCTTAGTGGCTCCCCTGGAGCCTTGGGGACAAATGAATAGATATTGTGGTTTGCATTTTGCCTAAGGCAAAATGCAAACTCAATGCAAACTTTTTGCCTGTTGCAGCCATAGGGACATCTCTCCCAGACTTGGACAAAGGTCAGATCTATGAAAATTTTGAACCTGTAACTTCATAACTTGTCGATACAGTTGATGCACTGGCGTTTGGATGAGTTGCTCAACTGAGGCGATCCCACTATGCAAAATCGTGCCGCTATATTCCAGCCCGATCGCTGGAATCCTTGATAAATCAGCAATAGCCAACCACTTATTGAGCATCTGTAGCCTGACTCCTAAATTAATTGCCAAAGATTCTCTTTGTGCTTTTGACTTTCCTGCCCTTTGCAGCAAGTCTAAGGTTGTAGCAATGCCATATTGTTGCAGCAATTTGCTATTTTCCTTACTTAGTCCTGGTATTTGCTCAATGGGGAAATTGGCAGATATTAGATTAGAATTTTGATTTCTTTTATTGTTCATGGCTCTAATGAAGATCTCGATCGCGGTAAAATTGAAAACATATAAAATGAAAATAATGCCATACTAAATTTTTTGGGGTTTCACCGTGATACCCAGCCTTGATATTAAATATGCTTATTCTGTTGGGTTAGGGATATTAATCGCCTTAACGGGTGTATCCCTATGGCATCGTTTTATGCCTAACCCCAATCGAGAAACAGTGGAAGATACCACGACTCCCAAGGTAGTTGTATCTCCTTTTCCTACGCCCATTACTCGCCCCACTCAGCCTAGCCTTAATGATGGTAAAAATATTGGTAGCTTGAGGGTTGGTAATCGCAGCGATCGCTCTGTGCGAGTTGTCCTCTACTCTCGGATCACCTCTCAAAACGTTTGGCAAGCGATCGAACCCCTTAACTGGGACTTTGCCCCGTTTGAAGGTGGTAAAGAAGGTCTTCTATTATCATTACCCAATTATAAAATAGCGATCGGTAAAGGCGATGTTATCTTTGCTTTTGCTACTGACGGCTCCCGTGCCTATTGGGGACCGAATATTGTTGGTGAAACCGATGCCCCATACTGGGATAGCAAAAATAAGGAATGGAGTATGGTTTTGCAACCTTAGCAGTATTCATAAAAAACAAAAAGCTTGCACTGCAAGCTTTTTGTTTTTTGATTAATTTGATTAAATTGTCGGAGGCTCACGCCGCTTAATAATTGGCCGAGGAACAGGTGGACGATTTTCTCGTAACTCGCCTTCACGATCAGCATTAAAAGATGGCTTAAATGGGCGATCGCTGTACCTCTTAGGAGTAAATTTACCAGCACCTGCGCCCTGCCGTCCCTTAAATTGATTGCGTTTCCCTTTAACAGGTACAATCCCAATAAACTCCCCATCGACAATGGTCAAAACATTATCTTGACGCTGCACATTCATACTCCAAAACTGCCCCACAGCATCTGTTGGCAAAAGACCATGCAGACGCACCTTAAACTTACTGTAGCTCTTAATATTTTTACCCTTTTGCTTATCAAACTTCTGCTCAGTGCGGCGGATCTTGACAATGACTAAATTATCTTCAACCGACTGACTAGAAACTTCCCCGCGCACCGAAAAGTAGCCATCTGTAACATCGGGATCAGACTGCACATGACTTCTGCCTAAATCCTCAGGAGCCCATACCCCCGCAATCTGCACATGCAACTTCCCACCCTTATCATTAGTGCGGGGATACACCACCCACAGATAGTCGCGATCGCTATGCAAACGCTTTTTAGCCAAAGAAATGACCTTGCCCAACAACACAGCATCGACAATCGAGCCATCAGGGGCTTGAATATGTCCCTTTGCAAAATTATCTTCATTAGCCACATAGCGACCACAAACTACGCCAATAGCACGATACTGAAATGGATCGGTAGCAGGAGAAATTGGCTGCAAACACATCTTAGACTCTTGCACACTAGCCTGCTCATTGATTGGAGCCGATCCAGTTTCTCGATCATGATGGAATCCTTCCGATGCCCCATTAGCCACTAAATGTTTTGCACCAATACTTGATGCACTAGATGAGGTTTTAGCTGATTTAGCCAAAATTTTATCAGTTTCTTTAGACTGATGCGCTAAACGGTCGTCCGCTAATCCATCATTATTGTTGGCATCCTTAACTAAAGTTTTATCACTTACTGATTGCTCATCAGAAGATGATTTTGGAGCAATTACTTTTAAGACTTCTAGCTTAGGTAAATCTTTAGTGGGCTGACTAGAATCTGCACCTTTTGATGCTGATTTACTTTTAGATGTATCGGACAAATTAGATTTCTTTGCTTTACTCATGGGGATCTCCAGAAAATTAAGGTGTCTAGTGCGGAATAGACCTTACAAGGGGAATCGCGACAAAATACATAAGTGCTAAAGCAATCAAAATATACAGATAAAATCAATCATATATACTTATTAAGAACCCAGAAAAAATCCAAGTTTTAATCTCTTTAGATAAATAGAACGTATAAGAAATTTCTTAAAAAATTTCCAAAAATGATTGCTAGAACTTTGTACTCTTATATTTGTTGAATCATAGGAAGATGAACCTATAACCAACAATCTACCTAAAATAAACTCCGCAAAAAATTATGAAACATTAGGTAGTTCAACTTATCCCCTTAAATCATCATTGCATTTAGCGATCGACTAAATCTACATTTGCAAATATAACCTAAATATAACTTTATTAGTTAACTTTATTTAAGACATCAGTTCTCTAGTTTTGTGCCATAGCAAAGCAATTTTATATAGTGGTATGACTGTTATTAGCAGCAGGCTAACTAAATATTTAGTGATATTTATCATTATTTAAGAAAAGCTAAAATATCAAGACGACCCACTAGCGATCTTTTGTCTTTTTTTGTATTTCGTTATCACAAAAAAATCATGCTCATCGCAAAAGCAGTGCATCGGCTATTTTAGTTACTGTAGATACCATTTAGAGACAACTGAATCAAAATTAGGATAATTCGTTAAGGATTTACAAAGGATTTGCGATCCCCACTAAATCAGCCCTTACCATACCATTGCTGATGTTTCGATGGATAAATGAGGATTGTATGACATCTGACAAGCAAAACTTTGGTTTGATTGGCTTGGCGGTAATGGGTGAAAATCTAGCCCTCAATATTGAGCGTAATGGGTTTTCGATGAGTGTATATAACCGCAGTCGTGATAAAACCGATAAATTTTTGGCAACAAGGGCAGCAGGCAAAAATTTCAAAGGAGCCTTTACGATCGCTGATTTTGTGGCATCCCTTGAGCGTCCTCGCAAAATCCTAATCATGGTTAAGGCTGGCGCACCCGTAGATGCGGTAATTGAGGAGCTAAAGCCTTACCTAGAAGAAGGTGACATTGTGATTGATGGCGGTAACTCCCTGTACTACGACACCGAGCGCCGCACCGTAGATCTAGAGAGTATGAACCTTAAGTATATTGGCATGGGTGTCAGTGGGGGCGAAGAAGGAGCCTTGAATGGCCCCAGTATGATGCCTGGGGGACAAAAATCCGCCTATGCTGAGATCGAAGCAATTGTGACGAAGATTGCAGCTCAGGTCGATGATGGCCCCTGTGTCACCTACATTGGTAAAGGTGGGGCAGGTCATTATGTGAAGATGGTACACAATGGCATTGAGTATGGCGATATGCAGTTAATTGCTGAGGCCTATGATCTGCTAAGTACAGGTCTGGGTTTAAGTGCAGCCGAACTTCACGAAGTATTTACAACTTGGCGCAGTTCTGAGCTAGATTCCTATTTGATTGACATCACAGCAGATATTTTCTCGAAAACCGATGCCATTACTGGTGACGCTTTAGTTAATTTGATTCTGGATGCCGCAGGTCAAAAGGGTACAGGTAAATGGACGGTACAAAGTGCTTTTGATCTAGGTGTACCAATTCCCACAATGATTGCGGCGGTGACGGCACGGGTGATGTCCTCCTTTAAGGATGAACGGGTGGCAGCGTCTAAAGTCTTAACAACGGCAACTTCAGGTAAGTATGAAGGCGATCGCCAAGAGTTTATTGAAGCAGTACGCGATGCCCTGTACTGCTCTAAGATCTGCTCCTATGCTCAAGGGATGGCTCTTTTAGGTGCTGCTTCTAAAGAGTTTGGCTATGAGCTAAATCTAGGCGAAATTGCCAGAATCTGGAAAGGTGGTTGCATTATTCGCGCAGTATTCCTTGACAAAATCAAGGCAGCGTTTCAGCGTAATCCCCATCTACCTAATCTATTGGTGGATGAAGATTTTAAACAAACTATTTTGTCTAAGGAGTTGGCATGGCGCAAAGTTGTAGTTGCGGCGGCTGAGTTGGGCATTCCTGTTCCTGCTTTTAGTGCTTCGCTCGACTATTTTGATAGCTATCGTCGCGATCGCTTACCACAAAATCTCACCCAAGCCCAACGTGACTATTTTGGCGCTCACACCTATGAGCGTACCGACAAACCCAGAGGGGAATTCTTCCATACAGAGTGGATGGAATCTTAACTCTTTAGCAAGTACATCGCTCAACCATCGATTTTTAGCTGCTGCCATGCTTATTAGGACACAAAACCAGAATACGAGTTGCGGCACTCCGCGCCGCAACTCGCTTCTTGGGTTTTGATTTGTCCCAATACAAGTGTCTACAGCTATATCTTTGGAATGGGCGATGTCAAAGCCAATAACTTCTAACCTTGATTTCAGACTGCGATAGTGTGAATTAGCCTAAAATCTTATTGGCTTATGTTGGTTTATCGTATATCGGCGTATAGTTTGAAAGAACTTTTCTTAAAGGATGGCTTAAATTCATGAAGTTAGTAAATGTTAATAAGTTACGCTCAATTAAATTTATTCTCAATTTATATAATCTTATTTTTAAGCCCTTAAAGTCCGAAAAAGGTGATTATGACTATCTCCGATGGAATGGCTTCATTGATTTACTATGGCGGATTGGTGGTGATGGGACTCGTGCTTTTTTGACCAAAAAATTTCTCACCAGTTCGCCACACTATCTCTATCCTCAAAATAAGCTTTACTTTGCCCCAGGGGAGTATGAGAGCTTGCTGGAGCAGCTAAGAACCAGTCGAGCCGCGATCGCTAATGATGTTTTAGCCAAGATAATTAAGGCGGATGATGAGGTTTTAGAGTTTGGCTGTGGTCATGGCTTGATCATTGGTGGGGTGGCTAAGTATTGCAGGCGCGGAGTTGGGGTGGATGTCAGCCAAGCGATCTTGAGGGTGGCAGAATATCTTAATCGTGATGTCCCAAACGTTTCCTATGTCAAGATTTCGGGCTTGGATATTCGCCCAATCGCCGATCAGTCCCTTACTTTTATCTACTCTATTGAATGTATTCAGCATATTGAAAAGGTTCATGCGGTGAAATTTTTCTATGAGTTTTATCGCCTTTTGAAGCCCAATGGTAAGGTTTTGGTGCAGTTTCCTGATCTAACTAAGCCTGAGGAGTTAGATGCTTGGATGAATGGAACATGGAAAGTACAGTCTGAAAGGGCTTATTCAGATCTGACCATGATGCGAATTCGTTATTACACACCCGAAGAAATTAAGATCTTACTAGAGCGTATTGGGTTTAGGGATGTGGTCTTTTTGGATTACAATCTCCAACCAGTTGAACGGGCTGCGACTTACTTCTTGGCGACCCGTTAGGATAGGCTAGGACTTAGGTTTATAGTGGTTGATTAGTATGACTGATGGCATGGAGGACTCTGGAGAGACGGTTTTGGCGATCGGTCTGATGAGTGGCACTTCGGTGGATGGCATCGATGCTGCTTTGGTGGAAATTACCGATCGCCAAGGGATGCTATCGGTGCAACTGCAATCAGGTTTTACCTATGCCTATGACGAAAACCTGCGGGCGGAAATTTTGGCTGTATGTGCGGGGGAGCCGCGATCGCTACAGCAAATCTGTGAGCTTGATGACCAGATTGCTAGAAGCTTTGCGGCCGCCGCGATCGCCATTGCCGCTAAGAGCGATCGCTCTCCTCAGCTAATTGGTTCGCACGGCCAAACGGTTTTTCATCGTCCACCAAGGGAATTACAGAATTTATCCGCAGGTGCGGTTAGTTTGGGCTATTCGGTGCAGCTTGGGCGAGGAGCCGCGATCGCTGCGTTAACAGGGATCAAAACTATTAGTGATTTCCGCGTAGCCGATATTGAGGCAGGTGGGCAGGCAGCTCCCCTTGTGCCTATGGCAGATTTACTATTACTATCTCATCCTCAATATTGTCGGGTTTGTCAAAATATTGGCGGTATTAGTAATTTGACTTTTTTGCCTCCCCAAGCGATCGCCCATCCAGAGCAGGTATTTGGTTTTGACAATGGCGCTGGTAATGTGCTGATTGATATGGCAACTCAGCGATTATTTAATCTCCCCTTTGATCGTGATGGGGCGATCGCGCGTCAAGGAAATGCCAATTTACAAATAGTTAACCAATGGTTACAGCATCCTTTTTTTGCCACACATCCTCCCAAATCTACGGGACGCGAATTATTTAGTCCTATTTATTTTGAGCAATGCTTGGCTGACTGTCAGCAATGCCCTGACCGAATGAGCGATCATGATATTGTGGCTACGATAACTGAGTTTACGGTCAAGGCGATCGCCAATAGTTACCATGATTTTTTGCCAAAACTACCCGATCAATTGTTGGTAAGCGGTGGTGGTAGCCGCAACTTATACTTGATGGAACGATTACAAGCTCTGCTCAATCCCATAACCGTGATGCGTACCGATGATGTGGGCTTGGATGGCAACTACAAGGAGGCGATCGCCTTTGCCCTACTCGGCTATCTCAGACTCAAAGAGCGCTATGGCAATTTGCCAAGTGTTACAGGCGCAAAGCGATCGGTTTTATTGGGTAAAATAAACGAAGGTAATCTAAGTTAATCGGTATAAATCAATCAAAATTAGTAAAAAACTAATAGGAACTGCCATGTCCAAACCCGTCACCATTGAAGATATCTATGAGTTATTTCGCTTGTCCCAACAGGAAGCTGATCGCCGCGCCGCAGAAGCTGATCGCCGTGCTGCCGAAGCCAAAGCAGAAGCTGATCGCCGCGCTGCAGAGGACGCTCAACGTGCGGCGGAGGCTGCTCAACGCGCCGCAGAAGCTGATCGCCGTGCCGCAGAAGCCGATCGCCGATTGGAAAAACTAGAGCGCACTGTCGAAAATACCAATCGGGCAGTCAATGGCTTAACAACCCGTTGGGGTAGATTTGTTGAAGAACTGGTGCGCCCTGCGGTGGTGCGCCTATTTCGAGCTAAGGGTATTGAAATTAATCGCACATTTTTGAGAATGCGTTCTGAACGCCCAAACTTACAGATGGAAATTGATATTTTTGGGGTCAATGGGATGAAAGCGATCGCCGTTGAGTGTAAATCTCGGCTGTCTAATGATGATATTGAGGAAATGTGTGAACGCCTTGGCAAATTAAAGCAAGCATTTCCTGAATATCGGGACTATCAAATCTTTGGTGCAGTGGCCGCGATTGAAGTGGATCAACAGGTGGGGCGCTATGCTTACCAAAGAGGGCTATATGTGATCAAGCCCTCTGGCGATACGGTGGAAATTGTAAATGATGATCAATTTCAGGCTGTTGCTTGGTGATTAAACGCCATACTTGGTAAACCAAGCCCTTAGCTTTTGCCATCCGTCTTCCGCTTCTGTTTGGCGATAGGAAGGACGATAATCGGCATGAAATGCATGGGGAGCCTCTGGGTAAATCACAAACTCTGAACCACTACGACCTGCCTTGATGCGATCGCGCATCTGCTCAACAGTATCAAGGGGAATACCTGTATCTTTACCACCATACAGACCAAGGACAGGCGTTTGTAAGCTATTGGCAATATCAACGGGATGGACAGGGGTTAAAGCAGTTGATGCGCCCACCAGTCTGCCATACCAAGCCACACCAGCCTTAACCTGTGGGTTGTGGGCTGAGTATAGCCAAGTGATCCGTCCGCCCCAACAAAAGCCCGTAATCCCAATTCGATTCGGATCTGCCTTAGCTGATCGAACTGCCCATGCCACAGTAGCATCCAGATCGGACATCACTTGAGTATCAGGAACTTTGGCAACGACTGCACGAATTGACTCTATATCTGCTAGTTTGGAGACATCTCCTTGTCGGTAAAACATTTCAGGTGCGATCGCTAAGTACCCCAACTTAGCTAAACGCCGACAGACATCTTGGATATAGGCATGAACCCCAAAAATCTCTTGGACAACTAAAATGACGGGAAAGTCTTTGCCGAGGGTGGGACGAGCGCGATAGGCAGGAATAGAGCCATCTTTGACAGGAATTTTAATTTCCCCTGCCACAATACCTTTGTTATCGGTCATGATTGTTTGGGCGGAAATGGGCTGCACAGCGATCGCAAAACCTGCGGACAAGCTGCTAATAGTTATAAATTCGCGTCTAGTTAGTTTTGACATGGCTCTTTGGATTAGGATTTTTTGAGCATTATTGAGTGTTATTAAGCGTTATATTTATCTTACTTTGGTTTTCAGTTTGTCGCAGATGCCATGAAAACTCAAGATTTTTGATACCGTGAGTAGCGATCCTTAAGCAGCATGACTTCCATTAGCCCTTCTTTACTTAGCTTTTTCCATGATTACTCTAGTCATTTTGTGATGGTGGGATTGATTTTTATCTTTGCGATCGCCCATAGTGGCTTGGCATCATTACGCATGTGGGCAGAGGAACGGATTGGCGCAAGACTATATCGCGTTATTTTTGCTTTGGTTAGTATTCCCCTAGCAGTGGTGCTATTTATTTTCTATTTCAATCACCGTTACGATGGCGAACAGCTATGGAATTTACAAGCCGTCACAGGATTGCATGAGTTTGTTTTAGGTTTGTCGGCGATCGCTTTTTTATTTTTGTATCCTGCCACATTTAATTTGGGCGAAGTTGCGGCAATTCAGAAGCCCCAAGTATATCTATTTGAAACAGGAATTACCCGAATTAGTCGTCATCCGCAAATGGTGGGGATGTCTCTTTGGTGTATTGCCCATACCCTTTGGCTCGGTACATCCTTTGCCCTGACCACTGCGATCGCCCTCGTCAGCTATCATCTATTTGCCGTCTGGCATGGCGATCGCCGCCTCTTTAAGCGTCATGGTGATGCATTTCTAGCTTTGAAGGAGCGCACCTCCGTATTTCCATTTGTGGCGATCGCTCAAGGTCGTCAACAGCTTGTCCTCAAAGAATTTGTGCGACCCGCCTATGTGGGTGTGGCGATTACAGTGGTGGTTTTTCGATGGTTACATCCCATTGTGATTGCGGCGGCGGCTAATGTGAATTGGTAATGGGAAATTGGTAATTGGTGATTGGTAATGGGGTTATAGGTTAATTGAGATGGCGTTGACGGGGCAGGCGGTAATGCATTGTTCACAAACGACACATCGCGATCGCACAAAGTTAAGCTGAAAAGTCTTCGGATCGAGGGTGAGGGCTTCGGTGGGACATACCCCTGTGCATAGTCCACAATCGACACAGGCGACATCATCAATCACGATTTCGCGCCCATGCAATGATACTTCGATATCCTGCGATCGCATCCATTCCATTGCTTCTTCGAGCTGGTCAATATCTCCCGATAGTTCCAATACCATCTTGCCCACTTTATTAGGAGCGACTTGAGCGCGAATGATATTGGCAGCAATATTAAAATCCTTAGCCAAACGGTAAGTTATAGGAATGCTAATAGCTCGTTTGGGAAAGGTGAGATTAATTCTTTTTTTCATGGATCGCTGATTTGATGGCTGATTTTTGATGCGCTACATCAAGCGCTATATCAATATAGCAATCCCCATCGCAATACCATGATCCTCAACAGTTAAGATTTTTGCCAAATAATCTGCCAAATAACTTGCCAAATAAAAACCCAGCGTGGGAGCGCTGGGTGCAGTCAGTTTAAGGCTTCATTGATTAGTAATCTACAATGCTTTGCTTCAGGTTTTCCTCACACAATCGGGTGAATTGTTACGCGATCGCAATATTTTTTTGAAATTTTTGAAAATTGGCACAATGCCTATGAGCGCAATTTGGGGCGGTGTCTCTGAAATGTCCTGACGATCGACGGGTGAATGAGGATGGCGATCGCGATCGCACTGCTACCAGCGAGATAAGGATTTATTTTAGCCAGCTTAGAAATATGTTTGGAAGAATCGGCAGCAATAAAATCATCAAAAAAAGTGGGAACGTTGAGCAAGTTGTCTGGGGAGGGTGGTGAGATCAGCCCCAAGGATGCGGCAAGGGCAGGTAACATAATGGCACTAAATAGACAGAGGCTCAGAAACCTTGCCCAAGACTTAAGCTGCCACAAGCCGATCGCCAAAACAATCGGCACAAGACCAATCAGCAAAAATGCAATACCAGAAACCACTTGTAAGTTAATCACATTACTATCATTAATGGCCGTGATTGATGCTGAAGTGCGATATGTATAGAAATTGACAACGCGATCAAAGATTAAAAGACCACTAGCCGCAAACATCACCACAGCAAGAATGGTGATAGCGATGGGTCGAGATTCATGACTGGGTTTTTGCATAGTTTGAAGAAATGATCTAGGGCTGATTGAGATTATGGAGTAAATGCCGTAATAGCTGGCTCGACTGCATCATTCTCAACATATAAAAACTGGTAATGGGCAGAAAAATGATCATTGACCATCCCAATTGATCGGGAGCTTCAATCTGAAAGAATTTAGGAAAGTAGAGCATTACAACGATGGAAAATAGGACTGCAAGGCATCCCACGATGGAAGTGATAGGACTTTTGCGGAAGGTGCGGACTTTCCAAACTGAAATATCAGTGATGCTCCAAAATACAAATAGACTAAAGAAAATACCGATCATTGTAGTGACGCATTGAGCTTGGCTTCTGACAATTTCTTGGAATGTTTCAGAACTAAGAATTGGTGAAGTGTGGGGGACTTTGAGTAATGTCCAGCCACCAATATAGTAAGAGAATACATAGCCAATGGTCATAGCGATCGCCCCAAACAATCCCGCAAGGCAGCTATAGCCAATCACATCACGCAAAAAGTTGTTGATGCGTTTGGGTTTGATCCAACCAAAGGAAATAAAGATAATCGGAATCGTGACGACGGCAATGGTAAGGATAGTTGTTTGTCTTGGTTCGATAGGGAATGGGAGTTGGACAAATCCTGTAAAGGCGATCGCTAAGATCACCATAATATTTTTGGCTAGATAAATGAGAGCAGAGGCAAGAATTTTCTGCTTGATGACATCGCCTGCGGCAAAGGCTTGGGGTAATGCCGATAGATTGTTGTCGAGGAGGATAATATCAGCGATATCTTTGCTAATCTGTGCGCCATCATTCATGGCGATCGCCAACTGCGCCTCCTTAAAGGCAGGTACATCATTCACTCCATCACCAACCATGCCCACATAATTCCCACGCTTGACCATAGCGGAAATGAGGCGACGCTTCATATCGGGGGTAATCCTGCCAAAGACCGATCCCGATGCTGCTGCCCGATTAAATGTTCGATCATCCATTACTTCTAGCTGAGTCTGAGAGAATAGGGCATCCTCAGGCACTGCGATTCCTGCCTGTCGAGCGATCGCCGCCACCGTATCCACACTATCCCCAGAAATCACCTTAAGCCGTATATTTTGATCCTGCAACTGAGCAATCGTCTCAACTACATCGGGGCGCAGACTATCTTCAAGCAAAATCAAACCGCGATTGCGCCTTTGGCTTGGTAATACAGGATTTTTACTAGATTCGATGGTCTCGGTACTGGTCACTAGAGCGATCGCGCGTAAACCTTGACTGGCATATTGTTTGGCAAGATCTCGCAGTTCCGCATCAGCACACAAAATCTCTGGCGCACCCACCATAATCGTCACGCCGATATCAATGGCAATAGCTCCCCACTTGCGGCTAGAGCTAAAGGGAATCTCACTAATCAAAACAGCAGGCGATCGGGGCCTATCCGCAAAAGTTGCCATTGCCTTGGCACTGCTATTTTGCGAACCAACTAAATTTGCATAGAGTGCAATCAACTCCCGCAACGAATCAAAATCAGTATCGCCAACAGGGAGGATTTGCTTGACTGCCAATTGGTTTTGGGTAAGTGTCCCTGTCTTATCAGTACAGAGAATCCGCACACTATTCATTGAGTCAACAGCATTAATTTTTTGGATTAACGTCCGCCGCTTACTGATCGCCACCGCACCGATCGCAAAGGCAACGCTAATCGACAGCAACAAACCTGCTGGCACAAAACTATTCACAATTACTGAAGAATAGCGAATCGTGTCCACCATAGATCGCCCTGAGTTGACACTGGAAGCAATGTAGAGAAATGCCGCCACTAGCAACATCAAGATAAAAATTTCTACCAACACATCAATCTTTTTTTGCAGTGGCGTAAATACTCGCTTATAGACCCGTGATGATTGGGATAGCTTCATGGCATAGCTTTCATTGCCAATCTTGTCTGCCCGAAATATACAACTTCCTGACAAACAAAATGAGCCAGACAGCACCACATCCCCCTGTTGTTTGGGTACGGGATCAGATTCCCCCGTGAGCAAAGATTCATCCATCTCCACATTTTGGGAAATGATCACAGCACCATCAACGGGAGCGCGATCGCCAGGTTCTAACTCAATCAGGTCATCTCGCACCACCTCACCCACAGCAATAGTTTTGGTCTCCCCATCCCTGCGTACCTTGACCTTCTGCACTGATAGCAAAGCCAACTTATCTAAAGTCAACTTTGCCTGAATCTCCTGTGCTACCCCCACCAAAATATTCATGAATACCGAAAATCCTGAAAAGAT
This sequence comes from Pseudanabaenaceae cyanobacterium bins.39, assembly GCA_033765135.1. Taxonomy (GTDB): domain Bacteria; phylum Cyanobacteriota; class Cyanobacteriia; order Pseudanabaenales; family Pseudanabaenaceae; genus Pseudanabaena. The sequence goes on from JANRII010000064.1 coordinate 51,910, forward strand.
GGCATCGGTTGCCTGTCCTAATGCCATCATCATCGCCAAAATTACCCCAAAGGTAATATTGAAAAGAGTGAAGACATTTTCTTGAAAAATTTCTTTATAGGTGCGGCTCGATCGCAAAACCACCGCATTGATATCTCCGCGTTGATAGCGATCGCGTACATCAGCACTACTCAAACCAGAGATATTGTTTGAATCCTTAGCCTGCTCATTGCCTGAAATCGCAGCAACTTGCTCCGATGGTTCTGGCTCTGGCAAATTGGTTGATAAAGGTTGAGACATGGCAATAAAGACTACTATAAAAGCTTGAAAACATTGCGGACATTACAGACACTGAACTTATAGCAACACTATGATTACATTGCAAGTAAATGGTGATGATCGCCTATGCAAGGCAAACTTAACCATGATCGAATTGCTGAACTTCTTAAATCTCAATCCTCGACTTGTGGCAGTGGAATACAACGGTGAAATCCTCCACCGACAACTTTGGGAAAATACGATTGTTCAAGAAGGCGATCGCTTAGAAATTGTCACCATTGTTGGGGGCGGCTAAAACAATAAAAAACCCCGCAAGGCGGGGTTTTTTATAGGCTAATTTAGTTACCCAGTCGAGGGGCTTCTTTAATTGGCAAATTGTTGGACAAATTATTGGGCAAACTAGCAAATCGATTATCATCACGCTTATTTGCTAAAACAGGGGCAGACTCACGCAGCAAACCAGCTAACTTAGTTGTTGTGGAGTCGTAAATCTGTGTCACCACCTTAGGATAGAAACCAATGCCAATAATTGGCACAAGTAAACAAGCAATAATAAATACCTCACGGGGTTCTGCATCCACCAAATTTTGATGGGAGCTTAGTTCCTTATTTTCTTGTCCGTAGAAGATTTCCCGCAGCATAGACAGCAAGTAAATAGGCGTGAGGATCACACCCACTGCCATTAATAGCAAAGCAATTACTTTAAAAGTACCGCTATAAGCATCACTGGTAGCAAAGCCCACAAATACCATCACTTCTGCCACAAATCCACTCATCCCCGGCAGAGCCAAAGATGCAAGGGAGCAAGTAGTAAACATGGCAAAAATTTTCGGCATCTGCTGTCCCACTCCCCCCATTTCATCAAGAATGAGAGTGTGGGTGCGATCGTAGGTTGCGCCCACTAGGAAAAATAAGCTTGCCCCAATTAATCCATGAGAAATCATCTGCAACATGGCTCCACTCGTACCAAGATCGGTAAAAGAAGCTATACCAATCAATACAAAGCCCATGTGCGAGATTGAAGAATAGGCAATTTTCCGTTTGAGACTACGTTGAGCGAAGGAGGTTAAGGCAGCATAAATGATATTAACAATGCCTAAAATTACCAAAATTGGCGCAAAGTAAGCATGGGCTTCAGGTAACATACCTGCGTTCATCCGCATGATGGCATAGCCACCCATTTTTAATAAAATTCCTGCAAGAAGCATATGTACAGGGGCTGTTGCCTCTCCGTGGGCATCGGGCAACCATGTATGCAAAGGAAAAATTGGCAGTTTGACACCATAGGAGATTAAGAAGGCTCCATAGGCAAACAATTGGAAGGTAAGCGGATAATGCTTATTTGCAAGGGTCTGCATATCAAAGGAGACCACATCTCCATAAAAGGCCATTGCTAATCCTGCGACCAAGATAAATAGCGAACCGATCGCCGTATATAGAATAAACTTAGTCGCGGCATAGAGGCGTTTATATCCTCCCCAAATTGACAGTAGTAGATAGACTGGAATTAGCTCTAACTCCCATGTCAAGAAAAACAGCAGCATATCCTGCACTGCAAATACGGCAATTTGTGCGCCATACATTGACAGGAGCAGAAAATAAAATAAGCGTGGCTTGAGCGTGACTGGCCATGCGGCAAGGGTTGCGAGGGTAGTGATAAAGCCCGTTAGTAATACTAGAGGCATCGATAGTCCATCAACACCCACAGACCAATTTAGCCCAAGCTGGGGAACCCACTCATAGCGCTCAACAAGCTGCAAGCCAGGGTTGCTGTAGTCGTATTGTGTACAAAAGGCATAGACGATCGCGGCAAAGTCGATCAAGCCAACCACCAACGCAAACCAACGAATGGTTTTGCCATCACCTTTATCAGGGACAAAGGCAACCGCAAGGGACATAACGATGGGGAAGGCGATGATGAATGTGAGCCAAGGGAAGTTTTCAAGACTTAACATATGCAAAAATATACCGTTGTAGTTACCCACCCATTTTCTAGATAGTCATTGTACCTACGGTTAAAGGTTTCAGCCCCATTGTTTATAGTTACTTAAAATTATGAAAAAAATAGCAATCGTCAAATAAACGCCAAATAAACATAGGTAAATGCTGGGATCATGGCAGTAAGGATGATTGAGTATATTTTCTGAATTCCTAATTCTATTTAGAGTTTGTAACAAATTCGCAACAATTGGAAATAATTGTTTACAAGTAGCAAGGGAATAATTTTGCCCATCATGACAGCTAAATAATGAGCTTTTGACTGTTTTTAGGTGTTTTTTTGAGGGTTTATTTGTTTTCCTTTAACGATTTATCTAAGCAAAGGATTGGGGTTTCCAATTTTCTGCTAATCTCGAAAGTGAATAAATTATTTTTTTAATTGAGAGATTTTAGGCATGAAAGCACTTATACGCTTTTCTGTTTTACTAGTGGCGATCGCGTCAATTTGGACAACTAGCTTGTTAGGTTCTTTTGGCAGTAACTCTGCATTTGCCGAAGACTTGCCTGCAACTAACTTCTATACCCAAGACCTTAGTAAGATTGACTTGAATAATTCTAATATCAACAATTTTCGACAAGTTCGTGGTATGTATCCCACCCTTGGACGCATTATCATTGAAAATGCCCCTTACCAATCTTTAGATGATGTTTTGGCAATTCCTGGGCTAACCGAAGGTCAAAAAGAACTAATCACAGCTAATGCTGATAAGTTCACACTTAAGAGACCAGATGAATCTATGGGACGGGAACGCATTAATAATGCAAATTATCGTTTGTAGACTATCAAAAATTAATTACATATTAATTGCATACTAATTACATCAAAATTAAATAATGTTCATAGGCCTCTGTATACAAGATATTCAGGGGCTTTTTAATACCAAATCAAGAAATAGCGTAGCCATTTTTTAGAGAGTGTTTGAGAAGTTTTGATCCCCCTAAATCCCCCTTAAAAAGGGGGACTTTTTTAATCTTTCCCCCCTTCCATAAGGGGGGGGAGGGGGGATCAATCGGTATTTTTAGCGAATGCCCACACTTCTCAAACAGGCTCTTAACTAAAAAACCTTGCTGGGTTTAGTTTTTAGTTTAAAAAGTGTGATCACATTTTTTTAAATTGGTATAAGGTCAGGAAAGGCACTGCGAGATCACACTAACGACCGATCGCGATAGGCTGTCAAAATCATAGCCTCCCTCCAAACCAAACAAAATTTTGGGAGTGAGTTCTAAACATAACTTGGTGAGAGTGCCAAAGTCTTCTGGCTTTAAAAGAATGCCCGCAAGAGGATCATCGGCATTGGCATCAAAACCTGCACTGATAATTAATAAATCAGGTTGAAAGTTTCGCAAAAATGGCATGATTTGCCCTTGAAAGGCGCTAAGGTATTCAGCGATCGCTGATCCAGAGTGCATGGGAATATTCAAAATATTATGGTGTTCCCCTGTTTCCTCAGGTTTACCTGTCATCGGATAAAAGGGGGACTGATGGGTGGAGACATAAGCTATATGGGGACAGTCCCAAACGGCTTCCTGAGTGCCATTGCCATGATGCACATCCCAATCAAGGATAGCCACTCGACCGACCCGATCGCCACCATACATCGCCGCGATCGCCGCATTCCCAAACAAACAAAAACCCATACCACGATGGGCGCGGGCATGGTGTCCGGGAGGTCTTGCCAGCACAAAGGCAGGTCGCCCAGAGTTTAAAACCATATCCACACCATCTAGCCATGCACTTACCGCCAATACAGCCACATCGTAGCTGGCGGCAGAAACAATCGTATCGCCATCGACATAGCCACCACCATTGGCAGATAGCGATCGCAGACTGTCAATATAATCTTGAGTATGAAATCGGCGAATATCTTGGAAAATATCATGCCCTCTCTGTTGGCGCAGGGCGATCGCTGTGGGTTCTTGCCATACTAAATGATCAGCGATCGGTGACTTTTTAAGCGCATCAACAACTGCCACAATGCGCCCAGCTTTTTCGGGATGGTAAGTCCCAGTATCGTGTTCTAAAAAAATATCGGAATAAATAATCGGAAATTTATACGCAGATGCAGAAGGACTAGAAAACATAAGTACTTTGGCTGACTTATAAATCAGTCGATAATTGTTATCTGTATAAGGACAAACGTTATACTTGTCGAATGGCAGATTAAATAACAGCCTATATGCAGAATTATAAGATTAAACAGATTCATTCATAATTTGGGATGCTCTTGTGGTTGATCCTTCGCAAATAGCACAGCAAACCGATATGGTAAAAATCGCCATACCTAAAGAACTTGAAAATTCAATTCAAGAAATTATTAGTTTGTATAAGCATCCGCAATATCAGCAACATATTATTAATGCGCTCCAAGGTTTGATCACCATAGGTCAGACTAATCCAAAGGACAGAATCTACAAGTCATCTCATACGGTTAACACATCACCAGATCCGCAGGGCAGCTTAAATAATGGTTCCCTCACCGAAGATGATGAATCTGGTTTTTTAAGAAGTTGGGATGATCTATTGAACTTTCAAGTTTATGTGGATACGGATATTTATGGTGAGTTAGACCCTAGACCGCCTGCCCTCAAAGAAATAGAACAGATTGCCGAAAATGAAACGATAATCCAACATGGAGAAGCCACTGAAGCCTATGTGCAGTCATGGAAAGAATTAGCCCAAAATATGACATCCTATCCCGAAGATATATTCACTCGGCTGTGGACAACTAAGGAGATTTCAGAAATTTTAGAGTGTTCTGCCAGTTCCCTTAGACGGGCGCGGAGAAGCCAAAGATTGCCAATTCGGGTTAAGGATTTAATTCTTGATTGTATTTCCCATGATGGTAAGCGCAGTCTGTGGTTTGCTCGTCCTGCGTAGATTATTTTTAAGTAATGCTGATTACTAATGTAATCGCATTGCCCAGCCAAATTAAGGCAACTAACCCACCCGCAATGGCTAGGGGGATAATGATTAGGGTTTTGCGTCTTTTGATGTCTAGGGCGATCGCCGCACTCCATACTTGCCAAGCGATAAACCAGATAATCGCCGCGATCGCTGCAAAGAAACGAAATCTGTCAGGTAAGCTCAAGGCAGGCGCAACAAAAATCCAAGGTAAGCTGGCAAACCCTGTCAAGCATAACAGTTGCCGAAGGCTAACATCCTTACCAAAAACCGATGCCAATTGCTTTAGTAAAAATGTAAAAAATAGCCACCCTAGTACGCCGCTAATCACAGCCCAGATAATTCGTAAGGGAGAAAGCAGATCTAGTCTAAGGGTTTCTAAAATATTGACTAAACCAACCACACATACGCCCTGCCAAAGAGAAGGATTTGTTTTGATTTGGGTAAAAGTATGATTTGGCAAAAACAGGACACCATATAGGCGATCGCAGAAGTCACCTAATGTATGCTGTGGTTGGGCTGGTGGCGTAACTTCTTCCATGTTTTGGCTATCTAAGAATTATTTGAAATTATAGCTGTAAACACTTGTATTAGGGCAAATCAAAACCCAAGAAGCGAGGCGCACTGCAACTCGTATTCTGGTTTTGTATCATAACAAGCATGGCAGCAGCTATATCTTTGCGGAGGAGTCAAAGGGCTGTAATCTAAAAGATAACTGCTAAATGACTTTAACATGATCGATCTTGACAAGACTCAATCCCATCACGTTCTTAATATTGATGCGGATCAACTATCACAGGGCTTACGCGGCAAAATTACCATTCCAGGCGATAAGTCAATTTCGCATCGCGCCTTGATGCTAGGCTCCTTGGCGGAGGGAGAAACCACCATTCGCGGTTTGCTATTGGGCGAAGATCCTCGCAGTACGGCTGCTTGTTTTGCGGCGATGGGAGCCGAGATTTCGGAGCTAAATTCAGATTTAGTGACCGTTAAAGGAATTGGACTAGGTAATCTCAAGGAACCTGTGGATGTTTTGAATGCGGGTAATTCGGGGACGACTTTACGGTTAATGTTAGGAATTTTGGCAAGCCATCCCGATCGCTTTTTTACGGTTACAGGCGACAATTCCTTGAGATCGCGCCCCATGTCTCGGGTGGTGAGTCCATTACGGCAAATGGGAGCGCAGATTTGGGGGCGAGAAAATGGAGCGAGAGCACCCCTTGCCATTGCAGGGCAGAACCTCAAAGTAATTCACTATCAGTCTCCAGTTGCCTCGGCTCAGGTTAAGTCCTGTATCATGTTGGCGGGACTCATGACCGATGGGGAAACCATAATTACCGAACCAGAACGATCGCGAGATCATAGTGAGAGAATGTTGGCGGCCTTTGGCGCTAATGTCCATGTCGATATTGATACGAATACGGTCATGGTTAAAGGAGGCGCAAAGCTAGTTGGGCAAGCGGTAACAGTTCCTGGTGATATCAGTTCTGCCGCCTTTTGGCTAGTGGCAGCTTCGATTGTTCCTAACTCTGATTTGTTGATTGAGAATGTGGGGGTAAATCCTACGCGCACAGGGATTTTGGAAGTACTAGCGGAAATGGGAGCAGATATCACCTATGAGAATGCAAGGGAAGTAACGGGTGAGCCTGTGGCGGATCTGCGAGTACGTTCTGTGCAACTTAAAGGTTGCCGCATTGCGGGGGCAGTAATTCCTCGGTTGATTGATGAGATCCCGATTCTGGCGATCGCTGCCTGTTGTGCGGAAGGTAAAACCGTTATTGCCGATGCGGAGGAGTTGCGAGTTAAAGAAAGCGATCGCATTGTGGCGATGGTCAAAGAGTTAACCAAGCTAGGGGCATCTGTTACTGAGCATCCTGATGGCATGGAAATAGTGGGCGGCAAAGTCTTAACGGGAACAATGGTGGATAGCTATGACGATCATCGTGTGGCGATGAGTTTAGCGATCGCTGCCCTCATTGCCAAAGGCAAAACTGCGATCCATCGTGCGGAGTCTGCCGCCATTTCCTATCCATCCTTTGTCCCCACCTTGCAAAGCCTGTATAGCTAAGACAATACCCAATCTAAAATGGCTACACTATGATCTTATACAGTCACATTTCTAATAATTCTAATCATAGGTATAACAAGAGCAATGTCACCCTTTGGGGACTCGGTGTAATACCATATCAGAGGAGCTATACAAAAGTTGTGGAGGTACTGCACCATCCCAACTCATTGATGGTTGATAGATGGTTGTAACTTAAGTTGATGCATGGCATGAGGTATTGAGTATGGTATTTAACTGGTTTCGTCGCAAGTATGACGATAACAAAGAATCAAGTAGTCAAGAGTCAACGGTTACACCAGAACCAACCGAAGATCAGGAGCAAGATCAGCCCGTAGAGACTGCCCCAGAAACGCCAGCAGTTTCGCAGGATTTGCTCAATTGGGCAAAGGTTGCCTATGCCAATGTGCAGCAACAGACAATTGTTCCTGATGTTTCTGATATTTCTGAGCCAACTCCAAATATTGCTACGGAGTCAGAACCAGAGGCTATTGAGCATGATTCTGTGGTAGTTGAGGAAAGCAGTGCGGAAGTTATAGATTCAGTCCAGCCCATAGAACAGCCCACTGATACTAGTGTTGTGGATGAGTCAACGCCTGACACGACACTCGCTGACACTGCATCTGAGACAGAAGCCATCGCTAGTTCGGAATCTGAAGATAGTGCCATTTCATCGACAGAGCCACTGCCATTCTGGATGCAGTCCGATCGCGATCGCCTAGCGCGGATAGCGGCTCTCGAAGCCACAGCGATCGCCGAGCCAGAAGTTCCCAAGACACCAGCACCACGCCGCAAGGCCACCATCAAATTTGATGACGATTTTATCTGGTCAGCCGAAGTTCTAGCTTCCCAAGGTCGCCGTCCCGATGAAATCTCCGTTGAAGAAATTACTTGGCTCAATCGTCTCCGTCAGGGACTAGACAAAACTCGTCTTTCCTTGGTGAACCAACTGAAAGCGATCGTTGGTCAAGGTCCTTTGAGTGCTGACTCAGTAGATGATATCGAAGCTTTGCTCCTGCAAGCCGATGTGGGAGTCAAGGCAACGGATCTGGTCATCAGCAAACTCCAAGACAAGCTCCGCAAGGAAGTACTGCCCCCTGAAGAAGCGATCGCTTATCTCAAGCAGATTTTACGCGAGATGCTAGATATCAAACAGACTGGGCAAAATTCCCAAGAACCGATACCGATGCTAATTCCTGAAAAGAATCAACTAAATATTTGGTTAATTACAGGAGTAAATGGCGCAGGCAAAACCACCACCATTGGCAAGCTATCGCACCTCAGCGTTAAGTCTGGCTACAAAACCTTAATTGCTGCCGCCGATACATTTCGTGCTGCGGCCGTCGATCAAGTTAAGACTTGGGGACAACGCTCTAACGTGGAAGTCATTGCCAATCCTGCTCAGAATGCTGATCCTGCGGCTGTCGTATTCGATGCCATTACCGCAGCCCAAGCTAGAGGTACAGAGCTACTGCTGGTCGATACCGCAGGCAGGCTGCAAAACAAAAAAAATCTCATGGAAGAACTCAGCAAAATTCGCCGCATTGTTGATAAAAAATCCGCCGATGCCAAAATAGAATCATTGCTAGTGCTTGACTCAACCCTTGGTCAAAATGGACTAAAACAGGCTGAAGTTTTTGCCAAGTCCGCAGGGATTACAGGCGTTATTTTGACTAAGCTTGATGGTACGGCTAAGGGAGGAGTCGCGATCGCGGTCGTGCAGCAACTGGGATTACCAATTAGATTTATCGGCGCTGGCGAAGGTATTGAAGATTTACGCCCCTTCTCTAGCTATGAATTTGTGGAAGCTCTGCTCAGTAATTAGTTACTGCGATTAGGATCGGCGATCGCTTGACTGAGGATATCAGTTACTAGCGATCGAGCGGACTAATTACACCTTTACCACCGCGATTCAGCACATGAGTATAAATCATGGTTGTCTGAACATCATTGCTGCATTGGAGTAATTGATTTAACCTGATGAAATCGCGTTAGCGATTGTGTAATTAATTTCCAATTCGGTGGCTCAATTTGCATAACAAAGCTATAAATTCCTAACGCAAATAATGTACGACATTATTTAGCTAACACACTATCTTAAGTGATTAATATAGAGTTTTTTAGTCTAAAATCGAGCTAACTTGGGAGGTTTTACTCTATGTCTAGAGTTTGCGCTTATTGTGATACTGAAGGAGCTATGACAAAAGAACATATTTGGTCTAAAGCACTAATTGAGCGATGGGAATCAGAATTAAAGACTTACAACCCACGAACAGAAAAGTTATACACAGGTGAACCAGTTATCAAAGATGTTTGTGCAAGCTGTAATAATGTCAGATTGAGTCAACTAGACCAATATTTGGTTGAAACATACGATACTCAATTAAAGGATCATGTACAAAGAGGCACTAGCGTTGTATTCACATACTCATATGATTTACTCCTTCGATCATTGTTAAAAATATCATTCAACTCATGTCGGCTTATGGGGGATGACAAAGCGGCTATTGCTGCTCATCAGAAAGTCAGGAGTTACATAGTAGGTGAAAACAAAAGACCAGAAGGATTCTCGATTCGGCTTCAAATCGTAACTCCTTCACGGGTATTAAACGAAAAGGGAGAGGTTGTCAATGATCAATTTAGTCATGATGCAATGCGATGTGCCAAGATTGCATTTACTGGAAATCATAATAATAAATTTCAAATACGTCTTATTGCTATAAAATCATTCTGGTTTTATTTGATTATTCTTAAAGTACAGGACAAAAATTTAATAGAGTTAAAGAAGGCATGAAAATTGAGATGAAGGTCAAAGATGATATGGCGAAGGAAATCAAAACCAATGCGAAAGATACTCTTAGGCAAGCGACCATGGTTTTTAAGTTTGAGAGGATTACAGAGAGATAGCCATAAACCAGAGGAAAAGCACCAACACA
>JANRII010000074.1:0-6586 GCA_033765135.1 Pseudanabaenaceae cyanobacterium bins.39
GTAACTTTTCACCTTTTTGTCTCACCCAGTGAATAATTGTGGTGTGATGTACTCCCATTACTCTCTCGATAGCTCTGAATCCCATGCCATTGAGATACATCTTCAGGCAACTTTGTTTTGTGCTTTCTGAGTAAGATTTGGGGCGTTGCATAATGGGGTATGAGTTCAAAGCAGATAAATGAAATGTCCAAAGTGTGGATCAGAACATATACGCAAAAATGGAATTAAACGAGAAAAACAAAATCACATCTGTGCTGAATGTGTTCGTCAGTTTATAAATCCCAGAGAGCAAACCAAATCTTATTCAGAAAGCACAAAGCAAACTTGCCTAAAGATTTATCTCAATGGCATGGGATTCAGGGCTATCGATAGAGTAATGGGAATACATCACACCATGGTTACTGAGCTTGTCGAAGTACAATTATTCACTGGGTGAGACAAAAAGGTGAAAAGTTACCTGATACTATTGCTCCATTGATATACATATCTTTACATATATCTTTTATATATCTTTTGTATAACTTTTTTAGCAAGCTAATTCATATAAAACGGGTATGCTTGTGCTGTAGGAGAAGAAAGTATATCAAAAGTATTTAAGTAATCTTTAAAACGATATTTATTGATCATCTTTCTATATTTATCGGATCTCTATCTAACTAAAATGAGACAATTTATGAAAAAATTAATCCGAAATCTTTCTCTAAGCGCTCTAGCTCTAGCTAGTCTTGGTGCAGTATGTGAAGCTCCTGTATCGGCTGCATCCATAACTGGTGTAAGCTTTGGGGGATCTGCTCCTAGTGATTATTATGTGTATGATGTTAATAATAGTAATCAAACTGTCCGTGTATTGTCCCCAACTTTATCAGATGTCCAAAGAGTATTAGACGGCAATGCAAGCAGTCCTACAGGAAATGTTGAGCTTGCATCTAGCAGTGAAAAATCTGGGTTTAATTTTACCAAGAATACATCTCTTGCGGGAACAATTGGTGGCAGGTCAATCACCCTCAGTAGCCTCACTAACTCTGACTGGAACAGTATTGGCACAACTTGGTTTAATGCTGCTTTAGTTGCTAATGGCTATGGTGCTGTACTCAATAACTCGACCATTTACGGCTTAGCTTTAGGTAAGTTTATGATTAATGGCGGACAGCAAAGATTCAGTGATCCTAATATTTCCTATGTCAATCAAGATGATAACAGTGGCGTAATCAAAATAGGACTGGCAGGACACTATGATGCAACTAATCTTCTATTTGCCAGCTTAAATACATCTGAGAAATATTTGATCAATGCTTTGCGTGACCCTAGTAGATCAGGGACAAGTATTCAAGCCAGCGAAATTGTGAAGTATACCTACGACGGTCAAACTAATTATCTCTACTCCTTCTTTGCAACCCGATCTGGGCTAGTTGCCGCCGATGATGGTGTTTCCCATACAGGCAACTATGAAGTGACCTTGCAAGGCAGAAAATCTGTTCCAGTTCCTTCTGCACTTATTGGTATTGCATTCGCAGGTGTGATCGGAGCGAATAAACTTAAGCGCCGTACAGCGACTATCAAAACTTTAGAAACTAAAGTTTAAAAAAGTGTGATCACACTTTTTTAAATTGAAAACCAAACCCAGTAAGGTTTTTTTAATTAAAAAAGGGGTTCGCATAGCGAACCCCTTTTTTGACTAGACAAGTCTTACTAGCTTAGCGCTTAAATCCCACATTTTTTCGGCTCTTGCATCATCACGAGCTTGAGGAGAAACAGTCTGTACAAAGGATTTGCCATCTTGTTTTTGGCGATTACCCCAACTCCAATAAGCTCCTGATTGACGATATTCAGGATCAGCAACTACCGCAGCCACTCTCTGTCCTGATAGTTCTTGAGTTACATATCCCTTAGTAATATTCTTTTGGAAGAGAGGGAATAACTTCTGGAAGAGAGGGTAGTGGTTACGGAAGAGAGGCGTATCCGCAACACAACCAGGATAGAGAGAAGTAAAGGTAATGCCTGTAGATTCGTGATAGCGGCGATGTAGCTCTCTCATAGTGAGAATGTTGCATACTTTGCTCTCTTTATAGGCGCGAACAGGTTCAAACTTTTTACCATTTGCCATAGATATAGGAGCAGTAAAGCCCTTCTCAAATCCTTCGAGGTTGCCAAGGTCTGGTTGTGGCGGAATCTTACCACCCAGTTCATCAGGGTTATGGGTAACGGTTCCTAAAATCACCATGCGGCGATCGCTGTAGGTAGATTTTTTCATGTCTTCTAGCAACAAATTGCACAACAGAAAATGTCCAAGGTGATTGGTCGCCATCGTGAGTTCAAATCCCTCTGGCGATCGCAATGGCTCTTTAATCAGAGGCATATAAATAGCCGCATTACAAACAAGGGCATCGAGGGATAGCCCCGTAGCCCGAAACTTTGATACAAAGTCGCGTACACTTACTAAAGAACCAAGATCAATGGGAATAATCTTATAACTATCCTTAGGAATACCTACTGATTCGGCGGCCTTTTCGGTTTTAGATAGATTACGGCAAGCCATAATTACATACCAGCCCTTATCTGCGAGGGCTTTGGCTGACCATAGACCGACTCCTGACGAAGTACCTGTGATGATGACAGTTGGTTTGTTGAGATATGACATTTTTAAGAATAAATTTATTAACTTTGCTTAGAATTTTATCTCAAGTGCAGTACAAAAAATTTGTAAAATTTAAGTGGTACATTGCGTTTAATTGAGTTTAAGTATTTAAGTTTTGTGTGTTTCTGAACACTTTGAGTGACAAGGTAGAAAAATAGAGAATACAGAATGCGATATGCATATCCCTTAAACAACATAGGTATTGTTTATGCTGTCCTCATCGCCGCTTCCGAAACCCATGATCAAAAGTGGAAGTATTGATCAGCGCTTTCATTCCCTCGACCTCACAATTCGGCAAAATCAATGTCGTCAGGATGCTCTGATCGAAGTCCTGCACAAAGCCCAAGAGCAGTTTGGTTATCTCGAAAAAGATGTTCTGACATACATCGCTAAACAGTTGCAACTGCCCCTCAGCCGTGTTTATGGGGTTGCCACTTTCTACCATTTATTTTCAGTACAGCCGAAATGTAATCACACCTGTTCAATTTGTTTGGGAACTGCTTGCTATACCAAGGGTGGGCAAGCGCTGATTGATATTCTAACAAAGGAACTAAATCTGCAAGTCGGAACGCGATCGCCCGATGGCAAGGTGTTACTACGAGTGGAACGATGTATTGGGAACTGTGGAGTCGCACCTGCGGCGATTTATGATGGCGTAGTCTCTAGGCAACAAACGCCACAGCAGGTTTTGGCAATGGTGCAAAGTTGGATGGAGGAGCCATAGATATTATGGATATTGAAAAGTTATTAGATATTGCTAAGGAAGAGCGCGATCGCCAAAAGAGTATTCGCATCCGTTGCTGCACCTCTGGCGGTTGCCAAGCTTCGGGATCTTTAGAGGTATGCGATCGCCTCAAACATGCCATCCATACTAATGGACTTGAGGACACGGCTGAGGTGGTGAGTGTGGGCTGTATGGGCTTCTGTGGTCGGGGGCCTTTGGTAGCGGTTGATCCTTCACGAGTCCTCTACGAGAGGGTAGAACCTGATCAAGCCGAGTCCATTATTGCAGGGCTAAAAGGTGGTCGGGTAACGGCAACCTTGGGCGATCTGGAGCATCCTTTCTTTACCCAACAGTTGCGAATTGTCTTGGAACATATTGGTAAGATCGATCCCACCCGCATTGAGTCCTATATTGCCGTTGGTGGCTATCGGCAACTATATCGCACCCTCCATGAAATGACTCCCCAGCAAGTAATTGATGAGGTGACTCGCAGTGGTTTGCGTGGTCGTGGTGGTGCTGGCTATCCCACGGGGTTGAAGTGGGCAACGGTTGCCAAAATGCAGGATCGGCGGCAACGAGATGGCTCTAGGTCACAGGGGCAGCAAGGTTTACAAAAATATGTAATTTGCAATGCCGATGAGGGTGATCCTGGGGCATTTATGGATCGCAGCATCCTTGAGAGTGATCCGCATCGTGTTTTAGAAGGAATGGCGATCGCGGCCTATGCTGTCGGTGCGACTCACGGTTATGTATATGTGCGGGCAGAGTATCCCCCAGCGATCGAGCATATTCGGTTGGCTATTCAGCAGGCCAAACAACATGGCATTTTAGGTAGTCAGATTTTTGAATCCACCTTTGACTTTAAGATCGATGTGCGTGTGGGTGCAGGAGCCTATGTCTGTGGCGAAGAAACAGCCCTAATTGCCTCCATTGAAGGCGGTCGCGGTATTCCTCACCCCCGTCCGCCCTATCCTGCGGAATCAGGACTCTGGGGCAGTCCTACCCTGATCAATAATGTGGAAACCTTTGCCAATATTGTGCCAATTATTCGCAACCGTGGCGCATGGTATGCCAGCATCGGTACAGAAAAGAGCAAAGGGACAAAGGTATTTTCCCTTGCAGGCAATATCGCCAATACAGGTTTAGTGGAAGTACCGATGGGCATTCCTCTGCGGCAGATTGTAGAAGATATGGGCGGCGGTGCGACCAATGGTGGCAAGGTCAAGGCAGTACAGACAGGAGGCCCTTCTGGGGGTTGCATTCCTGCCTCTGCCTTTGATACTCCTGTGGATTACGAAGCCATGCAGGCTCTTGGCTCAATTATTGGCTCAGGGGGGATGGTGGTCATGGATGAGCATACCAATATGGTCGATATGGCCAGATTCTTCATTCAGTTCTGTATGGATGAGTCCTGTGGTAAATGTATTCCCTGCCGTGCGGGTACGGTGCAACTCCATCAATTATTGACTAAGTTTGTGGAGCATAAAGCCACTGCTGCCGATTTGACCAAGCTAGAGGAACTGTGCGGCATGGTGAAATCCATGAGCCTTTGCGGTTTGGGTCAATCCGCCCCTAATCCGATCGCGAGTACTCTGAGGCATTTCCGTGATGATTATGTGCGGCTTTTAGCGGTTAGTGATTAGCTTTTGGCTTTTAGCGATTAGCTGTTAGCTTTTACTAATCACCAATTCCCAATCACCAATTACCTATTCCCAAATTCTTAATTCTTAGTTCTTAATTTAGGTACACCAAAATGTCTGTTGTTACCCTCAAAATCAATGAAGTTCCTGTGGCTGCCGAGCAGGGTCAAAGTATTCTCGCCACTGCAAAAGAAGCAGGTATTTCGATTCCTACTCTTTGTCATTTAGAAGGAGTGAGCGATGTGGGAGCCTGTCGCCTCTGTATGGTGGAGGTCAAGGGAAATAATAGATTACTGGCTGCTTGTGTCACGCAAGTTGCCGAAGGTATGGAAGTATATACGCATACGGAGCAGTTGATTAACTATCGTAAGATGGTGGTGGAAATGCTGTTTGCGGAAGGAAATCATATTTGTGCGGTCTGTGTGGCGAATGGTAACTGTGAGTTGCAGAATATGGCGATCGCTACGGGTATGGAACATTCGCGATTTCCCTATCAATTTCCCCAAAGGGATGTGGATTTGTCCCATACTCTATTTGGCATTGATCGCAATCGTTGTATATTCTGTACGCGCTGTGTGCGGGTATGCGATGAAATCGAAGGAGCGCATGTGTGGGATGTGGCAAATCGCGGCGCACAGTCTAAACTAATTACAGGGCTTGATCAACCTTGGGGTGAGGTGAGTGCCTGTACTTCTTGTGGTAAGTGTGTTGATGCTTGTCCAACGGGTGCTATTTTTGATAAGGGTTCGGCAGTTGGTGAAATGGAACGCGATCGCACAAAATTAGAGTTTATTATGACGGCAAGGGAGCAGAAGTTATGGAGTCGTTGATCTGAAGCTATTTGTGATTAATGGAAGTTGCGCCCATCTGAGTAAGCATGGGCAATGGCAAGTGATGGCGTAATTTGTTTTTAGACTAGAGTGAATTTTACATACCTTCCCAAAAGTCCAAATTTAGTAAATCATCAAGTGACCTGCTGAATTGCCAAGTTTCTGGGAACTTCGTGGTTTTATATTCTGGACGCAGTTTTTTGAGACACTGCTGATAAACCGTATCAAGGATTTTTGAATAGTCGTTCTGCAAACTGGGAGAAGTTTCGATTAAATCTTCAATTTCAGGGCGCATACTACGAATTGTTCTTTCCCATCCGTTGTATTCCAGTGGCATATCGACATAGCATCGTTTTATAATATGTTCGATGAGAAAGCGAATTTGTCCCTTGAGCGCATTCTTTTGAGCTTTCCCCAATGAGTCAATCTCCTCAATCAAATTATTAATATCTAGTTGTTTAAAGTCACCTGTGTGTAAAGGCACTGGTCAGTTAAATAGTGAGGGAGTGAAAGCCTCTTGAGGATAATAATTCCAGCATAGAAAGCGGTCGATGATATAGCCTGATCGCCATAGCAGGAGTTTTATTCTTACCTAGGCTCACATGAGGTCTTACCCAGTTGTGTACTAATCTTTGCACAGTGACTGCGCGTTGTAATCCTTCAGTATTCTTTGCATAGAGGTTTTGTCTGCGGCGATAAGCACTACATCTCCTTCTCAAAGCACTATTGTTTGCTTCATTGTGATTGGCATGAACGT
>JANRII010000005.1:0-14237 GCA_033765135.1 Pseudanabaenaceae cyanobacterium bins.39
CGTTTTGCCTGTTTCCGTTGCCCCCACCTGCACATCTGCATAAACTAAGCGATGGTCAGAGCTAGGGAAACCACCTGGTAACGCAGCATTAAAAGTGCCAACGGTTGCAAAGTTAGGATCGCTATTCAATGGCCAGTAAACTGCCGAATTGGTGATTTGCAAATCGGTCGAAGGCAACACATAATCCGTTCGCAAATTCCCTGGTGCAGTATCCGCAAAGTCGGCAGTATCAAAGGCAGGATTCCCTTTGTGATTATTATTGGCATTGCCCTGCAAAGTTGCTTGCTGCACTGCGCCTGCACTTGTAGGAATAGAGTTTGTATTGATATTTGGATTTAACAACAACTGACGAATTGCATTGTTAAAACTATCGCCATCAAGGGGATCGGCATTCTGATCGCCCATAATCACAAAGCTAGAACCACTGGCAATCCCTCCAGTTTTACCCTTGTCATCGTATATGTAACCACCTTTATCAGGAGTAATGTAATCAGCCCAAAAGCGAATTTCATCGGCGTTGCGCTTGCCATTACGATCTTCAGTACCATCAAAGGTGGGTGGCGTGGGGTGGCTGACTAACAAATGTACGGTTTCACCATTGATCTTAACTGGCACATCCCAATGACTTTTAGAAGATAGGCGCAATACCGCTATTTCTTCAGGAGAATAGAATCCATTCAAATTCTCATTGACTGCCGTTGCAGGATTATCAATAGTGGGATCGTTTGTCAACAAATTATTCGGCATATCCTTCCATAGGAAATTCTGGAAAGTGCGAATGTTTGCCGTGTCAATCTCGTATTTGGATAATAGCAACATTCCAAACTGTCCAGGGAAATTGCCAAAGCCAAAGGAATCATCGCCATAGCCTGCTGCACCTACAGTTGTCACCGCCACACCATTATTATTCAGGTCAAAGCCTGATGGTATTCCAGTATTTGACGGTGCAATGTAAACGTAGGGATAATTAACGGGAGTAGCTCCATTTTGGCTCACTCCTAGATAATTTTGCTGAAGTAGCTGAACTGGCTGTAGAGGATTTGCAGCTACATAGTCAAACTCATTGATGAGCAGTACATCAGGATTATTGCGTTGAATAATTTCCGCGACTGCTTTGGCTTGAGCATTATTCGGGGTGGAAAGATCGGTGACAAGTTGACCTTGCAAATTACGATTTAAAGATGCATTAAACTGGGAGAAGCGAACAGATGTTGTTGCCATGATATTTGGTTAAATTTAATTCGACTGCTGTCCTAATAAATCAGCGATCGCAAGCAGTTAAACGAGAAATAATGGCAAAGAGCTATGGAGTCTGGTTTTTAGTCTTACCTTAATCCTAATCCTCTGTTTTTATAGGGTTCAACTTGCAGTTGCTGTAATTTTTTAGGAGTACACAAGTAGATACTACAAGCACAACCTAAGAGGAAAGGTTTAGAAATAGTTATGTACTAGTTAAGTTTTTGGATAAGTTTTATTAAGAAATTACAGCGATTTTTTTATACCAAAGAGTGATGGCACTTTTATAAATTGGAAACCAAAGCCAGTAAGGGTTTTTAAATTAAGAAATGGCGTAGCCATTTCTTAATTTGTTACTTTTGGTGCTTTTGTTTAAGGCTAATTAAACAAAAAGTTTGCAGAGGTTAGGCTAGTTGCATCGACATTGGTGAGGGTGGCGATCGCATTACCAGCGATCGCGATCGTGTTACCTGCAAGGGTCAAATTCGCAAAGCCAAATCCCGCACCTGCGCCACTAATACCAATAACATCAGTTCCAATTTGGAAATCGACAATGGTATTTGCTGAACTTGGAGCCGAAGCATTAAAGATCCAGAATTGATCTGCTCCTGCGCCGCCTGATAGTAAGTTATTACCACCAGTACCGACAAAGAAGCGATCGTTGCCATCACCGCCGAGGGCGCGATCGCTTGCTCCTAAATAGAAGAAGTCATTACCAGCACCGCCAGACATTCTGTTACCGCCTTTGCTATCTTGAGCAAAGAATTCATCATTGCCCGATCCGCCAAAAAT
Organism: Pseudanabaenaceae cyanobacterium bins.39; assembly: GCA_033765135.1. GTDB lineage: Bacteria > Cyanobacteriota > Cyanobacteriia > Pseudanabaenales > Pseudanabaenaceae > Pseudanabaena. The sequence continues at coordinate 2,029 of JANRII010000005.1, forward strand.
GACATCATTTTGGTTAACAAAAATCTGATCGCCACCACTACCTAGATCAATGCGATTATCGCCAGCATTGGCAAAACTTGCCACAAATCCCAGATCCACTTTATCATTGCCTGAACCTGTAAACAGGATGTCTTTGAAACCATCGAAGGTTTGATTTGGAAGTGCATCCAGCACATCATTCCCAGTGGTTCCAAGGGAAGTTAGTGTGGGGGCAGTTGGTGCAAGTTTGATCGTTGCCACAATCGGATCGTGGTCACTTGCCCGTTGAGCATTATCCACGAACTCTGTATTCACATGGACAATATCAACCTTTGCCGTGCTAGTCAGATTATTGCTCACCAAGATGTGATCAAGGGATTGCGAATTTCCATCAAAATTGAAGGTATAACGTTCGTTCTCTGGTAGAGAATTAGTAAGATTAGTGAGAACGGGATTTGCACCACCTGCGAGAATATTTAGAGGTGAGATAAATTCAAATTCATTGAAATCTCCTACTACAACGACTTTTGCATCTAGTTTGGTTGCCAAAATGCTATCGACATAATCATTAACGGCTTGAGCTTGGGCGCGGCGCTGATCAAGGGAGCCATTAATTGCCACATTCTCTTGTCCATTGCCATTGGCTTCACCGCCAACCGATGGTTGAGTAGTTCCAAATAGAGGTCGGCTGCCACCTTTAGAAGAGAAGTGATTCGTAATGACAGTTACGGTTTCGCCATTGAAGTTAAAGTCGGCAATTAGGGGCAGTCGGGTATCGGCAAAGGCGGCCAAGGATGAGCTAGGAACTGTTTTAACGGAACCTGCTACTAAATCCACGCGATCACTGTTGTAAAGGAAAGCTGTCCGAATATTTGCACCCGGTTGCCCGCCACTGGCGTTGTTGGTGATGAAGGTATTGTCGATAAATTTATAGGTGGGGCCTCCTGCGGCGGCGATCGCATTAACTAAGGTTTGCAGAGTCACACTCGCGGAGGTGATACCATCGTTTTGAGCGCCACTATTGTCTTGAATCTCTTGCAAACCAATAATGTCGGGCGTTCCCATATTGTTCACAATCTGATTAGCGATCGCCGCAAATCTGCCGTTAGCAATATCATCATCAATATTTGCTGCTGAAACGCCTGTTTCTAACTGGGGATCGAGATTCAAGACATTATAAGTAGCAATTAGGAGAGTATCACTAGCTTTGCTTAGGGTCGTCACTTCGGGCTGAAGGGTGGAAGGCTGAATATTCTGCACAAATGCTTCGGTGGGAATAATCTCGAAGTTGCCAAAGTTATAGCCGACTACACCTGTAACATCGCCCAATTTTGCCCCCACATTGACATTAGGGAAGGCAAAGTCAAATACACCATTATCAGCATCAATTTGGATCCGTTCAGGATTAAAGTCGTCTGGAGCGATATTAATTGTGCCACGCTGACTCAATCCTGTAGCCCCTGCACCGTTATCCACAACAGCATAGATTTCACCAAAACTATTAGTCGGACTAACCGCGAGAAGATTTTTCGCTGTAACCCGCATTCCTTCTAGGGATTCAAAGAAATCGATGCCATCGGTATTCGGATCAAAGGAGGTAAGTCCATCATTATCAATAATCTGATTAGGTGGAACTCGACCTCCTGCGCCGATGATCGTGGCGCTAGGCAAGGGATTGTTGCTAGAGAGAACGGCGATCGTTGGAGTGCCGCCTATTTGGGTGGTGGAAAGATTGCCTGTACTAGTTCCCCCAGGGGTAAACTCGCTGACTGTACCTGTAACCGTGATGGAGTCGCCAACTTTAACGGTGGGAGCGCTACTGGTGAAGACAAAAATTCCTTCAGAAGTGGCAATATCAGCATCTGGATTCGGGTCTTGGAAATAGAAACCATTGGAGTCAACGGCAGTCACGATTCCTGCAACGGCTGTCACCACTTGACCGACTAAGGGAGAAATATGTCCTGCACCTTGAATTGAACTGATCTTAATACCGAAGTTGGGAGGAGGGGTCACAATTCTACCAGGGGAACCAATTTCTGAACTTGAATTTGCCGCTACAAATCCACCATTGATGCCCAATGTACTTAAGGTCGAGATAGTTGTATTGTTTGCCAAGGCTGCATTGTCAAAGGTCGCAAAGGGAGATGCAGAAGGAGAGGCTCCGAAAATAACACTAGCCTGTAAAGTACCAGCAGCATTATAGATATTGACAGCATCACCACCAGTACTTAAGCCGACACCTGATCCTGTATATCGACCAATTTTAAGATTAGCTGGCAAATTATTCCCAAACCAATTTGTACTGAATGTACTGAAGATGGCATCGGTTGCACTTTCGATGAAAATAACCGATTCCCCTGCCCCAATGCTAGTAATACCGCTTAGGGCTACGGAATTTGCAAAGCTATTAGAGTTATCGTCAAACTTCCAACCTGAAATATCGACAGCGCTTGTGCCAGTATTCGTTAGCTCAAACCAGTCTGCCGCCACAGGGGAGTTGCCACTGCTCCAAGGAGCTACTTCCGTAATAAAAATAGTGCTAGAGGGCGTAGAGGTTTCATTCACGATATCTGTAACTGCCAGACTAAAGGCAGCACTTGCATCGGGATTACTGCCAATAGTGGGATCATCAACGTTTACGGTCACGTTGTAACTGGTTTTGGTTTCAAAGTCTAAGTTTGTACCTGCTTTGATAAAGAGCGCATTTCCTGAAATGGTGAAGAAGTTGGCATCAGTACCACTCAAGCTGAGTGTATTTGTTCCCAATCCATCGTCAGTAATAGAAATGTCAGCAACTTTGAGAGGGTTGGTGGTGCTGGTATTCTCGGCGATCGCATTGACCTGATTGTTCAGTATGAGGCCAGTGGGTGCAGCATTGGGGACTTGAGAAGGAGCATATACCGAAAGTTGGGGAGTCGCACCATTTTCACTAGTGACATAGAGGATGCCATTTTTATCGACGGTGAGTCCTTCAAATTGCTGATCGGCAACGGATAGTGGATTGCTAGGATCGGAGACAATTGTAAGAGAGCTAGAAATATTCCCAGAGCGATCGCTATTCACGATCTTGCCCGAAGCTTGGCTCAAAATTAGCAGGCGATCGCTAGTGGGCGTTAGGGTTGAGAAGGCAAAAACATCGGCAAAGTCCGCGAGTCCTGCTAAAGCGGGGTTGAAAAGATCGATGGAATTAACCGTAGTCGGTGATCCATTGCTGGCGGTTAGAGCCGTAAAATCTATGGTAGTTTGAAAAATTCCGAGGGGATTCTCTTCTTTAACCGCAATAAATCCATTGGTTAAAGGATCAAAGGCAATTCCTTCAATGCCAATATTGCCGATGGTTGTACCGAGTTTAACGGTCTTGACATCATTAGCTGTGAGGGTTGTGTCCTTTGCATAGGTAAATACACTCGCTTGACGGACTCGTTCATCGGCGATGACGAATTGACCATTCCCAATATAAGTAAGTCCTTCTGGATCGGCAAATAAGCCAGCAGTTAAGGTCATTGAGTCGATCAATTGTCCCGTTTTGGAGACTTGAACGATCGCCGTACCGCCATCACCAACGACAAATAATGTATCGGTATCTTTGTTATAGGTGACTGCGGAGACTTCTGTGGCGAGCAGGTTGCTACCTGTTCCGACAGGTAAATTGTATAGCCCGACTCGAACATAATTGGATAGGTCAATACTCGTAATACTAGGAGCCGCACTACTGATATTAAAAGTGCCATTGAAATTAGTTACATCAGTATCGCTGCCTGTCCAATTACTTGCATTATTAATGGCAGTTCTTGCATCAGCTACCGATGCGAAGGTAGTTGATCCTGTATAGCGGGAATTATCAAATTCTGCGGCTGCCTGACCGACCGCAACAGCATTAGTGCCAACGGTTAAACCTGTAGGTAAAGCAGTAGTGTTGGAATTAGTGGCATTAGCATCAAAGCTATTCCGATTGATGGTTACTGCGGCGAGGGGCGTGGGTGAAGTACTAGTTGTCGTATTGCCAGAACCAGTTAATGCTCCTTGAAAAGCAATTAGAGAGTCTCCTGATGTAGATAGAGCAAAGGTTGTACCGCCACTGATATTTGTCCAACCAGTATTAGTTGCACCATCGATATAGTTAATGACAGTCCCAACGGTCTGGGCTGATGGCGCGACATATTGCAATACACCTTCGCCAGTGCGAAATCCCCCTGATGATAGCCAACCATTGTCAGTGACATTAATAATGGTTCCTGCATCGATGTCTTTAAGTAGTACAAAAGCAAATGTGTCGGGATTATCTCCAATTATGCTTAAAAATGCGACATCACCAGCCGATAGGGTTGTAGCCATGTTGAGTTTCGTTCCTATGATTCAGATGATTCAGATTTACCGTTACATCAATTCCCTAAAGTTTTATTTTTTGGGGAGTTTGCAGTAATGATTAGTATCCTATCCATAAGCTATACAAGAACGGGTTAAGAGAAGGATAAGTGTACCTTATCAAGATATTATTGCGACTTGATGTGCAGCTTAAATATAACCCTCATCCCCCAACCCTTTCTCCCAAGTGGAGAGAAGGAGAGCCGTAACATCTCAAAGTCCCTCTCTCAAAGCGGGAGAGGGATTTATGGTGAGGGCAGATCGGTAAGTTGCCCATGTCGTTATTTCAAGACTGTCATATAACCAGAGTAGCCGCTTTCCAACCTTTCATTTGTGCAACGCCTTGTTATCTAAGAGATGATAAGAGATGAGTAGAGCAATGTTCCCTTCATCTCTTAGATGTAGTTAGGCAACATGATTTGCATGTTTTAAATTAGCTGTGTGTCTATTAACAAACAGTAAATAGGCGCAGGGAATAAAGTAGAGGGCAAGCATCGTTGCGCCAAATACTCCACCTGCAATGACGACTGAGAGGGGTGGCCAGAATCCGCCTCCTGAAAGAATCAAGGGCAAAAAACCTGCCATCGTGGTGAAGGTGGTGGTGAGGACATGGCGAGTGGTGTGGAGCGTGACCTCGGTCATTGCTTGGCGATCGCCTGTTTGTGCTTTGAGATCAGTTTTAAGGGCAGTCAGTACAGTAATGGAATCATTCACCGCCACACCGACTAAGCCGACAGTACCAATGATCGGATTAAAGCCAAAGGGATAGTTAAATAGCCAGAGGGATAATCCGCCTAATCCTACCGACAGAATTGCGACAATGCCAATAAGTCCTGCTAAGGCAAAGGAATCCATCGATAAAACTAAAGTAACTACAAGGGCAATCCCTAAAACGATGCCATAGCCTAGTAGTCCACCCGTGGCACTTGTGCGTTCGGCTTCTTCGCCACCAAATTCTAAACTATAGCCCTGTGGCAATTGAAACTGCTTAGCTAAGATAGGGCGAAACTCAGCTAGGGCTTGACTGGGAATCGTTCCAGCCGTGAGGTAGCCTTGGACAGTACTAACTCGCCGCCCATCTTTGCGGGTGATTGCCGCATTTTTAGCTTCGAGAGTGAGTTTACTGATCGACTCTAGGGGAATGTAGCCATTACGATCGCTTGGCAAAATACTGGTCGATTGCAATTGATTCAAGTCGGCACGTTCGCGATCGCTGAATCTGACCCGCACAGGAATCTCTTCTGTATCTTCAAGAATTGTACCTCCGCGTATGCCCTCGGTGGCACTGTTTAACTGTTGCGCGATGTCACGACGACTCAGACCCCGCGATCGCGCTTCTGGCTCATCAATTTGTAAAGCGAGTTGGGGAAAGAGATCGGTTAAGCGAGTTCGCACATGGGTAATCGATGGTAACTGCACCAATAGCGATCGCAATTGTTCGCTAATATTTTGGAGAATATCGACATCATTCCCGTAAACCCGCAATTCAATCGGTGCTTCAAAGGGAGGTCCCTGCTCAAATTGGCGCACTAACACCCGCGCCATAGGAAATGCAGCATCCATTTCTATTTGGATATCATGAATTAATTGATTAGGAGCAACACCTTTAGTCTGTAAGATGGCATTGGCAAAGCTACTTTCATTCTCACGTCCCGTCAGTTGATTATAGTAAACCTTGGGAGCGCTCCGTCCTAACATCCAATGCACTTGTTGAATTTCTGGATGAGTGCGTAACTGCTTTTCGACAGATTGAGTTAGATTTTGAATTTGATTGAGGGAACTGGCGGATGGCATCTCTAGCTCTAGGGTAAGCTGTTCGCGATCGGCAGGTGGAAAGAACTGCAAACTGAGGGTGGTCATCAGGGCAAAGCCGATGAATGAAGGAATGAGAGTGAGGGCGATCGCTGTTTTCGGATGGCTAAGTGACCAGTTGAGCGATCGCCGATACCACCGAGTTAAGCCTTGATTGGAAAATCCAGTTTGTAACCAGCGGCGATTACCGATCGCCTGATAGATGATGCCATTGGTTGTAAAAGAGCGTTGATGACTCCATCGATACACAATTGCGGCGATCGCTGGTGTAATCGTCAGGGCGACTACGAGGGAAGCCATTACTGCCAAAATCACATTCAAGCCAATTGTTCCCACAAATTCGCCCACTGCTCCCGGAAGCAAAGCGATCGGTGCAAAGGAGAATACCGTGGTTAATGTACCGCCAAAAAGTGGCGCTCGCAAATACTGCACTGTATCCAGAATTGCTTCTTCCAGAGGCATTCCTTGCTTAATTCGCATATTCATTTCATCGACTAAAATGATCGCGTTATCAATGAGAATACCTAAAGCGACAATTAGCCCTGTAATCGACATCTGATGTAATGGAATGCCTAATAGCCCCATGCCAATTAAGGCGATCGCCACACAAAGAGGTAAGGCAATTTGCACCACGATCGCCTGTTGCCAACCCATCATCAAGATACAAATTAGAAATAGAATCAGCGCACCCGATAGCAAATTACTAATTAAATTATTTAATCGCGCCGTCACATAGCGACTTTGATCAAAGACAGTTTCTAAACTGAGTCCCTTTGGTAAATTCGCTTGAAATTCTGTAAGAACTTTTTGAGCATCGACTGACCAGCGATCGAGGCGATATTGCGGCTGCACATAGACTCCAAGCATGATCGCGGGTTTGCCTTGAGCGATCGCTAATTCTGTCGGCGGCATAGCAATCCCTTTGCTGACAGTGGCAATGTCACCCAATAGGCGAAAATCACGATTAGATTGGCATGATGGACATCGGATTGGAATCTGTTGCAGACGGCTCAATGTATCCAGTTCACCCTTAACTTCATACAGCAAATTATTGTCACCGCGAAATTGTCCTGCCGAGGTTTTGGCATCGCTCTGCTGAATTTGGTTGGCGAGTTCGGCGGCGGTAATTCCCAAACTAGCGAGATTGCTGGTATTCACTTCTACGGCAATCTCTTCATCGGGCGCACCAAAGATTCTTGTTTCATCGGTTCCCGATATCGCTTTGAGTGCCTTTTCTAATACCTCTGCTCTACGTCGCAAAATCGCATAGTTAGGAGGACTATCTTGATTCCAATTGATTGAAGTTAGCAGGGCATAGCCCCGCACTTCACCTTCATCTAGTTCTGGTTCTATGGCTTCGGCGGGGAGAGTGGCGCGGACATCACGCAATTTATCCCGCACTCGCGACCAAACTAGCGGTACTTGACTGCGGCTAACACTATCCAAAAGATCTACGGAGATAGCTGATACACCCGTCCTTGAAGTGGATTCATAGGTCTTAATTTCGGAGATCTCGGCAATCTTTTCTTCGATGGGAGCCGTGACCAAGGTTTCGGTGCGCTCAGCCGTTCCCCCTGGGAGGAAAGTGGTAATCAGTGCAAAGCGCGATGTTAATTCAGGATCTTCCAATCGTGGTAAAGACTCATAGTTAACAGTTCCCCAAGCGACGATCAAGAAGATGACCAAGGCTAATAAGCGGAGATTACGAAAGAATAGTTGTGCCATTAGTTCATCTACTAGAGATTGTGAAAAGGTTTAGATCCCCCTCAATCCCCCTTAAAAAGGGGGAAGAAGAAAATCCTCCCCCCTTTTTAAGGGGGGCTAGGGGGGATCTCTTTGAGATTTTGACCGCAGCGAGAATTTCTTAAACGGTTTCCGAATTACAAGTAGCGCTAGTTATTTAGTTACCGTTTGTCCATTAACTAAGCGCTGTGTACCGCTGCTAACAACTTCTTCATTTGCAGAAATAGTACCTCTCACGAGAACGCGATCGCCTTCTGTATGCAGAACTTCCACATCGCGCTTTTCTACTCGGTAAACATCACCATCACGGGCGATCGCAAAGCACGACCACAAACCACGCTCACCCCTAGAGAGCGCCGTGGTCGGCAGCCAAAAGCCTTGTATTTGTTCAGTTTGTGATACTTTTAGTCTCGCGATTTCGCCCGATTTGGGCATAGCAAGATTAGTTGTTTTGTTATTTGATTTATTTGCCGTTTGACTAGAATTTTGCAACTTCAGAACTACTGTACTAGTTCGGGTTTGTAAATTAGTTTCAGGCTTAATGGCGATTACGGTCGCCGTGTAAGCGCGATCTCCAATCTCCACAGTCTGATTACTGCCTATTTTCAGGGTTGCGGCAACTGAAAAAGGTACACCGATTTCTAGTTCTGGATTTGCCGATTCCACCAGTCGCACGATCGCCTGTCCCGCCTGTGCAACGCTGCCTTCATCAAGATTGCGCTCACCGATGACACCTCGAAAGGGAGCCGTTAAATTACTCTTGGCGATCGTGATTTCTAAATCTAGAATACTGGCTTCGATCTGAGCAACTGCCGCCGCTTGAGCATTAATTTGCTCAATCCTTGCACCATTTTGAACTTCTTCCAGTTGACTTTGCGCCGCCGCTAGTCGATCGGACAAGGCATCACGATTAAAAGCAACTTCTTCAAATTGCTCTTTACTCACTGCACCTTCTTTATATAGCGATTCTCGGCGCTGACTACGAGTATTGGCTAGGCGCAACTGATTTTCTAAATCAGAAACCTGCGATCGCGCCGCCGCAATTACCTCCTGCCGTGAACCATTCTGTAATTCCTGTAACTGCGCTAAGGCTCGTAACCTCTGCGCTTCTAACTGCGATAATTGCGCCTGTAGATTTTGCGTATCTAATCTGGCAATTATGGCTCCTGCTTCTACAACCTGTCCGCGATCGTAGAGAACTTCAATTACTTTGCCAGCACGCTCAAATCCTAGATCAGTGCGCCTCGTTGCCACAACTTCGCCTGTGTAATAGCGAGTGATGTTGTAAGAATTTACAGGCGTGAGATTAATGACAGATACCGTCAAAGGTTTTGTAATTGCTAGTTGCTCTGGGAGCGCAAAACGTTGATAAAGAATAACTCCTGTACCTAATACAACTAAACCACTCGCAACAATACCAATCCAGTGGTTGCGTTGCCAACCGATGCTGCTGATTTTCTCTGTATTCATAATCTGCTGTGTGTAATTTTCTCTGCGGCAGTTGTGAGGGATAATTTGCTAAAACATCCCTAAAACTCAATGTGATTATTGATGCAATTTTTAACGTGATTAAGATCGTGATTAAGTGCCAAAACCAGACAGCCTTATAAAACTAACTTTATAAAGATAGTTTTATACAACAAATTGTATATGTCAAGTAAAATTAAATACAAAGTCAAACAAAACTAAAACTAAAACCTATGACCCTATCCCATGCGATCGCCACAATTTTGCTCCAATCACCGCATACTGGTTATGATGTCGGTAAAGAATTTGATGAAAAAGTAAGTTGCTACTGGCAAGCCACATCGCAGCAGATTTATCGTGAACTAGCGAAAATGCAGGAAAAAGGTCTGGTCGAAGTTGAAAATGTGCCGCAGTTAAATCGACCTGACAAAAAGCTCTATTCTCTAACCGAGTTAGGTAAACAAGAGTTAATGACATGGATTACTGAACCATCGGAGCCAACGGCAATTCGGGATAGCTTATTGGTCAAAGTCAGAGCTGGATATATTGTGCCTGATGAGATTTTAATCGAAGAAATCAAGCGCCGCAAAAAGCTTCATCAACAAAAATTAGCCTATTACCACACAATAGAATCGGGAATTAATACCGCCGAATTAACTCGTCCTCAGCGCCATATGTATCTCACCCTCCGTTGTGGTATTCGTTACGAAACATCGTGGATTGAATGGTGTGATGAGGCGATTGAGCAATTACAGCAAGAATAAGAAAGACTCAATTTGTTCAGTTGTCATACCAAATTATTGTCAAGGGATACTAGCAATCTTCTCAGCATTGCGATGAAAGTTTCTCTGTCATTAGGATTGGCAAACTGACTGAGTAAATCCTGTTCACTTTTTAATAGTACAGGAATTACTAGATCGGCTAATTGCACCCCTTTAGGGGTCAGTTGCACAATTACACTGCGGCGATCGTCAGGATCGCGGAGGCGCGTGACAATACCATCCTGTTCTAAGCGATCGATGCGGTTAGTCGTTGCCCCTGACGACAGCATCAGCAAACTATATAGATCTGTGGGCTTCAGTTGATAGGGTTTGCCCTGTCGCCGTAGTGTCGTTACCACATCAAATGACCAAACACTCAAACCATATTCTGCTAGTACGGTTTCACGATGTTTTTCGAGCAGACGGGCAATCCTCAGCACGCGCCCAACTATGCTCAGTCCCGAAGTATCTAGTTGCGGCGATTCCTGTCGCCACTGCTCGCAAATGTAATCAATCTTGTCGTTTTCCATAGGCGTAATTATATCTTGATGTCGAGATAGTTGACAATTATCTCGACATCATTTATCTTGATATAAAGATAAATGATGTCAAAATAGTTTTTCAGAACAAGGCTTCTACCAATTGCACATCCCATATTCATCCTTGTTTTGCCATGACTTCCCTTCCTTTAAAAAATCTACATTTGTTCGCTTCGCGATATCAAATTTATTTCTATCTATTGCTTGCGCTCCTGAGTGGCGTACTTCTACCCATTCAGGCTAGTTGCAATGCCCAATTAGCCCGATCGCTAAATTCTGTTCCCTTAGCGGCAGACATTTCCTATATTGTCGGCACATTAGTCTTAGTAGTCCTAATCGCAACGCAAAAATTCGGTCATCCTGATTGGTCAGCGATCGCCAAAGCACCAAAATGGAGTCTCATCGGTGGCGTGTTAGGCACTTGGTATATCTGTTCTAGCACTTACTTCACTTCGACGCTAGGTACTACGCTGACCTTGGGCTTAGTAGTTGGCGGACAGTCCCTTGCAGGGATCATCGTTGATCATCATGGTTGGTTAGATTTACCCAAACATCGCCTCAGTCGCAATCGTCGCTTTGCGATCGGTTTATTAATTGTCGCCATCTTCTTTTTTGCTCAACCTTAGAAACCCTCTAAGAGTTTTTTTCTGCGGTTAAAACCTTTAATAAATCCCCCTCAATCCCCCTTAAAAAGGGGGAAGAAGAAAATTCTCCCCCCTTTTTAAGGGGGGCTGGGGGGATCTAGACCATTCTCAATTTAGGTAAATACTATGGATACGCTCATTGCTTTGATTGGTGCGAGTTCGGGAGGTAGTTTTTTAGCGATCGGTGCTGCCGCAAATGCGCGATTGCGATTAACTTTGCGGTCTGCCATTGCTGCCGCAACTATCAATTTTACAGTTGGTTCGCTAACCCTGACCTTCCTCATTCTATTAGGAATTTTTGGTTCTCAGAATCTGGATCGGCTGTCTCAAGTTCCTTGGTGGGCATTTTTAAGTGGGTTACTCGGTGCAGTCTATGTCACTCTAAACACAATTATCATTCCTAAATTGGGATTAACGACAACGGCTCTAGCGGTGGTCTGTAGTCAGATGATGGGTTCTCTTTTGATCGATCAGTGGGGTTGGTTTGGAGTTACCCCTCATCCCATTAGTGCTTCAAGAATTGTCGCGATCTCCTTGTTATTAATCGCCGTTGCCCTCACTCAATTTGATCAAGATCATCGTAACGCCCTATGATTATTCCCAAGAACTCACCTCCACGCTGGATTGGCGTAGCTATTTCCTTTTACGCCTTCATTGCGATTGGTATTGCCGAAGCAGGTTTAGGAGTTTTACTTCCTTCTATTTTGCAGGAATATCATCTCACTCCAGCTACCATTACCCTTCTATTTGTCAGTCAGATTAGCGGTTATATTCTTGCTGCTTTAACCAGTAGCATCGTCAATAGCCGTTTGGCATTGGGAAGAATGCTATTCTTGGCTGCCAGTATGCTGACAATGGCGCTAGGCATCTATGCTCTATCGCCCACTTGGTGGCTGATG
>JANRII010000089.1:0-22517 GCA_033765135.1 Pseudanabaenaceae cyanobacterium bins.39
TAGAGTATTGCAAGAAGGCTGAGCGCAAGCAGAATGACGTTCTGCGCGAATTGATAAGAGCTATTCAGGCTAGATAAATCTAGCTCCTTCGCTTATATCCCCCGCTTGAAAGACGGGGGCTTTACACTTCACGACTCGTAAGTTTAAAATCCAGAAATATTTTTGAGAGTGGCGCTCTGCAATACTCTCAAAATATTTCTGTACTACTTAAAGCCTCAATAGACTGTAATATATGGTTGCAGTTTTGAGTTTGTCTACGACAAAATCAAAACTCAAAACCCTGATTATGATTGAGGCTAGTTGAGAAGAATTAATGACTGTTGTGCATACCTATCCCGAACTGCATCAAGGTATATTAGTCAGCCGATACAAACGTTTTTTTGCGGATATTGAGCTAAATAGTGGGGAATTAATTACGGCGCATTGCGCGAATACTGGCCCTATGACGGGAGTATGTCAGGTTGGTAGTCCAGTTTTGGTGTCCTATCACCCTAGTCCTAAGCGGAAGCTGGCCTATAGTTGGGAAGCAATCTACCTAGATGAGCAATGGATTGGCATTAATACAAGTTTGCCTAATCGGATTATTGGTTATATGCTCGATCGCCATTTGATCCCAGAGCTAGAGCCATATACAACGGTGAAGGGGGAGGTTGCCTATGGGCAAGAACGGAGTCGCATTGATTTTCTGTTGACCAATGCTGAAAATGGCGATCGCACCTATGTGGAGGTCAAAAATACAACTTGGACAAAGGGGAATTTGGCGTTATTTCCTGATACGGTGACGGAGAGGGGACAGAAACATTTACGCGAGTTGATGTCTGTGCTTGAGGGTAATGCCGATGGTAATACCAAGGCTGCCATTATTTTTTTTATTAATCGTGGTGATTGCGATCGCTTTGCGGCAGGGGCAGAAGCTGATCCTATGTATGGACAGTTGCTTGATCAAGCGATCGCTAGAGGTGTAAAGGTGCTGCCCTGTCGATTTGCGATCGCGCCGCCTGTCGTCAATTATTTGGGACTAGCCACTTACCTATGAGTCCCCTGTCGCCCCATCTGCGCCGCAGTCCCCAAAACGGAGCACGTTATATTTTGTTTTATAAACCCTATGGCGTACTCTGTCAATTTACAGATGATCGCCAACCTCCTCGCCCCACCCTCAAGGACTTTATCGATATTCCTGATATCTATTCCGTTGGTCGCTTAGATTTTGATAGTGAAGGTCTATTGCTGCTCACCAACGACGGCAATCTTAAGCATCGACTCATCGATCCTCAGTTTGAACATCCGCGCACTTACTGGGTGCAAGTAGAACGGATTCCTGATCGGCAAGCTCTGGAACAATTGGCCACAGGGGTGACAATTCAGGGCTATCGCACCAAACCCGCGATCGTTAAGTTACTTGAATCAGAGCCAGATTTACCCCCTCGCAATCCACCGATTCGTTTTCGTGCCAATATTCCCACAGCATGGCTAGAGCTAACTTTGACAGAGGGAAAAAATCGTCAAGTCCGTAAAATGACAGCAGCAGTGGGATTTCCCACCTTGCGGCTAGTACGAATAGCGATCGCGCATTTACAACTGCATTCCCTGACTCTAGGGCAATGGCGAGATCTTAGTGATCCAGAACTACAGCAACTCCGTCAGCAAGTACTGCCGCGCCGATTGCGTTAACTGCTCTATGATTTGGGAGACACTTTGATCAAACTTCTGATCAAAACTCTGATCTAAGTTAAGAACAGGCGCTATTTCTTGATAGCCCACAATGGGGATATCGTCTGTGAATAATGCTCTGAGCAGATCATAGTTAGGAGCGATCGCGATCGAGCCATGCTGCAACACCGAATTATGACGATATACCTGAGCGCTCCCGATTAACTTGCGACCATCACCAATCACCAAATCAGCATTGGTGGCTGTCGAAAAACAACTAGGATTATGGATATAGCCCCGTCCTGCTTTGCCATAGCTCAACTCCACCCCCAAACGCGCAAAACCTTTAATTAAAAACTCACAAATTGCTTCATAGACCTGTCGGTGCGATCGCCCATTGACCTCGGTAATCACTGCATAGGTCAAATCACCATAATGCAAAACGGCTCTCCCGCCACTGGGACGGCGCACAATCTCTAACTGGTATTGCTTGGCGATCGCATTCCAATGATCGGGATATTGCTTCTGATGAAAACCCAAGGAAATGGCCGCAGGCTGCCAGCTATAAAAACGTAAGGTGCAAGGAAAATCGAGATTTTGACTATGGCGATCTAGTAATTGGCGATCGTAATCCATCTGCTGCTGCCCCAAACCAGCCCCATAGTCCAGAATTTGCCAAGGTCTAGTCATTAGCTCACAGAAAGTATCGAAAAAGAACAAGGCATCATCTTCTTAAAAATATGAAATGATGCCTATACTTCTCAAACAGGCTCTACGCACCAAAGTTCTCTTGCAAAAACTCATCATTATCATCGGCGATCGCCGCAACAATGGTAATTAAACGAGAAATTTCCGCAGGAGATAGATCTTCAACAGCACGCGCCGACAGCACTAAAACTTGATCGTTTTGAATGGCATATCGAGCTTCAAAGGTATCCGTAGCATTTCTTTCTAGTAGCCAACGAGTAAGCTTTGCCTCATCTTTGAAAGGAGAATTAAGAACCACAGAAAAAACCGTAAAGGTATCAGTCGGCTCAACTCCAGTAATATTGACCACAACTTCCACCGAACCATACTGAAACTTCCAAGTATCATGGGTTTGGTTCTCAAGGGCAGTACCATCAGCATCCATACTCGCAATAACGGTTTGGATGGTAGGAATGATGTGACTGTTCGCTGTGGCAAAACTAGATTCTGCTTCTACAGGCAAGCTGGATGATTCTGTTGCGAGGGTCATAGTGAAATATCTAGTTACTATCTGCCAATAGTTTACAGTGCTTTTGGGTCAACCCATAGCAAAATTTATCAAGCAGTTTGGATACAGCCTTGGGAAATAGACCAAGTTTGATCAGACATCGCCAATAACTCCTCAGGCTCATGGGTGACAACTAAAATTGTCCATTCCTTTTTTAACTCTTGCAAAATACCAAATATTTGCTTACGCATCGACCAATCCAAGCCTGCGGTTGGCTCATCCAATAGTAACAGGCTCGGCTGACGAATGAGCTGCACCGCCAGAGCTAAACGCCTTTGCTGTCCGCCGCTCAAAGATTGTGGCGAACCACTAGGATTTAAATGTCCCAAGCCCACAGCATGTAATGCACTGTTGATGCGATCATTGTCAATATCAATGTGGCCAAGGCGCAACTCCTCTAAAATGGTGCTACCGCAAAAGTGCCTCTCTGGAAACTGAAATACTAAACCGCAAATTTGCTGTAAATGATCGGGAGTAAGGGTTTGTGAATGCCAGTAAATATTGCCTCCAGTCCATTCCACAAAGCCAGCCAAAATTTCTAACAAAGTACTTTTGCCTGAGCCACTTGGCCCCACCATTAGCCCCAGTTGTCGATCTTGTAAGCTAAAAGATATATCTTGCAAAATTGCTTTGGGAGTCGCTGGGGGATGGTAGCTAAGGTTTTGTATGGAGAGCATGAATGTATGAGAATTTATTAAGATTTATCTAAGGCTAAGGATTTGTGATAGTTCTTGACAGGCGATTTGATATTGCTGTTCAATTTGGGTAAATATTTCTTCTAGATTGGTAGGATCGCCTCGTTTACCCTTTAGTTCAGCCTCTAGGCATAGAGCGCCCAAGGCTTTAGCACCTAAGATATTACTGCTACCTTTAAGGGTATGGGCATTGTAACTAACATCACTTAGGTCTCCCTTGGAGATCGCTTCCTTCAGTTGTCGTAATAGCACAGGTGCTTCTTCATCAGTAAATAAATGCACCATTCGCGCAATGAGCTTAGGATTAATTTGCTCAAGATTTTTGATTGCAGCTTGGTCAATTACAGAGGTCTGTGATGCTGGTGAATGGCGATCGCTAACCTCCACATTCACATCTATGGTCGAGTTAGTCGCCCACTTTTCGAGCGTCCGATGCAAAGCATCCATCATAATTGGTTTACTAATATAATCATCCATGCCTGCCCGCAGACACATTTCGCGATCGCCCTGCATAGCACTGGCAGTCATGGCAATAATTGTCGGTCGTTCATACCCTGTTTCCAAGTCCTGCCAATGGTTAACCAAATAGTCAGCTGTCTCTAAACCATCCATTTCAGGCATCTGCACATCGAGGAGCAATAAATCATACTGATGCATTTGTACCGCTTCCAAAACAGCCAAGCCATTGTCCACCACATCAGGCTGATATCCCATTTTAATCAACATCGCCATTGCCAATTCCTGATTGATCAAATTATCCTCAGCAATCAGAATTTTCAGAGGCAAGCGATCGCCCAAACGCTCAGGGGTTTCAGGTTTAAACATATGCCGATCTTCAGCTCCCTGCTTAGGCGGATGATCGGCAACTTGGGTAGATATCGTAAAAGAGAAAGTGGAACCATGTCCAAACTCACTGTCAGCACGAATTTCTCCTCCCATACTTTCCACAAGTCTCTTGCAGATTAATAGACCTAGACCAGTACCACCATATTTGCGTGAAGTCGAAGCAGTGGCTTGGGCAAAAGGCTGAAACAACTTCAACATTTGCTCCTCACTAATGCCAATACCTGTATCCGTTACCGCAAATAATAATTGAAAGGGAACGCCTACAACTGGTGGTTGTTCCAAAGAAGCCAAGCGCACATTAATTTTCACTGAACCTGTATCCGTAAACTTCATTGCATTGGATACCAGATTGAGCAGAATTTGCCTGAGTCGAGTCACGTCACCAATCACAAATGGCGGTACATTCCCATGCATACTCACTTCAAACTTCAGTTTCTTTTCCTTAGCCTTAGGCAACTGCACATCATAGACATCACGCACTAGAGTCCGCAGATCTAAGGAATCTTGCTCTAGCTCCAAGCGACCAGACTCAATCTTAGAAAAGTCAAGAATATCATTAACTACCGATAGCAGAATTTCACCACTTACTTGAATTGTCCGAATATATTTGGCTTGTTCTGGACTAACATCAGTACCTGCCAATAGCTGAGTCATACCAATCACACCATTAATAGGTGTGCGGATCTCATGGCTCATCATCGCCAAAAAAGCCGCCTTGCTGCGTACTGCTTCTTCAGCTTCATCCTTTGCCTTACGCAAATCTTCCATAAGTTGCGATTGTCTTGCTTCAGCTTGCTTTTGGGCAGTGATATCACGGAAGCACCAAATTAGGCCAAAGAACTTATTTTGATTAGAACTAACAGGACTGGTGTAATAATCAAAAATGCGATCGCCATAGGCTATCTCTCCCCGTCTAATCACATCGGGCTCATCATAGGTACTTTCCAAAAGACCTGTTAAAACTTCGGGTAGTTCGGGCTTGCTCAAACAAGAACTAAGTAGAACGTTCTCGGTTGCTCCATCCTCCAGCGTATTAGTGAATATATCCTGAGGAATATGCCACATCTCACAAAAACGACGATTAAAACTAGCAATACGTCCCTGCTCATCTACCGCAAAAATACCGTCGATCGCGGCTTCTTTCTGAGCGTAGAGCAGCAAATTAGTCCTCTGCAAATCATGCAAAATGCTCACACGCTCAAATAATGCCTGTGACAGTTCATGATTTTTATGCTCTAAATATTTCTGCAAGCGTTCTACTTTCAGATGCAAGCGAATACGCGCTAACAGTTCCTGCATCTGCAAGGGCTTAGATATATAGTCATCGCCTCCAATATCAAAGGCGCTAACTTTGATCAGAGCATCGTCACCCCTTCCCATAAATATAATCGGAATATGCTCAGTCTCCGCATCCGCCTTCAAAATTCGGCAAATATCCTGACCAGAATTTTGTGGCAAATCAAAACTGACAAGCATCAAATCTGGATTGTATAACCTTACACATAGCAAAGCTTCACTGATATCACCAGTATTTTTGACCACATAGCCTTGCTCCACCAATGCTGAAGTAAGCTCATGGCGGATCTGGGAATCATCATCAACTACTATGACAGTTAAGCGAGGGACATCCAAATCGTTTGCCTGCACAACCTAATTACCCGATGAGTTCTGAATTTATGCCACAATGATGGCTCAATGCTGATTTGTCTCAATGTTTACACACAATCGTCAGTTGTAATTGCCGAAGATAGGCAGTTGCGCCGTTATCATATCATCTTAATTTACTATTTATTTAGCGTGAATTTGCTTGAATTTCAATCACCATAAATTAGGCAAATTAATAAACAAATATTGATCTCGCAAGCTGCCTTCTAGAGGGTAGCTATCTCAAATATCCCAAACAATAAATTTAGAAGCCTATGTTATACCAGTTCACGAAAGTGTGCCTACATTTTTATGAATTGAACTCAATTATTAGCGCGACCTCCGACCGTAATGGCATCTACCTTAATGTGAGGCTGCCCTACCGTTACATAGACACTGCCACTGACAGAGCCACAAAAGCCTGCCGCTAACTCAAGGTCACGGGAACTCATGGATATCTCCTGCATAATTTCCTTAGCATCACCGATTAGGGTTGCGCCCTTAAGTGGTTTGGTCACTTGACCATTTTCAATCAGATAGGCTTCATCGACAGCAAAGTTAAATTGACCTGTGGGCAAGACGCTGCCACCGCCCATTTTTTTGCAATAGATGCCGCGATCAATGGAAGCAAAAATTTGATCTAGGGAGAAATTACCTGCATCAATATAGGTGTTTCGCATCCGACTGGCTGCGGCATAGGCATAGCTCTGACGGCGACCACTACCTGTACGCGGATGACCTGTGCGTAATTCCCCTGCGCGATCGCTAATAAAATTCTTCAAAATGCCATTCTCAATTAATAAAGTGCGTTGGGTCGGCATCCCTTCATCATCCATATCGATCGTACCGAAGGCTTCCGCCGATCGCCCTTCATCCCAAGCGGTCAAATTTTCATGGGCAATTTTCTCCCCCTTCATATCTGCAAAGGGGGTGGTCTTTGCCTCAATGCCCGTAGTTTCTAAGAGATGCCCGCAGGCCTCATGAAAAATCACTCCCCCAAACTGATTGGCCATCACAATCGGATAGGTTCCTGATTCCACATAATCGGCATAGAGCATTTGACCCGCCGACTCCACAATTTCCGCAACCACAGGCTCATAATTCCAATGGCGTAAATAATTGGGATCACTGGTACAGCCTAACCTTTTGCCGATACTAGAGCGATGGACTCCATCCGCACAAAGCAAATTACACCCAATAGATTGAGTCAACCGAATATCCCTTGCAAAAGTACCATCACTGGCCGCCACTAAAATTTCTTGCCAATCACGAAAATAAGCCGATCGCCTTGACTGCACATGACGACCCTGCTTGGCTAAGAGTTGATTTGCCCCCAATAAAATTTCCCCCATTTCCTGCATAGGACTACATTGGCTGATCCATGTATCCTTATTTTTCTTAGAGGCATAGTCTCGAAATAGCTCTAATTGAATAGACGGAATCCGTGACTGTGGGGATGGCAATTGCAAACCAAGGATTGCGAGGGCGCGTTCTAAAGAAGACTTCAGACCCAAAAAAGTTAAATCATTAGTACTGACATAACAATCCGCCTTACCTTTAAAAATCCGAATACCTGCCCCTGTGGACAATCGTGGCGAGATACCTGTGATGGCATCTTCCTCCGCAAGACAACTAATATAGTTATTACGTTCTAAGAAAAATTCTACAAAATCGGCTCCTGCCGCTTTTCCTAGCCCTAACAAAATTGATAGTGGTGCTTCCCATGTTTCATCAAAGCGATCGGTTACAGGGGCATATTGTAAATTGGGTAATTCTTGCAGCAGGTTTATGATCATTGGAGATTAATTAGCTTAAATACTGCTGCAAGTCTAGCAAATTTGCTTCAGTTCTTTTAATCCTGATTTCAAACTCTGATATTTTCTAATATTTAAAGTGATTTTAAACATGACTGATGGCAAGATTTACTGAACTCATCATATAGATGTATATCAAATTAATAGTTAAATCTATAGACTGCATTCTATGCCAAATCACCAAAATCCTTACTAAACCAAATTTTTAATCTTTAAAAATACAGTTGTATTTGCAAATTTTCGCTGTAATATCAGTAAATTAACTGTATATTGGGAATTTGCATAAACTAATAATGAAAAATATTGTTGTTTTGTATGATCAAAAATTTGCTTTTAGTTTGCTTTTAATTTATATTCAATGTATAAAACTAAATCATAAAAAATAAACCTAGATTTATCCTATGGATCTACCAACTTGATCCATCGATGTCCTTAAGCAAAAGTTACTAAACCCATTGCAATCTATGTTGCAAGATTGATAGCATTTCTGAAACATAAATGGCGACTGATAAAATAGCCATTTTTTATTTTCAAAATTTTTATCTTACAGAAGTATATACAAACTTCTGCTTAGAGATTGGAATGTCAACATCAAGTGCCAATATTTATGTTTATGCTAGGTTTAGAGACTGCCAAAATACTGAAACATTCCAAGGATATCGACAAAGCTCTAAATGATATCTGTCAGCAAGTATTAACTTTAGATAAAGTTGTTTTTTCCTGTTTCTATAAGACCAGCGCGATCGCAGATCAATCCATTACCACCACAGAAAAACCTCAGAAATTTAATCGTGGCTATGTAAAAGCTTTTGCCAGTCGCAATCCAGAATTTTTAATTGATGCCAAAACTGTTAACAAACTGCTCAATAAATCTAAAGCATGGCAACAAATAGAACCAGTAGTTTATGAAACCTATCTGATTATGCCCTTGAGGTTAGAGAACATACAACAAACGTCAGATTGCTCATGGGGATGGTGGGTTGTGCAACTTAATTGTGAATGGACGCAATGTATGGTTAGGGAATACCACCAAATTGCGATGCAAGTGGAAATGAAGTTGCAATTTGATTACTCACAACATCAATTGCAGCAACAAGTACAGGAGGCAGAGCAAGCCTACAACACTCTCTACCATTGGACGGAGCAGTATCGACATTTAATAGAACAGGTTCCTAGTGTTTCCTATGTATCACCCTTAGCCAAGGACGGGAAGTTTGACCTTGCCTATATTAGTCCCCAGATTCAGGATCTTTTAGGAGTATCTTACAATCATCAATTGTTGAAAAATTGGCAAGATTATGTGTATCCTGCCGATCGCCCTATGGTATATCAGAAATTGCAACAAACTCTGGAGACAGGAGAAGACTTTAACTGTGAGTATCGGATGTTGCGCCATGATGGAAGTATCATTTGGGTTAGTGATACTGCCCAAATTGGGGTCGCCACCGATCAGAAAACGATGGTTTTGCGCGGCTCTGTCCATGACATCAGCGATCGTAAAAAAGCTGAAGCCCAACTCATCGCCGCCAAAATTACCGAATCCACTAATCAATCTAAGAGTAAATTCTTGGCATTTATGAGCCATGAGATTCGCACACCCATGAATACAGTCATTGGCATGACCGATATTCTTCTCAATACTCCCCTATCTCCTCAACAACAAAAGTATGTCAATACAATTCGTCAAGGTGGCGAAATTCTATTATCAATTGTCAATAATATTCTTGACTTCTCGCGCATCGAATCAGGAAATCTCATCCTAGAAAAAAAGCCCTTTATCCTTAAGGAATGTATGGAGCAAGTTTTGGCGGTAATGCGTCCTCGTGCTGCCCAAAAATCCCTCAAACTGCATTACTCTCAAAGCTTACAAGTACCTCATCAAATCATTGGCGACTATGGCAGATTGCGGCAAATTTTGATTAACCTTGTGAGTAATGCGATCAAGTTTACATCTCATGGTGAAATTAGCATCAAAATCAATGCCCAGAAAATTAATGCGGATGGCAAATATAAACTCCTTTTTGCAGTAGAAGATACTGGCATTGGTATTGCACCTGAAGCAATTAGTCAGATCTTTCAATCCTTCAGTCAAGCCGATAGTTCGATTAATCGTCAGTATGGAGGCACAGGTTTAGGACTGGCTATTTGCAAACAATTGTGCGAACTAATGGAAGGCGAAATTGGTGTAAGTAGTCAATTAGGGAAGGGTACTACCTTTTATTTTTCAATAGTTACGACTGAGAGTAAGACAACCGACATTTCGCAACTAGTCCATTATGACCAAGAACAGCCCTCTACCCCTATCCTTGCGACAACTTTAGGTGAGCATTATCCATTAAAAATCTTGGTGGTGGAAGATCATCCCGTCAATCGGGAGATTCTGTTACTGATGCTTGAGAAAATGGGATATCATGCGGACTCTGTGAATGATGGCATCTATGCATTAGAGGCATTGCAGCAGACTTCCTATGATTTAGTATTTATGGATTTACAAATGCCAATCATGGATGGCTTACTAGCAACGGATCGGATCCGCCATTCTAGTTATCTCCAACCTTGGATTATTGGTTTGTCTGCGAATGCGTTTGAAGAATCTCGCGAGATGGCTTTGCAAGTTGGGATGAATGATTATTTAACTAAGCCTTTGCAGATGGAAACCTTGATCGAGTCGGTGAGAAAGCTACCTCAACTTGCTGAGGGTTTAAAGGCTCGTAAATTGATTAATTCTATTGCACCTTCAGCAAATCTTTTACCAGTTTTAGATGCTTCTATTTTTAATACGTTGCTAGATTCAATTGGGTTTGATCATATTTCTTCCCTAATTAGTTCTTTTATCGAACTTTCTGCGATAACGATCGCGAATATGCAGGAGGCCATCCAGACAGGTGATCTGCAAACCTTGGAAGCCCAAAATCATTCCTTAAAAGGAGGAAGTGGTACTTTTGGAGCAACTAAATTGCATAATGTTTGCCAAGAATTGCAGCGAATTTGTTTTCATTGCCGAAAATCTCAAATTTGTAGTAAGGAAGATATGGATACGATGTATGAATTGGTGGAACTAATTGCGATGGAGTTTCAGTTATTGACTCAAGTTGTGCGCCATTCCATTTATCAATCTAGTTCCGCATAGTCTGGTAATGTTCTATCGATACTCACTCCATTGCGAAATACTTGGCGATCGCTTTGGGGACGAGATAGCAGTTCGCTATAGCAACGGGCTTTGAATAGTACAAAGTCGGCAGGGGCATTAATATTAATCTGGCAAGTATCAGCTATGCCCATAAGGGTTGCGGGTCGTGTGGTCACAGAGGCAATCCAATCATCGTAAGGGGTATCGAGATGAGCGATTTTAGTCCCCATACTAAAGACCTGTAATAGATCATGGTCGCCAAAGCCGTAGAAGGGATCACGGCAATTGTCACTAGATAGGGCGACAGTGACACCCGCCGCGTCTAGCTCCCGCACTAGGGTTACGCCGCGCCAGCGTGGGGTGCGTTCGGCTTGGCGATCCTGCAAGTACATGTTGCACATGGGTAGGCTGACAATGCCAATCTTGGCTTGATGGACAAGGGCGATTGTGGATGCGGCAATTTCTGGCTCTTGGACGGCAAGGCTACAGCAATGTCCGCACACAATTTGGGCAGCAAATCCATATTCAAGGGCTGACAGAGCGATTTGCCTTAAGGATTGGGATTCAGGTTGATTATTTTCGTCAGCATGGAAGTCTAGACTTAAATGGCGATCGCTGGCCAAGTCAAAAATTCGCTTGAGATAACCATCT
Organism: Pseudanabaenaceae cyanobacterium bins.39; assembly: GCA_033765135.1. Classification (GTDB taxonomy): domain Bacteria; phylum Cyanobacteriota; class Cyanobacteriia; order Pseudanabaenales; family Pseudanabaenaceae; genus Pseudanabaena. The sequence goes on from JANRII010000089.1 coordinate 11,686, forward strand.
AAATCAGCACTACTATGGGCAATACCGCCAATCACTCCATCAATCTCGGCGATTTGATCGGCAAATTTTTCACCCCCTGCTTCAGAAAAAGCAGCCAATGGCACTAATGATACCGCCTGCAAGGTGATTTTATCTTTCCAGCGATCGCGCAGATCTTGAAATACTCGAAAAGTGGTTTCTATTTGATGCGGTGGGCAGTCAAGATGGGTACGAATTGCCTTTGTCCCATGAGCATAGCTACACTTCAACCCAAACTCCATGCGCCGATAGAGATCTTCATAGCTCCAGTTACGCTCCTCTGTGCAGTCCTTATACACCCCTGTCAAGGCTCCCTGAAATGTGCCATCAAGGTTAGGATTGCGTTCCCAAATATGTCCTTTATCCAAATGGGTATGCAGATCGACAAAGCACGGAGTCAACATCCCCTGTTTGGCATCAATGATAGTGACGCTTTCAGGCGAAATCTGCGATGGTAGGGAGTCTCCAATATTGGGGAGGATGTGCGTAATGCGATCGGCGGTAACTTCTAGGTGACAAGGAATTAAGCGATCGCGTTGCAAAGTAGCATTGTGCCAGAGATTCGTAAGGGATATTCCCCAAGCATCTAGGAGGGACTGCTCAATGAAGCAGCTAGGAATACGCGCATTGATGAGCCAGTAATGATTGGGTGAATGGGTCGTCAGCATGGCAGCAGCTATATGTATAAAGTTATTTGTGAAATTATTTTTGAAGCGAAATTACTGATTCAAGAAATTCACTAGAGCCTTTAGTCCCAAGCGATAGCTATCGTAACCAAAGCCGCTAATTTGACCGATCGCCACAGGTGCAATAAAGGAATGATGCCGAAATTCTTCGCGCCGATACACATTACTCAAATGCACCTCAACGGTGGGTATATTGACGGCGGCGATCGCGTCCCTAATGGCTACACTCGTATGGGTAAAAGCCGCAGGATTAATCAAAATTCCATGCTGTACTTGAAATGCTGCATGAATTGCATCAATTAATACGCCCTCATGATTTGATTGCAAAAAAGTTAATTCTGCCCCCAATTCACTAGCATCTTTCTCCAATCGCTCATTAATCTCTGCCAAAGTTACCTTGCCATACACTTCAGGTTCGCGTAAACCCAGCAAATTTAAGTTTGCACCATGCAAAACCAAGATTTTTAGCATTGATTTTCAAAGTTTGTTATTTTGTTTATTACTTTACTTTTGAATTTTGGATTGAGTTGACTATCTGAATTGTTCTAGGGCTTCTGTAAAGCGCATAGTTTTTGTAATTGCTTCCAAGTTGGCATGGGGTCTAGGAATTACTGTGGCGGATAAAAATAGAGCCTTATCCTTTTTGCTCATCACTTCGATACTTTTGGCTGCTTCTACCCCTGCGGCAACAGCCCTAGTGACATCACCAACAGGCCCCCGCACAATAATCGTGAGGCGTGCGCCACTAACTTTTTCATAGCCAACAAAAGTTACTTTAGCAGCTTTAACCATAGTATCTGCCACTGCAAGGGCGGGTGGATGCCCTAAGACCTCAACTAAACCAACTGCGATTCCCATATATTTTCTCTAAGCTCTTAAAAATTTATAACTAAGTTAAAGATAACTAAAAACAACCAAATATATAATCAAATCAAATAAATATTATAAATAAGCAAGATAATGCTGATTTAATAGCTAATTTTATAAGTGATTGACTAATCTAATACCAATTTAAGTACCAATTTAAGAAAGTGTTACCACACTTTTTAACTTAAAAACCAAACCCAGTAAGGTTTTTTTAATTTGGTATAAACTATAGGCTTTGCCATAGTGCCATATTTGGTATGCATTGCAAAAATCTATCCCTATATCATAAATCTCAATGCGATCGCTTGAGTGATATGCATCGCTTATTGTTAGGTTCTAAAAAATAAATCAATTGAAAGATCACAAACAATGTGTAATTACCATGTAAAAGGTTGAAAATTTTCATCATTAGCGATCGCCACCCCTTCTCCCGAAGGCTTAATGACAAATAAACCTTGACGATAGGCATAGCGATCTATTCCTTCATTAATTTCTATGCCTGCCACCGCACCATAGGCTTTAAAGTTTCGATAATGGGGAAAAGAATCTTTAAAACGTGTTAACTTTTCAATAAACTCATCCACATCATCCTTGGATAAACGAGATTTGCATTCCACTAACACTAACTCCGTATCATCGACAGCCAAAATATCAATTTCCATTGCAAAACCTTGTCGCTTAGTTCTGGCGCGAGGATAAACTTCTTTGACATCAATACCTTTATCTTGAAATAACCGTAATACCGCAGGCTCCACTAACTCCTCAACAAAACGCCCCCATCTGGTTGTTAGGGCTTCAACGGCTTTGGTGGTACGATCTACTGTTTTTTCTAGTCTTGCCAAACTGCGATCAATTTCGGCAGCACGACGATCAGCTTCAGCAGCACGGTAGTCAGCTTCGGCAGCACGACGATCAGCTTCAGCAGCACGGCGATCGGCTTCGGCTCTAGACTCAGCCATACGGCGATCGTATTGCTCTTGAGATGCTTGGAATAGCTTATAGATGTCATCAATAGTTGTAGGATTACTCATAAGCTTCGTTTAAGTGCTTCTCAATAGGGGTTAATACATCTAAGAGTCTTTAAGTCACTATGTTTGGCTGTGCGGATGAATAATTTCATAGCGTTATTTTTGCAAGTCATCCACCGTTTATCTAACCTTTTTGATACTTCCCCTAAGATATCAAAGGGATTCTATAATAATCAAGGTTCTATTAATTTTGTCCATGCTCACAGTTACAGAAGCTGAAAAAATTATCCTTGAACTCATCACACAGCAGCAGGAATCAGAACGGCGATGGGTAGCTCTAGAGCAAGCCGATGATCAAGTTTTGGCACAGGATCTAGTCAGCTTGGTGGACTTTCCTCAATGGCATAGTTCAGCAATGGATGGATATGCCTTGCGGTATGAAGATATTGCTAATCACTGGCAAACCATAGAACTAAATATTGCTGTCACTGAGGTAAAGGCAGGCAGTCCAGTTGCGTTACCTCTTAAGCATGGGGAAGCAATGCGAATTTTTACAGGGGGATGTTTGCCAATGGGAGCAGATACGGTGGTGATGCAGGAGGATGTGGAGATTATCGGAGATAGCTTGCGGTTGCGGACAAAACCTGTGCATGGAGAATATGTCCGATCGCAAGGGGAATATCTGAGAGCAGGAGAATTGTTAGTGAAGCAGGGAACAAGATTGGGAGGTACAGAAATTGGTGCGATCGCGGCGGCAGGCATAGGTCAGGTACAGGTCTATCGTCAGCCCAGAGTCGCAATTATGTCTACGGGGGATGAATTGGTAAATCTAGGACAACCTCTACAGGTGGGACAAATTTGGGATTCTAATCAATATGCCTTGGCTGCACTAGTGAGAAGGGCAGGAGCGATCGCTATTCCCTTAGGCGCAGTGCCAGATCAACCTCAAGCCTTAAAGTTGAAGATGCAACAGGCGATCGCTGAAGCTGATTTAGTAATTTCATCGGGGGGCGTTTCGGTGGGAGATTATGACTATGTGGATACCGTATTAGAAGCGATTGGCGCAGAAATCCATATTCGCTCAGTGGCAATCAAGCCAGGCAAACCCCTCACTGTGGCAAAAATTAATGATTCTATTAGCCAAAGGCAAGTAATTTATTTTGGTGTACCTGGTAATCCTGTATCGGCAATGGTGACTTTTTGGCGATTCATAGGGGGAGCGATCGCCAAACTAAGCGGTATGCCTGAATCAGCATGGTATCCCCAATGGATCAAAGTTCAGACGACTGAAGATTTACATGCTCAAGGTCGGCGCGAAACCTATCTATGGGGACAACTTAGCTTCGCCAAAGGGAAACCTATTTTTCAGCCCGTGCAGAACTATAGCTCTGGAAATTTGATTAGCGTGATCGGTGTGAATGCCCTAGCAATGATGCGTATGCATCAGACCTATGTACCCGCAATGGATGAGGTCATGGTGATGATTTTGCCGTACTAGCGATCGCTATTGGCTAGTTTCACTAATAGACAATCGATAATCAGTGCGATCGCCATTATCCGTTCCAACCCAAATCTCGTACTTCCCCGATACCCATGCCCCTGTTAGTTCCGCTTTTTGACCACTGCGGCAAAAAACACCATCTGGCCCCTTTACCATCAGTGTTAACCTGCGATCGGCGGATACTTGCATACTCAAAAAACCAAAATCTCTTTGGATCGTTAACGTATGATTAGGGGTCTGAGATGAGAATCCCTGACAACTACCATTAGGCTTTCCTACCACCAGTTCCGATAAAGGTACGCGCCCCCCTGTCGCGCCAGTATATACCTGCGGATCTGGCTTAAATCTGGGAGCGATCGGCTTCAAAGGCTCCTGCCCCCCAACAGGCGTAGCCGCAACCACCATCAAGAAAAAGTATCCACACCAAGGAAATAATCTCCCTAGCTGACCTGATACATTGAAAAGATTCCACGGTTTCATTTCTGACGCACTTCACTTATAGATAATGTATAGCTAAACGAATTATTAGCATTCTTAGAACCAACCCAAACCTGATAATCTCCCCTTGGCAAACGGCGATTTATCTGAGGATTAAGCCCACCCGCATTATTATCCGCACAAACCACAATACCATTGTCACCCTTCAAGAGCAGAGTGGCATCATCATTGATATTACTCGTATAAACTAATAAATCCATAACAGGAAAGTTATCAGTCAGAGTAAGTGTGTGATTGGGACTACTATTTGCAAAACCACGACAATTGTCATTGATTCCTGCAATACTCGCAATACTTACGCTTCCCCCCGTCATACCTGCTAAAGTAACTGGATCAGGGCGAAATCCCCTGCCAAGACTTACAGTTTGTGCCATCAAGGGAGTAGCGATCGCTAAGGTAATAAACGCCCCCAATCCTGCCCACAGGCTCCGCAAAAGTGCTTTAGGTGGAATGTCAATCCTAGTTTGAGCTTTAGACATATTTTTAAAATTCATCGGATAGGTATACATATCAAACTCCTGTCTAACTTCTGAAAGAGTGCTGATGATTGTCTAATGATCAAAATGAACAACTGCACAGTATTAGAGACTAGATTAATTAGTACTTTGTTGCAGGATTATTGAGTCAAAAACTGTAGAGGCAACAAATGATAACAAATTTAGTAGGATCGCCCACATTTATTTCTTCATTTATTGCTTTTGTTTTGGGTTGGTAGGATATCTCGCTTAGTCTAAACATCTTTCCTAAACTATATCCATACATTTGTTAGCAATTCTTATGTAAATATCAGTTAATATATATTAACACTAAGAAATATTAAGAAAAAGCTGGCTTAATGGCATGACGTATTGACAGCATAGAACTAAGCCTGTAAGTTAATCACATACCCGGGTATTCACTGCTATTAATCAATATGCAAGACAAGCAAAAGGTAACGCAAAAAGTAACATTTCATCTCCCAGAAAAACTGCATCAACAGCTTAGGATACGCTCTGCTATTGATGGTGAAACCATGTCAGACTTAGCACATAAGGCGATCGCATTTTACCTGGCGCATCCTGACATAGTTGAATCTTCGGGCATAGGGCATACCCATCAGACCTATAGCTGTCCCTCCTGTTCTCAGACAGTGGTGATTAGCGAAGGTGAGTTGTTGGCGATAGGGGGATTACGCAGTCAGTCTGTACCAATCACGGTTGGCAGAAAGTCTGATAGTCATGATGAAGGGCTACTGCCCATTAGCTAGGGACACAAGGTTAGTCGATCTGTATCTCACACTTCCCTAACTCTCCCAAAGCCGTTTCCTGTTTTATAAATTCCGTAGACTCTGTAGACAAGGTGAGGATGGAGGAAAACCTCCGTATTAGCATATGCAAGAGCAACTCAGCATCTTAATTCAAGCCCAATACCCCTTGATCTACCTCAATACGCCTGAGGAAGAAAGAGCAGAACGGGCGATCGCATCTATCTCCCAAATGAAGCCTACTCGCCGCATGTTCGTATGGACAGTCACCCACGGCATCGTTGAGTATGGTCAAGTAACAGGGGCTGCTCAACACAACACTGAGTCTGCGGAGGCTGCGCTGAAGTGGGTTATCCGTGCTGATCCCAAAGAGCCTGCCCTCTACATCTTTAAGGATATTCATCCTTTCTTAGATCACCCTGTTACATTACGCTGTCTTCGAGATGCGATCGCCAGCTTCAAGGGTACGCAAAAGACCATCATTTTGATGTCACCAGTCCAAGTCATTCCCGTTGAGCTAGAAAAGGATATAGTCGTTCTCGACTTTCCCTTACCCGATATGCAAGCGATCGAGGAAGTCCTCGATCAGCAGCTCGGACAAGTCAGAACCAAAAAAATATCCCCTGAAACTCGCGAAAAACTGGTACGCGCCACCCTTGGTCTAACTCAAGATGAAGCCGAAAAGGTCTATCGCAAAGCCCAAGTCACCAATGGCAAGCTGACTGAAACTGAAGTCGAAATCGTACTATCAGAAAAGCAACAGCTAATTCGGCGCAACGGTATCCTTGAATACATAGAGGAAGATGAAGATCTCCAATCAGTTGGTGGTCTAGAGGAATTGAAGCACTGGTTACAGCAGCGCTCCAATGCCTTTAGCCAAAGAGCCAGAAACTACGGACTGCCCCAGCCCAAGGGAATGCTGATCTTAGGAGTGCCTGGCTGTGGCAAATCTCTCATCGCCAAGACCACTGCAAGGTTATGGTCTTTACCACTCATCCGCCTAGATATGGGTCGTGTCTACGACGGCTCCACCGTTGGCAAATCGGAAGCCAACCTGCGAAATGCCCTTAAAGTTGCTGAATCAATCTCTCCGATGATCCTATTCATTGACGAGCTAGACAAAGCCTTTGCAGGCGGTGCAGGATCAGCCGACTCGGACGGAGGTACATCATCAAGGATTTTCGGCACATTCCTCACATGGATGCAAGAGAAAAAATCTCCCGTCTTCGTAATGGCAACCGCCAACCGCATTGAAAAGCTCCCTAGTGAGTTTCTCCGCAAAGGACGTTTCGATGAACTATTTTTTGTGGATCTGCCCAATGCTGAAGAGCGCAGAGATATTTTTCAAATACATCTACGCAAGCGTCGTCCCAACTTGGAAACGCTAGAAAGATTTGATCTAGAACAACTATCCAAAATAAGTGATGGTTTTTCGGGGGCGGAGATAGAGCAGGCAATTATTGCCGCCATGTATGAAGCTTTTGCTCAGGATCGGGAGTTTACACAGCTAGATATTATTTCTGCTGTAAAATCAACAACTCCCCTCTCACGCACAATGACGGAGCAGGTTGCTGCTTTGCGTGACTGGGCAAGGATGCGGGCAAGACCCGCCGCCACCTCTGTCGCTGAGTATCAGCGTATGGAGTTTTAAAAAGCTTATCCTGCTGTTTCGTAGGCAGCAGGGGTAAGGCTAGATTCTAAAGAATGTCTTATCAAAAGGCAGTCAATCTAGCAGTTAACATAGGAGATGGAACCACCAAAGCTCTTATGTCTCCCGTTTGAGTCAAAAGTTGAGTTCACATTTATTCACAGGAGCAATAATATTATGTCTCATTTCAGCACACTTCGCACAAAAATTACTGACGCTGAAGTCCTCAAGTCTTCTTTGCGTGATCTTGGTATCAGTGTTAGCACTGAAGCCGATGTTCGTGGCTATAACAGCCAACGCATTCGTGCTGACATCGTGGCCACTCTAGAAGGCGACTATGATTTGGGCTGGTCTCGTAATGCCGATGGTTCTTTTGATCTGATTGCTGATCTTTGGGGTGTCGCGAAAAAGCACAACCAAACCGAACTCATCAACTCCATCAACCAGAAGTATGCTGTAAACAAGGCTCTTGCTGAGGTAAAGCGTCCTGGATTGAACAATGCCAACGTCAAGCTAGTTGTGCAGTAAGAGGCACAATCTTGCGAGTTAACTATGCTAATTAACAGGTTAGTTGTCCTTGACTAACCTGTTTTTTATTGCTTTGTTTCTATAGTTCGCCAAAACCTTTTTTCTTTTTCTTTTTTTTGCCGTAGGGAGAATTACCTGACGGTAAATCATTACCCATACCAGGAAATCCGCCGCCTCCCATACTGGGCATACCAGGGATGTTAGGCATTTTGCCTTTACCCATTTGCTGCATCAAAGCCCTCATTTTCTGGAAATCTGCGACTAGTTTAGTTACATCTTGCAGTTTATGACCTGAACCATTGGCAATGCGTTGTTTGCGGCTAGGACTCTTGGCAATGAGATCAGGATCTTTGCGTTCCTGCTTTGTCATCGAAGAAATCATCGACTCACAACGCTTGAGTTGCTTTTCCGCCTCTTGAATCTGGGCATCATTAATCTTCATGCCAGGGAGGAGTTTTAACATACCGCCAAAAGAACCCATGTTTTTCATCATGCGTGTGTTCTTTAGGAAGTCGTCAAAATCAAACTTAGCAGTGAGAATCTTTTCTTGGAGCTTGGCTGCATCGGTCAGATCAATTTCTTCCTGCGCCTTCTCTACCAGCGTCAGCACGTCACCCATGCCCAAAATCCGCGAAGCCATGCGCTCAGGATAGAAAGGCTGCAATGCCTCCACCTTTTCGCCCACACCGATAAACTTAATCGGTTGTCCCGAAATCTGCCGCACCGATAGCGCCGCACCACCACGAGTATCGCCATCCATCTTGGTCAAGATCGCGCCCGTAATGCCAATCTCATCATGGAAAGTACGAGTTAATGTCGCCGCCTCTTGTCCTGTCATCGCATCAACGACTAGCAACACTTCATCGGGCTTAATCGCATCCTTAACGCGACTTAGCTCATCCATCATCTCGCGATCGATCTGCAAGCGTCCTGCCGTATCCACAATCACGGTATTAACGCCTAATTCCTTCGCCTTTGCCAAACCTTGACGGGCAATCTCCACAGGGTCAGCATCAGCCCCCATTTCAAAGACTGGCACATTAATTTGCTTACCAAGGGTGAGCAACTGATCGATCGCCGCAGGACGATATACGTCAGTGGCGACCAGTAATGCACTGCGCTCTAGTTTGCGTAAATGTAAAGCTAATTTGGCTGTAGCAGTCGTTTTACCCGTACCCTGCAAACCTGCCATCAAAATCACAGTTGGTGCATTATCAGCCTCAGCGAGTGGCACATTTGCTTCGCCCATCGTCTTTACCAATTCGTCATAGACGATTTTGATAAATTGCTGATCGGGACGCACACCTGCGATCACATCAGCGCCTTGAGCTTGTTTGGAGATTTCTTCGACAAATTCTTTGACAACCTGTAGGTTGACATCTGCCTCTAATAGCGCCCTGCGTACTTCACGAATTGCGCCTTGGATATTGGAGTCAGAGATTTTGTCCTGTCCGCGTAACTTTTTCCAAGCCGCCTCAAATTTATCGGCGATTTCATCAAACATATCTAGTTTTGCTTTTGCTGTTGGTTCTACTTACTAATTTACCGTTACAGCCACTACATTGATCGCAATCTATGAAAATTATGGCGGCGATCAGAATGGTTAAGACAATCGACATAATAGGCAAATAGCTTAAATTTGATTTAATGTTTAGATATGGTTACATTTAAATTCAGAAATTAATATGTCTCCCAAAGATAATGAAAACAATGAACTACCTCTTGACCGTCTAAAAATCCGCATAGGTTTTCTGAAGTTTTTGGCAACATTGTTCTTTGGCACTGTTTTAACTAGTCTTTTAACTTGGATTATTAGTCTTAGAGAAATAGAAATAAAAGAACGAGAGAGCAGTATACAGTTGCAACTTAACGAAAGGAAAGAACTTGCAAATTACTTTCGCTATACGATGGAGGGTGATGTATATGATCGATTAAAACTATCAAATTTTTTTGGTGAAGTACTTACAGATAGACAAGCAAGAGCATTATGGAAAGATTATTACAATACGCAGGATTCCTTGCTGAAGGAATTTTTGGATACAAGCGTAAAGATACAAGAAGTCAAAATTACACTAGAAAGCAGTACAAATGAAGAAAATAAGAATAAATTAAAACAAGATCTTGTGAAATACGAATTCTATTATAGAAAGCTTGAAAGGCTCTTAAAGCCTATTAGTATTGAAATTCAAAATGATAATATTCAGAAGAAAGAACCTAAAATCCTACTTAAAGCAGTTTCTCTCAATGTTCCATACTTTTCTCAGAGAAAGAACAAGGTTCAAAAATATAGGTCTGGCGGAGCAACATCTCTAGCTATGTTGCTTGCTTACTATCAAGTAAAGCCCAAAGGGAGTGATAGTCTGCCCGATGAAATTTCTCTAGAACAAGAAAAATATGGGGATGCTACGGATTGGAATGCACGTATTAAAGTGATGGAAAGTCGTGGATTTAAGGCTAGTTTTAGAGCAACCGCAAAATGGAGTGATATTAGAGCAGAGCTGGATGGTGGTAGACCTGTAATAGCGGGAGCTTTGTTTAACCCTTCTGGGCAAATTATCTGTTTAACGGGCTATACAGAGCTAGGTTTTATAGCTAATGATCCATACGGTAATCCATTGAAAAAATATAATGATGAAAATGGAGAAAAGCTACTACTAACTTATGACTACCTGAACAAAATAGGAATGGAAGACGGTCAAACATGGGCTATGTTTGTTGAACGTATCAAAATTTAAGAGAGTGTAAAGTAATCTGTGTAAAGTCTGGGATATATACAGAGAGATAATCAGAGCGCACAATGACTAACACTAAAAACCAATGAATATACGCAAAGAATTGCTAGATGAATTGCTACAAGAATGTAAAACACCACCAG
>JANRII010000096.1:0-29603 GCA_033765135.1 Pseudanabaenaceae cyanobacterium bins.39
GATGATCGGGGCTGGCACGGGGGCACAGCCCCTACGCCAAATTTAAATTATTCAGGTAGGGGCAATCCCTCCGTGGTTGCCCTGCTTTGCTAGCAGCAGGAAATTCATACCCTGAGTTCCACGTAACATCAGATCTAATACCAATTTAAGAGCCTCTTTGAGAAGTGTGGACATTAGCTAATTGATATCATTACTTTCAAGTTTCTTAAGAAAAGTGGATTGACCATGACCCAAGAGCCTTCGTTCAGTTTGAACAAACAGCCAAGGGCTTCAATTTTAAATGTGGATATCGATGCCACCAGCTATGGAGACATGTGCGATCGCATAATTGAATTGATTAAACAAGGCAAAACGGGGTTTATTGTGGTGGCTAATGTGCATGTGGTGATGACTGCCCATAGCGATCGTCACTATCGGCAGGCACTAGCCAACGCCACCATCGTCACACCTGACGGAATGCCCTTAGTTTGGGGAATGCGAGCATTAGGTTTCCGAGGGCAAACAAGGGTATATGGGCCAGACCTGATGTTAGCTTGGTGTGCAAGGTCGGCTCAAGCAAATTTACCAATTTATCTATTTGGTGCAACCCCAGCAACGCTAGAAAAATTAGCGCAAAATTTGCAAAGTCGGTATCCATCCTTAACGATCGCAGGAAAACACGCTCCACCCCAAATTGATTTCGATTCTCAGGATTTCGCCACCCAGCTAGAGCAAGATGTGCAGATTATTAATGCTGCGGGGGCGGCGGTGGTCTTTGTTGCCTTGGGATGCCCTAAACAAGAGCTATGGATGGATTACGCCCAGCCCAAACTCAAGGCGATCGCGATCGGTGTCGGAGCCGCCTTCGACTTCCATAGTGGTCAGGTGGCACAGGCTCCCCGATGGATGATGGCGATCGGTCTAGAGTGGTTATATCGACTTTGGCAAGAACCGAAGCGGCTGTGGCGACGCTATTTACTAAATAATCCCTTGTTTGTCGTACTGTTTGCTGGGCAACTTGGGCAGCATTGGTGGCGGCAACTGCACAAATCCATGGGAAAATCCAAGCCCCAAAAATTAGAACCATAAACTAGAGACAAAATTACTAGAGTTGGGCAATCTAAGGGAAGTAAGACTAGACGAGGATTGTGAGCGTGAGTAAAGATCGCCAACCAAAATCACCAAATTCATTAACTCCCACTTTGCCCGAACAGATATCTAGGCGTGACTTGCGTGCGGGTAGTCGTATGTGGCAATGGTACAAATTGGAGATGAGTTGGCTCCGATCGCTATTGCTCATCGGTAGTGATATTGTGGGGTTGGCGATCGCTTGGAAAATATCCCTTTACTTTAATCGCAGCTTTTCGCCTTTACCGCCCGAACTGGAATGGGGAAATTTCTTGGGGCTAACGGGACTATTTTGGGGCTTTGCCATTGTCTTAATCTTGGTATTTGCTTGTTTTAACTTCTACAGTGGCGAGTCCCAGTGGCGCGACTATGTTAAGCAAGCACAGGTACTGAGTAGCATTTATCTTACGTCCCTAGTGGCAAACTATTTTTATAATCCCACTGTCGATCCACCGAGATCTTTATTCATTCCTGCTTGGTTTGGCAGCATAATTACGATCATTTTGCTCAGGTTAGTCCTCACCCTCATTCTTGATCAGTTCCCCATTGCCCGTTCCCATATCCCCGTATTTATCATCGCCCCCAGCGATCGCCTTGAGCATCTATCCCGACTAATTGAACGGAGAACAGGCTATCAAGTTGTGGGAGTACTGGCATCTTCTCTTGCTAATAGTAGCCAAGCCCTAACTTCTATCCTTACATCGGGAGCAAAGGAAGTCATCGCCGAAGGACTTCCTGAAACTCAGCTTGCCTCACAGCTATACTGGCAACTTCGCAACGCCCGCATTGGTCTCAGACTGATTCCATCTAGTTTAGTTTTGCTGCATAGACGGGGAAACCCTGAAATTTTTGCCTCCATGCCCATGATTCGCATAGAGCCTTCTTTGTTTGCAAATTGGGAATATCTCTTAAAGCGTTGCTTAGATTTTATGGCGGCTCTTTTGGGCGTGATTTTATTAGCACCAATTTTCATCGCGATCGCGATCGCCATTAAAACTAGCTCCTCTGGCAGCATTTTTTACACTCAAGATCGAGTGGGACTGCATGGACAAGCCTTTCGGATGTGGAAGTTTCGCAGTATGTTCATGGATGCCGATCGCCGCCAAACTGAATTAGAACATCTCAATAAAAGCAGTGATGGAGTCATGTTTAAAATAGAACGTGATCCACGCATCATTCCCATCGGTCATTTTTTGCGCTGTACTAGCCTTGATGAACTGCCGCAATTATTTAATGTATTGCTAGGACAAATGAGTTTAGTGGGGCCGCGTCCTTTGCCATTACGAGATGTCTCTAAGTTCAGCAGTTGGCATCATACAAGGCATCTAGTTATGCCAGGTATTACAGGGCTGTGGCAAATTTCGGGGCGATCGGATCTCGATACCATCGATGATGTCGCCAAACTTGATCTGTTTTATATTGATCGCTGGACACTTAACTTCGATTTAGAAATCATCATCGAAACCTTGCGACTAGTTCTATTTGGTAAAGGAGCCTATTAGCAAATCTCAACTTTTGCGACAGCGATCGCTACAATACTTCACCTCATCCCAGCATCTTTCCCATTTTTTGCGCCATGTAAATGGCTTCCCGCAAACCACACAGTTTTTGCTTGGTAAAAAAGATTTATTCCCTTTATGTGCCATATTTTAATTTATTGTTAGTTAAATTGTTAATCTACAAGTATAAACAATGCCTGAACTGCTGGATCTTGCTGCCTTGCAACAACGCCCATCTTGGGATGAATATTTCCTCTTACTTGCCAAACTTGCCGCCATGCGATCGACCTGTTTGGCTTTTCCCGTAGGCGCAGTAATCGTTAAGGATCGGCAAATTTTGGCCACAGGATACAATGGCTCACCCTCTGGATCTGTCCATTGCACCACCCAAGGATATTGCTATCCCAATCTGAGCAACTGTGCCGCCAGCAAAGAATTTCCCTCAAGGGCTGTCCATGCCGAAGCCAATGCGATCGCTCAAGCTGCCAAACATGGCATTGCCACCGATGGAGCCAGCATCTATGTCACCCTAGAGCCTTGCATCTCTTGCCTAAAATTAGTGATTTCCGCAGGTATTCGCAAGGTCTATTATGAAACCACCTTTAATAAAGGCAATAACTCTATTCTCTGTCAATCCTTTGTGGATGAGGGTTTAGTCCAACTCACCCAAATTCATATTTCTCCATTAACCCTCCAACGCGCCAATCTGTTTCTCAATGCACCCACCTCTGAGCTAAATCTATTTGCCCAGTGATGCGATCGCAGTTGCAATGTACTCTGGCTACAAGCTAACCTTCATCCGTTCTTCAATATTTTTGATCACAATATACAGAATCGGCACGATAAACAGACTCAGCAAGGTGGCCACACACATTCCCCCCATGACAGCCGTACCGATGGACTGTCGTGCTGCTGCCCCTGCTCCTGTGGCGATTACTAGGGGGAAAATGCCAATAATCGTGGAAAAGGCAGTCATCAAGATAGGCCGCAAGCGTTTTTGAGAAGCTTCGATCGCGGATTTGACAATACTCAAACCTTCGGCTCTTAGTTGATTGGCAAATTCAACAATCAAAATGGCATTTTTACTCGCCATACCGATCAGCATGACTAGGCCAATCTGGGTATAAATATCATTAGAAAAACTAGGATTAACCAATGATCTAGCCATTACCGCCAGCAAAGCACCTAATACGGCTAGGGGAACTGTCAACATAATGATCAAAGGATCAATGTAATTTTCGTATTGGGCAGCTAGAACTAGGAATACAAAAATAACCCCTAGTCCGAAGATAAAGATGGCACTACTGCCAGAACTAATTTCTTCTAATGAAAGACCTGACCATTCGTAACTAAAGGTTTTAGGTAGCACCTGTTTGGCAATATTTGTAATAATGTCGATCGCTTGTCCAGAGCTAACACCAGGGGCGGTATTGCCTGTGATCTGCACAGAACGGAACAGGTTGTAATGGTTAATAATGGAGGGGCCAACGGTTTGTTTGACTGTCACCAGATTGGCGAGGGATATCATCTCACCACTGCGCGATCGCACATAGAGTTTACTGATGTCATCAGGGTTGGCGCGAAACTGGGCATCTGCCTGCACATAGACCCGATAGGTACGTCCGAAGGTATTAAAATCGTTGACATACTGAGAACCCAGTAAGGTTTGCAGGGTGCTATAGATATCTTGCAAAGATACCTGCAAAGCATTAGCCTTAACGCGATCCACCTCCACTGATAGCTGAGGCGTATTACCATTAAAGTTGGGGCGCAGTCCTGCCAACATGGGGCGACTAGGTTCGGGATAGGTGCTGGCTTTGCCTAAAAATGCCCCCATAGTTTGCTCGATCGCGGGGAAGCCTTGATTGACCTTATCTTGCAATTGCAACTCAAAGCCACCATAGTTACTCAGTCCTTGAATCGCTGGTGGTGGGAATGGAACCACAAAGGCTTCTTTAATGGAAATTAGTTCGGGCAGAAGTCCAAAGGGTTTAGGGGCAAAGCCACCAATCAGGTCATTAGCAGAGCGCGATCGCTCTTTCCAAGGTTTGAGCGTAGAAAAGATAATGCCATTGTTGGGAGTGTTGCCACTAAAGCTAAACCCACCAACGGCGAAAATATTGGCAATTTCTGGATATAGGGGCTGTCCTTTGTCATCCTTGCGCCGCATGATTCCTTCAATATTTTCTAATACCTTTTCGGTATAGTTGAGAGAAACCCCTTCTGGGGCTTGGACGATCGTAATGAAGTAGCCTTGATCTTCTGGTGGCAAAAAGCCCCTCGGCACAATCGTATACACCCAATAGGTAATCCCTAGGGAAATGACAAATAAAATTATGGTGATTCCCTTCAGCTTAGTGAGTTGGACAACTATATTTCGATAGCCCTGACTTGTGCGGTCAATTAACCAATTGACTCGCTGAAAGAACCAGTTGCTAGGGGTAATCTCCTGCTTTAGTAAAATTGCGCTAAGGGTGGGGGAAAGTGTCAGGGCATTAAAGGTGGAGACAGTGATGGAGAAGGCGATCGTCAAGGCAAACTGTTTATAGAGTTGTCCTGTGGTTCCGGGGAAAAAGGCAACAGGCACAAATACCGCAATCAGCACTAAGGAACTGGCAATTACGGCTCCCTGCAATTCTTTCATCGCGGCGATCGCGGCACGAAAAGGAGTTTCTCCATGATCCTGAATGCGCCTTGTAATATCTTCTACCACCACGATCGCATCATCAACCACTAAACCCGTAGCAAGGGTAAGCCCAAACAGGGTCAGGGTATTGATATTAAAATTGAGGAGTTTAATAAAAATAAATGTACCCACAAGGGAAACGGGAATGGCGATCGCGGGAATGACTGTGGAGCGCCAATTTTGTAAAAACAAAAAGATAATGATAATTACTAAGGCGATCGCAATTAATAACGAAACAACAACTTCCTCTGTGCCTGCCTCAATAAAACTTGTTGTATCAAAGGCAATTTCATAATTTAACCCTGGGGGAAAATTAGGTTTTAAATCCTGCAAGACATGCTTAACTGCCTTCGCCACTTCTAAAGCATTAGCATCGGGCAACTGCGATACCCCCAAACCAATACCCCTAGTGCCATTAAACCGCAAGGAGGAACCATAGTTCTCTGCCCCTAGCTCCACTCGACCCACATCACCTAACTTGATCGATGAGCCACTACTAACTGTTTTAATGACAATATCGGCAAATTCATTGACATTTTGCAATCTGCCCTGTGCTGAGATCGATAGCTGATATTCCTGATTTGGTAAATTGGGCTGTTGACCAATCTGCCCCACTCCCACCTGCAAGTTTTGTTGCTGTATAGCCGCTACCACATCTTGCGGGGTCAGCCCTCTAGCGGCAAGACGGCTGGGATCAAGCCAAACACGCATTGCATACTTACGTTCACCAAAAATAATAACGTTACCAACCCCTTTAACTTTTTTAATTGCATCAACAATGTATAGATCAGCATAGTTACTTAGGTATAGGTCGTCATAGGCTCCATTTTCAGCATAGACCCCGATCGCAAACAAAAAACCCGAAGACTCTTTACTGATCCTCACACCTGTTTGTTGTACTGGGCCTGGTAGCTGGGACTGCACGGCAGATACCCGATTCTGCACATCCACCGCCGCAATATCCTTGTTCTTGTCCAGATTGAAAACTAGGTTAATGGAACTAGTGCCATTATTAGAACTGGTGGAGGTGATATAGCGAACTCCCTCGATGCCATTTAATTCCCGTTCTAAAATATTGGTGACTGTTGACTCCACCACTTCCGCATTTGCGCCGACATAGTTAGTAGTGACTGTTACCTTGGGAGGCGTAATCTCTGGATACTGAGCAACAGGAAGTATGAAGATACAGGTTGCACCTAACAAGGTAATAATGACGGAGCATACTGTTGCAAATACAGGTCTTCTAATAAAAAAGTCAGAGATTGATAGCAGCATCGGTGATGAGTATATATATTCAAAAATCGCAAAAACTAGCTGTTATCAATGCTTTTGGCAGTTTTATTCACAGGGTTAGTGCAATTTTAACAAGTGATTCAGGTGAATCTTACCAAGATGCTTGGCAATAGCAATACACCCGCTACGACTAAAGCCGTAAGTGCAGCAATTAAAACTGCTCCTGCGGCACAGTCCTTGGCAATCTTGGCTAGGGGATGAAACTCACGGCCTACACTCAGATCTACTACTGCTTCTAGGGCAGTGTTGAGCAATTCTAAGACTAGTACCATAGAGATCGTGAGACTAATGATGGCAAAGGAGATCGCGGACAGTTGTAAGTAAATACCTAAGCTTAGGGCGATCGCTCCCATCGCTAGGTGAATCCTGAAATTTCTTTGAGTGCGGAAAGCATAAATCACACCCTGACCAGCATATTTAAAGCTTAGTAAAAGGTTGGAAGCTATTTGAAATGATTCATGGCGAGGTGATGCAATCATATCGGAATCTCTCACTGGATTTGGTTCGGTCATTTAGGCAGGCAAGGAAGACAGACAACAGACAAATCGCAACTACTAAAGGTTCATCAATTAATGGCTCTTTCAGGGGATTTCACATCTTGTGTGCTTAAGTTACTTTTATAAGCTGACTAGTGGGATATCACCAAACTTAGTAAAGTGTCCTGCTGCTCTAGCATTGCCATTAAACTTTGGTCGTCTGGATGATCCCAGCCTAGTAAATGCAACAGACCGTGCGCCGCTAACCAAGCTAGTTCGTAAGTAAGTGAATGTTCTCTTTCTTGAGCCTGTCGGATGGCTGTAGTTTGCGAGATAATGATATCACCCAAATAAATTGGCTCGGCGTAGTCAAACATACTTGCTGGTACGTCAGGTATATTTGCTTCTTGAGCCGCAAAGGATAAAACATCGGTGGGGCGATCAATCTGTCGGTATTGCCAATTAAATTTTTGGATGACATGATCATCGGTAATCGCTAGAGATAATTCATAGTTTTCAGGTTCTAGCTGGTCTTGTGTATGCAGATATTTTGCCCAAGTCTCGAACCATTCTTGCCATTCTGTGGGGGTAATTGGATGGCGATCGGCTATTTCTGGGTAAATTTCACAGTGCAGTTCTATGGTCAAGGTCTTATAACCAAATGCTTATTTCTGTATGATATTAGGCTTGTTTACCTGTATCTAGCAAATTGTGACCAAATTAAAAATAAATTTAGAAAAATAAATTTAGAAATTAAAAATTTAAATTGTTAAAAATCTATCAAATACTAGCAAGTATGCTTTGATACAATGCAAAACTATAAACGCCGCCTCCGCTAATCCAGAAAAAATGCAACTGGCAACTAGACTTCTTAATATACAGCCCTCTCTAACCTTAGCGATCGATGCGAAGGCTAAGTCCATGAGGGCTAATGGCATTGATATATGTAGTTTTAGCGCTGGGGAACCAGACTTTGATACGCCTGACCACATTAAAGCTGCTGCTAAAACTGCCCTTGATCAAGGTAAAACTCGCTATACGGCTGCCGCAGGTATTCCAGAACTGAAACAGGCGATCGCCGCCAAATTGCTACGAGATAATAATTTATCTTATAAACCAGAGCAGATTATCGTTACCAATGGTGGTAAGCATTCTTTGTATAACTTGATGATGGCTATCCTTGATGAGGGGGATGAAGTAATTATTCCTGTGCCTTTTTGGGTGAGCTACCCAGAAATGGCCAAGCTTGCCGAAGCAACACCCATTTTTGTGATTACCACTGAAGCAACGGGCTACAAAATTACCCCTGAGCAATTAGAACAGGCAATTACACCAAAAACCAAGCTATTTGTTTTAAATTCACCATCAAATCCGACAGGGATGGTATATACGCCAGAGGAGATTAAGGCTCTGGCGGATGTACTCGAAAAATACCCGCAGGTATACATTGTTTCTGATGAAATCTATGAAAAGATTCTTTACGATGGCGCAACTCATCTCAGCATAGCGGCTGTGAATCAGTCGATGTATGAGCGCACTTTGATTAGTAGTGGTTTTGCTAAAGCCTATTCTATGACTGGTTGGCGAGTGGGTTATTTGGCAGGTGCTCCCGAAGTGATTAAGGCGGCAACCATGATCCAAGGTCACAGCACTTCTAATATCTGTACGTTCGCTCAATATGGCGCAGTAACTGCACTCAATGATTCTCAAGAATGTGTGGAAACCATGCGAAAGGCATTTGCGGAACGCCGTGATGTGATGTATGACTTACTCACGGCCATTGAGGGAATTACCTGTCCTAAGCCCGATGGAGCCTTTTATTTATTCCCTAGCATTAGACAGTTAGGTATGCCATCTCTGGAATTTTGCAATCGTCTGCTAGAGGAGATGCAAGTGGCGGTTATTCCGGGGATTGCTTTTGGTTTAGATGATTGTATCCGCCTATCCTATGCCACTGATTTAGATACGATTCGGCGGGGTTGCGATCGCATCTCGAAGTTTGTCAGTGGTCTCTAAGTCTAGATCTGATACCAAATTAAGAAATGGCGTAGCCATTTCTTAATTTAAATTAAGCAGGCGGAGTGGATTTGAGATACTTATACAGCCATCCGCATCCTCCTAAACAGGTACGTTTATCTTCTTCCGATACATTAATATTAGTTTTCAGGTATTCCTGCAACCATTGACAACCGCGCATTAGGAGATTCTCTAAATCAAGATTCCACATAATGATTTTGCGATCCTCCCCTGCTGACACAAGAATTTTGCCATTAGGACTAAAACAAACATCACGCACAGGCCCCTGATGTCCATTAAAGGTTCGCAGCAGTGTCCCATCGCCACTCCAAAACTGAATTGTGGCATCTTCACTAGCCGATACAACGGATTTGCCATCGGGGCTAAAACAGACGCTAGTCACTTCAGCACTATGTCCATTTAAAGTTTTGATCAGTTCGCCTTGAATATTCCAAAGTTTGACACTTTGATCCATGCTACCACTGGCGATCATATTTCCTGTCGGGCTGAAGCAGACCGTATAGACTTCAGCGCTATGGCCATCAAGTGTGCCTAGTAACTGTCCGTCCCAACTCCACAAGTTAATCAATTTGTCCTTGCCTGCTGATGCCAACATGCTGCCATCGGGACTAAAATCTATGCTATATACTTCTGCCGTATGACCTGACAGGGTTTGCAACCACTTGCCATCCGCAGTCCAAATTCTGACAGTACTATCAGCACTGCAAGATGCAAATACCTGACCGTCACATCGATAGACCACACTATATATTTCGGCACGATGGGCGCTAATGGTGTCAATTAATGTGCCGTCAACTGTCCAAATTTTGATGCTGGCATCGGCGGCGGCGGTGAGGATCGTGGAGCTATCAGGACTGAAGGCAACACAGTTGACCTTATCATTATGACCTTCGAGGATGGCGGCTAATGTGCCGTTAGCATTCCAGAGATTTACAGTTTTATCTTTGCAGGTTGATGCTAAATATTTGGAATTGGGGCTAATGGCTATGGAGGTGATTTCTTCGGTATGTCCCATTAATGTGCGTAGGGGTGTACCTCTAATTGCCCATAGTTTGACCGTAGTATCACGACTAGCGGAGGCAAGATTTTTACCATCGGGACTGAAGGCAATGCTATGTACAACATCTCCATGTCCTTGGAAGGTATATTGCAGTCCCTGTTCGATGTCCCAAATGCGAATTGTGCGATCAAACCCACTGGAGGCAATGGTGTGGTTGTCGTGGCTAAAGGCGACGCTCCATACTTTGTCGGTATGTCCATAGAAGGTTTTGAGGAGGACACCATCAGAACCCCACATTTTGACAGTCCGATCGCGACTTCCTGAGACGATCGCTAATCCATTGGGGGCATAAGCAACGCTTTCCACAAAACTATCATGCCCCCGCAGATGACGGATGGGCGCACCCTGAATATTCCAGATGATCAAGTTGCGATCGGCACTACCTGAAACCAAAGATTTACTGTTGGGGTGAAAAGCAACACAGGTCACCCAGCGATCGTGGCCACCTCGCAAAGTTCTGATCGCCGTACCATCACTCTTCCATAGCTTGACAGTGGTATCCTCACTGGCGGAAGCAATCATTTCACCATCATGACTAAAAGTCACATCTAAGACGGGGCCGTCATGTCCTTTGAGGGTAGCGATCGCTTGAGGTAAAAAGTTTCCCGTATTAGGGTCACGTCGCCACAGCTTCACCATATTATCGCGACTGCCTGATGCCAACATTTGCCCATCAGGGCTAAATGCAACACTTGTCACCCAGTTAGTATGTCCTGTTAAGGTTTGCAGTAATACCCCTGTAGTATTCCAAATCTTGATCGTGCGATCGCTACTTGCCGAAGCAATAAACTGCCCATCCCGTGAATAGCAAACCTTATTAACCCAAAAACCATGCCCTTCCAATCGGTTATACTCATGGGTTCCATAGATAACCTGCTCTAAGGCAGTAATTGCCCTGATCTGTGTATTGGCACGGAGATTTTCAAGGGTGGACTCATCAACCTGTGTAGTTAAACGTTTGAGCTGCACACCGCCAATCACTCCAGCAATCATCGCTTCAATATGGTTATTGGAGAGGTACAGCGCTTCGGAGGAAATGGTCAGAGCGACGATTTTTTCATTAATTTCCCCCATTTCTGCGATGACTCGTTGCCGCCGTTCCGCATCCAGACTTTTTTCAAGATCTTGACTCAATTTTTCAAGGCGATCGGCATCGGCAGCCCTAGCTGCCATGAGTTGCTCCCTTTCATTGATGCGCTGTGAAGCCTCAAGAAAATTCTGATCGATTAGAGGGATTTGAGTTTGTAATTCTGCCCAAGCTAGAGCCTCAGCCAATCGCGTTCCTCTCAACAAGGCCGAATCATCAGCTTCCTCCGACCTTTGCCAAGCCTGTAATGCTTCGAGATAGGGGCAGTTTTGTAATTCTGAGAAGTTATATTTCTGGTTGACTTTAATAACTACGATTGACACATCATCATCGGGGACTTCCCGCCCCGAAAATTGATCAAGAGCGCTTTTGAGTTGCTGTAAAATCTCGATCGCTGGTAAATGCGACAGTCTGGCAATGGTTTTGCCTAAGGGTGACACAGGGTCTTCGCTAGATCGCCCAAATTCGTTACCTTCGGGATCGGTGGCTTCAAAAATACCATCACTAAAAAAAACAACGATATCCCCCTCTTCTAGGATGCGAGTCATGTTTCGATAGGATGCTGCCTCAAAACGCCCAAGGGCGATCGCTGGATTAACAATCTCCTCACATTCTTGAGTACTAGACCGATAAATAATTGGCCCTGGCATCCCCGCATTGCCAAGGTATAGCTCATAGTTAACTAGGTTGAGCGCTCCATAGCTCAGTGCTACCGCATCACCTGCCTGACTTTTGCATAGCAACTTATTGAGGGAGTTCAGCATAGAGGTCGGATTTTGCAGCCTGCCCTGCTGGGCATGGGCATCGAGCTGCCCCTTAAATAGAGCCGCATGGATTGCCCCTGCTACAGATTTCCCCGATGAATCTGCGATCGCGACTGCTAAAACCCCAGATTGTTCTAAAAATTGATAGTAATCACCACCAAGATCTACGGCTGTCCAAACTTCTGCCGCAATATCTAGCCCTGGATATTCTGGCAGCTTTTGTGGTAAGAGACTCCTCTGGAGTAATCTGCCACTACTTAAATCATTAGAAGTTTCACTTAACTGCATATACTGACAGACAGGGCTACCTTTATAATAATTTCACAATAACTCTCAAAAGCATCAACCTCTAACTCAAGCTATCAAAATCCTTATCAAAGGCTCATCACTTACATTCGAGGGTATCACTTGTCAACCTACCTGTAACAGGATTCTGACCTTTAGCAATCTTGCATAGTTTTTGTCTAATGGGAGAACGCAGATCCACATCAGTAAAGTCTGCTCCATCAATTATGACATTATTAAATGATGTACCGTAGGCAAAAGAGCCTTCAAGAATAGTATTAGTTAAGTTAGCCCGATCAAGACGGGCATTATCAAGCGTGCTATAGCTTAAATTTGCTCCAGTTAGGTTAGATTCTGTCATATTTGCTGCAAAAAAGCTTACGCCTTGAGCGTCAGCATTAACAAATGTGGTGTTGCGAAGGTCGGACTCGTTAAACTGATATCCCAAAAGCGATCGCCCTGAAAAATCAGCTCCCTCAAGGAAAGCTTTGACATACACATCAGCCCATGCAAACTGACCAATTGATATCAGCATAGAAACGCAGATAATACAAACAATGATTATACTCTGACGAATCGTTTGGTTAAATGTTTCTAAGATATTGGTATTTTCTTTGTTCATTTGCTTCCTAAATAGATTTTGCGTTAAATTTTTAGTTATTTATATTGTTATTCTTAATTAATACCAATTCACACAAGTGAAACAATACCTAGACGAATTAAAAACTAAACTCAGTAAGGATTTCTCGATTTGGTATAATTAAAGAATAACCAAGAGATTATGTAAGAACTAATCTTAACCTTTTATCGGTTATCAGTAGTGATAATTGTGTTGTATGCATTTGTCTTTACTTATGCTTATGATTAGTGTGATTAAATAGTCGCTATAAGTTAGGGATGCATAGGTGTAGTTAGGGGGCATGTCAAAGGATTTGGGCGATCGCGGTGAGGCTTGGGTGGCGGATCTGTTGCGATCGCATGGTTGGAAAATTGAGGCATTGCAGTGGCGCTGTCGGTGGGGAGAGCTAGATTTAGTGGTGAGCGATCGCCAATGGCTAGTATTTGTGGAGGTGAAGACACGCAGCGATCGCAATTGGGACATTGATGGTACTTTGGCGATTACACCCCAAAAACAAGCCAAGATAATTAAGGCTGCCTCCTTATTTCTTGCCGAAAATATTGAAAAACAACCGTATCTACACCAATTAGCCTGTCGATTTGATGTGGCTCTAGTACGTCATCATCCTCGCCTTCAAAGAGGCGATCAGACTCATCTTTCTCTAGAATTTTCCTTGCAACATTACATAGAGGAAGCTTTTTTAGTTTGAACAGATTCAGCCAGCCTAGACAAAAATTGGGAGTACGTTTGGCACAGCATGAATATTTTGATTTATTAAGAAAAAGTCAATATTTGATGATTTTAACAATGTCTTAAGCATCATTACAACCCTTATTTTGCAAGGCATTTAGCAGCTATCAGTTTTATAGTTAAGGTGCGGGGATCGCTCATCTGGAAATGATCCCCTGATTTTATGCTTATATATTAACTATCAAATCAATTATCAATATTCAATGACTAAATACAGGAGATAGCTATGATTACTTCTTGATCAACTTTTAATTATTTTTTAATTACTTTTCAATTGCTTTTTTGAATACTTTGATTGCAATTTACGATATTTAATTTAACATTTTCTAAACAACTTTCAAACAATTTATAACAATTTAGCCAACCATAAACACATCATAATCATTGTTCAATTTGTCACCATATTTACGATCTATTGCCTGCCAAAACCATTTATCAAAATTATTAACATTTACTCGCCAACATATCCCTTTGAAATTTGAATTCAGATGACTTTATGACTTTAATGCTGTCAGTTAAGCAAAATAATTCAGTAAGCCTTTATCAGCAGATTGCAACCAAATATTTCTCAAAAGAATTTTCAAAAGTCTCATTTAATAAGAAATCAATAAAAAATTACCAAAAATTACAGAGGTCTAAACATGATTGAATCTATTCGTTGCCCCAATTGTGGTGAAATTGCCGAGCGTCACCATTTGTCATACCTTGCTCAAGTTAAAACTCAATGCGATCGCTGTGATTATTTATTAGTTACCTGTACCCGTAGTGGTCATGTTTTAGAGTCTTATGCTCCTGGTTTACCATCTGAACCCAAACCGATCACTCCAGCAGTACTCGCATTTCCTCACAATTCCACTCCTAATACCTATGAGTCCTATCGTATTCATGCAGGTAAATCTAAGGGCATGATTATTCAAGCGAGTTAGAGGCGATCGCGAAGAACATGTTTTGTCTGCAAGTATGTATCAATTCCCAGAAGTGTGACTTTGCTTCTGGGAATTAGTAATGTTAATTTGGGGTTTGGTATATACATTGCTGCCAAAGGTTCGCGATAAATTTTCCTCTGTGAAGACTTCAGAGGTTTCTCCATAGGCAAGAATGGTGCGATTAATTAAAATTACCTGATCGCAAAAGGTGGTAATCGAGTCGAGGTCATGGGTAGAAATCAAGATCGTAAAGCCGATGTTGCGTAAATCAATCAACAGATTAATCATCATTTTTTCGGTCTTCACATCCACACCCGCAAAGGGTTCATCGAGCAACAGCACTTTACCCTGTTGAGCTAATGCCCTTGCAAAAAAGGCGCGTTTCTTTTGCCCCCCTGATAACTCACCAATTTGGCGATCGCGCAATTCCCACAAATGCACCCTTTCTAAACTTTCCTGTACCAATTGGCGATCGCGATTACTGGGGATTCGCAAAAAATTCATATAGCCATAGCGACCCATCATCACCACATCATAGACACTGACAGGAAAATGCCAATCCACTTCTTCAGACTGGGGAACATAAGCCACCAGACTATTCTTCTGCACCAAACGAATGGGCAAACCATTGATTAAAACTCTACCTGAATCAGGTTTCACAAAACCCATGACTGATTTAAACAAGGTCGACTTGCCTGCCCCATTCATGCCGACTAATCCACAAATAGAACCCTCCCGCAATTGCAAAGATGCACTATGCAAAGCTACTTTGCCATGATAACTAACAGTTAAATTTTCGATATCAATGCTTGTGTTAGTTGCACTTTGGTTGTCGGTATAGTTTGGATGAGACATATAGCAGCTCCTATATATTTTGATTGGTTTTGATTAATTCTTGTGGTTGTGATTACTGGGCTTCAGGCTTATCATTGAGACCTTTCTAAGCCCCTAATTAGGGTGCTGACGTTGTACTCCAGCAGTTTTAGATAGGTGGGGGTGACTCCATCGGGTGGAGAGAGTGAGTCAACATAAAAAACTCCACCAAACTTAGCCCCTGTTTCTTGAGCAACCTGCAACTGAGGCTCATTACTGATCGTACTTTCACAAAAAACGGTAGGAATATTATGTTTTCGCACCAACTCGATCACCTTCTGCACCTGCTTGGGGGTGGCTTGCTTTTCAGAATTGACTGGCCATAGGTAGATCTCTTTTAGCCCATAGTCCTTTGCCAAATATGAAAAAGCTCCCTCACAACTAACAATAAAACGGCGCTCAGGAGGAATTGCGGCGATCGCGTTTCTGAGCTTGGCATCGATCGCTAAAATCTGTTGCTTATAGGTTTGAGCATTTGCTGCATAAACTGCGGCATTATCTGGATCAACCTGAGTTAGGGCTTTGCGAATATTGTCTACATAGATCAGGGCATTTTGAGGCGACATCCACGCATGGGGATTGGGCTTACCTACATAGGCATCATCAGAAATGTTGATAGGCGTGATACCTTCGCTGAGGGTAAATCGATTCACCTTGGGGAAATTGTTATAAAAACGCTCTGCCCAGCGCTCTAAATTTAAGCCATTGTCAAGAATCAGACTTGCACCCTGTCCACGTTTTAAGTCACTAGGTGTTGGTTCATAACCATGAATTTCCGCGCCAAATTTAGTAATAGATTCCACAACTGCGCGATCGCCTGCCACATTTTGCGCCATATCTGCCAACACAGTAAAAGTCGTGAGAATCACTTTTTTGCCTTGGCGATCGCTTTGAGTCTGCTGTCCTTGGTTAGAATTACTAGAAGTCTGATTACTGGGCAAAGCACAACCCATTAGACCAAGCACTAACACAAGGATTACCCCATAATTTTTGAGCAACCTAGAGGATAATAATTGACTCAAAGCAAGTTTTCTTGCAGACAGGTAAGGCATGATTACATTTCATAATCGTTTCATCATTTCACTATATCATAGCCAAATCCAAAAATGAATCAATAATGAATTCTAATTAATCTATACTTTAAAGAACTTCACAGAGCTACATCAAATATATTTATAAATGCCATTTCATTAAATTTTTAATAATTTCTAATAAAATCCTATGCTTAATGATCGGTTAGTAGCTAAGTTTAATCAACTAAAACAGATTTTTCAGGAAACCTCAGAGGTCTTAGTTGCTTACTCAGGCGGTATAGATAGCACCTTGGTGGCTAAGGTTGCCCATGATGTATTGGGAGAAAGAGCCTTGGCCATAACTGCAAATTCCGCCTCCTTGCTTCCCGCCGATTTGGTTGCCGCCAAGCTACAAGCAGAATTTATGGGAATTAAGCATCAGGTGGTGCAAACTGCGGAAATGAATAATCCCAACTACACCTCTAACCCCATTAATCGTTGCTATTTTTGCAAAAGTGAATTGCACGACACCCTCAAGCCCTTAGCTAAGGAAATGGGCTATGGCTATGTTGTTGATGGGTTAAATGCTGATGATTTGCAAGATTACCGTCCTGGTATCCAAGCGGCAAAGGAACGGGGCGTGCGATCGCCATTGGCTGAGGTGGGCATTAGTAAGCTCGAAGTCAGGATGCTTTCTCAATACTTGGGACTACCTTGGTGGGACAAACCTTCGCAACCCTGCCTTAGTTCAAGATTTCCCTATGGCGAAGAAATTACAGTGGAGAAATTACAGAGGGTGGGCAATGCGGAGCAGTATCTGCGCGATTGTGGCTGGCGTGGCGATATTCGGGTGCGCTCGCAAGGTGATACTGCCAAAATTGAAGTACCTAGCGATCGGCTTCCAGAATTTATGACCACCATTGACATTGCAGCCTTAACTGCCAGCTTTCGTGATTTTGGCTTTACTTCAATTACCCTTGATTTAGAAGGTTTTAGGAGTGGCAAACTCAATGACATGATAAAAACTGCCTAAAAAGTTAAATCCAGCAAGGGTTTGCAACTCTAAAAATGACATAAATTCTAGTTGAGACTGCTGAGAAAGTAGCGATCGAACAGTCATAACCCTTAAATTCATCAAGATAATCATCAAAAAAAAGTAGTTTTTAAAGGTAAAATGCCTTTCTTCTATTAAAAATACTTATACAAAAACATTAACCTTCCATTCACTAATTTATAGTTTTCGTGATAGTCATGAATTTTTAGGTAATCAAAAAACTAAATTTTATATAAATCCGTAGATATTATTAAATTCGCCACAAACTTGTCAAGTAAATTCAAATTTTAAATCTATCTAAAGGCTGATCTCTTAAGAAAAATGGAACATTCTTGGCAAGAACACTGTCAGTAAAGGACTTTGCCTAGAAAAATAGCAGGCAATTTACGACAGGTAAAACGATATTTTTGTGTAAAACAGCCACTTCTGCATCCCAGTTTTTACCTAGCATAAAAGATGCTACTTCTTAAGGCATAGTTTCCTAAGATTTATGCACCATAGAAAGTGCAAAGTTCCATTTCTATAACCAATTCTAATAAGAAGGAAGCTTAAAAGAGAATTTTGACACAAAATAACAGACTCAAACCCTTACCTAGAAAGGGCTGAGAGCCTACATTATTGTCATTTTGAAGAATCATGTTAATCTGATTGCATCAAGTTAAATAGCAAGTCTCTTAAATTAAACCTTGATATTTATTGATTCATAATCAATAACTTGCATAGACAAAATCAATTATTTAAGTCAATTAATCTAATTGCAACTTAATTTGATTTTTCTGCAAAACCCTTGATGTTAGCTCATTACAACTCATTAGTACTAACGAGCTTCAATCAATAAATTAGTCGTTTATCTTCATTTTCTGCTTTACCTATGCATAACTGGAATTGGAGCTACACCTTATCTTCTTCGGCAATAGCTCTTGCAATCGTCTCAAGTCTTGCTACCCCAAGCGCACAGGCACAAACAAACTCCACCACCTCAACTTCTGCGATCAAGGTGGGGGAGACCAGATCTCAAACTTTACAAAGGGAGCGAAATGACTCAGTTGCCCGCATCCACGCCCATCAAATCAATGGAAAAAATGCAGCCACTGTGTATGTTAGGGGGATTCCTGTTGTCACCTATGTGGAAGACGATACCGTAAAGCCAGATGTCCAAAAGGCTCAAGAGCTTAATGTTAGTAGCCCTGAGTCTAGCAATCAAGATGGACGCACTAAGGGCAAAGGATCTGAAAAAATTAATACCGATGCTAAATCTTCCTCTCTGACCGTTGCTAGTGTTGACAACCCTGAAACTTTACTCAGTTCTCCTAATCCAATTGAACGAGCTACGGCGGCGGCGGCGCTGATCAATAAATTTAATCGTGAAGGTATCGATGCTAGTCAAATTACTCCTATCTGGAGAGATGGCAAATATTTGATTAAGCTTGGCGATCGCACAATGCTTAAGTTTGATAAAAATGCGCTTTTCCCCGATTCCCTCAAAAATGAAACCGCAGACATTATCGAATCAACCAACCTGCTAAGGCGTTTACTAGGTGGTGCTGCCCCTATATCCGATGTGATCGGCGCACCCAAGCCTGAACCTGTTGCTATAGTTACCCCTGCCCTAAACAATCGTATCGTGGGGGTAATGTCGGGTATGGCATCTTGGTATGGCCCTGGTTTTGACGGCAACTACAGTGCGAGTGGTGAAATATTTCGTGCTAGTGATTTGACCGCAGCGCACCCTAGTTTACCCTTCGGCACAATGGTGCGTGTCATTAATATGGACAATGGGCAATCAGTTGTTGTCAGAATTAACGATCGCGGCCCCTATGCCCACGGACGAATCATTGATATTTCCACGGCAGCAGCTAATGTAATTGGTCTAATTTCATCAGGCGTGGCTCCCGTAAGGTTAGAAGTATTATCTAGATAGCCTTAATGACACTTTAATTGATATTTTTT
Source organism: Pseudanabaenaceae cyanobacterium bins.39 (assembly GCA_033765135.1). Classification (GTDB taxonomy): domain Bacteria; phylum Cyanobacteriota; class Cyanobacteriia; order Pseudanabaenales; family Pseudanabaenaceae; genus Pseudanabaena. Next base: position 19,480 of record JANRII010000096.1, read on the forward strand.
GTGATACTTTTATTCTGAGGTTGCACGCAAATGTGACCTCGGAAACAATACTATGTAACACTGCTGTGATGCGAATCAAACCTTATCTCCTGTCTGCCTTGGCTGTCCTGATTTTGATTGTTAGCAGTTGTACTTCAACTGGACTGTCAGCTAACGCTCAGTTGTCGGATTCTGATCTTGAGACTAAGGTTTTAGAGATCATTCGCAAAAATCCTCAAGTAATTCTTGAGTCTGTGCAGTCCTATCAAAGGGCGCAGGTTGAGCAAGAGGAAAAATTAAGAGATCAGGTATTATCTCAAATTCGCCAAGAACCAAAGTTATTGCTGCGTAATTCGCCTGTTACTGGTTCGAGTAGCCAAAAAATTATTCTGGCGGAATTTTCTGATTTTGAATGTCCGTTTTGTGCCAGAGGTCATGCGGTAATTAAGGAGTTCATGGCTAAGAATCAGAGTGAGGTTACTTTGGTATTTAAACATTTCCCTCTGTCAGAAATTCACAAACAGGCGGAACCTGCTGCCTATGCTGCATGGGCGGCGATGCAACAGGGCAAATTTTGGGAATATCATGATGCTTTGTTTGAGCAGCAAGGTCGCCTTGGGGAAGATTTTTATGTGGAATTGGCAAATAGTTTAAAACTAGATATGGGGCGATTTAATCGAGATCGCCAAAGTGAGCAGGCTAAGGAAGCCGTAAAAAAAGATTTTGAGCTTGGCAAATCCTTGGGTGTGCGTGGTACGCCATCCTTTGTGATGAATGGCATATTTTTCTCTGGTGTGCCTAGTGTCAGCGATTTGGAGTCTTTGGTGGCACAAATTAAGTCTGGGAAATAGCTCTTTGTGAATCTGAGCATAAATTGGAGATGGCGGCAGTTGTGGCATGGCTTTTGGCGAAGGTTCACCGAAAAGTTGCTGTGGCTGTCTGAACATCCTCTTTTTGGGGTATTGTCGATCGCTTTTGTCGCCTTTGCGAGTAGATTTTGGAAACTAGACGGTACTGCTGATATTGTCTTTGACGAAGTTTATTACCCAAAATTTGGGCAAAACTATTTAACGGGAATGCCTCTTTTCGATGCCCACCCACCCTTGGGCAAATACATTATCGCTTTAGGCATTAAGTTGTTAGGCTATGCCCCCTTGGGTTATCGATTGATGTCGGCGATCGCTGGTAGCTTGTTACCTCTCATCACCTACGAGTTAATGTGGCAATTGAGCGATCGCCGCAGTTGGGCATGGTTAACAGGTTGTTTTGTAGCCCTCGATGGTTTGCTATTGGTAGAATCCCGATTTGGCTTGATCAATATCTATATCCTGCTGTTTGGGATGTTGAGCCAATTATGTATGGTACTGGCTCTAAAGCGATCGCGGCAAAGATGGCTCTGGACGATCGCCACAGGAATTATGTTTGGGGCATCCTTTAGTGTGAAATGGACAGGCTTGGCCTATGGATTTGGTTTGATGGCGATCGCCATCTATACTCGGTGGCGCTATCGCCAAGCCCTAAATTGGCCGCAAGCGATCGCTGCCTTTATTTTTCTGCCCATTGCCTTTTATATTTTGCAGTGGTTACCGCACCTAGCCCTCAATCCCGAACGCGACCTCATTGAGCTACATCGCCAAATTTTTATTTTTCATCAAAACCTTGGTCTAGATAAAACTGAACCAATTCACCCTTACTGTTCGCCTTGGTGGTCTTGGGTGCTATTAATTCGTCCGATCGCTTATTTCTTTGAAATCCGTTCTCAGGGCATGGTGGAATTTGTTCATGCTATGGGTAATCCGATTTTGTACTGGTGCAGTGCGATCGCTCTAATAATTGGCTTAGGGATGTTTGTCATGGCTGGTATAGCCTATTTAATTCAGAAGCGAGTCTTACCGCAACTAAATTTCACTTTTATTAGCCAAAATATTACCAAGAAATTATTAGCGCAAATCCCAGCATTTACAAACAGCAAAGATCTGGGATATCTAGGCTATGTCCTGATCAGTTTTGCCGCCCATTGGCTACCTTGGAGCCTCAGTCGCCGTTGCATATTTCTCTATCACTATATGCCAGCCTCGGTCTATGCCTTCGCCACCTTGTCCCTATTGGTATCTTGGTTATGGCAATCTCCTTCATCACAAATTCGCGCAATTGGTAGTCAAATTTGGGCAGCGATCGCGATCGGATTTTTATTTTGGTTGCCCGTCTATATCGGTTTACCGATCTCCTCAGTCTACATGCGCGTGTTAATGTGGTTACCGAGTTGGATTTAAATTAGTACAAGCAGTAACATTTCCATGTTGCTACTAAATTCCTACTTCATAAAACAACCATTCTTCTCACCACCCTTTAGGGTAAGCTAAATTATCTCAGAGTTTGCAGATCGGGAAATATGCAAAATTTTCGTAACTATTATGAAATCCTCGGTGTGCCGAAGACAGCTACGGCTGACGAAATCAAGCGATCCTATCGCAGGTTGGCTCGCAAATATCATCCCGACCTCAATCCAGGAGATAAAGCTGCTGAAGAGCGCTTCAAGGATATTGGTGAAGCCTACGAGGTCTTAGCAGATACAACCAAGCGTCAGCAATACGATCGCTTCGGGCAGTATTGGAAACAGGGAGGATTCCAAGGAGGTAACTCTTCTGGTAATAGCGCAGGGAGACCACGCGAACCCTACACGCCAGATTTTGAAAGAGGGGGCTATGGTCCTGAGGTTGACTTTAGTCAGTACAACGATTTTCAGGAATTTGTTGATCAACTACTTGGCAAATTTCGCACCAATGAACGCACCCAAGACACTGGAGGCAGTTCCTACCGTAGTACAACCCAAGCCCCACCTCGTCCTACCCCACGCCGTGACTCCGAAGCCCTGTTAGAGTTACCCCTCGAACGTGCCTATGTGGGCGGCCGCGAAAGAATTCGTTTAGAAGACGGGCGATCGCTGGAGGTGAATATGCCTGCGGGGGTGATGTCTGGTCAAAGAATTCGCCTCAAGGGGCAAGGCACATCGGGAGGAGATTTGTATCTAAAGATAAACCTTAAGCCCCATCCGTTTTTTAGCCTAGAAGGTGCTGATATACGTTGCCAGTTACCGATTTCGCCAAGTGAGTCAGTTTTGGGAGTACAGGTGGAAGTCCCCACCTTAAGCGGTCTGGTCAAACTCACGATTCCACCCGGGGTCAAATCTGGTCAACAATTACGCCTGTCAGGCAAGGGTTTTCCTAAGGATGCGCGTACCTTTGGCGATCAGTATGTGGAAATTCAAATAGTTGTTCCCAAAACACCTAGCAACCGTGAGCGCGAGCTATATGAGCAGTTACTCAAGGTGCAATCCTTTGATCCACGCGAAAATCTACTCAAAAAATAATTTACGTCCAAATTATGTCTGACTCATCCACACCTGTTAATGCATCATCAAATTCATCAAATATTATCCATGTCAGTCAAGCTTGCATTCAAGCTCTAGATATATCTCCCGTCAAGATTGCCATTGATCGCCTATTGGCCAATTGGGAAAGTTGTGCAGACAGCGATCGGCAATTGCAAATTAATCTGGTTTGGGACAAAGAAGAGGGCGATCCGCGCGAGTTATCGGAAATTTCGGAAGTACGCCTGTGGTTTGTGCGGCTAGATGCAACCTATCCTTGGTTTTGCTATCTGTTAGACTGGCGTTTAGAGCTGAGTCGCTATGCCGCGATGCTGGTTCCCCATGAGTTTCGGCGCGAGGGAGATGGCTATGTTTTGCAGTACAACCCCGAAGCTTTAGAAATATTTGTAATGCAGAAGGTATTTGCGATCGCGCTTTGGTTGAAGTCACGGGGAATTTCCAGTACAGCGAAGTTACAACAGCTCACCCAAAGTTTAGGATATGAAATCGATCAAGCCTTCTTTGATCTGTTGTAGATATTGGGTAATGTTGCAGGCTGTCTGTCGCTAACCTAATTTAAATTGGTATGGTCTAACGCTAATACCACAGCCCAATCAGTGCAAGATTGATTTCTAAGTAATTGGTTTCTAGTTCAGGGTTGGGTGGGCGACTAGCTAGTAACTCGCGGAGAGATTCTATTTCAATATTATTTTGAGTGATCGCTCTACTCAATTTATCTTTTAATGGTTTTAAAATTAGTCTAATTTGCATAGCCCGAATGGAATCAGGGGCATGGTCTTCAACGATGACATGACTTTGCAGGAGGTTAATCGCTTTGAGGTTTTGTTGTGTGGCGATCGCCACGATTTCTTTGCCCACATCCTCCACAAATTGACGATTGACATATTTCAAGACCACAGGTTCTAACATAAATTGCACTTCATCCTGTTCCGTTAATTTCTCGATTAGCGATCGCCATCGCAAGGATTCTAATGCATTAATTAGTTCCGAACCTGAAGCCTGTAAGTTCATGGAGGAACGCAAAGTATTTAGGGAAACGGGACGGTGCTTGATTGCTAACCAATATAAGATTTCCTTTTCCAATTGAGAAAGCCTTTCAAATTGTTGAAAGAGTAAAGTTCGCAGGACATCACCGAGAGCAAGGGCTGTTTGTTTTAGAAATTCTGAAACATTACCATTAAATAATTCTTGAATAGTTCCCGCCACAATTCTCAAGGCCGATGGATTGCCGCGATATTGCTGCACTAGTGCTTCTAAGCCATTTTCTGAACCTTGAAATCCCCTTGATTTTAATAGCTCATAGGCTCCTAATCTTTGTAAACCATGCACTTTGTAATAGCGAATCGGTTGATCTTCCCCTTGATGCATGGAAATTTCTTGAGGCTGTTCTCTCCCAATGAGAATGACTAGGCTTTGATGGCGTTCGGAGCCAACTCTTTTGAGAAATTCGGCATAGCCTTCACAGCCTTGGCGATAGGCTCCCACCAGTTCCCCATCTTGCAAGGTTGCTTCAAAATCATCAAGGACGATGAGGCAACGTTTTTGGCGCAATATATCCATTAGTTCTGAGATGTCACAGCTAGGATGGGAAGACTGGCGCAAAAGTTGCCAAAGTTCTGAAATTAACTGTGCCGTTGGTTGTGCGCCTCGTAGGGAACGCCAGATTAGACAATCGTATTGATGTTGAATATTTTCTACTAGCTTGACTGCTAGGGCAGTTTTCCCGATGCCACCCATACCGCAAATGGCAAGGAGATGACAGCGATCGCGTTCTGTCCATTGTGCTAGTTTGGCTAGATCTTCACTCCTACCATAGAAGGCAGTAATATTAGGAGCCTCTCCCCAGTCGATGAGTTTGTTGGGTAGGGATTGATTTGAGCCTGCCTTTGCTGCTGGATCTTGACCTTGGCGATCGCCTTGTCGATGGAGTCGATACCCTTTCGCTTCCATCCATTCTGAAACTTTTTCCCAGCGTAGGGTATTCATGGGTTGGTCAGCGAGTATCTCTAAGGATCGGTATAGCCCCTTATTGAGTTCTACACGCAATGCTCCTGAAGTCCAAGCCAATTTGAAGGCGAGTTGCCCAGGACGATAACGGCAGAGCAAACCACGCACACAGGCTTTTTCAAAGGGTTTTAGTTCTTTGCCACTAGCAATCTGTAAATCAGCATATAACCGATTTAGATCCCAGCTTTGTGCCGCTTCTGGGAATAGACCCTCTATATAATCGTTGTCAGATAACATGACCGAATATGTCGGCGAGCGATCGCATAGTTGTGTATCAATTTTCGCATATCTGATGATATAGCGGTTTTCATTTTACCTGCTTATCAACTCATCTACGATCAGAGGAAAATCGTAAAATCCTGAAGCTTGTCTCTAGCGAGAAAGAGCATTAAAAAATTGCTGTAACTGGCTAAGAAAGTTACTTGATTTTTGTCCTGTCTTTTGACGGAATAGGCGGTCAATATCATCACTAGAGGGACGTTGGGATACTTCTGCTAGGGAGCGCATCCCTTGGTCGGTCTGTTGCCATATTTGCCATGTTTGGGGATAACAACGCCAGAGCGCACCTAGTTCTAAGGGTTTGAGGTAGTAGGCAATTTCAAAGGTATTCAAAAAGCGATCGCGCATTTGTCGTGCGGCTAAACCGAGACCCACTTCACTATTTTCAAGTCTGGGATTGAGCATTATAAAGGGGCGATCGCCAGCCAACTGGACTAGTTTTTCTAATTGTTCCACTTCTACAGACGTGGGTTCTATTACTAAAAAAATTTGATCTTCTTCGCGAATCGCTCTGCGCCCTTCATTTACACCCCGCACTGATACCTCAAGGTCTGACCACTCCCGTTTTGCTAAGGCGGCGGCTCCTGCATCGGCAAAGATAGCTTGCCAAGATTTGGCATACTTTTGCTGTAAGCTGATGGCAAATGCGGAAGCGATCGGCATGACCTTAAGTTCGGGAAATCTCAGGTCTACAACAATGCGGGTGGAGCCATCGGCGATCGCTTTATGGGTGGCATCAATGGCTTGAGCGATCGCATCTTCTAAATTGTCGGGTAATAGCTGTGGCTCTGCAAATTGAGGCATAGGTCTAGATTATGGGAAATTTAAAGTCAATATAAAAAAGCAGTACAAAAAGGCAATACAAAAAGCATACAGCTAGTTATACCAAATCGAAAAATGACATAGCCATTTTTCGTTTAGTTACGACCAGAAGCCATATTCTCAAATTTAGTTAACCTTGGTTCAAATAATAATTTGACCGTACCCACAGGACCATTGCGATGTTTAGCGATGATAATTTCGGCAACACCGCGATCGGGTGTATCGGGGTTGTAATATTCATCGCGATAGAGATTAATTACCAAATCCGCATCTTGTTCAATGCTGTTGTGGACGTAAAATCCATTGGCAACAAAGTTTGACAAAGTTGGCACAGTTAAGTCATATACCATTACTTCTTCTAGTAAATTGATCTCTTTTACCTTGTCCCAATAGACATCACTATTAGCTAGATTGAGAATATCTGTTGATTGCAAAACTTGAGCTAACCGATCAGCTCTATCTCGGCTAATTGCACTTTTATACAAGCTAGTACCGCAATATTTCATGCCAAGGCTGGACTGCATTTGTCTGGTACTTAAACCCAGTTTCTCTCTAGCTGTATTAACGTATATTGCCCATGCCTCTTTAGGAATGACATCTCGATTTGTATTAGCTTTACCAGAGTTGTTTATATATAAACTGACTGCTTGTAATCCTTCTTGTTTATGTTTACCAACTGCACCTACAAGATTGATAAATCCTTCTAAATCTGGTTTTCCTCTCAGTACAACCTGATATTGGTCGCGTCCTTTCTTCCCTTGAGGGACAGTTCTGAGGATAGCATTAATACCAAGTCTGAGTAAAAGAGACTGCACACCTCTCGATAATTTTTCACTGCTAGATGCGTAGTATACTGCGGGATAGTAAGATTTTTTGCTGGCAACGATACAGCCACCTGTCGCCCATAAGTGACGAAGAAAGATGGCGATCGCATGTTCAGGTTGTTCAAAAATTTGAGATGGAATAAACTTTTCAGGCGATCGCAAACCAAATATACCTAAGTTCTCTAACCATTTCGTAATGGGATTTTTTACGCCATGAGTGAGTTTGTTTGTTGATGTTAAATAAACTTGATACCAATCTATTTCTTGATGAATTCTTGGCATAATTTGATCGCGAAATACTGTGGTTGCTAAACCAGATACTATTTCCGCCAAATCAATTTCTCTAGTGGTGTATTGGATGGCGTGGCGCGGCAAGGTACAACCATCACCGATCAGGTGTCCCAGTAAAGCCAGTTCTGCATCTCCCATTGTTTGTAATTCTGGCGAAGGAATGTGTCTAGGCATAGCAATGCGATCGCCAATTTGGATTTCATCAAGTCTTTTCCAGCCCTGAATAGTCAGAAATTTATGATTAGCTGTGGCTTTGATCGATCGCCCTAGTTGTGTTTTGAGATGATATACAGGCTTAGAACCAGTACAAAAGGCGTTGCTAACGATCGCTCGTTCCATTTTGAAGGTTTGGGGATTGATTGCCCAAATTGCAAAATTAGATTTACCGACTAGATCTTGAATAGGAACTTCGGCTCCAGTGTCTGCCATTGTGATTAAAGAATCACCACTCAGACAGCCTGACTCACGCAAATCCGATAACATTGGACGTTTGTTAGTTCTTGCTTCTACGCCACGACTTAACTGGGATAGTGCAATTACAGGCACATTCAATTCCCGTGCTAGAGCCTTAAGCGATCGCGTAATTCTCGAAATTTCCTGCACCCGATTATCGGAACCTGAACCTTCCATTAGTTGCAGATAATCAATCAAAATTAATCCTAACATTCCTCCCTTTTCTGATTGCAAGCGTCTTGCCTTAGAACGCAGTTCTGTAATAGGCGGATTGGGTGTATCGTCAATAAAGAGAGGCAATTCCGACAGTCCACTAATTGCCATAGCGACAGTTCCCCATTCATTTTCGCTAATCTGCCCTGTGCGAAGGCGATTGCTATCAATACCCATGTCACTGGAACGCACCTTTGATTGACTCGCCAATAGACGATAAACTAACTGTTCTTTGGACATTTCCAAACTAAAGATCGCCACAGGCAAACGGTGTATTTCCGCCATTTTTCGCGCAATCTCTAAGCCGAAGGCCGTTTTCCCCATTGACGGACGACCTGCAAGGATAATCAAATCCGATCGCTGGAGTCCATTGGTCATGGCATCAAAATCATAAAACCCTGTAATCAAGCCTGTAGCTGTGGTGTTGCCTGTACCAATGGAATTAAACCGACTTTCTAGTTCATAAAAAGTTTTGGTGAGAATATCACTGGCGGGAACTAGCCCCTGTTGCGCTCGCGACTGGGTGACAGCAAAGATTTTTTGTTCGGATTGGTCGAGCAGTTGCGCTAGTTCTAATTCGTTAGAATAGCTAGTCTCAACTACTCCTCTGGCGGCCTCTGCCAATTTACGGCGCGTATATTTATCGGCAACTAGTTGGGCGTAGAAGTCAATATTTACAGCGCTAACGGTACGATCGCAGAGTTGAGCGATTTTGGACTGTCCGCCCACCTTTTCGAGCAGGTCGCGATCGCTTAACCATGTGGTCAAGCTCATCATATCCGTAGGATTGGACTGATTATGCAGCATCAGACAGGCACGATAGATTTCTTGATGTGCCGCCACATAAAACATTTCTGGATTCAGCGTATCCAGTACTCGTTCCACTGCTTCAGGATCAATTAAGATGCCTCCTAATACGGCTTCTTCCGCTTCAATATTTTGGGGTGGCAAGCGATCGGCGATCGATTCAAAGTCTTTACTCATAGTTCCGTTTGATGATTAGAGAGGGCAGGATAGGTCGCCAACCTTACGCGAAAACCGCATGTTTTCACGATAGTCAACGGGGCAATCAATCACCGCAGGAATCTTTAGAGACAGTGCTTCTTTAAGGGTGGGTACTAATTCTTCGGTGGTATTGATGCGATAGCCTTTTACTCCCATACTTTCTGCTAATTTCACAAAATCAGGATTGTTGAACTTAATATATTTTGATCTTCCATAATGGATATTTTGTTTCCATTCAATCAGACCATAGCCACCATCATTAAAAATGAGTGTGACAAAGGCAACGCCAATTCTTGTGGCTGTTTCTAATTCTTGCATATTCATCATGAAGCCACCATCTCCTGTCACTGCTACCACATTGCGGTTAGGATGTACCAATTTAGCAGCGATCGCTCCTGGAATGGCGATACCCATCGCGGCAAAGCCATTGGAAATGATGCAGGTATTGGGCTGCTCACAGTGATAATGTCGTGCCATCCACATTTTATGAGCGCCCACGTCGGAGATGACAATATCCTCTGGTGCCATCACCTGACGCAAATCGTAGATCACTTTTTGTGGCTTGATGGGAAAGCTGTCATCTTTGGCATACTGCACGTAATCGTTCCGAATGTCGGTGCGTAGCTCCAGTGCCTGGGGATCGGGTTTATTGGCACGATCGGCGCGGTACAAAATCTCTCGAAGCGAATCGGAAATATCGCCCACCACTTCGGCAACAGGAATGTAGCTGCTGTCTACCTCAGCAGACATTGCCCCAATATGGACAATCGGAATCGTGCCATCAGGGTTCCATTTTTTCGGTGAATATTCGATTAAGTCATATCCTACACAAATGATTAAATCGGCACGATCGAAGCCAC
>JANRII010000097.1:0-3972 GCA_033765135.1 Pseudanabaenaceae cyanobacterium bins.39
GATGTTAGCAGCATTCCCGACTCATATTCGGGAGGCATTTGAACGTCGATCGCAGGAGATTGATTACCCCATTGAAGCGGTCTTAGAAATGGCGATCGCAGGCTTTTTAGACCGTGAGTGCTTGAGCTTCAAGGATTGCCAGCCACGGTATTAGATAGTTATGTTGAAACCCTTGCATACCTCTTTCCCAGCAAGGTGAAATGGACAGGTGATCATTCTGTGTCACAACAGGTATGCATATTGGGCTACCCCACAGGAAGCAAGCTACGTGCTTCAGCGCAGCTATACAATTAGCACAATAGTACGATCGCCACCCTTGTAGATTGGGTTAGAGCGCTGGCGAAAACCCAACACCTACCTCTTGCTCCTCATCACATCTTTCTGGATATGCCTGCCATACCTAAGCGATCAACGTCTTTGGAAGAGGCTCAGATAACTGCATAGCCAATGTATCCACAATAGAACCATAAATAAACGTTAAATAATCGGGTGTCAGGATTGAAGCAGTAGTTATACTGAAACCTGTTCACCTAATCACCCAAGATCAGGGAAATAGGCTGACTTTTTCTACCTAATTACCCCAAATCAGGGAAATAGACTGAGATTTTTCCACCTAATCACCCATATAGGAATATTAGGCAGATAAATTCTCTCTAATAAAGAGTTATCCCGCATACCTGCTTGAATGCAAACTCTTTGCAAAATCGGATCAGTCCAAAAATTGATGAGCTAGTATTGTTCTAAATTCGGACAATTGCTTGTATGACCAATTTAAAGCTCTTCGGCAGAAAACTTGAAAATCTCCGTCTCTATCGGGAGTTTCAGGAGATTGGTTTTGATTACATACTTAATCCAAGCACTGGTGAGCTACATCGTGTGGGTTTAGAAAATTTTTGGGGTTTTCATAACCTTGCTTATGCTGACCTGCATAGTTTCATTGGTCTTGCCAATGTAGGGATTCTTCCAATTCACGTTTTTCATGACGGGAAAAGTCTTCCTGTTTATGATCTAGAAACTGGCGAACTCATTGCGAACTATGTTCTTAATAAATGCCAGTATTGCTTCTCGCATTAGGTAGATTGACTATGGAAAACAAGATGGTGAGGTTGGTTTATAACGAGAAAAGTAAGAAGTTTGAGCCAAAAGAAGTTGGATGGGGACATATCTTAAACCCTTTAGCTCCGTACATGATTTTGTGGGAGGGGATTAGATATATTGTTGATCGTCTGAACTCACCAGGAAATCTTTCTCAAGATGACGCTGAAAATATAAGAAAAATTATTGAAGAAGGACGCAATCAAAGAGTCGATGAAATGGAAATTGAAATGAGCCGCAACGTTGCTATGGGATTTAGTGTAAACAACGTAGAGGGTGCTGATGTAACTGTAGGAAGTAAGGGGCAAACCAAATACGTTATGAAAATTAAATACAAATATGATGAGTAATCAATATATTCCCCTTGAGTACATACGGTCTAACAATCCCCTTGCAGCGGATTGTTAAAAACTGCTCGTGCCAAGTTGAATTTTCTCTGCAACCGCTCAAGGGGAACGTTAGACAAAACATAATACGGAGAGTGTGTTTGAAATTAACTAAGAAACTTATTCAGGATCAATGGGCAAGTGAATACTCGGAAGATTATAAAAGTTGCCTGAATGCAAGGGGGTTATATGACTCAATGCAGTTTGTATTGAGGCTAAGACCAGATTTGCACTATCTTTTAGACCAAGTAGAGACTGGAATTGCAAAGTCTGGTGATTATGATTTTGAGACCATACAAGCTTTTTCTACTTATTTTCACGAGACTATCCACTGGTGGCAGCATATAGGCTCAATTTCCGGGTTTATTCTGAGTCTGAGCTATCCATCTCAAGCACACATTAACGAGTCAGAGCTGAAAAAGTTTCTTGATATAACTGGACCAATAAAGCCTATAAAAAAATACAATCAATTAAATGCTAAGGAATTTAGACCTCAAGACGATGAGTTTAAAGTAATTAATGTTATTTTAAATAATTTCCATGATATTGAATTCTTTAAATACAGGATTATAGTTCCTGAAACCGTAAAGGAATTTTCGGGTGACCCCCTTTTTGAGTCAGTAGGTCACTCATACTACATTGCCTACTCTTCTTTTGTAAATTTAATGTCGTCTAGTTTTGACAGAGAGCTTGAGTTTTTGCCAAATGCAAAAGAATGGCACAAAGGTTTTAGAAAGCTACGTGACAAAAAAATAGAGGGCTATTATTACGGCTCTAGCATCCGTTTACCTTCTGTAGGGCTCAAAGACATATATGAAGGTCAGGCAAGGTTTTCACAGATGCAATATCTATATTTTGCTTCTGGAGGGAGTCTAACTTGGGAGGATTTTGATGAGTTTGGTATGCTCTCAGGTGTTTATTACAAAGCTTTTTCTACATTCCTAGAACTTACCGAATCTGATAGGCCGGACTCACTAGATAGCCCATTAGTTGCGCTTTTTCTTCTTGTCCTTGATTTGGCAATGAACCCTACGGATGGTTTTCCTTTTGAGATATTACATTATGAGTCTTTCATAGAGTCTGTTGATCCAGGCATAAGGTTTATGTTTCTATGCCGGACGATTGCTTTGAAACATCCTGAGCTTAAAGGTTATATTAAGGATTACTCTTCATCTGAATATTATGACGTGTCAACACGGTTGTCGAAAGCTATTATATGTCCATCCCCATTGGATGCTGCAAGCTTGATATCTGAGTGGGCAGAAAACAAGCAAAGCTTCATACAACTTATGGAAGAAGAAGAATCATTTAGCTTCAGTAATGAGAACCAGCCAATAAGATTGATGTTTTCCCGTTTTATTAGATTTCAGCAAGATAAGCTAGAAAACCCTGCGTACTTTTGTTGGCCGGGAGTTTACTTTGCCGGTGACAAGTGCACAGAGGAGAGCGTTCGGCTATTTAATGAGCATGAAGCAATTTTTCAAGATAAGGCTGATGGTGACATATACCCGAGAATTTTCCCTGGAAAGGATGAGGCATCTGTTAAGCAAGCATTTGACACGTTTTACTGCTGGGTTACGACATATGATCTATGTCGTCAATGGATAATAAGTGATGGTGATTTCAATTATGACTATTGGTGGCTGACTAGTAAACACTCCATGGATGATCTCGAAACTTGGGCTTCATCTCACTTTGAAACATCCTATGGCATCAAGCCCCAACAATTTAAAGTGCTGAGTAATGCCTAACAACCGCGCTGCACCGGAACGTCTCAAGATGCCTGGTTGAGTTGCAGAGACTGTCTGCGTCCGGTGAGCGCGAACGTTATCCTGCCGCGCTGCGAGACCATTGCAGACATAGCCATCAGTCAACGACAGAGCCTAGGCTGGGGTCGTCCTGCGTAGTTCCATTATTCTTGTGATGAGCAGCAGCAGCCCCATTCAGCAGCAGTAGGGTAAACCCGAAAGACCCAGCGGTGCGATCACCCTTGTAGATTGGATTGCAGCGCTAGCGGAAACCCAACACCCACTAGAATAGGCAAGTAGTGTTTGTAGTCTTGTTCTGGAGACGATCGTGGTTACTACCTGACTCAGACATTGGACGGTTGAGGACTACCACCGGATGATTGCAGCGGGTATTCTGACGAGTCACGATCGACCCTCGCTGTAGATTGGGTTGCAGCGATCGCGGAAGCCCAATACCCACGCCCGCAACGACTACCAACAAGCCCTCCAAATCTTGATCGAATTCGGCGCAAGCAAAGCTCTTCCCTCGGAAGCTCGCTACTCCCAAGCCAGAACCTACAACACCCTGCGTTACAATAGCGAAAGCCTTCCATCTCTGGGGCGATCGTGCCATGACTCCACAACTCCAGCAAATCTTCCACAGCCTCAACGAACTCACCCAGTCAGAACGCTGGCAAGTATTTGATTACCTCGTCAACCAGCTCAAAAACGCGCTCACCCGTTTTGATGCCCTCGATCGCCCT
>JANRII010000100.1:0-68860 GCA_033765135.1 Pseudanabaenaceae cyanobacterium bins.39
ACAGTTCGCTTCCTTGGTGGAAACAATGGAGATTTTAAGCGATCGCGAGTTTATGGCAGATTTGAGAGAAGGCATTCGACAAGCAAATTTAGGACAAACGGTTAGTTTAGAAGCCTTGAAATTAGAGTTGGGTTTCTAATACTTCTATGGAATATAGGATTATTTTTTCTGTTCAAGCGCAGAAGCTGTTTACTGCAATCAAGGATCGGCGCGAACAAAGCGTGATTTTGAAAAGGATTGAGAAGCTCAAGGATGAACCAGAAAAACAAGGTAAGGCTCTATCTGAGGAACTATCGGGCTATCGTAGTATTCGGGCTGTGGGACAACGTTATCGGATTATTTATCGAGTTGAGCAAGATCGAGTAGTGGTAATTATTGTGGGTGTGGGAAGACGGAATGAGGGGGATAAACGAGATGTATATGCTGTTACACAAGATTTGATTTCAGATATGGAGATCGATTTGGAAGTTGACGAATAATGATATGGTGATCGCTGTTTGATGTTGTAGGAATAGGCGATCGGGTTTTGTGGGTGGCGAGAGGCGATCGCTGTTTGATGTTGAGATTTAGGTGATCGGGTTTTGTGGGTGGTGATTGGCGATCGCTATATTTTTATGAAATTTGATAATTTTGCGATCGCTAAAGACGCTAAATTTACCGAAGCAGCCTAATTTTCAACTTAGATAATGGAAATACTTACCGACTACCAAAATCGCCAAATTAGGCTAACTGAAGAACGCTTACAACACATTCTCGATCATCCAGAAATGGTAGATATGAGATTTCAACTAGAAATAGTGCTGCAAACCCCTGAAGTTGTAAGACAATCAAGATCAGATAGTCAAGTGTACTTGTACTATCGTTTTTACGAACAAACAATAGTTGGGGCAAAATGGTTATGTGTTGTAATAAAAGATAACTCTGACGATGCCTTTATAATTACAGCTTATCTTACAGACAAACTAAAACAAGGATTAGAAATATGGCGCAATTTGTAAAGATTTGGTTCGATCCAGAAGCTGATTTTCTAGAAGTTCGCTTCTCAGATGAATTGGGCTATATGCGAGAAACTGAAAACGAAGACCTAATGGAGCGAGTAAACACTAATGGTCAAGTAATTGGCTTTTCTATTTTTCAAGTCAGCACACTTCCCAAAGACAAGCCATTATTTGCTCAATTAGCAGCAGTTTCTAGTTAATCACCAATATGAGCGATCGCTGTTTGATTGGGAAATAGGCGATCGGGTTTTGTGGGTGTTGCGGGGCGATCGCTGTTTGATTGGGAAATAGGCGATCGGGTTTTGTGGGTGTTGCGGGGCGATCGCTGTTTGATTTGGAGGAATGGGCGATCGCATTTATGGGTGGTGAGAGGCGATCGCTGGTTGATTTGGGAAATAGGCGATCGGGTTTTGTAGGTGATGAGGGGCGATCGCTGTTTGATTTGAGGGAATGGCGATCGGGTTTTGTGGGTGATGAAGGGGCGATCGCTGTTTGATTGAATAGTTTATTGTAAAACTTTCCCCGATTCTTCTTGCTCCTTCGCTTGACGTAAAATTTCATTAATCAGATTTTGATAGCCAGCTTCTCCCGCCTTCAATTTGAAATACTCAATAAGATTGGCATCTAAGGAAATAGTAATACTTTGCTTGCGTGGCATAGATTTAAGAGCAACACGAAACTTTGCCCGATCTAAATCTGCTTGTGTTACTTCGGAATATTCATCGCGATCGTTAGAGATTTCTGAAGAAGAGAAGTTGTTCATTTTTGTTTGCCTCACGCATGGAAATAATACGGATTTCGTCTTCGGTTTCAGTATGTACGATAACAACAACTTTCATTCCTAAGAGTCCAAGCGTTACCCAACGCTGTTCTCCATAGTTGTCACGGTTATCTTCAAACGTAAATGTCGAGCCTGTAAAGACTTTTTCAGCATTCACAAAATCGATAGCGTGCTTTTTTAGATTGCTTTGTCTTTTAGCCTCATCTCATATGAATTTCACATATGACTTTCATTATACATACTTTAGATAACTCGTTTCTTGAGAATAAAGTTTAGCATTTAGAGTATGGCGATCTCAGTGAGGGGATAGGCGATCCTTACTTTTCACGGCATCTCTGAAACCCTGTATATACAAGGGTTTCAGAAACCAATGTATTGTCAATAAGCTTTACTTAATGACAATACACAACGATAGAATAAGGCTTGTGGCAGTGTGCATATTAACGGCTACGCTGGAATAAAAAGATAACGGGAAAAGTAAGATAGGCGATCGGGTTTGTGGGTGTGAGTGGCGATCTGTCCAAATAGTCTGAAAAGTATTAATACCAAATTAAATTAACGTGAGTTCGATGAACTAAAAGCAAGCAGGAGGTAGAGGGGGTAAGCCTTTGAACTGAAGATCTAAAGCAGGTTTAGTCTCGCGATAGGTATAGGCAATTAAACCAGCCAAAAGATTAACGAGAAAGTTGAAAAAACTGCAATGTCGAGAATGCTCAATCTGAGAAATGTTTTTGAGTTGGTCAGACAGAGGAGACAGAGGACAGAGAGACTGTAAATTTTTTTGTTAGGAGAGTTTTCAGCAATTTATTGAGGTTTTTATTGTGGGTTTATAGCTTATAAGCAGAGCTTAAAACCCTTAAATAATCGGAATGTTGGGATTTGAACCCAAGACCCCCACTACCCCAAAGTGGTGCGCTACCAAGCTGCGCTACATCCCGTTGCGTTTTGTGACGTTTTGTTAGTATAGCACAAGTAATGTTTTTATTTGTGCTATTTACTAATTTATTTTTTTAAACCTAAAAATGGCTACGCCACTTTTAGGTTTGTTGTTACTGGTAATGCTGAAGCCAAGCTTCGCCCTGAGAGATTAGGTATTCCAGATCAAAGTTCCATAGCCCGATCGCATTGCTACCGTGCCCCGAAACAAAGCTTTTACCTTGAGGATGACAAGATAAAGTAATTGGCGTATGCTCTGGACAGGATAAGGTTTGCATTTCCTTACCATTGAGGTTCCACAACTTAATCGTATTGTCGCTACTAGCGGAGATAATATTGCGACCATCATGGCTAAAGCTAACAGCCCAGATTACAGATTCATGACCTCTAAAGGTATTGATAAGTTCTCCTTGCAAATTCCAGAGCTTCAGAGTGCCGTCGCTGCTACCTGAAAGGATCAACTGCCCATCGGGACTAAAGCAAGCACTCCATACTGCCCCTCGATGTCCACGCAGAGTATGCAACTCTTGCCCTTCTAGGTTCCATAATTTAACTGTGTCGTCACCACTGCCTGAAATTAGATGCTGTCCATCGGGACTAAATTTTACTGTCCAAATGGTGGAACGATGACCTCGCATAGTAGCGATTTCTGTGCCATCTATGTTCCATAGTTTTACCAACTTATCGCCACTGCCTGATACTAGCTTTTGACCATCGGGACTAATATCAACTGACCAAATAGCAGTGCTATGACCTGCAAAGATTTTGACTAATTGTGTTGTCGAACCGACTGACCAGAGCGCAATATCCTTGTCGCCACTGCCGATCGCGATGTGCTGACCATTGGGACTAAAGCAGATACTCATGACGTTGTAATCTAGCTCGATGCTCTGCAAAATATTGCCTTGGAGATCCCAGATGTTAATCTTATTATCGAGTCCGCCCGACACAATACGTTGACCATTGGGGCTAAAGGTAATCGTGCGAACCGCCGCATTATGTCCATAGAATAGCTGTTGCATCCGATATTGGATATGCCATAGGCGGGCGGTGCAGTCTAGCCCTCCTGATAGGAGCAACTTACCATCGGGACTAAAACAAATTGCTCTGACAGCTTCTTCATGACCTTTAAAGGTTTTTAGTTCACGTCCCAACAAATCCCACAACCGAATATTTTTATCAGCGCTACCCGTTGCGATCGCCATGCCATCGGGACTAAAGCTGAGACTGCGAATGGCGCTGGAATGAGCTTCGATGGAAAAGATTTCCGCGATCGCTTGATCGGGAAATGGCTCATCATCGGTATCTTGGTCTAGGCTAGAGCGTACTAAATGCCAATCAACTTGCCATAGCTTCAAAATATTATCGCCACTACCCGAAGCAATCAGAGAACCATTGGGACTGATATCTAAACACCGAATGTCAGCAGTATGCCCCTTAACGGTTTTGAGCAATTTGCCATCAATACTCCAAATCAAAATATTTTTATCAGCACCACCAGAGATAAGATATTGACCATCGGGACTGAATAGCACAGTCCGTACATCGCCTCGATGTCCTTGCAAAGTGCAAATTTCTGTACCATCTCGCCGCCATAGTTTGATCGTTTTATCGGCACTGGCAGAGGCAATGATTTGTTCATTGGGACTGAAGCAGGTACTCCACACTGCGCCAGTATGCCCTGTCATGGTGACAAGGTGATCGCCCTGTCGATTCCAGAGCGCAATCGTTTTATCACTGCTACAGGACAAGATCATTGTCTCATCAGCGCTAAAGGAAGCAGTGCGAACAGGAGCCGTATGTCCAACCAATTCACTGATTTGAGTACCATCGGTATGCCAAATTCTAATAATTTGATCCAATCCACCTGTAATTAGTAAAGTTCCAGTGAGGTTGTATTCAGCGCTCCATACCCCTTCATGATGGGCGAAAATGCGATTCATCTCTTTGATTTCATAGATTGCCCGATGGAGAGTGCTAGTGAATAGCCATCGATTTTCACTGGCGATAATGCCGATTTCGGGTAGCCAACGCTTGGCTAGAGCAATGGCATTTTTCAATTCATCAAGATCTAGGAGATTGTTGGTTAATAGACTGTGTAAGGCGAGGCTATCGGCGATCGCTTGGGAATTAGTTAACGAGTTTTCCAACTGACGCACGGTTTGTCGAAGTTCGCTCTGTGTTTTTTCGAGTTCCTGTTGCAGCTTTTGTAACTCAGGAGACTGAGTTTTGCGAATGACCACCGCCAAATAGTCATGGACAAGCTGACAGCGATTGATCGAAGCTTCGGGAATCAAAACCACCAATCCAGAACCAATGAGAATTTGTAAAATCAATTCGATCTTATTGATATCGATTTCTGATTCGATTTCCGATTGCATCTCAACGGCCGTCTGCTGCCGAAACTCTTGATCGAGAACATGCAACTCTCGCTTGAGATCGTTATAGGTTTTGAGAGGCCTAGTTCCCTTCTCATCGGTTAATAAATACAGAATTAGATTGGTGAGCCGATAGTTTTCTGTGCCGCAGTCCTGAACCACATTGTCAAGATAGCGCTGCACCAGCTTTTCGGTGGGGTGATCACCTAGCTTGCGATATTGCTGAATTGTGCTGATCTGATCATGTTGCATCTGTGCGCCCACAATCTGTAACTCAATGGGACGCACCTCATCTTGAGCATTTTTGAGATCATTTACCAAGATATCAATGAGGTGAGGTTCGAGATAAAATTGCGCTCTTTCGGTGAGGGTACTGATGGTGGAACGGGCGGCAGTCGTGGAAAAATTACCAAGCTGATAGAGAATATTTTTGCTGAGAATGTCATTGTCGATCGCTTCCATCGATTTGACGCGATTACCTTCTAGCAAATAATGGATATAGTCTTCTCGCAGGGAGAGAACTACTTTTAAAGAAGATAAATTTTGAAAATCATTCAGCAAACTCCCAATAAACTCAAAGAATTGAATGCGCTCTTGAATTTGGTTTTGATGGACAAAGAAGAATTCTTCAAATTGATCGAATATGAGAACCGATCGCAAATTATGAGCTTCATTCCAACGCAACTGCTCAATGATGCGATCGCGCAGTACTTGCCGTTCTGCCTGCGGCAATTCAAACTGACTTTCTTGATCTTCAGAGATGGCAATTTGGGCTTGACTATTTTGCAAATAGCTACTGCTCTGAATTGGTGATTGCATGGGGAGGGAGAGCAAGGGAGCCGCCGTAATTTGTAAGACCCCCAAAGCATTGATGATTAAGCCCGTTAGCTCTTGTTCCCAACTATTATAGACCCGCATCGAAATTGGCATCACGGTACGTCCAGCAAGGCTACTTTGTTGCAAAGCTGGCATCAATCCCGCATTGATAAAGGAGCTTTTGCCCACACCCGAATTGCCATGTAAAACGATCATCTTATAGCGAGGTTCGCTAATGCGTTTAGTCATTTCATCTAAGTCCGCTTTGCGCCCTGAGGCATAGATCTCTGGGGAAATAATGAATTGATTGGGTTTGGTGGTAAAGCTAGACTGCTCCTCCAGACAGGATTGTAATTGTCCTGCTCCCATAAAGGCACGATAACCATAGCGTTGCTCGATCGCTAATCTCTCTTGTTTAACTTGAAAAGCTTCCCAATATTTGCCCTGAGAGAAGTAGAGATCGCTTAGTGTATTTAAGATGCGAATATACATGCGGGGGTGTCCACAGTGATCCCGCTTCTTGGCTTGGAGCAGATAACCCAAAGCTTCATCGGTTTGACCCAGTTGCACTAGGGCTTGAGCTAAGTAACACCAATATAATCCGTACAGCCAATGCATTACTTCTGGTACTTTGGCTAGTAAGGCGATCGCTTTTTGGGCGTAGTTTTTGGTATCTTCCCATTGCTGCTGCATGAGGGCAGCTTCCGCCAGAAATCCATAGTCTGCGGCGAGATGGCTAGGATTGGCATATTGCCGATGTAGGGAGAGTGCTTTGTGAGAGACTGCCTTGAGGTCTTCCCAAGCCTGTAAGTGGTGCAAGGTACGCTGAATTTGTAGATAGCATTCTGCTACAAGGTCATTGCGATCGGCGATCTCGAAGCAGGCAAGGCTACGCGAAAATAAATCCTGCACAACTTGCCAATTTTCTGCATGGGAATGTTTTTCGAGTTTGGTGAGATGATAGCGGCGACGCGCAATTTGGTATAGCAATAAACCTTGCCGTTCAAAATCTTGTTCCTGTTCCCAATATTGGTAACTAGATTGCAAATAGGCGAGAGCTTCCGTAAAGCTACTGGTATTCATGCCTCGGATGAAGTCTAGACCTGCCCGCAAAGAAGGCGCGATCGCTTCTCCCTGTATCTGCAAGTCCCGCAAAGCTATATCTAGTTCCGATAGATAGATTCCCCCTAGATGTGAAATCCTGCCTAAACTATAGCTAGGATCGATCAGATTGGCGGTGAGTGCTAGTTTAAATAACGCTTCACTGCCTGTGTGCAAAGAGGCGATTAATTCTTGACTCCTGATGGTAAAGGCGATCGTGGTTGTCCAACTTTCAAAGTCAGGAGCGCTCTTGATCATTTGTTTCATCACATTGTCATTAATCCATAGGACAATGGGAAAGGGACAGTTTTTGCGAAATTCCTCACGAATTTGATTTAGACCCTTCACAAGGGTATCAATATGGGAGCTATTCTCAATACCTGTCACTATGACTGGCAAACGATCAGATTGCTTGGCTGCGATTTCGCTTTGAATGGCTTGATAAATGGAGAGCGTATGGGGCTGAATTTGTACTTGTACTAGGGGGCTTGAAGCCGTTTCCACAAGATGGGCGATGGCGCGATCGCGGAGCTTTTGGTAATTGCAACGCACCAAGAGCATCGTAAAAGTACCTTCGTAGATATCCATTAATAAAGATAGCTCCTGCAAAGCATCTTCAATTTCTGTGGAAATACTAAACGAATCCACCAACTCATCTTGATGTTCATCCAGTTCTGAAGTGAGCCGTTGCAGAGCCTTTTCAGCTTGGGGAGAAAAGTGGATGACGGTTAACTGTTCATCCTCAGTTCGCTGATGGAATGGAATTTCTGACATGGATATTACGCGATCGCGCCCTCAATGGAAATAAAAAATTTGATTCCTTAACCAAGAAACTCTGGAGCAGTGGTCAGAATTGGATTTACTTCAAACCAAGAGCCATTTTCATCTTGATATTCATAGACATACATACTTCTGATGAGGGTTTGATATCCTTCATCGCCAACTACTTTCTTGGTGAGATGCACTTGGCGCAATAACTTCCATTCATCATCATCGATCGCCAAAACTAGCTCATTGCGGCGCTTGCGAATGGTTTCTTCAATAACGGGAAGAGTAACGGGCAAGCCACGCTGTTTTCGCAAAGCATCATTGAGTAAGCGCATGATATTTCGCACATGACCACCACTGGCAAAACAAAGACGATCAAGGGTTGCAATATTATCAAAAACTAGCTCGATTGCTTGGAGTCTTGCTTCAGGGGATTGATCGGGCATGACTCGCGCAAGGATCATCTGCCTGAGTAGGGTTAAGCCTTCTTCATGGCTATTGCCATCACGCCTTACCACAGGAACCATCGGCAGCACGATGGGATCGGTCATAAATCGAGCTGTCAAGGTGCTGTAATCCCTTGAAAATCTCAATGCCAGAGGCATGGTATAGACCAGATGACATTGCAGTTTGCGAAGTTGTTCGGCGCGATCGACAAATAAATATTCAGTTTGCGGTCTTCCCCAAGGTTTGGGAGAGTCATCCACCCGATCAAGGTTGTCAACAATGACTACTAGACCTTCTTTGCCTATTTTTTTGAGATCAGCGATCGCAGGTAGCAAGATTTCTTGATTGATTAAGTCCAGCAAACCATTAGTTTTGGGTTCCATATAACCGCGCAATTTGCTTCGCATATCGGGGCTATCCTTAGTTTTTGCCGACAGCTTGCCGATGCCGAGAGACAAAGAAAATTCACCACTGGTATTTGCTTCTACTTTGCCAAGACCTGGAACGTCCACCTCTGCCGATAGATCGATTTCGGTTTGCAGGATTTTGACCGCACCATTTAACATGGCACGAAATCCTTTTGCTTCGGTTTTGACCTTGATTTCTTCCAGACTTTCAACAACTCGCCGCGCGATCGCCAACAAAATGTCGCTGAGATCCACGTCCCCCATTTCCATATCTTGGCTAGATTCAAAATAGACCACATGGAAGCCTTCAGACTCTAGTTTTTGCTTGAGTTGGAGGATTTCTGTAGATTTGCCGCAACCAATATGTCCTGTAAAAAGTTGGCAGGTGGGATGTCCATCCGAAAAGAGAGAGATATTATCTTTAAGATCTTCAACTACCTGTCCACCGCGTACTTCAGAGAAGTCAATATAGTATTTCTTATCTTCTTCACTATCTGCCTGCAAAGTTTTACTGGGATCTGTCGCCTTAAAAAACTTTTTATAATCTACTGTCATGATTGATCTGATGCGTCTTTTTTGTTTCTTGCTAAATATTATAACTAGCCAAGTAATACGAAATTATAAAAACTTATGACGAATAGCAGCATTAAACCCAAAAGATAGTTCCGCCTGCTATGGGGGTGGAACTTGGTTTTAGATATACTCACCTACTTAATTGAGCTTTAACAGGAAATTAATAGAGCAGTACTTTGAATATCAAATGATATCCATTGCTTGATACAAATGTATTGTCTTTAGGCTATGGGGATGGATAAAGGAAAGCTCCTTGGCATGGAGATAAAGCCGATCGCTAGGTTGCTGACATCCATAGAGGCGATCGCCTAAAATCGGAACCCCTAAACCTTGGGGATCGGCGGCATGGACGCGGATCTGATGGGTGCGGCCTGTATGGGGTATAAATTCGATGTGGGCATGGTTGTTTTTATGTCCAAGGAGACGAAACTCGGTGCGGCTCGGTTTGCCGCGTTCGTAGTCAACCTGTTGTCGGGGACGGTTTTCGGGATTACCCCAGAGGGGCAGATCTATGATGCCGCGATCGCGATCTAAACGTCCAGACAAAATTGCTTCATATACTTTGCGGATGGTGCGTTGTTGAAATTGCCGTTGCAGGTGTCGTAATGTGTCGAGGTCACGGGCAAAGAGGAGAATGCCAGAGGTTTGGCGATCGAGGCGGTGGACGGCATGGAGGGAGGTATTGGTGTTAGTGGTTTGCTGGATGTAATATTTGAGGCGCGTGAGAGCGCAATCTTGGGTATCTAGGTAACGCCCCGGAACGGATAGCAGATCGGCAGGTTTAGCGATCGCGATGAGATAGGCATCTTCATAGATGATGGATAGATCGCCCTGCGGTTTGATAGTGGGGATGAGGGGCTGTTCCGACCGATGATGCGATAACAAAAAGCCCATCAGGGGCTGACAACGCTCGGCACAGGCTCCATAGAACTGTCCTGAAATTTTATGCTCCGAAGATCGCCCCCACCAAAATTCTGCCATTGCCAAAGGCTTGAGGTGATGCGTGGCGGCGTAGTGTAATAATTTGGGGGCGCAACAGTCGCCCGTACCTGTGGGCATGGCTCCTGTGCTAATTAGTTCCCTGAGCGATCGCTTTTCGCCAGCCAAATTGGTTAACACAAAGGCTTGATGCATTTGGGCTTGTAAATTACGAGATTTATGGCGACGTTGCTGTTTGAGAATTTGCATTTGCTGATCGGCGGTGGCGATCGCTTCCTTGAGAGGTTGCAGCACCCCATCACGATCGCGCTTCAAATTACGCCTTTGCATCTTTTCCCGTTGGCTTTGTTGATCTAATAACTGCAATGCCTGTGTGAGTGCATCTCCCGCTAAGGTGGCCATAAGTTGCGATCGCTGGATTTGCCTCTGTTGCTTGGCAAGTTGATGCATCTCACTAAGTACTTGTAACTGTTGCTCATAATCTAGCGATCGCTTCTCATATTCGCGCCTTTCGGGAATCTCACTGAGCGCAATTAACTTCGCCTTGATCTGGGCTAACTCCTCCAACACAAGGGACTCGGCGATCGCCACCTGCTCTCTGCCATCGATCGGTGGAACCCATCCTTCCCAATTTGCCCTTCCCCTTAACAGTCCAGAGAAAGCTTTTAAAACTATGGGTTGGTGAGATGTTCCAGACTGATGCCAAGGCTCCGCGATCAGCACCCCATACATTTTGCCCTCCTCCAAATCCGCCTCAGGATACACACCAGTCACCAATTCCTGCATCAATTGCTGGGCGATCGCCTCCGCCTGTTTTGTCCTTGGCAACCGCAAACGCTCACCACTAAAGGGACAGATCCCTTCATACCAATAGTCAATCCAATAGTCAATTTGCTCTATCCCATCGCGATCGCCATCCTCAGCAAGTATCATGGCAGAAGTCGCTAATATTCTTAATACTTCTTGATTTTCTCCATGAGTGCTACTAGTCATCCTGCCGAATCCTCCTCCACAAACCCTTTTTTGCAACTCCCATACGAACCAGCGATCGAATCTCAAGCAGATTATCACGATGTTGTCACGGCCGCCCAATTTCCCCAACATCGACTGCGATGGCGCAATGACGATCTACTGCCCATTATCGGTCTTCAGCCCGATCAAGTGAGCGATGATGACTTTATCGAAGCCTTTGGGCATTTTCAGGGCGTGCGTCCCTTTCTTGCCCTTCGCTATCACGGCTATCAGTTTGGAGAATACAATCCCCAACTCGGTGACGGACGGGGATTTATCTATGGACAGGTGCGCGGCATTGATGGTGAGCTATACGATTTTGGCACGAAAGGCTCAGGACGCACCCCTTACTCCCGCACTGCCGACGGTCGCCTCACCCTCAAAGGTGGTGTTCGCGAGATCATTGCCTCTGAAGCCTTGCACCGCATGGGTGTCAAAACTTCCCGATGTCTTAGTCTCATTGAAACTGGTGAAGAACTCTGGCGCGGCGATGAGCCTTCTCCTACTCGTTCATCGGTGATGGTCAGATTTTCGCGATCGCATATCCGTTTTGGAACCTTTGAGCGATTACACTGGCACAGCCAACCCGACCTGATCCGTAAACTCCTTAACCATGTTTTGCAAATTTATTACCCTCACCTCTGGCAAACGGAAAATCAAGACAGTAAATTCTATTTAGAACTAGTAGAACGGGTTGCCACCCTCTGCGCTCAGTGGATGGTATCAGGATTTTGCCATGCTGTTCTCAATACCGATAATATGTCCATTACAGGCGAGAGCTTTGACTATGGCCCCTTTGCCTTCATTCCCAACTACGATCCCAGATTTACCGCCGCTTACTTCGATTACGCAGGACGCTATAGCTATGCCAACCAACCCGCCGCTTGCTATTGGAATCTGGAAAAGCTGCAAATTCCCCTCAGTATGATCATGTCCAAGGATGAATTGCAAAGCGCATTGCAGGAATTCAAGCATTTTTATCGGAACGCCTATTGTCAAATGATGCTCAAGCGCTTGGGATTACCCCACCTATCGGAACCAGAAACGGAGGATCTCATCGGCGCAACTCTAGAGCTAATGTCCCTAGTGCCTGCGGTTGGTTATAACCAATTTTTTGTGAATTTGCGTCAATGCTTCCACGCTAATTGGCGCGAGGCTCCCCAAAATATTTTTGCGGAAGATGCTCTCTTGCAACAATGGCAACTCACGGATGAGCAGTTACCTGTGCTTGATAAGTGGCGCAATGTCTATTACCAACTCCTGATCCGTCAGCCGATCGCCGCGATGGATGAGGTATCTGCCCAACTCCAATCCGCCAACCCCACGATGATCTTTTTGCGTCCCAAAATCGAAGAACTGTGGGAGCAGATTACGGTTGATGATAACTGGCAACCTTTTTATGAGGCGATCGCCCAACTCAAGCAGTAGTAAATGCTAACAAAGCCATTTGCAATGGGCGAAGCACATCGCAAATGGCAGAAAATCTTATATATCAGTCAGATAATCTATGTTTCAGGCTTTCAGCAATCTTTGTACCCAAATATTCAGGAATCAGATTTTCATTAGGCCCTAGCAAATACAAAATTAGGCGAGTGCGCCCCCGCCAAACTAACAAATTAGCATTGACCACCAGTAAATCTTCCTGCCAAATGGCATTCATTACCTTATAAAACAAACCTGGTTGGCTATCTGCCTCGACTAGTAATGCGGGTAAATGAAAGACGCGATCGACATAGAAGTTAGTCTCTACCTTTTTTAAACCAGTATCCAGATTAAATTCTAGAGCCAGCATCTCCTCCACCTCAAACCGCCCTAGCAAAGTTTCCTTAATGGCTTTGCGGACGTTTTCGGCTGTCTTGG
The DNA here is from genome assembly GCA_033765135.1 of Pseudanabaenaceae cyanobacterium bins.39. Lineage (GTDB taxonomy): Bacteria > Cyanobacteriota > Cyanobacteriia > Pseudanabaenales > Pseudanabaenaceae > Pseudanabaena. The sequence continues at coordinate 13,016 of JANRII010000100.1, forward strand.
GGGGCAGAGCCTTGCCGCCGCGAGAAATCACTAATTTGATAAATACCAGCATGGGCATATGGATCTGACCATAGAGGCTCAAGCTATGGATCGTTAAGCCATAGGCCGCCAATACCCCAAAAATGTCATTGAGCAAAAAGGACTGATTGCGATAGGCGAAATATAATACTGTCTTGTTGCTTTCTGCCTTTAGCTCAATTACCGCCTCTTTGGTTTGATAGAGCTGATAGGCGAGGCGCAAATTTTGTAGCTGAATATCACTGCTCACAAACTGCTCATAAAATTGAGGAAAGCTTGTGTTAAAGCGCTTAAGTAACTCGACCGTTGAGGTTTTTAATCCAAACGTCATGTTTAACCTCCCGATCGCTGAAAATTACATCTCATTGTCAAGGATATTCTCATAAAAGCAGTGGTGGTGACGAGCAGAACCGTAATCTTATCGCGATCGCCTTAGGTTACGATTTTAAGTTATTGCGGTTTCAATTTTGCTCACAGCAAGATTAAAACTCAAAACCTTTATTAGGGTTGCTTATGTTTTGCCAAATCAAAGTGTTTGGCAAACAAGTACGCACCAACGCAATAAGCTTAAAGGTTGAAATGTAAGATGGAAATAATTGATGAATATAGCATTAGAGAGGATTGTGATAGTAGCGTGAATCGCAATAGTCTCGCAACCAGCGATTAGTGGCATCAGCGATCGCGGCATCACTCACATCTACGGGCGGTGCTTGCCCATCTCGCATAAAAGCCATCGCCAAACGCCAGCCATATTTGCTTGGCACGATAAATAGCCAGTAAGCGCGTTGTGAAGTTTTGATTTGACCCGTTTGCCTTTCGAGAACTGAGAAAAATACCTGCTGGGGTATGCGATCGCTTGGTTGATCTGGCGCAATAGGCAGTGGTTCCATTTCGGGGAAACTGACGGTCATGATTTCCCGCTTAATGCGTAACCTTTGATATGTACGATTAAGATAGTCAGGCAGTGCCTTGGCTAAGGCCGATGTCATACTGGGAAAGTCGGGCGGACAGGTGCGCTGGTTAATATAAGTACCCTGATCATTAGCCATAGCCAATCCATTGCTCCAGCTAACCCCAAGGGATAGGAACAAACCCACATAAAAACCTAGGGAGCGAAGGGAGAAGTTCGCGATCGCATCATGTTTCATGACTATAGCCAATTACCCACCAGAATAAAGGAAGACCAGTAGAACGGATGTCTTAGATCAATTTCACCTAAATTGTTCGGTAAGGCGATATTAGGAAAATCAGCTAAACCAGTAATTCTATTGTCTTCAATTTTCACCTTACCACTTAAGAGATCAATTTGCGCTAGACGCATTGCTTGGGCTTTGTTGATCGCGGCAGGAAATTCATTGTAGAAGCTGATCATTAAAGGAGCTGTACCTGCATCGGATACTTCCCAAAGGGAAGCTAAGACGCTTCTGGCTCCAGATTCTACCGCTAGTCCACTGATGCCCAAATTGTTACCCACAGCAGTTTGGCAAGCACTCAAGGTCAGCATATCAATTACAGGATTATCAAAGCGCAGGCTAGGAATTTGATTTAAACGGAGGCGACTATCCCAAAACTGAATAAAGGAATTTTGGCTGTTATCGCTAATAAACTGAGCATGGGTTCCTAGGTGCAGAATATTGTAAATTCCTTGACTACGCTGATTTTGCAGATTGTTGATTGTAAATTCTTTATTGAGGAATGACGAGCCATCGAGAATTTCCGAAGCAATGGTTCTGACTTCGATATCGACTGAGGGTAAGGCGCTAAATCCTTGCACAGATTCGGTTAGACCCATAGCTAATACCCTAGTGGCTTTACGGTTCCGTTCTTCCACACGGGTGACTCGGATCGCTGGAATATTCGCGATCGCATATTTCTCAATCAGGAACTGTTTGCCATCGTGTAATGCCGCAGGGGGCGTAACACGCAATCCGCTATCCATTACAAAGACTAGGGTGTTAACCTTCATGGCTTCCAACTGATCCTGAATGGGGCGAATGATGAGGTTATATAGTTGCTGTGATTGTTCTAGATAGTCTTCGGAGCCAACATCACGCAAGTTATTGCGATAGTCAGTGATTAGTCTTGTAATAGTTGCTTCATTGCTGGCTTGGGTGGTGCGATGGAAGGGTTTACCTAACTCCTTAGGAGGGATGACTAAAATCTCGATGCGATCGCCGAGTAATACTGGATAAATCAAAGCTGCCACATCACCAGTCTTTTGTGTCACCGTTGATAATAAATCCTGTGTATTTTCGATGGTGATTTTTTCTGATTCTAGGGTTTCGCCAGTGAATATTTCTAGTTCCGAAATATAACTGCGTTCCAATACATCAAAGGCATTGCCCAGATCCCCTTCCCTGAAGTATCGATCCACATCTCTCTTTAGTACTTCACGAATGGCTAAAATTTTGGTTTCAATGGGGTCTAACTGATTATTAGGGTTAGGAAGAGTTGGTTCGGTGGGAATAATGGGATCTTTAGTAAAGGTTACAGGCAAAGAACCGCCTGGGGAGATGGAAATACCTCCCTGCACAAAACTGCTACCCAATAATACGGGAACGACCGTTCCTAAATTGAGAGTGTTAATTCCATTGGTTAAAATTCCTGCGGAACCATTGATCGAAGCATCCCCAATCGTGAAGCTACCGAGACCACCTGTATTGAGGTTGATACTGCCGCCAGTACCTCCACTGGTGCAGATACTTGCGCCAATGCAATTGCTGGCAAGGCTACTAGCGATCGTATCTGTAATTCGCAAATTGCCGCCAGTACTGACCATCAAAACATTGCCACCCTGCTCAGGGGCTGATGTATCAATGGAAGAAACCACCACATCGCCAAGGGGGTCAAGGGTGACGTTGCCACCGTTACCCACGGAACCCGATGAGTTAATGGTTCCTGCATTGATGGCGATCGCCGCGTTATAGAATACAGTGCCGCCCGTTTGTCCCGATGAATTGACATTGCCTGTGCTAATCTTCCCTTCGCGGCTCGTGAGCGTGACCTGACCACCAGTACCGTTGGTAGCACTGGAGTTGATGTTGGCGGTGGTGATATCTTTTAAGGCAGTTAGTTGGACATTGCCACCGTTGCTATTGGGGAGAGTAGCACTAGTATTAGTATTAATATTTTGGGTAGAGATGGAGCCATTTGCGCTAACGATATTGATGGAACTATCGCGATCGTTGATCAGGTTTCCAAGGGAAATATCACCACTAACATTAATGCTGATATTATCTTTATCAAAAGAACCTTCGGAAAAGAGAGAGTAAGGTGCGATCGTGCTATTAGTTGCGATAAATTGGCTTAAGGGCGTAATGTTGCCCAACTGGGACATGGAAACTTGATTGCCATTAGCATCGAGGGTGAGGGCAAATCCACCATTGATACTTCCAAAGAAGCGCATCGCATTACTGCTGGTGATTTTGGTGTCACCCACAAGATTCACAGGTCTATTAAAGAATATAAATCTAGAGTTAATATTACCTGCGATCGCATTTTCACCAGTGCCACTATCAAAAAACTCGCCTGCTACATTAATGTTAGAAGTGGGGCTGATCTGGAAAATCCCACTGCTATTAGTACTGAGGGAATAACCAAAGGAACTGCTGTTAATGTCAGTGGTCGTAAAGTTACGCGCGATCGTGATGTTGCCACCCCTTAAACGTGCTTCCGTTGCCACAATATCTTGATCGATCAGAATATTTTGACCTGTGAGATCCAATTTACCTGTTAAGTTGGTATTGGTGAGAGTAATAGAACTATTCGGCAGATCTAATACCAAATCACGGAAACTAGTTGGGAGATTGGTAATTGAGACTTCATTGGCGATGTTGCGGAGGTTGAAATCTCGCATTTTAGGAATTTGATTACCGATGAAGTTTACACCCCCAATCAAATTGTTATTGCGGTTGAGAATGATATCAGTATCGGGATTACTGATGGAGAAATTGGTTACACCGCCAACATTCAGCGCACCTGTGACTTGACCAACGGAACTAGGATTGATGAAGGTTAAGTTGCCGCCCACGGTGGTATTGCCCAGTTGAATGGTATTAGCAGCAAGACTGAGGTTTGCGCCAACATTAAAATTCAGGGCGGGGGGGGGAACGGCAGTAATCGATCGCGCTGGGGAAGCCGCCGTTCCAATTTCTAAGCTCATGCCAACGGGAAAAGTGCCACTATTGGAGCCAATACTTACTATGGCATCATTGGCGGCGATCGTCACAGATGGTGCTTTGAGAAAGGCAAAGGTTACGTCTTCGATGCGGAAATCCCCCGATGCCGCAGAACCGATCGCCATATTCGTACCTGTTACAGAAGGGGAAATCACTATTTGCGAAGCATCAATTTCATTCTGAATGCTGGCATTGGCGGCAGTGATATTTACTGTGCGAGTCCGTGCTGTATCAAAAATGATGCCGCGCTGTAAGAAAGTACCGTTGTTATCGGTATTGGTATCTGCATTGAAGATGAGAGTACCTGTTCCTGTGGTGGAGAGAGTGGAACCAGTATCGATGGTAATTCCATTAGCTGCTTGAATGTTTACATTTCCCGCCACATTTAAATTACCACCTTCTACAAGGGCAAACTGATTAGTTGTAACCTTAAAATCACTTGTAAAATCGTTAGTGCCGCCACTCGTAAGTCTCGTTTCGCCTGTGCCTGCGGTTTGTGTCAAGGAATTAGCAAAAGTGCCACCAGTGAATACATTATTAGCACTGCTAATGGTGAGATTGCCAAGGCGATCGCTCAAGGAACCTGCGGTATTAATATTCAGGTTGCCCGTTCCTGTATTGAAGGTGACGTTACTAGGTGTACCGATCACGGCATTTTGGATTCTGGCAAAACTGAGCGTACCATTGACCCCACTGCCATTAGTGCTGTTGAAATTACTGTTTGCACCCACCAGTACTGCATCTTGATAGGTTTGATTACCCGATGTGGTGACATTACCGAGAATTACGGTTGTACCGTTCGGGTCAGTCGTAACAGTTGTGGCATTAATATCTTGAGCAAACCGAGATTCCGCAAGGGTATTCACGGTCAAGTTACCCACATTAACCAGACCATTAAAGGCGATATTACCCACACTATTACTGAGGGTGAGGTTTTGTCCGCCAGTCACATTGCCATTAAAGGTAATTGGGGCATTGGTGGTTTGCAACTGCACAGCCGCAGTAAGACTGACAGGATCGTTATAGATTTGGGAAACTGTAGTGGTGATGTTGCCATTGAGTTCCGTTGTTCCCACTTCATCGGTAAATACACTCGTGGCATTGACATTATTAAATCTAGTAATACCGCCGCTTTCCGCAATTAGATTATTCGCATTAACCGTGCCGCGAAAATTGATATCCCCTGTACCACTGACGACCCGCAGGGCTTGGTTGCCTGTAATGTCGCCGTTAAAGGCGATCGTGGCATTATTAGAAGTAAAAATGGTAGCAGCACTAAGATTTACAGTGTCGCCGTAGGTTTGGGTGGCGGTGGTGTTGATATTGGCATTAACGTTTGTTGTACCTCCTGCATTGGTCTCAACTGTGGTGGCATTGACCACACCGTTAAAGGTGGTTAAGGAGGAGCTATTGGCGATGAGGTTGCCTAAACGGGCGGTATTGCCCACTGTACCAAGGGTAATATTGCCTGAACCTGCATTGAGGGTAAGGGCTTGATTACCGTTGACCGTTCCATTAAAAGTAATATTGCTGTTGACGGTGCTGAGTATGGTACTTGGTTGCGCGTTGGAGGCAACAGTAACGGCATCGTTATAAACTTGAGCGCCAGTGGTACTGATATCGCCATTGATTGTGGTAGTACCACCCGCATTAGTAGCTAGACTGTTAGCCCGTACCGCACTACTGAAATTAGTTGCTCCAGTGGTATTAACCGTCAAATTGATAAGTGGTAAATTGTTGCCGATCGCGCCATTAAAGGACACATTGGCATTACCTGCATTGAGGGTGAGACTGCTGACAAAGGCATTTGTACTATTGAGGGTATTCCCAAAAGTAACCGTACCGCTACTGCCCGAAGTGCTTGTGGTATTGATTGTTAAGCTGGGGCTAGAGATTATCACAGGTGCCGCTAGATTAATAATTCCTGCATTGCCAGTCACGCTAGAAAGATTAATTAGCGAACCTGCGAAGGTAACTAGACTAGTACCAAAGGTTAAAGCTCCTGCACTGCCAGTGCTAGTACTGGATGTATTGATATTACCAATCGTAATTGGCGAATTGCCTACTGTGGAAAGCAAGTCAATCGCGCCACCTTCACCAATACTGCTAGTATTCAAAGTACCTGCACTGGTGTTGATCGTGCCTGCATTGCTTGTGAGATTAATGGAACTGGCGGTAATGTTGCCTGTGGTAATGTTTTGGTCTGCTAAGAGAGTGACTTTATCGGTATTGGTAATTGAGAAGCCTGTGGTATTGATGGAACCGCCTGTTGCTTGCGATCGCAAAGTGAGGTTATCGCTAAAGTTCAGATTATTCGCAAGGGAAAAGAGACCACTGCTGTCACTGCGTCCAATGAAGATCTGATCGAAGCCATTTTGGAGGCTATTAATAAAGGCATCGCTTAATTCCAAACTGCCATTATTAGCATTAGCAGTTCCCCCAAGGGTAATGTTGCGGGTGGCTGTGAGTGGATGCAGAAATAATAAACCTGTACCGCGAATAGTGGTTAATCCCGTTGATTCCATTTCATCGGCATTTAATAGCAAGAGTCCACTAGTATTAGTGGGCTTAATATTAGCGTTGTTAAAAATGATGCCAAAGCTATTGACTGGAGCCGAGCCTGTCATCGTGATGCTGCCTGCCGCCGCGACCGCATCGACCACGCCTGAATTAACCGCAACACCATGATTATTAATTCCTGAACCGTTCCCCGTTCCCGTAAGACTGAGCGCACCACTGGCCACAATCAGATTAGAAGTTGCTTGCTCCAGCAAAATACCCTGATTACTATTAACGCCCGTACCGCCTATACCTGTGATTGCAATATTGCCCGTACTATTGGCTCTGACCGTGGCATTACCACCTAGCAATACACCCTGATTATTATCGCCAGTGGTGGCACGACTCGTTCCCAACATACTAATTAAGCCACTCGTACTGCCAACTAATCCCAAATTGGTACTGATGCCTGTGATGCTAATACCCACACTGCCTGTACCACCAGTGCCACTAGTACCATTGAGTAAAATATTTCCCGTTCCCAAAGCGGTGAGAGTGCCTTGATTAATGACAATACCAGAGCTATTACTACTAGTACTACCAGAATTACTAGTTCCAAAGAGGTTTAAACTGCCTGAACCTGTGGTGCGAATGGTGGCTCCATTGGCGATAAAAAGACCATTATTGGCGCTAGTTGTGCCATTGCCAGTGCCTGAAATCGTAATATTCCCATTTGCCGATTCAATTACAGTTCCAGTTGACAGAACTTCCACACCATGATTATTAGAACCACCGTTACCGCCAGAGCCTGTGATCGTGATCGTGCCAGCACCACTAGTTGTCACCTGAGCGCCACTACTGATATGTACGCCCACATTACTACCACTGCCTGTAAAAACATTACTACCATTAATGGTGATATTGCCCCCTGCGGCATTGAGAGAACCATTGATAGTTACGCCATGATCGGCAAAGCTGTTAAATACTGCGGGTGTGGTGAGGGGATTTGCACCGCCACCCAGCACGATATCACCGCCATTAGTGGAAATTAATGCGCCAGTACCGATGGAGATTTTGCCGCTATTATTGGAGTCGCGATCGGAGTTCAGAATGACATTTAAGGCTCCACCTGTGGAATTGATTCGCGCACTATTGCCAATATTAATGGCGTTACCTGCCTGAATCGTGAGGCTATTAGTGGCGGTAATATTACCTGTGATGAATATATTGACATTGCCAGTACTGGCGTTACCAGTGCCGACAGGCGATCGCAATGTGGTTGGTTGGGCAAAGGTCACGGGCGCACTGAAGCTAATGGCTCCTGTACCATCAGCATGACCAATCGTTAAGGAACTAAATGTACCGCCGCTAAAGGTATTGAGATCATTGGCGGTTAAATCTAAGTTGCCAAGGGTATCACCAAGTCCACCGATTAAGATTGTTTGATTGACATTAAAGGGTTTGAGAGTGACATTGCCTGTGCCTGTAGTAGTACCTGAGAAGTTAATTTCATCGCCAACTATGGAGATGTCACCATTTAGCTGGGCATTGCCCAAAGTGACATTACCCGCAGTTGCCACTAGATCACCAGTGACATTCGTGCTACCACCACTAGCAGAAATGCTACTAGCGATCGCTCCCACATCAAAGCGATTAGTTGCAGCATTAAGGGAAAGGGAGCCTAAGGGTTGCGCTAAAGACCCTACTGTTCCAGAGAAAGTAATATTGCCAGCGTTGATCGCTAGGTTAGTATTGGCGCTACTAGATAGGGCATTGGTAAAACTGACATTACCGCTAGCAGCAACCCCTATACTCAAAATGGTCAAATTAGGAGTACTCAGAATCGTATTATTCGCAAAGGTAATCGTCCCACCAGACCCCGTAAATGATGGACTCTTAATCGCACTGAGATCAATGAAGTTGCCCGTCAGCGTAATTGTGCCATTGCCTGCATTTAGGCTCAGGATGCCTGCATCACCGTTAGTTAAAGATGAGGCACTCGTATTCAGATTACCCACTGAGATATCGCCAGCACTGTTAACGGTAATATTGCCACCTCTGCCATCAGTATTGCTAGTGGTACTGTTGCTGTTGACACTTTGCAAACTGACATTGCCATTGTTGGCAGTAATGGTGATATCGCCTCCCCTAGAGTCGTTATTAGCACTACTGATAATGCTGAAACTGCTAGTTCCAATATTGCCATTGCTGGAGGTGATATTAATTGCGCCGCCACTGCTGGTCACATTGCCTAAGTTACTTATGCCTTGATTGGCACTAATGGTAATGGATGCGGAGGATGAATCAATATCGAAGCCTGCGGCATTGAAGGTGCTGGCGGTTTGAATTGTAATGGGAGCGAAGTTTAATGTACCGAAGATGGGAGTACTAATATTGAAACCATTGGCAAGGGCGATCGCATTATTACCTGTGGCATTGCCGAGAATAATGTTCTGAAATTGGGAACCTGTTGTCGATGAAGCAGCAGCAAGTGTGGTGAGAAAAGATTCACTCACAAAGGCATTGACACCACCAATTTGCAGATTGGCACTATTACTGAAAGGACGCAGGGTAAGTGTGCCTGAACCTCTCAAACCCACTGTGGGAAATTCACTGCGATCGCTCACAAAAGTAAGGTTCCCATTCCCACTATTGATTATTAAAGATCCTCCAGATGGCGGTTGAATATTTAAGCCCAGTCTCAGGCTATTTGCCGCATTGCCTGTGAAATTGATATTGCCATTGGTCTGCACTAGGTTGGTATTGCTAGTAAAGACTGGTGAAAACTGAATACCGTCACCCCCTGTCCCGTTAGTACTATTGCCAGATAGATCGATTATGCCACTAGTGGAAGAGATCGCGACAGAACCAGTGCTTGATACAAACAGACCATTGCCATTGACAGCGCTAGAAGTGCCATTAATTGTGATCGTTCCAGAATTAGTGGTGATTTGATTATTGAAGCCAAAAATACTAACGCCATTGCCCGATACGCTGTTACCAGAGATATTAATTGCTCCGCTAACCGAAGAAATATTTCCAAACATATTTACGGCGTTACCCGAGCCAGTCGTAACTCTACCATCTAGTTTGATCACACCAGAGCTACTGGTAATTTGAGCAGAGCTATTAATAGTAATGGTATTGTCGCCAAATAGAGTGATATTGCCTGCTCCAGATGAGAGATTTCCATTAACTGATAATACGCCTGCGCCACTAATTTGCAGATCGATCGCACCGCCATTAGTGGTAATCGGCGCATTAATACTAATATTCCCTAAGTTAGTGGCAGCGCCCGAAGCAGGATCATTAGCAACTAAGCGGACAGTTCCCCCATTGGTGGTAATAGAAGATCCCACAAAAATGGTATTACCTGCCTGAGCCGTTAAGCTAATCCCACTATTGGCAATATTGATCGTATTGCTAAAGAAAATATTGTTAGTGGCTTGAAGGATAACGTTAGTAGTGGCATTGTTGATGTCGTTGCTGCTAATCGTGGCATTGCTAGGAGGATTGCCAAAGGCGGAGGCACTGGTGAGGCTATCGCCACCAGTAACGGCGATCGTAATATTGGTGGGATCGAGTAATAATGTCCCTGTAATGCCATTGGGGGCGCGAGTGTCGGTATTGCCGCGATAGTCGAGATTCTCTTTGCCCGATACTTCCACAAAGCCGCCATTGCCTGCGATCGCCCCACCACGCGCCGCGATCACACCGTAAAATTGCGTTGAGCGATCAGCCCAAACAATTACCTTGCCACCATCCCCCGTTAACAATCCATTTGCCAAAATTGTGGAACTAGCATCGACATAGCTCTGCAAAGCATTAGGGACAATACCTTTACCTTGCAAATCTCCGCCAATTAGCACAGTTCCGCCACCAGTGCGTCCAGACGCATCGATTTTGGCGTTTACTAAGCCAACTTGATTACCAAATACACCGACATTCCCCCCCTGACCATTACTAGATGCCACATCGATCTTGCCAGAAGCGATCGCCATGCCATCAGTAACCGCAATATCAGTCTTGCTAGGTTCCGTCACAAGGGCGATCGAGCCATCGGGCTTAATCACTGCCTGACTCGCTTCTGCGGCTTGCCCAGTCAAGGCTGCCGCTAGTTTTGGCAATGTGCTGATTGTGCCATTCCAGTTGGTTGGAATAATATCTTTTGTAACTGCCAAACCTAATACAGCATCAGGCGATCGCAACTGTACTTGCGAATTTCCTGCCACCGCCGCAATATCAACATTGCCACTAGGAGCCGTTAATACCCCTGTATTAACCACTGTACCTGCGGTAATTGAGATACTTTTGCCGTCTTGTACTGCGAGATTGCCCTGATTAATAATTGCCGCAGGTTTAGCCACAGCAAATTGAATATTTTGCGGATCACCACTGGGAAAAACAACTGAATTGCGATCGACACTAAATTTTTGATTTTGATCAAAGCCCAACCCAGTACCAGTGGTGACATGAAAAGATCCACCGATATCTAGCCGTGCTGTTTCGCTAAATACGACACCATTGGGATTGAGTAAATATAAATTGGCATTGGGAAAGGCTTGGCGGCTTTCAATTGTGCCGAGAATACTGGATGGGGTATCGCCTGTGACCCGATTAATAATATTGTTAATTCGAGTTCCATCAACGGTCGAATTACCCGTATTAAAAATTACTCCTGAAGTGGGTACATTAAACTGATCGAAGCTATGGTAAAGGTTGCTGCCTCCCACTGTACCTGCGCCCACAGGAGCCACAACATTACCCTGTACCTCTGTGGCGGTCGAACCATCAACCTTGATCTGTGCCTGCACCAGACTAGGTGCAACTGTCGCACTGGCGGTAATAGCAAAAACAGAAAAGATGCCAAATTGCCTAGCTTTAAGCAGGATACTAGAAACACAGGAATGCCTGATGCTACGGTTTAGTAGAAACATACTAAAGCTTCTCTCTGTAAATAAATTTTTGCTGTAAGCTGTAATTTTTTGCTATTACAGACAACATAGTATCCTAATGTCGAATTGACAAATCAGCATTTAGTCTTTTTTTTTAGGGTTTCTCCGTAAGTTAGGACAAAAAGCCTAGTAAGATTCAACCAAAGTGAAAACAGTTATAATTACTCTAATAGCTGTAATATACTTTAGGCATCTACAAAAAGTTTGCAATAAACGTAAGGCGATCGCCATCCTATACAAGTAGCGCAAATGGGGTTCTGGAAAAGCTTATTCGGTTCTGACACCCTCGAACCAACCAAAAAAACAAAACTCCGCCAAGTACCAAACCAAAGCGGACAAATCTTTTTTAGCACTGAAAAAGACCTAGACCTATACGAACTAGAAGAACTATGTGATGCTGTGGGTTGGGCAAGACGACCGATCCGCAAGGTTCGCGTTGCCTTACAACATAGCTTTGTCGTGCTTTCCATGTGGGAACATCGAGGAGGATTTCGCCGATTAATTGGTTTTGCGCGTGCCACTTCCGATCATGCTTTTAATGCCACCCTGTGGGATGTAGTAGTGCATCCAGACTTCCAAGGCAAAGGACTAGGCAAGGCGATGATGGAAGAAATGATTCGGGAACTTCGCAAGGCCGATATTAGTAATATTAGTTTGTTTGCTGATGCCCATGTGGTGCAGTTTTATAGTCAACTTGGATTTAATGTTGATCCTGAAGGGATTAAGGGTATGTTTTGGTATCCCTAACCCAGAATTATCGGGGTATTAAGAACTACAGAGAGTGTGGGGAAGATTAAATGCCAAACCCAAGTTCCTATCAGAGTCAGGAGCATCTAGCAAGTAATTCAGGAATCAATCAATCAAATCCTCACGCTCTAATTGCTCAATTTGATTTATTATTGCGCGCAAAATATCCCCTTATTTATGTTGTCACTGTTGAAGAAGAGCCAGTTGATGAGTTATTAGTGCGGATATGTGTAGATACAAATCGCAAAATTTTATTTTGGGATATTGCGAGGGGGTGGAGTGATAATGGCTCCGATAAAGGCTCGGTGATGGCGGCGCTCTCCCGTATTGGTCAGCGCGATCGCATGACTAATGATAGTGACAATGTGTTGTATGTGTTGCGAGATTTGCATCCCATTTTGAAATATCCCCACCACGATCGCCATATTCCCATCATCCGCGAACTCAAAAATCTGGCACAAGATCTCAAGCGCGATCGCCGTACCATTATTTTGACCAGTCACACCCTCGAAATTCCCCCTGAGCTAAATGAGGAATTGACCACGATCGACTTTCCTTTACCCACCATCACAGAAATTGGCAACTTAATCAAACAAAAAATCGCTCCTCAAAAACTCAATCTATCGGATCTGGCATGGGAGCAGCTTATCAAGGCCTGCCAAGGTCTAAGCCGTACTCGGATTCAACGGGTTCTTGCTAAGGCGATCGCCGCCAAAGAACAGGTGAATGACTCGGATATTGATACTGTCCTTGCGGAAAAACAACAGGCAATTCGACAGACAGGTATTCTCGAATTTTTTACAGTTAATGAGTCCCTCAAAAATGTGGGAGGCTTAGATAACCTTAAGCAATGGGTGCGGATTCGCCGTGATGCCTTTACCGAAGAAGCCAAGCGCTACGGCATTCCCACCCCAAAAGGGGTGCTTTTAGTCGGTATCCAAGGTACGGGGAAATCCCTATCGGCAAAGACGATCGCCAATGAATGGCGACTGCCCCTATTACGTCTAGATATTGGTCGCTTATTTGGCAGCTATGTGGGCGAGAGTGAGAGTCGAATGCGGCAAATGATCCAACTCGCGGAGGCAACTGCTCCCTGTATTCTGTGGATTGACGAAATCGATAAGGCCTTTGGTAATCTGGATAATTCACAAGGGGACTCAGGTGCGAGTCGGCGCGTATTGGGGACGCTCATCACTTGGATGCAAGAAAAGACAAGCCCAGTCTTTATCGTTGCCACTGCTAATAATGTGCGAATTTTGCCTGCGGAATTAATGCGAAAGGGCAGGTTTGATGAAATCTTCTTTTTAAATTTACCCACCGCCTCGGAACGTCAAGAAATTTTTAAGGTGCATTTGCTGAAGTTGCGTCCCAACCGTGTGCGTGATTTTGACCTAGCCCTGTTAGCTCGCCATACTAAAAATTTTAGTGGTGCGGAAATTGAACAGGTGATCATTGATGGTATTCATCGTGCCTTTGGGAGAGGGAGTACTGGTAAACGTCAAGATTTCACCACCGAAGATATCATCAGTGCCATTGAGGAAACCGTACCTCTAGCGGCGATTGCTGCTCAACAAATTGAGTCCCTCAAACAATGGGCGGCAGAGTCGGGGGCGCGTACTGCGTCCAATGATGAGCAACTGTTGCAGGAATTAAGAAAATTTGCTGTTAACCTAGAGTAATTTAGTAAACCAGAGATGGTTCTGCTCGCTACGCAGGTAGGACTATCTCTCTAGCTACTTAAACCAAAGATGGTTCCGCCCGCTACGCGGGCGGAACTACCTCCCTAGCTATTTAAAATTATCACTATAATCAAAGCTATGTCTCACTTCACGACGATCGCGATCGAAATTAAAAATGGTGACTTACTCAAAAAAACCCTAGAGAGCTTTGGTTATCCCGTCCAAGAGCAAGCATTGGTGCGAGGCTATTTGGGCAATACCACCCATGCGGAATATGTAATTCCCATGCCCAACGGTTACGATCTAGGGTTTCGTAAAGAGGGCGATCGCTATGAACTAATTGCGGATATGTGGGGTGTGGCGATGGATATACCAGAGTTTGTGGCAACTGTTACACAGAAGTATGCGGCGGAGATGGTTTTAGAAACAGCAAATCAACAGGGTTTTGCGATTGAAACTCAAGAGGTTTTAGCAGATGGTACAGTCCGAATCGTCATTGGTCGATGGAGCTAATCGGAATTACGAAAGAGGGTAAGTACAGGGATACAAGCCCCAATGCAGGATGCGATCGCACCAATACCAGAAAAAATATGTGGAGCCTGCGTAATTCTGACTAACTCATCTGTAGCAAGGGGTAAGGTTGCTAATAACATACACGACACACCTAAGCGAATCGCTAGTTGATGGATCATGAATAATACTTGAAATCTACGGTTTTAATGATGTATAGCTTACTCACCTTAGATTCACCAATGGGGATCGTCATCTATAAATAGGTTGATATGTTTGTTCAATCCATACACTTGTAATGAATATTTACAAGATAAATGAAATTATGCTAAATTATTTACATCTTTTAACTTAAAGTGAATTAATTACTACTTCTCGAAATGATTGAGTGCTTCGGCAAAATCCTTGACCCCACGAAACTGCCTATAGACTGAGGCAAAGCGCACATAGGCAACCTCATTAATATCCTGCAAATATTGCAATACCATTTCTCCAATATCCACACTCGAAACCTGATGGCGATCGCGCACCTGTAATTGCGCTTCAATTTCATCAATAATAGACTCTAGCTGTGTTTGCGTTACCCCAGTTTTCTCACAGGCACGAATCATTCCCCGCAACAACTTAGAGCGATCGAAGGATTCTGTTGTCCCTCCCTTCTTCTGGACTGTAATTGGGACAAACTCAATACGTTCATAGGTGGTGAAGCGACGCTGACAGTTCAAGCATTCACGTCTGCGGCGAATACTGCTTCCCGATTCTGCCGATCGCGATTCGAGTACACGACTATCAGGATGCTGACAATAGGGACAGAGCATTGGTTACTAAGTAATAGACAGTGACATCATGAGGAATAAAATATTTAGTTCTGCCATACAAGACATCATACAGCAACCGTATCAAATAGCATGGTGGTCATATATCGCTCCGTCCACTCCGATCCAAAGGACTTTTCGAGAACGCGGCGCGTCTTATCATTTTGCTGTTGCTTTTGGCAATAGTATTGCTGACCTGCGACTATTTGCGCCACATCGCGTTCGCTAGTTACAGGAAGAGTTTGAGCCGCAATTTGACAATGAATAGTGAGAAATTCGCGCACCCGTTGCAAAAAGTTCTGCTCCTCCTGCGTACTCATCGGACGCACAAACAAACAAAAATTAGAAAAGATATCCGCCCATTCAGGAAGGGGACGGGGCTGGGCAAAATCAAGATTTGGCAAGCCTTGCAGTGCTTGTTGATAGTTTGCAGATAGCGATCGTTCAGGGTTAGCAGGGGACAAATCCACGATCGCCGCACTAATCCCCCCCTTACCGCCCACAATATCTGCTCCAAAAATTGGCAAAGCATATTGGGGATTAGGAAACATAACACAGTGCAAAATATCTAGACCATTACTAACTTGAGCCAGTTCTAGATGCAATTTACGAAACTGTGGAGTTTGATAACAAAGATTTTCGATAATTAACTTCTCTCCCTCCAAATGTCCCTCGATATATCCCAATCCTTCAGGAACCACATAGGGAGATATATCTAAATTTTGATGCCATACTTCTTCGATGCAGTTGGCTAATTGACATATAAGAGAATGTTGCTGATCGCGCAATGATGCTGACATAGACTTCGATAACTGATTATCTTGAGTATACAGGTCTTTGGGCTGTTCTTTTAGTTAAGCATCTGCAAGCAGGGTTGCTATAATGCAAAGTTGCAAGGTGGAGGTAAACCAATGTCACTTAAAGCAGGCAAAGAGGCATTATTACGCAAGCATTACACGGAAGCGATCGCCATTTTGACAGAATATTGTCGAGGAAAAACATCGCGCGATCGCCAGTCAAAAGAATATATTCAAGCGCAAATTTGGCTAGTGACAGCTTACAAAAAAATCGGACGGGCTGATAAAGCAATTGATATTTGTGAAGCGCTTGCCACCAATGCAGATCCACAACTTCAGTCTTGGGCGCAAAAGTCTCTCATTTCCTTGCAAAACCTGCTCGATGCTCCCACCGATGATCGCATCAAGCGCAATGAAGAATTTGCCTCAGTCATCAAGTCCGATCCACGCCGCTATCGCAAAAAGGATGTGGTGCTATCCCTCGATCAGCGCTATCAGTATCTCCTGATTGCTTCGATGATCTTCACCCTTGCTCTATTCATCGGACTGCAATTTGCGATCGGCTATGGAATTTCCCTTATTTTTACCCCCGTTTTTACGGAAATGTGGCTGACGACTATTACCATTTGTATTGCCATATTTAACCTTCTGCTTTTCTTCATGGCTCCTTGGATCATTGATATCACCCAAAAGCAATATCACCGCATCCAGTGGCTCACCCTTGCAGACCTCGAAATCAAAACCCCTGAGTCGGTGGAAATAATTGAGAACTTTTGTGAGAAATACAATATCTTTGTCCCCAGATTGGGATGGATCGAAGATGATGCGCCTGTCGCCTTTACCTACGGAGTTATTTCTAATTCGGCGCGAATCGTAGTGAGCCGAGGTCTCTTGGCTTGCCTCGATGATGATGAACTAGCGGCTGTCTATGCCTATCACTTAGGACGCATTCGCAGCAAAAGTTTTGCCATCCTCACTTACATCTCAGCCCCCGTCCAGATTCTTTACTTAATCTATGTGTTGCTCAGTCGCCTCAGCTATCGGATTAAGAGTGCCCAACAGGTCTGGCAAATTGCCGCCACGATCGCCAATGTTAGCTATTCCCTTAGCAACTATCTCCTCATTTGGCTCTCCCATGCCAGTACGATCATGGCCGATCGCTTTGCCGCCGAAATTACAGGCAACCCCAACGCCCTCGCCCGTGCCTTGCCCAAAATGGCGCGACAAATGTTGCCTTACAACCAACCCGCCATGCCCACCAATCGCCTCCTCGAATCAACTCGCGCTCTAGGTATTTGCGATCGGCAAACTATGGCGGCGATCGGTCTCGCTATGGAAATCGCCCATTCTGGACAAACCGATCAAAATCCCTATCGCATCTTTCTATGGGAAATTTACAATCCTTGGCGACATTGGCTAGAATTCCATTCCACTCATCCCCTTGTAGGCAAACGTCTCAAATTTTTGGCAGGATATGCCAAGCAATTAGGACTGCTCACCGAATATGACTTTGCCGAACTTTTAAAGGAAGGAAAAAAACTCAATCAGCAACGACTCTATCAAAATTTTGGCAGAGATTTATTAATTCAAATTGCACCCCTAGTTGGTATTCTCATTGCCGCGATCGCCGTTCAACTGATTCCTCAACTCTACAACCGATGGTTATTTCCTAGTTTGGCATCCATTGGCTTAGGCTTAGGCTTCATGTTTCAGGGCAGTCTTCGCTATCCAGACTTTCGCCGTGTTGCTGATACTGACCTAGTGAGCTTGCTCACCGACCCCTACGCCAGCTATGTGCATGGCAGTCCTGTGCAGATTCCTGGCGAAATGCTCGGCTACAGCACCGACAATTTCTATATTGGCTATAGCATTCGCTTGGAAGATCAAGGCGGCATCGCCTTCATCAATTACATCCCCAACTTCCATCAATGGATTATTGATCCTTCCCATTCCATTAAAAATCTGGAAATCCTACGCGATCGCTCCGTAATTGTCTCAGGTTGGTTTCGACGCGGCAAATTTCCCATGATTGACCTATCCACATTGCAACCCATCATGGAAGAACGCCAAAGGGCATCTCTCACCAGCTATCACCAATTTTGGAATAATGTCGGTAGTTCTCTATTAGTTCTTATTGGCTTAGGAATTTTATTATTGACTTCGCGATTAATCTAGACAAAGCAAGAATTTGAGACATAAAACTTGCTTTGCCTTCCCTTATCTAGATTTAAGAATCAGCAACGACCTCTTCAGTCACTTCAGTCACTTCAGTTACTTCTGCAACCTCTGCCTCAGCGATCGCAGCTTGTGGTTTTGTGGGTTTAGGCCCTCGTACCAGAGCGAGATTTACAGGAGTTTTTACTTCTTCTCGAGAACCACGCTTATCTTTGCGGTCTTTTTTGTTTCTACCATCTTTGCCGCCATCTCGACTAGAGCGCTTCGGCTCATCACTGCCTTGGACATTGACGCTTTCATTTTCTACTGATTTGGGCTGACGATCTGCCTTTTTGATAGGACGCTCTACCATACAAATTTGCTTTAGTTAGTTGGAATATACCTTTGTATCGTAACTTGTTTGGTCGATCTGTTTCATCTGAAAACTGCAATACTAGCGCCATAAATATAAAAAAGTAGCGATCGCAACCACCAAAAGCAACACATAGAGCAGTACTCGCCCCCACACTGCTATAAATAATTTACATAATTGCCAAAATGTTGCCCTTGCTGTGCCATTCCATTTGGGCTTAAATTTCGCAATTTCAGCTTTTTCGTAGGTAGATATCTTGTTATGGCTGAGAATACGATAATGCAAGCGTCCAAAGGGATGCAAAATTTTGAATTGCTGATAGCGATGGTGACTAGCATTCCAGCGACTGCGAAGATTTTTGGCTTTGCCCACATACATCACTATTCCCAAAGCCATGATGTAATACACTCCTGCTTCTTGGGGCAGTTCCTTTAATTTGGTAATTGGTTTAGAGGGCAGTCTCCAGATGTTTAGCCATTTGAGCATAGTTTATTTGCTATCCTAAAACCTTTGCATATAGATATTTACCTATTCCTAGGCGATTTTCCGAGAATATAGGGTATAAATAAAATAGTTGTATAAGCCATCTAGTTAGTCTAGTTAAATTTTACTTATATGTCAGACTTTAATCGCGGCATCATGAAGTTCGAGAACGCCGATAGTCTTTTGTCTATCGTCCTTTCTAGTGTTGTTGTTCTCAGCGCCATCGGTTTCTTGCTATGGTGGGGATTCCAAACTGCCTACGTTTAGTATTTGCATAGTACCTGCAACTATTCCAATACCATCAAATAATCATAGACAAAGAGCTGGCATTGCCAGCTCTTTGTTTGTTTGAGCCTAGTTTGTCAATAATTGCTAAGTAGGTGAGCATAAACTGAGAACCAAAAAGATTGTTCCGCCCTCGTAGCGGGCGGAACAATCTCTGGTTTTAGGTTTTAATAGAGAGTATCTCACTTTGGAACATTTGATAAAGACAAGGGGCTTAAGCCCCTTGTTATAGGCTTAGTAAGATTTAGACTGCGCCAAAGTGAGATGCTCCCGTTTTAATATGCCCACTTACTTAAATAATTGCTAATTATTGAAGATAATTGAAGATAGGTAAATTTCAAAATTTAAGATGACAACTAATCTCTCTCTAGATGAACAATTAGGTGCGGCGATCGGCGCAATTCCTAGCGGTTTATTTATCATTACTTCCCAACAGGATGGCAAGACTGGCACAATGCTGGCTTCATGGGTACAGCAATCAGGATTTAACCCACCTTCAGTTACTTTTGTTGTGGGTAAGGGTCGCCCCCTTGAAGCTTTTATGACTGCGGGTAGCCCTGTGGTGATTAATATTGCTGCGAAGGGTGATGGCAAAATTATTGGCCAATTTGCTAAGGGTTTTGCGCCCGATGTTGATCCTTTTGCGGGTGTGGCGACAGGCACTGCGCCCAGTGGTCAAACCTATCTTGCAGAGGCGATCGCCTATCTCGATGCTACTGTTAGCAGTAGTTTGGATGCGGGTGATCACATTGTTGTTTTGGCAACGATTCAAGGTGGAGCCAAACTCAGTGATGCGGAGCCAGCCATCCATTTACGCAAAAATGGGTTTAAGTATTAAGTAGCTAGGCATATTAAAGCCCAAGAAGCGAGTTGCAGCACGGAGCGCCGCAACTCGTATTCTGGTTTTGTATCCTAATACCAGTAAGTTTTTTTAATTAAGAAATGGCGTAGCCATTTCTTAATTTGGTATAACAAGCATGGCAACGGCTATATGACGGGCTTTGACTTCACTCAGCACCAACCATAAAAAATTTGCCGTAATGGTTGACATACGTCCTAATGTTTGGCATATTAATAAAGCGCAAAACGCAGTCAAGCAAATAAAGATTGCGGGTGTGGCTCAGTGGTAGAGCATCTCCTTGCCAAGGAGAATGTCGTGGGTTCGAATCCCATCACCCGCTTTAAAGTTATCTATCAAAAAGGCGATACTATGCATCGCCTTTTTGATCTATTGGGTTTTGAGGTGTGTAACCAAATCCGCGATCGCGATCGCCTCTTGATCACCTGTATCGAGCCACTTAATTTGCACCTGTTCCGCCTCCGCCTCCGCCTCGCCAATGATGATTGCGGCTTTAGCTTTGGCATTACTTGCCCGCTTCATTTGCTTATCAAACTTAGAACCAGTCACATCTAGCTCAGTGACAAATCCTGACCTACGAAGGGTTTGAGCGATCGCTAAGGATTTAATCTCCGCCTGCTCCCCCCGTGACACGATGTAAAAATCGGGAGTTGGTTGCTGTTGTTCAGCAACTTGCTGCATCAAAATGACCAGACGCTCTAAACCAATTGCCCAACCCACTGCTGGCACATCGGCTCCGCCTAGTTCAGCAATGAGGCGATCGTAACGTCCACCACCGCAGACTGCTGACTGCGCTCCCAAGAGACTTGATTGGATTTCAAAGGCAGTGCGGGTGTAGTAGTCTAGTCCCCTGACCAAGCGAGAGTTGATGCGATAGGTGATATTTAGCTCCGTGAGCAGTAATTGTACTTTTTCAAAGTGTTGTTGCGACTCGCTGCTTAAATAATCAAGAATACTAGGAGCTTCTTGGCAAATCTCTTGGGTGCGCTTGTCCTTGCTGTCGAGAATGCGGAGAGGGTTGCGGGTAAGGCGATCGCGAGAGTCGGCATCTAGTTCATCGGCATAGGGGGTGAAGTAATCCACCAGAGCTTGACGATAGCCCAGACGATCCTCACTGCTGCCCACGGAGTTGAGATCTACCACCAGATCCGTTAGCCCCAGCGCTTGCAAAAAGTCACTGGCAATAGCGATCGCCTCAGCATCAGCACGCGGATCGGCACTACCTAGCACCTCTACTCCAAGCTGATGAAACTGCCTCTGGCGACCCGCTTGGGGTCTTTCATAGCGAAACATTGCCCCCATATACCAAAGACGCTGTACTCCCCCTTGGGCAAATAATTTATTTTCGATATAGGAACGAGCCACACCTGCGGTTCCTTCGGGGCGCAAAGTCAAAGAGCGATCGCCGCGATCGCTAAATGTATACATTTCCTTACCAACAATATCTGTCGCCTCACCGATACCCCTAGCAAATAGCTCTGTAGCTTCAAAAATTGGTGTACGAATCTCGTTATAGGCAGCCTGTTTAAGAATCTGCCTTGCAGTTGTCTCTAACTGCTGCCAATAATAAATTTCGGGGGTGAGGATGTCGCGTGTGCCGCGTGTAACCTGAAGTGAAGACATGAATGCTTGTGTATGCAGTAATTTTAGTCCAGAATACCTTACTGAGTGGGAGATTTTGATTTACGATCGCAATGCACATTCAGAATGCCACAAATCTGGGTAAGATCTCCTTAGAGTAAGTTGATTTTTTGCACATCTCTCGTTGAAGTCACCAATATTTAGTAATTCCTATACTCCCTATGCTTGAAGATAATGCCAACACTACGCCCAAAGATCTGTCAAAGGAAGAGGCAATATTTAATGAAGTGCTAAAAAGTGTAGAGATTGATCCTGCTTTGCTGGCTGAACTTGGCGAAGTTACTAACGATCCAGAACAGGCGATCGACACGGCGATTCGGCAATGGTTACAGCGTCGCGCTATTAAAGAAGCCGACCGTTCGCGTCCCCTAACGATGAATCCTGTAGTTCCTCCACGCGGAGAGTGGAATGACTAGCCTTGAAATTGGGTCTCAATCATCAATTTTTCTAGCTATTTGCCTATTTCCGTTTGGGCTAGTTTTTATCATGTTCGCGATCTTAAAGATGGATGTGCGTAAACCAACAAAGTTAGAAAATACAGACTTAGCTACCAACAAATCATTGAATCAAATGACAGATGAAATAAAACAGTCTCCAGATATCAATAATGATGTCAATACAGGCAGTTCTGTCAGTTCTCAAGAGTTGAACAGTCAGACTAACCATGTTGGGGCAGTATCAAAAGATGTGCCTTCCTATAGTGTTGACATTTCGCCAGAATTATTTATTGAGCTATTAGAAATTTCTAACAACCCTGCGGCTACTGTCGATGAAGCAATTCGTTGGTGGTTGCGGCGACGTACCCTTGATACGATGGGTGCGGTACAGGATCGGCGCGATCGCTTGGGTATGCGTTCTCATCGTTCGTTGCGATCGCTACAAAATACATGGAATGACTGATTTAAGCCCCTTTGATCGGGTCATTGGACAAGAACAGGCAATTGCCTTGCTGAAGGCTGCCATCAAGCGCGAACGTATTGCTCCTGCCTATTTGTTTGCGGGAGCGAATGGGGTGGGGCGCAGCAAGACAGCTTTAGCCTTTGCGGAAATTCTCCTCAGCCATCGCAAGGGCGATCGCAAGTCCCTTAATCGCATTAGCGATCGCAACCATCCCGATTTGCTTTGGGTTGAACCCACCTATTTGGATAAGGGCAAAATGCTGACGGCTAAGGAAGCTGAAGCCGCAGGTCTCAAGCGGCGAGCTTTGCCGCAGATTCGCGTAGAGCAGATCCGCGAAATTAGTGAGTTTGTTAGTCGCAATCCTTTAGAATGTGCGCGATCGGTTGTGGTCATCGAAGAAGCGCAGTCCATGGCAGAATCGGCTGCCAATAGCTTACTCAAAACCCTAGAAGAACCCCTGTATGCCACGATTATTTTGATTGTGCCTGATGCTGGCTCGATCCTTTCCACTCTTGTCTCACGCTGCCAGCGCATCCCCTTCACCAGATTAAATGCTACACAGGTACAGACAATCTTGAATCAAGAGGGGCATGGTGATGTTCCCCCAGATTTAATTGCTCTCGCTCAAGGATCAGTGGGACAGGCGATCGATGCCTTTGAACGGTTTCAGAGTATCACCCCTGATCTGTTAAATGCGGTGCGTCAAGTGCCTAAGGATGCGCGTACGGCCTTGACGATCGCCAAGCAAATTACCAAGGAACTAGATGTGGATTTGCAGCTATGGTTAATTGATTACTTACAAAACTATTTTTGGCAAAATTATTTCTGGCAAAGCCTACAACATGATCCCCATAGAGCCAAGCAAACCTTGACGCACCTTGATAAAGCTAGAGAACTAATCTCGCGATATGTCCAACCTCGCCTTGTTTGGGAAGTCACTTTGCTCCAAATTGCGGGTTGTATTGATTTTGAACGACACGAAGCACCGCGCAAATAGCTTTAAACTAGCAACTTACGCGCAAAATGCGTTCCGATCTCCCTAAATCATTAGCTCCTGCAAGGATTGATCGTCCTTGACCATTAGCCACATCCACAGGAATCGCACCAAGGGGCATCTGTACGGTTCTTAAGCCAATATCTTGATCCTGTCCAATCAAAAATGTCACAGGCAGATCGGCTTGGGGTGATGCGATCGCCGTCAGACTGGCTAAACGATCGCTACGGGAGGCAAACTTAAAGCATTGCGCTCCAATCGCCCCACTCATGGCAAGGCGAATGTTGGCGGCAGCAATCCGTTTTGCCATACCCTCCGCCGTCACTAGCAATAACTCAGTTTGGGGAAACTCCTGCATATCTAGCACCGATACACCGACCTGAGTTTCCGTACTACCCAACCGCAAGGCAATATTGCCTGCGGCGGCTCTGCCCACATGGGGGATTTGGTTGCGATCGGCACGGATGCGTAAGATGCGCCCAGAGGAGGTGGCGATCGCCAATTCTCGGCTTTCGTCAACCACATCTGCCCAGAGTACGCTGTCATCTTCCTTGAGCTTGGCAACAATTAAGCCCCTTGCCGTCATATCTGCAAAGTCTGCCAATGGCGATCGCTTAATTTTGCCTTGACTCGACAACACCACGAGACCCGCATTTTCCTCCGTCAAGAAACTGTCTTGCCATAAAAACTGGGACATGATTTCATCAGCACCATCGGGCAGCAATGTTACTAGAGGTGTGCCGCGTCCCTTACCCTTAACTAAAGGCACATTCGCTAAATCTAAAGAGAAGGCTTTACCCGATTTGGATACTAACACCATGCGCCGATCGCTACGGGTATTGTAAGTGGCGATCGCCAAGTCATCATGGAGGTCAGTTAGTTTGGCTCCTACTTCAAAACCCTTGATATAACCCTTATGAGTGATCTGTACCTGAATATCCTGTGGTTCTGCGATCGGAATATTTAGTTCTGTTGTTAATGAAATCAACGGAACATCACTAGGTGCGGTGGGGACTACCTTAGCACGAGTTTTTTTAGTTGTTGGCTGTGCAATTGGCGGCTGAGATTGCGGATCGGTTTCATTACTGTCAGACCTTGAAGAAACCTTAGCAACTTTGATACCTTTAGCCTTTTCGTTCTTTTTGCCGTTATTTGCAGTAGTTTCACCTTGATCCTGATCTTCAGAATTTGTTTCAGGATGATAGTTTTGCAATTTCCATGCCAGATGTGTCCGTCTTGGATCGTTATGGCGCTTTTTATGATCCCGCAATTCCTTCTTCAGAAATTTCACTAACTCGCGGCGATCGCCTAATAATTTTTCTAACCTCGCAATTTGTTGTTGCAAATCATCTAAATCTTCACGGATTTTCTGTTGCTCAATGGCAGTAATGCGGCGCAAGGGCATCGAGAGAATTGCCTCAGCCTGAAGCTCCGATAGTCCAAACTCAGTTTGTAAGTCAGTTTTTGCTAAATTACTATTATTGGCAAAGCGCAAAATGCGGATCAAGCGATCAATATCCTGCAATACAATCACCAACCCCTCTAATAAATGGGATTTTTCCTGAGCCTTCTTTAACTCATACCGAAATCGCTTCGATAAAGTCTCTTCCCGAAAGTCTAAAAACTCCTGCAATAACTCCCGCAAAGACATTTGCTTAGGTTGTGAGCCTTTGAGGGCTAGGAGGATCACCCCAAAATTTGATTGCAAAGCTGTCTGTCGATATAGTTGCTCAATCGTACGCTCAGGTATTGCGTCTTTCTTGAGTTCAATGACAACCCGCATCCCTGCGCGATCGCTCTCATCTCGAATGTCAGAAATCCCATCAATTTTATTGGTATTGACTAATTCAGCGATCTTTTCAATCCATGCTGACTTGTTGACCTGATAGGGCAGCTCACTCACAACGATCGCTTGTTTAGCTCGCTTACCCGTACCTTTGCCTCCCAACTGCTCTACTGATGCCACACCCCGAATGGTGATACTCCCCTTCCCCGTCAGATAGGCTTCCCGCACACCCTCCGCATTCATAATGATGCCACCCGTAGGAAAATCAGGCGCAGGGATTAACTCTAATAACTGCTCATCAGCAATTTGGGGATTATCGATCAAAGCGATCGCGCCATCGATCACCTCTCCCAAATTATGGGGGGGAATATTCGTTGCCATCCCCACAGCGATACCCGTTGCACCGTTGAGCAACAACATCGGCAACTGAGCAGGCAAAACCGCAGGCTCCTGCTCCGAACCATCGAAGTTATCAATAAAATCTACAACTTCTTCTTCGATTTCCCCCAGCATCGCCTCATTGCCGATCGCTGCCAATCGACATTCGGTATAACGCATTGCCGCCGCAGGATCGTTATCGACAGAACCAAAATTGCCATGTCCAGCCAATAGAGGATAGCGACTGGAAAAATCTTGCACTAGGCGCACAAGGGCATCATAGACCGACTGATCCCCGTGGGGGTGGTACTTGCCCAACACATCCCCTACCACACGAGCGCATTTCCGAAAGGGGCGATCGGGCATCAGACCCAATTCGTGCATCGCGTAGATAATCCTACGGTGGACTGGTTTGAGTCCGTCACGGGCATCAGGCAGGGCACGACCAACAATCACGCTCATGGCGTATTCCAAGTAAGATCGCTGCATTTCCGTATGCAATGAGGTGGGAATAATCTTGCCCCCATTGGCATCTGCCCAAAAATCTAGCTGCTGCTGCCCTTGTTGTGCCATAAAATCTATCTAAAATGCTAATCCGAACGCTTACACAGAAATCAAGATAACAGAAACAATGTAACAGCACTGTCACATTTATCAATACTTGTATAGCAAAACAAGTTTTGCCCAAGACATGAAACCAAAAGACGAGTGGCGGCACTTTGCGCCACTACTCGCTAATCTCATAGAAAAATAAAACAGAAAAACAAAAGCACTTGACTAGCAAGTGCTTTGATTGGTTATTTATGGAATCGGGCAGAGTCGAACTGCCGTCCGTACTAGCGCCTAACTTCCCAGTCATTCACAGGTTTATCCGTTTTGATCCTCACGGAGGGAATTGCTAATTATCTCTAGCAACCAAAGATGCACTGATAAAGTCTTAAGCAGGTAGCCTATCAGAGAAAGCTAAGTGCAGCATCCGTTGGGGGTTGGAGTGATCTATTTAACGGAGTCATAGGTCACACCTCGAAACCGATTTTTGGTTCTTAGGCTGCTACAGGAGCGGCTTTACGAGAAAAAGATACGATGTTGTTCGCATTTACTTTTTTGAGCCATTGATTTACGAGAGGTAGCTCGCTCTCGACCTGCATCAAAGGATAGCTTCTACTAACACGTCGAAACCCTTACGATCCCTTTGGCTAGTATGATAGCACAAAAATAATTAGCAAAGTTAACTTTAGATTTATAATCTGTCTTTCGACTAGTGGATGAGTATAAATACACCTAAAACCAGAGATTGTTCCACCCGATTAGAGGGGAAGGAATAATCTTTTGGCTAACTAAAAATCAAACAAATCCAATAAGTAATATAAATCAAATAAGTTGATTCAGTATAGTTATAATTTCTGATTTGCAATAATTTGAATTAATTTGTGAAATTATGGTATCTATTTGATGAACTGTCAACATTGCACTATTAACATATTGATATGTATGATCAATATATTTCATGATATGTAATTGGTATTACAAAACTTTTAGATAAATTAATGCATGTTGTTGAGACTTATTATACTCTTTTAATAATCGCAACTCACGAAAATTTACCTATAACTCCGTAAATTAAAATCTGGGCTTAAATCAATCCCAGTAAGGTTTTTAAGTTTAAAAATGGTATGACTACTTTTTAGCTTGTAAAAAACATTGATTTGCTAAAATAAATTTGAAATACGAATGAATATATGTTTGAATATATTTTTTAATTTATAGCTGCTGTTTAATTAATTAATATGTATTAGGAGATTTTAAGCTGCGATATCAAATCACAAGTCAAACAAAATTAGCGAATTAAGCAAGCAATTTTATCTTTTATATGCTAATTTAGGAAACATCTTGTTTTTGTTAGAATTTGTCAGGTTTTGTCTTGAGACATCTAGTTATATTGACGATCGCAGTTCTGTCATTTAGCAATGCAGCCCTTGCTGCCTATGCTAATCCTCAAAAAATTTGCGTCAAAGAACTACCTAAAGAAATAGCAAAAATTGTTGAATCTCCTCGTTATCAACGCTCCCGAATTGGCATCTTTGTGCAGACTAAGCAGCCAAAGCCCCAAGTCCTAGTTAATTTGGATGGCGATCGCCTATTTATAACTGCCTCCAACACCAAATTATTTACTACCGCGATCGCGATGCAACTGTTAGGCAAAGACTATCGCTTTGTCACCACTTTTAACTCTAGTAGTCTTCCCAATGATCAGGGAGTTTTACAAAATGGGTTGTGGGTATCCGTCTCTGGCGATCCGAGTTTCAGTTCCGATAACCTACAGTCCTTGGTCAAGCAACTCAAAGATAAAGGCATCAAACGCATTGAACAAGGTATCTGGACGACCACATCGCGCCAAGGAGCCGAACTATCAGGCAGTTGGGAATGGCAAGATTTGCAGGAATATTATGCCGCTAGTGCTTCTCCCTTTACGATTAATGGCAATGCACTGGACTGGACTATTAGTTCTACCAAGGTCGGTGAGGCGGTCAAATTTTCTTGGGATAATCCTAGGCTGGCGAGAGGATGGACAGTCGAAAATCAAGCCATCACCACAGCATCTGAAAATGAATATACTTTGCAGGTAACTCGTCCCTACGGACAGAGAAAGTTGATTATTACGGGATATATGCCAGTTAGTGCCTCCCCAGAGCTAGGTAGCGTTGCCATTCCGCATCCTGAGTCCAATTTCTTAAAACTATTGCGGGATGAGTTAGCGAAACAGAATATTGAATTTGTTGAAAATAGTGCAACCAAGTCTTACCGCCCTAGTTTTCCACAGGACAATTACATACTAGCTAGTTTTGAGTCGGAACCGCTTTGGAAATTACTTATTGCGACTAATAAGTACAGTAATAATCTCTATGCCGAACTGCTCCTAAGAGCAATGGGCGATCGCCATAGGATGCTCAAAACCCTTAACGCTCATCGGACTAAAGAGCTTAATAGTGATAGTCTGAACAGTGGGCTAGAGGCAGAAAAGATTTTTCTTCAGTCCCATGATATTGCCGAAGATATGGTGTTTTTGGCAGATGGTTCTGGTCTATCACGGCTGAATATGGCAACTCCTCAAGCGATCGTACAGTTGTTGCAAATTTTTGCAGGCGATACCTTCTTTCGCCAATCGTTGCCAATTGGTGGAGTTGATGGCACTCTGCAAAGACGCTTCCAAAACTTGAATGGTAGTGGTGGGGTTTTACAAGCTAAAACTGGTACATTGACGGGCGCTATGGCTTTGTCGGGCTATGCGAGTTCACCAGACTATCCAGAGGTAATCTTTAGCATTATTGTGAATAATAATCATGTTCCCAAGCAATCTGTTCAAAAAGATATTGATGATATTGCTTCGATGTTTACCAAGCTGAGGGAATGCTCTTAGGGATAACCAATGCTTACCCAAATCTAGCTATGCATCATCAATCCCAACAAGGGAAGTTGTCCAAGCGCTATCCCAAGCGTTATCAAATAATGCTGCTTGTGTCTGCATTGACCTTGGCGATCGCCTTGACCGTTCATCTAGCCTTACAAATCTCCGCAGAAAGCATTTGGGAAAGGCACTATAGCGCATCTCTATGCGTCTCATCCGATGCTCCTCAAGCACAACGAAAAGACCATAGCTTGAGGTTTGAGCCGATCAAAATTGTGGTGCAACCTTGGCGCGGTGAGCATCATGTTTATGCCATTTTTGCCATACCTCTGCCATTGCAGAATATTTACGATCGCTCATTTTTAAAAGTTAAAGGTATCGATGGTAAGTGGTATGTAACCGTTGCCAAGCCGCATTTATATGATGTGAAAGTACCAGAGGGATATTTTTTATTAGTGGGATTTGTGCCAACTCGGTTAGCTTTGTTAGCTATGATTTTGGGTAATTTTGATAGCTTGAAAGTACCTTGCAACTGGAGCCTGTTTATTTTTCCTGAGACTGATGTTACTAAAACTACTTCACCTATCACCAAGGAAAGATAGCATTTCTCAATCATCATCAAAATTTGGTATGGCTATTGCTTTGTGAGAAATTTGCAATCATAATTTTGAGATACAAAATCACATATCAATTCAGAGAAAACACCAATAGACTGCACTATGTCAGATCTCTATGTATCGTGGGAAGATTATCATCTCAAAATTGAGCAGTTAGCAGTCTTAATCCATCAATCAGCTTGGGAATTTGATCAAATACTCTGTCTCGCAAGGGGTGGGCTACGCATTGGCGATGCTCTATCGCGTCTATTTGACAAGCCCTTAGCGATTCTTTCAACTTCTTCCTATGGGGGAAAAGATTTTCAGGAAAGGGGTAATCTCAAAATTGCCAGCAATATCACTATGACCACCGAAACCCTTGGCGATCGCATCTTACTCGTTGATGATCTCGTTGATTCGGGTGTGACCCTTGCTAATATTTTGCAATGGCTAACCCAACATTCTCAATTTACGGTCAAAGAAGTGCGATCGGCAGTAATTTGGTATAAGGAATGCTCGACCGCCAAACCCGACTACTACATCGATTATCTAGCCGATAATCCTTGGATTCATCAGCCCTTTGAAAAGTACGAAAAATTAACCCCTCAAGATCTATTGCCGTTTGCCAAAGAGGACGGACTCAAAACTAGCAATTAGTGTCAAGCCATGACTGCTCCCCATCCCCAGAGCCATGATGCCGTGCTTGGTGGCAAAACTCCTGTACCTATGGGAGCCGCCGTCTTGGGAGGTATGGCAGGAGTACAGCAACGATTGCAAAGCATGTCGATCGCGGCCAAATTAAAGGCACTATACGAAGCGGCAAGCTATGGCGACCAAGGCTTAGATCTGATCTTGCAAAGCTTGAGTGATCCCTCAGAGCAAATTCAACACCAAGCCCTATCCCTGCTCTGGCATCGAACCGAGCCGAAGATTAAATCCGTCTTAGCCCAATATAGCCCCTATCAACTATTTGATATTGTGGATACTCTGCAAGGACACCGTGATGCGATCACGACCCTTGCCATGTCTCCCAATGGCAAATTGCTATTTAGTGCAGGGGCGGACTGCTGGGTGAAAGTGTGGGGCTTGGTTGGCGATCGCCAAGGACAATTACTTGGCAATTTGCATGGACATACCCAGCCCATCACATCAATCGCTATCAGTAATCATGGTAAGTTCCTCGCGACAGGAAGCCGTGATAAAACGATCAAAATTTGGCATATCCCCACAGGCAAACTTTTATTAACCCTTTCAGGGCATATCGGCTATGTCAATTCTGTTGCCATCACCCCTGACGATCGCTATCTTATTTCAGGTAGTCAAGATACAACCATCAAACTCTGGGATCTGCAAACTGGAGCAGAGCTAAAAACCTTGCATGGTCATACTAGCCTAGTTGACTCTGTGGCACTGAGTCCCGATGGTAAAGCGATCGCTAGTTGCAGTTGGGACACCACCATCAAGGTATGGGATCTTACATCTAGCGAGAAACGTTGGGAATTTATTGGACATTCAGCCCGCGTGCTGTCCTTTGCCATTAGCCCCGACGGACGCACCCTCGCCAGTGGCAGCCTCGATACCCGCATTATGATTTGGGATCTGCATACAGGGCAAAAGGTGCGTACCCTCGAGGGACATTGGGGCTGGGTCAAATCCCTCGTCATTAGTCGCGATGGTAAAACCTTGATCAGCGCTAGTTACAAAGAAATACGAGTCTGGAGTCTAGCAACAGGCAAATTGATTCAGGTACTAAATGGGCATATCAACTTAATCAATGCGATCGCCCTGAGCCAAGATGGGCAAACCCTAGTTAGTGGCGGTGAAGATCGTCAAATTCATATCTGGCAAGTGCCACCCTTACAGTAAACCGCGATAGCGAATAAAAATGAGAATCACTGCCCAAGAACCAAGTGCCACCTTAATCGCCACAATAATATTCAAAATCGGAATAATACCACCACTCAATAGATCGCCCATTTGACCATAGGGAAGCTCCCAACCCGACAAAGTGATGACGGCCAAGACAATAAATACTAATACCGATAACTTCTCAATAATGGCAATGTGCCAGCGCTTATAAATTTGCTCCATAAATTGCGGCGAAGAGGTAATCGCCACTAAACCGATCGCTGTACCTCCCGCCACTCCTGCCGCAAAGCCTCCCCCTGGGCTAAGATGGCCACGAATTGCCAGTTCAACCCCCACCAATGCCGCGATCGTTGCCCCAAGTTGCGCCAGTACGATCGAGGACTGATCACTAAATTGATAAATGCGTGTAAAGGGCTTCTCATTAGTCAATAGAAAACCTGCCCCCATAATCGCGATCGTAAATACAATCACCTCAAAAATAGTGTCATAGAGACGATTCCGAAAAATAATCCCCGAAACCACATTAGTCACACCACTATCTTTGGCGATCGTTTCCACAATAGCAAAAGGTGGCACTGCTTCAGGATTACTAATGAGCAACATCTTGATATAGAAAGCAATCCCCGCAATGATATAGACCCACTTCATAAGCATCGGCGAAGCAAAAACAGTTAAAGTACTATCTCAGTCTAGTGAATCCTGTGCTAATCTTTGCAACTTTCTCGCCAAGTGCCATCACCAAACCCCAAACTAACGATGTAGTCCACAGAGCAAGGGATTTGGCATGTTTCAACAGTAGAGATGTTAGAATAGTAGGTAATGTAAAGATTTGCAAAGCCGATCGCGCCGAAACGCAACACTCACAAATCAGCCACCCTATAAAGTTAAATCTTAGAAACTAAGAAATCAACTAAGTAAACTTAAACCAACCCAAATTAATTAAAAAACTGTATTGACCATGCGTATCATTTTAATGACAGGAAAAGGCGGAGTTGGCAAAACATCCGTAGCCGCAGCCACTGGACTGCGTTGTGCCGAATTGGGCTACAAAACTCTAGTTTTGAGTACCGATCCCGCCCACTCCCTAGCCGATAGCTTCATGGTCGAACTAGGGCATGATCCTAAGGAAGTAAGGCCTAACCTTTGGGGAGCAGAATTAGATGCACTAAGAGAACTAGAGGGAAACTGGGGAGCAGTTAAGCGCTATATCAGTGAAGTATTACAGGCGCGTGGATTAGAAGGCGTGCAGGCCGAAGAGTTGGCCATCTTACCAGGCATG
This sequence comes from Pseudanabaenaceae cyanobacterium bins.39, assembly GCA_033765135.1. Lineage (GTDB taxonomy): Bacteria > Cyanobacteriota > Cyanobacteriia > Pseudanabaenales > Pseudanabaenaceae > Pseudanabaena. The sequence continues at coordinate 46,217 of JANRII010000100.1, forward strand.
GACGAAATTTTTGGTCTAGTACGAGTCAAACGTCACCATGACGAAAAAGATTTTGATGTATTGGTGATTGACTCTGCTCCGACTGGTACAGCCTTACGATTACTATCATTGCCAGAAGTAGCTGGCTGGTACATGCGGAAGTTTTACAAGCCCTTACAGGGAATGGCTCAGGTCTTGAGTCCTGTGTTTGAGCCAATTTTTAAGAAAGTTACAGGCTTTTCCTTGCCCAATAAGGAGGTCATGGATGCGCCTTACGAATTTTATGAAGAATTAGAAGATCTAGAAAAAATTCTCACTGATAACACAGTAACAACGGTACGGCTTGTAACTAATCCTGAAAAGATGGTTATCAACGAATCCTTGAGGGCGCATTCCTATCTCAGTCTCTATAATGTTGCTACCGATTTGGTTATTGCCAATCGCATTATTCCTGAAGAAGTGCAAGATCCGTTTTTTAAGGCTTGGAAGGATAATCAAAAGCAATACTGCGAACAAATCTATCGCGATTTTCATCCTTTGCCTGTTAAGCAAATTCCGCTCTATGCGGAAGAAATGTGTGGTTTTGCAGCCCTAGAGCGTTTGAAAGAGACTCTATTTGGTGCAGAAGATCCTGCACAGGTGTATTACAAAGAAAATACGATGCGTGTGGTTGAAGAAGATAAACAATATCGCTTGGAGCTATACCTGCCTGGTGTTGCTAAGGAAAAAATTGAACTCACCAAAACTGGTGATGAGTTAAATATTCGGATTGGCAACCATCGCCGCAACTTAGTCCTGCCACAAGCTCTGTCAGTGCTGCAAACTTCTGGTGCAAAGATGGAGGATGACTATCTCAAAATCCGATTTTCGACTCCTACTTAATCTAATACAGAATTTAAGAGATGGTGCAAGCTATAAAACTTTGAGAACCCAAAAAGCAAAAGCCGCGCGAAGCGCGGCTTTTGCTTTTTGGGTTCCTAGAAAGGTTTCGCAGCGCGAAACCTTTCTAGGAGATGGTTTGAAATTAACCCGAACTGACGTTAATTATGTATCTATCCCTTGCTAGGAGATATAATATGGCGCATCCAAGTAATTGGACTGACTGATGCTGAGTTGAAATATCTACAAGGTTATCGCTTCAAAATTCATATTAGGAATTCAGATAGGAAATTTACGGTCATGGCAGATTGGCAAGTGATTGCGGGTGGTGTTACTGCGGCGAAAGGTTTTAAGGCGGCTGGTATTACCGCAGGTTTAAAACCATCGGGTGCGCCAGATTTAACTTTGATTGTGTCGGATGTACCTGCGATCGCGGCGGGTGTTTTTACTAAGTCCTGTGTGCGGGCTGCCTGTGTTGACTTTAATCGGGAAGTACTGGCAAAGGGTGGCAAGGTAAAGGCAATCCTCTGTAATGCGGGACAAGCCAACGCTAGTACTGGGGCTGAAGGTTGGCGCAATGCAGTGGAATGTGCGGATCTGGTCAAACAGGCACTCAACTCCGAAGAAGGCGTATTAGTGGCCTCGACAGGGGTAATCGGTAAGCAGCTTTTGATGGATAAGATGCGTGCAGGAATCGCGAAAATTGCCCCTTTAGTATCTGCCGATGGTGGTGAGGCGGCTTCGCGGTCAATCATGACGACAGACACTGTACCCAAAAGTATTGCCCTTGAGACGATCATCGAGGGGCAACCAGTGCGTATTGGTGGTATTTGCAAGGGTTCAGGAATGATCCATCCCAATATGGCAACCATGCTGGGCTTTGTGACCTGTGATGCTGCTGTAGAGCCGAAACTTTGGCAAACAATGCTATCTCGTTCCATTGACGCTAGTTTTAATCAGGTGACAGTGGATGGAGACACTAGCACTAACGATATGGTGTTAGCTCTTTGTAATGGATATTCGGGTGTGGAAATTACTGATGAAGGGTCTGCGGCGGCACAACAGTTGCAACTGATGCTTCAGGAAGTATGCATGAGCTTGGCAAAGGCGATCGCCCGTGATGGTGAAGGGGCAACCTGCATGATCGAGGTAAATGTGACAGGAGCCTCTAGTACTGAGGATGCGCGTCAGATTGCCAAAACTATTGTGGGTTCTTCTTTAGTTAAATCGGCAGTATTTGGTAATGATCCCAATTGGGGCAGAATTGCGGCGGCGGCAGGGCGATCGGGAGTGAATTTCGATCAGGATGCTCTCAATATTCAACTAGGGGAGTTTGTGATGATGCGTGACGGTTCACCACAGGAATACGATCGCCAAGCTGCCAGTGATTATCTCAAAAACGATACTGTCATTATTAATGTTGGTGTTGGCAGTGGTGAGGGTAGCGGTACGGCTTGGGGTTGTGACCTTAGCTATGATTACGTCAAAATCAATGCTGAATATACAACTTAGGTTGTCTTGCCGATAGTAATAAGTGGTGGCGCGAGTTGCTACCACTTATTAAATGATATGTTTTGCGATCGATTAATATAGCGATCTGTAGTTGAATAAAAATCAAAAACTTTTGTTGTTTGTCACAAATTAAGCTGACGAACAAGAGTAATTCCTGATTGAGCTAGCTGTCGTGCTTCTGAACTCCGTTTCACTATGTCATTACCCTTTGAACTAATCCAATAAAATTGTTTGTCCAGTTTATTTAATTCAGGTGCTTGAGCAACTAAAAAATCCTTTAACCAAGTATGCTTTCTTAAAACTTGTGTGACCTGTGATGTCTCAGCGCTATGCACCTCAATAAAATATACTTTTCCATCGTACCCAATTGCATAATCCCATCGGCAAGCCTGAGCATAGGGTTTTACTGAATTGACTTCCACGTTCTTAACTGCAAAGTCAATATCGACACTACCTTCACACTTTTTTGTGTCAGATGGTGTGACTTTTTTACTATAATTTCCTAATGCTTGCAACCCCTCTTTATAAGCATCTTTTAGTAGAGGAGTAGCTTCGATGGCGCTTTTAAAAATATTTTTAGGTTCATTCAGATGGTGAAGCCATATCAACTTGATAGCTAAGAACTTATATCTAGGAGACATACCCATAAAATCAAGGTTTCCCCGAATATCGTCATGAGCGTTTAGATGTCCTTTTTTAGGTTTCTTTTTCCAACTCATAATGTATCTTGAACCGCATGAGACACAACTTCAGAAGCTTTGCTACTAAAACTAGTTAAACCACCCCAGTCAGCAATTGCCAAATCTTCATCAAATGCATCTAATGATGAAATATCTCGTACCTCCACACCATCTTCTTTTTGATCGAAGTAATAGGTAGAAAATTTCTTGTTTTTAAGAATATTTTCAAATAACTCTGTGATAGGTAGCGATGGCTTCAAGTCAAACAGTTGATAGAGATATTTTGTGTCAGAACCATTTTTTTGTAAATTACGAATTGCCCAAGTTGCTTCTAGCATAACTGGCGAGTGAGTTGAAATAAGTAGTCTATAACCTCGATGTAGAAGCTCTAAAAATATTAAGATAACCGACAGGATTGCACAAGGATGTAATCCCATCTCTGGCTCTTCAATCACTACCCAATTAATATCACTTTTTTTAGAGGCTTTTGATGCTGGCATTAGCCAATAAATACCTAAAAGTAAAGGCATAAATTCACGTTGTCCAGCAGACCAAGACATAAAGGGCAATAAGTTACCCTCCATATTGATTTGAATACGTTTACGCATTGCAGTCGTATTTAACTCGACCTTAGCGCCATGAAAAATACTGTCGTCAAGTGCATCGCGCAGTTCCTGTTTAAGCCGTCCTTTTTGAGGAAAAATCGCACTACCTTTACTACCGAGTCCCTGTTGCATCAACAATAGTAGGTGTTCGCTAAAATTGCGAACTACATACGGATCGAGACTGTCAAAGCTAGTGAATCGTCGAGGCCATCCGCTTTCAAGAGTAAGTACACGTTGAGCAGGTACAAAAAATAATTGCTCTTTCTTACGAGAGTCTTTTCTTAATAAGTCCTCCAAATTAACAAATGCTTTATCAAAACAAATCTGCGTATTGTCGCTCCATAAATTACGCATCCCTTCACCAAAATAAAGCTCTATGAAATTAGTTACATCCTCTTTCTCTTCCTTATCTCCTTTCCAATAATATCCGTTTTTATTAAGGGTGTTTAAAATGTCATCGCTATCAAGCAATAGTTTAATCATCTGCAACAAAATACTCTTCCCTGTGGCTTGAGGACCTACAAAGAGAGTTAGATCGCCGAAATCTATATTTGCACTCTTGATTTGACCGAGATTTTTAATACTAAGATCTGTCATAAGAATAAGCTCATACGTCAATTAGGAAACACTAAAGGTTCGACAGAAAATCGAGTAGAGTCTGATTTTGTTCATCTGTGCCAACGGTAATGCGAAGCTTATCCGCTAGTCCTGCCTGATTAAAGTAACGGACTAAAATACCTGCTGCCTTTAGTTTTAAATAGATTTCTTCAGCATTTCCCAAAGGAGGAGCAGCAAGGACAAAATTTCCTTGCGATCGCCATACCCGAAAGTTGAGATCCTTCAATCCATAGGTCAGCTTTTCGCGAGATGCCTTAACTTTATTAGCGCAAACATTCTTATAGTTTTGATCACGCATTGCCGCAGTGCCCATCGCGATCGCGATCGTATCAACATTGTAACTATCCTTCACCTTAAATAATCCTGACAGCAGCTTAGGATTAGCAATCCCAAACCCTAAACGTAAACCTGCCAGAGAGTAGCCCTTAGACAGAGTGCGTAACACAATCACATTGTCAAATTCCTTGACTAGGGGCAAAGCCGAATATTCGGCAAAATCCACATAGGCTTCATCGATCGCCAATACCCCTGACACCTGAGATGCTAACTGACGCAAATCGTCCAAGGGGATCAAATGTCCCGATGGGCTATTGGGTGAGGCAATAAATGTAACTGCACCCTTTGCCGCCACTAAATCTGCGATCGGCAATCGAAAATCGTCATCATAGGGGATTTCCTGCACCATTGCAGGCTGCATTGCTGCTAGGGTGCGATATAAAACATAGGTGGGCATCGGATAAACCACTTGGCGATCGCTACCCTCTGCACAGGCACGCATCAAAATATTCAACACATCATCACTGCCATTGCCCACAATCACCCAATCCGCAGGCACATCCAAAGCCTCACTCACCGCCTTGCAAAACTCCATAGCAAAGGGATCGGGATAGCGCCGCAACATATCAGGATCAATATTTTGTAAGGCAGCGATCGCCATAGGCGAAGGTGGGTAAGGATTTTCATTAGTATTTAGCTTAATGATTTTGATCCCCGACTTAGGTTGTTCCCCAGGAACATAACCAGTCATTGCGTCAATAGCAGGGCGAAAATAGCTCATGATAGTCAAGTAAAAAGGTAGAAGTAAAAATTGGGGGTTAGATTTATGATTGTAGCAAGCTTCAGTTAGCTGATTTATTTCTGACTTGTTATGTTTTCTTTAATCTTGCATTAAGTTAAGTTTTCATTAGCAAAATCGATCAAGGTAGAGAGAGGCGAAATAAAGTTGGTTACTTGAGGATCAATTGGTTTGCCAATAAATGCACGATCAAAAAACTTAAACATCCCTCTATGTTGAGGATTATTAATTTCGTTGTAAAAGTTCACTGTCACAAAACAAAATAGAGGTACTGTTGGCGGATCATATGAAATTTCATATTTATCACGAACCTCGCAATCTGACATGGCAATTTCCATTAAAAGTTTCCACTTATATGTTTGCCCAGCACGTTCTCTTAATGAGGTTTTGAGAGACAAAATAATACATTTATTTAAATCTTGATTTTCCTTGAGAGAATAAATCACCAAATCCATATCTGGCTTTTGTGTCTCATCTCCAACATTAATAGTAGAAATTTTCTCAAAGCCTGAAATACTAGCAATCATTGATGTTATGTAGATACTTTCTGAAATATTTCCAAATAACTTGTTTTGAATGAAAATATAAACAATTATGTTTGAGAATGCATTCCCAACAATACTTTTACGGGTTTGAGATTTATCTTTGATTTTTCCTGCTGCGACTCTTTCATCCAAGAGAATTTCTATATCATTTTGTGAATCTCTTAGAATTTCATTTAAATGATTTAGCACCTCAATCCAGCCAAATTTAGGATCTGGATATGATTTAACCCAGTTATCTACATTTTTCTGAATTATTGGCATATAGTAGATTTTGGATAAACCTTTTAAAAACTTTGCTTCATCTTTACTAGGAGCTATTTCTGTCATTAAACTAACCTAAGTTACATACTTTGTCATGATAGTGAATCTGATTTTCAAACAGTTTTAGTTGTATAGGTGATCGCACAGAATATGTCAAAACATTTTGATTTTGTAGACTTGTAATAATTTCATTAGCGATCGCTTGGACTACAGGAACTGCAATAGAATTGCCAAACTGCTTATACGCTCTTGTATCACTGGTAACGATTTTAAATGTCTCAGGAAATCCCATTAATCGAGCGCATTCTCTAGGTGTTAAACGTCGAGGATTCTTACCAGTTTGAGGGATCAAAATTTCCGAGCCATCTTTATAATATCTGGCACTTAAAGTTCTTGATATACCATCAATATCTACCAATCCAAATCCGAATCCATTACCTTTAGCTCGATGCTTTTCTGCATAATTTTGTAAATACTGCCAAAGGTTATCAGTAAGTGTGTACTTTTCATCTACGTTAGTTTCTAAGATATCCCGAATTTTTGGATGCTTATTTATTAAGGTGGGAAACTTAAAAGTGATCGGCTCACGAAAACCAACAATAAATATCCGTTCTCGGTGTTGTGGAACGAGGGCAGCAGCATCAAAAATTTGGTAATAAATATAGTAACCAAGTTCTTCTAATGTCTCCTTAATTACGGAAAACGTCCTACCACGATCATGGCTAACTAAATTTTTTACATTTTCTAGTAGAAAAGCTTTAGGTTTTTTGTCTCTAATAATTCTGGCTACTTCAAAAAATAAGGTTCCTTGGGTTGGGTGTTCAAAACCATGATCATTTCCTAGAGAATTATGCTTACTCACACCTGCAATACTAAAGGGTTGGCAGGGGAATCCACCAACTAAAATATCATGATCTGGAATTTGATCGGATGAGATTTTGGTTATATCACCTTCAGGCTGTTCGTTAAAATTGGCAAAATAAGTTAGTTGAGAAAACTTATCCCATTCTGAGGAAAAATTACACTTTGCGCCAACACTTTCAAAAGCAAGGCGCATTCCACCAATACCTGCAAACAAATCTATAAATTTAAGGGATGGCATATTTATCAAATCTCACCAACACCACAACACCAAATGTATATGAAAAAGTAATTTTAAAACGTAAATGAATTTACATAGCCTTATCCCGAAACACGGGCAACACCTCATTGCAAAAAGCCTCCGTTGCCTTAGAGCGATAGCGATTGGGATTACGAATTTGTAACAACATCCGCTTAATTACCACCCCATCAATACGCACTTGTTGCAAAGCACCCATTTGCAACTCCTTTTCGATCGCCGTCACCGACAAAAACGCCGCCCCCAAACCTGCCTGCACCGCATTTTTAATTGCCTCAATTGAATTTAGCTCCATTGCGATCGACAACTGACGTGGGTCAACACCACTATCTAGTAACACCCGATCAATTGCCTTACGAATCGTTGACTGTGAGTCCAGCGTAATAAACTGCAACTTATACAAATCCTCAATAGACAGACTTGAACCATGGGGAATTTCATGGGAAGTTGGTAGAATTAGCGCTAGTTCATCCTCTGCATATGGTGTAATCTCAAGAGAATCTAGCAAATCGGCAGGCACTTCACCGCCAATGATCGCCAAATCTAATTGCCCATGGGCAACACTCCATGCCGTTCGCCTAGTAGAATGTACATGGAGTTGTACTGAGACCTCGGGATATTTCTTGCGAAATAAACCGATCATTTGGGGCATTAAATAGGTTCCCGTCGTTTGACTAGCTCCTATAATTAAAGTGCCTCCATTCAAATTTTGCAGATCATCAATGGCGCGACAGGTCTCTTGACAAAGACTCAAAATGCGATCGCCATAGGAAAGCAAAAGCTGTCCTGCTTCAGTTAACTGCGCCCTTCTGCCACCGCGATCGAACAAAGGCACATCTAGTTGTCTTTCTAGATGTTGCACCTGTAAGCTAACGGCAGGTTGGGACACATACAAACTATCAGCAGCCCGCTTAAAGCTACCTTCAGCAGCGATCGCCTTGAGAATACGTAATTGGTCTAGGGTAAACGGTATATCGATCATAGAAGCAGTGTGAAAAAAAGATGAGTCGGGAGGTAATTCAAGATTTTTTAAACTTGACAGGGGTTGTGGGAATAGCCCTGACAAATCGTCGTATGCGTCCTTACTTTTACGGTCTAGATGCCATCTTAGACAGAACAAAGCAAGCGCTAGGTCAAGGAGTACTGCAAGTTATCGAAAACATTCCAGAGGGCTTTGAATCATTTGAATTTCACTTTTCAGGAAACATCGTCTATATCTACAAACTCGCCCACGGACTAGTACTCCTAATCCTCACAGATCAATATCTAGAGGCTATCAGTTACAAAAGAGGCATCGCCAAAATCAAATACTTGATTGAAACAGATACTTACAACACAGTTGCTTACTTTAAGCTCTTATTAGGATCAGTGACCCAGCATTCTTTGCCAAGCAACAGTTGGAATGCTAAAGATGATGCAATCACCATAGCAGCGCAGAAACCCGCACCTCAGGCACAAGCTAATCAGGTTAGACCAACTACACCACCCAGCAAATCTACAAGCGCAGCAACCACAACACCAAATAATGTCAGCAATCCAACAACAAACCCAAAACAAGTCAACCAATCACAAACCCATAAAATATCAACACCTCCAACACAACCAACAGCAACCAGCACTAATGCTCATAAGTCAGTATCAACGAAAACCGCAACTCCAAATTATAAGTTAGATGAACTCGTAAAATCCATAAACCAAATTAGTACCTTTACCACTCAGTATCTAGGCAAAGTAGTAGTTACTAATTACTGGAAATCAACCCGCCCCGACTCATCATGGTTAGCTGAATTTGACATCGATCGCAACGCGCAAATATCACACCCAAAACAAGCAGGACTTACCTGTAACCCAGAGCAGCACCAACAGATCAAAAAATGGGTTGCCAACTATGTGCAACGCTGCAAACAGGTAATCCGTAACTTTGATCAAATGCTAGGGCAAGACTGTCTAGATGATAAACAAAGAGAATCACTCCTGTAAAATTTGATGACATGTGATCACAAAAGTTGCAGCATCAAAGCTTCATTACCCCATAGATGTAACTTATTGTAAACAATATCTCCCCAAGATGAGCATCTAAGACCCACATCGTCAGCAATTTAGCGGAACCCTTACCAACCCTACACCTTAAATGAGTTAAACTAATTTAGATAGTCAGGGGAACAAAATTTACAAAGGCGATCTAAACAATGGCTAAACGCATAAGAATCGAGCCTATTGCCCAAACAGCAGATATTGCTACTAACGGAGCATTACTAGCTGGCTTAATGGGCGAAGAGTTGAATATTTTAAAAGAATGCGGCGGGAGAGGTATGTGTGCCACATGCCATGTTTATATTCAAGAAGGAATGCAATCTCTCAGCCCTATGGGTAAACGCGAACAGCGCACCTTAGAAGTAATTACCACATGTAAACCCAACTCTAGACTTGCCTGTCAAGCCAAAGTCGTTGGTGAAGGTATCGTGGTAGAACTACCTGTTGGGATGTACGTTCAGTCGATTCAAGACATTGCCGCCCTCATCGGTCGTCGCTGCGAAAAACCATTACTCAGCCCTATTACAGGACAAACCCTAGTAGAAGTTGGACAATTGATTACAAGATCAGTGGTCAGACAGCTTGAAAATACGAATTTCAGTGTTGGTGAACAACTAGCCAATACCAAGCGTGCGGATATTTTTGAATAATGTTGTTTACACAAATGCGTAAACTTTATCCTCAACAATTGTCGCCATCCATATTTTTCCAATTACACTATTGTTAATTGTCTCAATTGATTTTAGATGCAAATAACTCAAACCTAAACAAGTCTAGGAGTTCACAATATTATGACCGTTGCTGTAGATCGAGCCAATATTGCTCCCAAGCATAGAAGAAAGAATAATCATTACAGCTTGCAAGATTTTTTTCATCCTGACTCTGAGAAAGGAATCATTGAAGATTGGAATGGACTCAGAAATATCCTTACCAGCGAAGATTTTATTATCGGTTTGCAGGAAGGATTAGAAGATGAGGTGGGTGAAGCATCCGCAGCCGTCATGTACTCCATCGGTTGTGAATGGGGATCACAGGATGCTCTATTCTTTACAAAATGGTTTGAGCGTGATTTTGGGCGCAGTATTCGGCAAACTAACTTACCCTTTCTACTCGAAACTTGGTGGTGGCCCTTTACCTCCCAAGGGTGGGGGCGTTGGCAGGTTGACATGAGCGATCGCAAACAAGGATTTATGTTTATCAGCGTCTATGATTCAGCCGTAGCTCGTAGCCTTGGTGACGTTGGTAAACCCGTATGCCATCTCTACGCGGGACTTTTCTCTGGTTTCTTTACCCATCTAGTCAACAAAGAACTGGAATGTATTGAAATTCAATGTTATTCCATGGGCGAAAATTATTGTAAGTTTCTGCTCGGTGGCAAGAATCGGATTGATGCAGCATCCTTTTGGCTCAATGAAGGCGCAACTACTCGCGATATTGAAGGTCGTCTGCGTAATGGAGAATTCCTCAAATGAAGACAAACACCGATTGGCGCTTACAACCATTACGCAGCTTTTGGCAAAGTGTCAACTGGGAAAACCGTCCCCTAGCTATTGTTTCTGAAAATAATGGTAATGGTCAGTCTTCCCTCAACAACCAACTCAGTCTATTAATGCCCGTTAGAGAATATTTTCGCGCAATTTCTTGGACTGGCATCCCTGAAATAGCTGTTACCAAAACAGAGTCTAAAGCTATACAAACACCTCCACTTGATGAGAACAAAGAAACCCTTGAAGATTTCTTAAATGATATTTCTAGCTTCTTTTAAGTGCTTATGTGTAAATGCTGATGCATGAACACTTGAACTGAGGTTGTCTAACTGGAACATCTTGTTGCTATTTTCACTTGTTCTATAAATATTTCCTTCAAGTTTTTTGATCACAAAAGCTATGATTCCTAAGATCCAAGATCTCATCAACCAAGCCCAAGACCGTTATCTAGCGGCCGATGAAATTCATCTCATGGAGAGCTATATCAGCTCTCTGCCTAATCGTCTGTCACTGTATAAATTAATTCGCGATCGCGAAATCGATATTTTGCAAGAAGTCGCTGACCAAGTTCCCAAGGAGTTGCCCAATGTGACCGTCGAAGAACTAGAAACAGGCATCAAAAACCTGATCCTTGTACTGCGCTACTGTTCAATGGCAATGCTGCTAAATGACGAAGGATTTCTCAAAGAAAGACTACTAGACTGGCTAGAAGGGATTATGTCCATGCGTGACATGCGCCGCCTCAATGAAGTTTTATACAAACTCCTAAACCAAGGACTTAGCAAACAGTTTAGCCCCTCCCAGATCAGTTTAATCCAGCCCCTAATTACCTCCGCCCAAGTTACACTTATCTACTAAAAAATTTAGAATTTCCTCAAAATTCACAGTAGATCTTTACAAATACAGATTACCAAGGAAGGAAAAATATGATGATTTCTGTTGCCGATTTAGTCAAAGAAAATCGCATTCCTGCCAATTTTTTTGATTATCAAGCCTATGTTAAAGGTGATTTAGAAATCGGGTTACTTGAAAATCGCCGAGGCGATCGCCTTCTCGCCGTACCTGACACCCTGATTTCCTCTCTCTATGCAGGACTAGCCAAAGAAACAGGTCAAGCATCAAGGCTTGTACTATTTAATTGTGGCAAGTGGTGGGGCAAAAACTTCTACACTCGATTCACTGAGTCCCTTGAAGAGTATTACTCTCAGAACCTAGCAGAAATGGATATGGTTACTTTCATTCAAAGTCTAAAAGCCTGTTGGGTAACTCACGGATGGGGCAAATTTGAATTTGATCCTCAATATCAAGCTCAAGGCTTTATTCTCATTAAAACTTACAATTCCCCCTATGTACGCCCCGTTGCCAACAATAACCTACCCACAGGATATCTAGAGGCAGGAATTCTGACCACATTTTTTACCCGTCTCACAGGTCGTGAACTCCTCGCCAGCCAAACCACCTGCGAATCCCTTGGAGCCACCTGCAACACTTACATTATTGGTTTACCCGAAAGATTACAGAGCGTTGAACAATTACTCATCGAAGGGCATAGCCACGAACAAATTCTCAAAACCTTGATGAAATAGGATAAATCCTATAAAAGCAAAAAGAAACTCGCCAAGGCGAGTTTCTTTTTGTAAATAAATCTATGAATTAGTTGATTTACTTTTAGCAAGTTGTTGCTGAGACTTCCAAGCCTCTTTGAGGTATCCAAAGTTTTTCTTGAACTCTTCACTTCCCCACCAAGTGCCAAGCCTTCCCACATCCCAAGACGCAGAAATTGCACCATAGCTTAGTCCAACTACTCCCAAACCAAGAAAGAGCATACTCAATAAAACTACGGCAGAGGTCGGCAAATCAATAATATGTTTGCTGACTAAAAAGTAACTAATTATAAATGTACTCAATCCTAAAGCTGTGGGAATTCCGCAAAATAAGGCAGCACGCCGAACAATTCGACGATTGACTTCATCAGGTATTCCCAGAGAGTTACCTGAGTTTGATTTGACCTTGGAGCCATGCGTAGAACCTTGAGCAATATTTTTAGTGATGGGTTTTTCATCAGCTTTAGTTGACTTAACTGAAGTGGGTGCAGCTTTACCACTTGCACCCTTATTCACTTTTTTATTGCTTTTATGTTTACTATTTGGCTCAAAAGGAATACGGTCTTCTCTAGTCACTATAAACCTCCTGTGCGATCAATTCAGCCATCTCAAGTAACCAATATCCTTGGTATATCTTTTAGAGTCGAAGTGAGATTTAGCCTCTCACACCAAGACTTTGAATCAATTGCTTGTAATGGGAGCGATCTTTGTTGCGGACGTAAGCTAGAAGACGCTTGCGTTGACCAATGATTTTGAGCAAACTGCGACGGGAGGAAAAATCTTTAGGGTGAAGTTTTAGGTGAGCAGTTAGTTGGTTAACACGCTCGGTCAATAAAGCGACCTGCACATCGGAGGAGCCAGTATCTGTGGGGTGCTTTTGATATTCGGAAAATATTTCTAACTTGCGTTCTTGCAGCAGTGCCATGGTGAAAGTTTAGGTTTGTCTTAATGTTTACATGAACTAACAGTACTGATGCTCTGCATCTAGCACTAGCTTCCTGTTTCATTGGGATATGCTTTGACAACTTAATATTTCTTAAGATCCTTAAGATCTAAGTGTTGACATGCTCCCTCCACAGGCAGGATTCCTAGTTCCTAAGACCCACTTTTTTTATAAAGCTGCTATTTGCATATCGGAATAATATTTAATAACCGCTTTCAGACGTACTAGATTAGCACATATTGCAGATATTTGTGCTAGTTAAACTAGATCCTATTGCGGAATCAAATGTTTAGTGGGCGTTTACTTAGTGGGCTGAACCGTTGCCATTGTACTTATCAGTGTCATAAAAGCCGTTGCGAGTGCCGAAAAATAGACAGGAAATGGTAAATAGAACTGTTAGGATTGGCAATAGTACTTTAAGGTCAAGCATAGGTTATGAGTAGGTTTGCTAAGGTGGATAGATGAGTTGATCTTTACGGAATTTGTGGATATGACTAGTTTGAAGTTCCTTGCCATGAACTCAGAACTAGATGTGTTGATGGATCTAGTTCTGAGTTTATGCAGAATTTCATAGTACTTTGATGCCTATCATAGGCCAAACAAATTTTGGGAACAAATTTGTAAGGAATTTTTTTAGATTAGGGTGACGTTAATCTGTTGCATCATTGCTATTGGCGGGATCGGCGTTGGGACGGTAGCTTTGCTCAAAGGCATAGCGCACGATTTGGGAGCGATTTTCAAGGTTGAGTTTGGTCATGATGCTACTGAGATGCGTTTGCACGGTGCGAGGACTAATCTGTAGGCGTTTCCCGATTTCTTTGTTGGTAAATCCTTGCACAACCTGCCAAAAGACCCGTTCTTCGGAGGGGGTGAGGTTAGTACGCGATACTGGTGCTGTGGGTTGCTGAAAGAGACGCATATGCTCGCTGGGGGTGCGGTGTGGCTCTCTTTTGTGGGGGGAGAAGAAGTCGATGTCGGTTTTACCGATGGTCATGCGATCGCCACTCTTGAGTAGGATGGGAAAAGTAATTCGCTGACCACGCATGAAGGAACCGTTGCGACTACCGAAGTCCACTAGGTAAAAGCTTCCTGATTCGTTGTTGTGGTTACGACTCTTAGGATCACTACGCATTGATGACTCAAATCCGTCATTTTTGGAAGCGCCAACTATTTGGATGGTGGCATGGTAACGGGAAACCCATTTATCGGTTAGTACAATTGAGTTATCGTAGCCTCTGCCGATAGTCCAAAAATCTGCATTGGTAAGTGGGACTGTTTGTTGACCTTCGTCTGCGTGAATGATCAGATAGGGATGGGGATGTAGAAGAGTCACTGAACTATTAGACAACCTTGTTGTATGCATCTCAATTAATTGCCAATATAACCTATTTATATATTGTGAGACGATTTTTACTAATTTTAGTTTCTTTTATTAAATTGATGTTTTTTTCTGGCATATTCTGTTGTGAAGGAGTTGCGTAGCTATAAAATGCAATAATTGCTTCTAAGGTTCGCTAGGCAATAGTTTTGTGTGATTTAGTATTTTATTGTCAGTTACTCTAAGATGGATAAATTGCATCTTTAGATACGTTTTTATAACTATTACAAAATTTAAAGCTTGCGGTGCATGATCGGTGAATCACCTATTGTTAAGTTATGTATCTTTTGATTGGGATGCAATCTCAGTAAGTCTTGGTAAATTTAATAAATAATTATCTATGGTGTGGATTGCGATCGCGATACAAGTAGTTTTGAGCATGGGGTTGTTGTGGGCGGCATGGCAACTCTGGATGTTTCGCAATGCGCTATTGGCAACGGTAGAAACTGTGGATGGATGGACAAAAGCCTGTGAGGATGGTTTGCAGGTTTCTTCTCCAAGTCTGGAGATCGCTCGTAATGGTGTGGAGACAACTAGGGCAAGTTATCAGGCTTTACAGGATCGGCTAGAGAGGTTGCGTAATTTATGGTCTATGCTTGGTCGTGGTGTATCCTTTTTAAGAAGTCGTTGGCAATCTCATCGTAGGTCGGCTGGCAGTAGGTCATCAAGGAGTAAGCAAAATGTCAAACGGCGCGGGTAAGTTTTGGGGTGGTTTAGTGATCGGTACAGCAATTGGTACAGCGATCGGTATTTTGGTGGCTCCGCGATCAGGTCGTGAAACTAGGCAAGCCCTCAAAAATTCAACTCAAGATTTGCCTAAGTTTGCGGAGGAGTTGGGGTCTAATGTGCAGTATCAAGCCGATCGCTTGACGGAAAAAGCACAACGTACTCTAGATGAAGCTTTTATCCGTTTGCAGGAGGCTATTATTGTTGGACAAGAGGCTAGTCGTAATTTGCAGGATGAGTTAGCAGTTTCGATGGGTAATAGTCGCGATGATTCTTTAATCGAGTTTAGCGATCGCTCGGTTGACAACGAAGATTAAGTTAAGAAGTAGTGATATAAATTATGCCTGAAGCTATTTTCCTCTTAGGACTATCCTTTTTGTTAGTAGTTATTTGCTTAACAGTTTTACTAGTAACGGCTATTCCCACATTTCAAGCTTTAGGCAAGGCCGCTAACAGTATTGTGCGTCTTGCCGATACCTTAACTAGAGAGCTACCTGCAACCCTTGATGCGATTCGGATGACAGGGTTGGAGCTAAGTGAGCTGAGTGATGAGTTAAACCAAGGGGCTAAAAATGCTGGTGAGGCAGTCAAGCAGGTCAATGATGGGATTAAAGGGGTGAGACAAACTGCATCCAGTGCTTCGATCGCTACAAAAAGTGCCTTTGCAGGGATCAAGGCTGGACTAAAATCATTGGGTCGTCCTCGACGCTCTCCAAGGTCGGATCGCCGCGTAAATGCTTCGGAAGAGGATCTGCTGGAGCAGTATGCAGATACCTATGGGCCTCTTCCCCAAATTACTAGGCTCGATCCCGATGCGAATACAGATACTAGTACCAATATTTCTGAGCCTAAGACAGATAATTCTGATAACTAGGAAAGGCTTGAGCTATTCACAGCAGCGATCGCATACGCCACTAACCGTAACTTCATAGTTATCAACCCTTAAGCCAGTGCGGATTTTTTGGAATTCAATATTTGCAAAAGCACTCCAAGCGATATCTTCAATTTCGCCACAGCAACTGCATCGGAAGTGGTGATGCGGCTGCACATTGGCATCATAGCGGCAAACCCCCTGCTCAAGTAATACTTCACGGACTAAACCAGCATCACGCAACGCTTGCAAGGTTAAGTAAACCGTCGCTTGAGATGAGGTGGGCGCATCCTGATTAAGATCTAGCAAAATTTGCTCCGCCGTTGGGTGATCTTGTCTTGCCAGCAAATTTGCATAGACAGCAAAACGCTGTGGAGTTACCCTTAAACCTTTAGATTTTAGTATTTGAACAACTTGATCCGCCTGCTTTTGCATATTTCCATGTATTGGTTGCAACATTAGTTTGTTTTATGGTAGCACCCCTATATAGGAATGATGATTTTATTAAACTTTTTAAAAGATTTGAGTATCTCTAACTATTGACTAATTTCTAAATAAGAATTATTCTGATATAAGTTCTAATATAGCAATTTTGCAATTGCTGTAGTTATCAATTTGATAGCAAATCAACTTCAATCTCATTCAAAATTTACCTAAATCCATCAAAGTAAAAATATGGCAGTTATCGAAACCGTACCAAGCGTTGTTTTCAAGACCCGTGTTCGTGATGAGTCTGTTGAAGGGCCTAATCCCTATCGTTGGGAAGATAAAACTACCGCCGATTTGTTTGCTGGTAAGAAGGTTGTAGTATTCTCTTTGCCTGGAGCTTTTACTCCTACCTGTTCTTCTAACCACTTACCTCGCTACGAAGAGCTATACGATGAATTCAAAGCTTTGGGCGTTGATGCTGTAATTTGTGTATCTGTAAATGATGCCTTTGTCATGTTTAAGTGGGGCAAAGAAATCGGTGCTAAGAATGTCTTCTTACTTCCCGATGGTACTGGCGAATTTACTCGCAAGATGGGCATGTTAGTAGATAAGTCCAATATTGGATTTGGTCTTCGCTCATGGCGTTATTCTATGCTTGTAAATGATTGCAAGATTGAGAAGATTTTCGTAGAGCCAGGCTTCTCTGATAACTGTCCTACCGATCCCTTTGAAGTTTCCGATGCCGATACCATGTTGGCCTACTTGAAGGGTACTGCTCCTGCTGGTGTTTCTGCTCCTCGCTTAGAATTTGTTGGCTAAGGATAGCTAGTAGCGATAGTTTAAAATAGGGGATAGCATAAGCTGCTGTCCCCTATTTAGTCTTTACGGGTTTACCCTGCTGCACTTGGGTTTCAGGATAATGTTAGGTCTGTTGGATTGTTATTTATTCTTGTAGTCAATTGATTTATCTTGGGAAAATGCCATGAAACTTTCTAGTAAGAATTTAGATCAGCGTCTTGATACAGTTTATGATGCGATCGTGGTTGGTGGTGGCATGGGTGGATTGTCGGCGGCAATTTACTTGGCACGGTACGGTTTGAAGTGTTTGATTGTGGAAAAGGGCAAGGGGCGATCGCTATGGATGCAAGAGTTGCGAAATTATGTTGGACTTAACCCCGATACCCCTGGACGCGACATTCTTAACCACAGTACTAAGCAAGCGATCGACTGGGGATCTGATCACCTACGCGGTTATGTAGAAGAAGTGGTCGATGAAGGTGATACCTTTGCGGTCAAAGTCAAGGTGGGCAAGCAAAATAGTATTTATCCAGTCTTTCGCAGTAAGTATGTGATTGCGGCTTCGGGGATCATTGATAATTTACCCCAGCTTGAAGACATGCAAAATGTATATGACTACGCAGGTTATACACTCCATGTTTGTATGATTTGTGATGGCTTTGATATGTGGGATCAAAAAGCTGTATTAATTGCCAATACTGAGTCACAAATCAATGCCGCCTTTGTATTAAACTGGTTCACCCCCTACATTTCCGTACTCACTCACGGGTTATGCCAAGTCAGTGATGCTATGAAACAAAAGTTAGCCGATCATGGCTATCCTTTATATGAAGCACCGATCGCTAAATTCTTGGGCGAAAACCATCATTTACAAGCCGTTGAACTCACTGATGGTACAGTGGTTGAAGCCACAACTGGTCTAGTAAGCATGGGATCTGTTTATCACAACCAATATCTCAAGGGTATTGAGGGCTTAGAATGGGATGGGCAGAACTTGGTGACTAATGAGATGTGCAAAACCAGCCACGATCGCATTTTTGCCCTTGGTGATCTCAAAAAGGGATTAAATCAAGTTTCGATCGCCGTTGCCGATGGCACATTAGCGGCTACGCAGATCTGGCGCAATATTCGCCGCAGCAGCCCTCCTCGCAAGTGGGAAGAAAATTTAAATTTATCTGCATAGATTTTGGGGAGCGTATCTCTAAAGGGATGCACTTCCACTACCAATTTAGAATTTAGGGGTGCTAAGGGGTGAGTGAAAATAACCATAATTACAATAGCAAGCCCCAACCAGATCCAACTTATACCCAACAGTCTCTCTTTGATAGTATCGAGCAGAGTCAATTAAAACGCACGGTTAGGGATAGTGGGGCAACCTATGTCATGGGATCGACTTACTTACAAAACTGGAAGCAAGCGATCGCCAAGTACCAGCACAGCATCACCACCACTGTCCCCTCCCAACAGGCTGATCTGTTTAATCTGCCCCAAACTCATTGCGATCTAGAGCAGATCAATCCCTTTAATTTGCCAATTCAACCTGTGGAATTTTATCGCTTACCCAGCCATGACAAGGGTGATGCCTGCATTTACTTTGTCCTTGATCTGCTTGCCACAGAGCATATGCCCGCCATCCTCTACATCGGTGAAACTTGCCATTCTCAGCAAAGATGGAAAGGGGTTCATGATTGTAAGAGATACTTATCTAATTATCGTGAACAAAATCAAGCGCATCATATCCTCACCCAATTGGTGATGACTTTTTGGTGGCATACTCCCGCAGATACAAAGCCGCGACAACAGCTAGAGCGTGCCTTAATTGGTAGATGGCGATCGCCATTTAATAAAGAAAATTGGCATTTCTGGGGCAATCCCTTCATGCACTGAGCAAAAAAACTTAACTTTGCAGCTTCAGAAATACCGCCTCAGTTTGCTCCGCCAAGCGATCCCAGACAAAAATTTTATCTAAGTCCACTTGAGCATTTTCCACTAAGGTTTTTGCGTAGGCAGGATCTTTTAAAATTGTGATGATCCCCTCGGCCAAAGAATCAGGGTTATTTACCTTCGTAACTATGCCAGTTTGCTGATGACGCACTACTTCAGGTAAGCCACCCGTATCGGAAACCACCAAGGGAATTTTAGCGGCAAAACTTTCAAGGGCAACAATGCCAAAAGGCTCATACAAACTTGGAAAAACAGCACAATCAGCAATTTGCTGTAAATTCCAGAACTCAGCATCTGCCATGAATCCTGTAAATGTAACCTTATGGTAGATCCCCAAATCCCAAGCCTGTCGATGCAAAAGAATTGAATAGGCCTCTCCCGTACCAATGATAATCAGACGCACCTTGTCATTCATGGCAGCAAGTACCTTGGGCATGGCATTTAATAAGATGTAGATGCCCTTTTCGTAAGTAATGCGACCAACAAAATAAATAATCGCCTCATCGGGTTGAGCATATTGCTGGCGCAAAGACTGACGATCAAAATCCCTTGGGGTGGTGATACTTTTGCGGCGCTGCACACTCAGCCCATTAAAGACCACATCAGTTTTTTCGGCGGCACAGTTGAGCGCTCGTTGCAACTCACCACGCATATATTCTGAACAAACGATTACCCTTTGCGCGGCTTGGGTGAGCTTAATTTCTTTTTCGTGAATATAGCGCTGTGTGTCGTTGTGAATGCCGTTGCATCGGCCATATTCTGTGGCGTGGATAGTTGCCACTAGGGGCTTGTGAAACTCTTGGCTCAGGGCGATCGCTGTTTCCTCAACTAACCAATCGTGGGCATGGATGATATCAAAATGCTCATTCTCCTTAGACAACAAATTTCTGGCATATTGGGTCATGTTTACATTCATTTGCACAACCCAACGGAAAAAGTCAGAATTTGACTCAACGGCAATGCGATGGACATGGATACCATCAACGACTTCATACAACGGGGCATCATTGATAGCAACTGTAATGAGATCAACGTGATGACCGCGCTTAATAACTTCAGGATATAGCTCTGCCACATGACGAGAAATTCCTCCTATGATACGCGGCGGAAACTCCCAAGCTAGAGCGAGAATACGCATGGTTTTTGAGTAATAAATTTAAGCAAATTTATAAGTAAATTTAGATGATAAGTCAGCATTGGGAGCGTATTTAAAGGTTTTGATATCTCATAAATTACTCCAACGCTAATTTACTAAAATTGATATGTCTGTTTGTATTCTAGTATTTTTAGGACTTACGCAAACCGAATGAGTTGATTAAATTTGAGGTAGATGGGGGTTGTCTAGAAGAAATACCTCAAGATGTGCTACTCTCACTGCATACTTTTTTTAATAATTTGTGAATACTTTTTGCTTAAAGATTAAGTCCAGTTTGTCGCTATAGCAACTGTTAGGAGATCATCATATCTTTCTATGGTTGAGGTGTTTATGATCAAAATTGATGAATTACCTCTTAAGAAATATATTTTGATGCCCCCTTGTTAAGGCTACTTGGGCAGATCGCTATAGGGTTTAATTATTAATCTTGTTCTTAATATACTTAAATATATTTTTAGTGTGAATTGTGATAGGAGGCAGTTATGGCTGAGAAAGGAAATACTGAGGTGTTAGAACGAATTGTGCATCAGATTGGGCAGTTGTGGGTGAAAGTGAAGCCACAACTGCAATTACTGATTTTGAAATTGGTGCAAAGTTTGATACCTGTATTACAAAAGCTGCAATCTAAGCTCACAGTTCCAGAAGTAGTGCCTGCATCTGTTGTGAAGGAGCCAGCAGTGCCAGAAACTCAGGAGGTGGACATGGGTGCTGATAGTCCAGATTTGGCGATAGATGCTGATGCAGAGGTGGCTCAAGTGCCTCCTGTTAAGACTTTCCCTGCGGCTACGGCATCGGAGCCTAAAAATAAGGCGATGGATCTAGCTATGGGCTTTTCGGCTCAAGCGATCGCAGGTCTGGTTAGGTTATTAACAAAATGGCAATATGCCCTTGAGGGAAAAGACGCTCAAGAAGTCCCTATGCTCGAAGCTGCGCCACCTGAATCAGCAATGGTTGCCCAAGTCAAGCGCGAGTTTGGTATTGCTTGGCAATTTACACAGGAGCAGGTAACACCAAGGGTCTTGACATTTTTGCAGAAGGTGGTTGATAAGCTCGATCCGATCGCTACCAATATTTGGCAAAAGGCCTCTGCAAAGGCGGCAGATACTCCCTCTGTGGTCAATGCTTGGGAAAAGGTACAAACCAATGAGGTTTGGCAAAAAACAAGTACCGCGATCGCGCCCCTTGGTCGCTTGGTGGTAGATCTGGCGAAAAAGATTCCCCTATCGGATGCAGTCAAGGGAATTTTAAATAAAAGGGCTGGCACAATTGCTTTAGTCACCATTTTTGCAGTGCTGCTGTTGTTAAAGCCATCCCATGCCCATAGCCGTAATGCAAAAACTGTAGCAGTAGCTCCTGCCGTTAAGGTAAGTCAGCCTAAGACCGTTGCACCAACAACTAAGACAACAGGTAAGACCATTGATGATATGGCTAAACCTGAAAAGAATGACGTAGCCTTAAGCCCTGAGCAAATTGCGATCGCCAAGATTCAAACCCAAGTATCAGAAGTTGCGAATCAGTATGGCGAAAATATTTTAGGCTCAGTGGAAACTAGCTTTCAACGGGGACGACTGATTGTGGCTTTGAGCAATGATTGGTATCAAATGTCTCCTAGTGATCAAGAAAAGCTGATCAATGATTTAGATGCGCGATCGCGATCGCTCAACTTTAAGAAGTTATTTGTGGCAGACGCTGATAACAATGTGATTGCGCGTACTCCTGTTACTGGTGAAGGCATCGTGATTTTGCGGAAATAAAAATAAACATTGGTATTTGACCGCAGTACAAGATTTGGGGAAAAGCTGGTGTTAGCCAGCTTTTTTTATTAGATACTGATGTTACGTGGAAGGAATTCCTGCTATGTTGGATGATCGGGGCTGGCACGGGGGCACAGCCCCTACGCCAAATTTAAATTATTCAGGTAGGGGCAATCCCTCCGTGGTTGCCCTGCTTTGCTAGCAACAGGAGATTCATACCCTGAGTTCCACGTAACATCAGTTAGA
>JANRII010000106.1:0-40524 GCA_033765135.1 Pseudanabaenaceae cyanobacterium bins.39
TGAATCTCCTGCTGCTAGCAAAGCAGGGCAACCACGGAGGGATTGCCCCTACCTGAATAATTTAAATTTGGCGTAGGGGCTGTGCCCCCGTGCCAGCCCCGATCATCCAACATAGCAGGAATTCCTTCCACGTAACATCAGGTATTAAATAGCGATCGCCACTTTTCTTGCTAATTCCGCCATACGACAGGAATAGCCCCACTCATTGTCATACCAAGCGAGAACCTTGACCTGAGTGCGATCGACCACCATTGTGGAAAGGGCATCAATGATTGAAGATCGTGAATCATCTTTGTAGTCAATGGAAACTAAGGGACGTTCTTCATAGCCCAAAATTCCCTTGAGACTTCCTTCAGCAGCAGTTTTTAATAAATTATTTACTTCCTGAACAGTGGTTTCTCGTTCCACTTCAAACACACAGTCAGTAAGGGAAGCATTTAGCAATGGTACGCGCACGGCTAATCCATTGAGTTTGCCCTTAAGTTCAGGATAGATCATCGCGATCGCTGTTGCTGAACCCGTAGTTGTGGGAATTAACGATAGGCTCGAGGCTCTGGCTCGGCGCAAGTCTTTGTAAGGTGCATCAACAAGGGTTTGTGTATTGGTGTTGTCATGAATTGTGGTAATTGCGCCATGCTTAATTCCTAGGGCTTCATGAATGACTTTTACTATGGGGGCAAGACAATTGGTCGTGCAGGAGGCAGCAGTTAGTAGATGATGCCGATCGCGATCGTAAAGATAATCGTTAATGCCCATGACGATATTGAGGGCTTCTTCTTTGACAGGCGCAGCAACGATAACTTTCTTGACCCCCTTGGTGAAATAGGGGTTAAGGGTTTCGGGTGTGCGGAATTTACCAGAACATTCCAGAACTAGATCCACACCGAAATCTTCCCAGTTAACTAATTCGGGCTTGGCATATTCGCTGAAGGAAATGTGGGTGAGGGACTTGTGATCAGGGTTGTGACTATTAATAACAAGGCGATCGCCTTCCACACTCGGCTCATGCAGCCAACGCCCATGTACGGAGTCAAATTTGAGTAAGTGGGCAGCCGCTTCCACACCACCTTTGACTTCATTAATATGCACAAATTCAAGTTCAGGAAAATCCCAACCTGCCCGTAGCACTAATCTGCCAATTCTGCCAAAACCATTAATACCAACTCGTACAGCCATAATTTAAACTATATTGATTTGCAACAATATTTATAAATATCAATATTGATTATTGTCGATATTTTGACCGTTGGTTTAGGTATATGTCAAGATAAACCTATGAAACTTGATCAACCAAACTTGGCAACTCCAGAAATAGCGATCGCCACTAGATGCTGTCCACCACTTTTGGCAGGGCGATTGCAGTCTGAAGATGTAATTCTCCTAGCAAGTATCTTCAGGGTGTTAGGGGAGGCAGCACGCTTACAAATTTTGAGCTTGATTGCTGCCCAACCAAATCAAGAAGTATGCGCCTGTGAACTCGTGGAAACCTTAGGACTTACACAACCAACGGTAAGCCACCATCTCAAAGTTTTGTATGAAGCAGGACTATTGGACAAAGAGCGCCGTGGTACTTGGATTTATTACCGCCTTCGACCAGAAAAATTGGCGATGTTGCGGCAAGCTTTGTCTTAATAATTAAAAGCCTTCTAGTGTAATCGATGTGATGTAATTGAACCGAATCTGAATGCTTTGTTACCTAGATAACGTTTAGAATGTTCCCTAATGTCCACAATAGTTATTCGACAGTGGATATCTAAAGAACGATATATTGAGAAGATATGGCAACTAAGCAAGCGGCGATTTTGGTCTTAGCAGATGGTACTTGTTATCGAGGCTATGCCTTTGGTGCATCAGGGACAGCGATCGGCGAAGTGGTTTTTAATACAGGCATGACTGGCTACCAAGAGGTAATCACAGATCCCAGTTATCGAGGTCAAATTGTCACCTTTACCTGTCCCGAATTGGGTAATACGGGTGTAAATCCTGAAGATGATGAATCAGAACGCCCACAAGCTCGTGGGGTGATCGCTCGCAATATTACCGTAACTCCTAGCAATTGGCGATCGCGACAGTCTTTACCCGATTACCTTAAAGCTCATAATGTAGTCGGGATTTCGGGCATCGATACCCGTGCGCTTACTCGCAAGTTGCGATCGCTAGGGGCAATGAATGGCGGCATTTCTACAGAAATCCTTGATCCTGAAGTCTTACTAGCTAAGGTTAAAGATGCACCATCAATGCAAGGGCTAAACCTTGCCCAAGAAGCCACCACCAAAACTATTTACGAATGGACAGAAAAAACCGTTGCCGAGTGGGAATTTGCCGAAGTGCCAGTGAGTGATCCCCTAACGGTAGTAGCGATCGACTTTGGCGTAAAACGTAATATCCTGCGCCGTCTTGCCAGCTACGGTTGCCGCGTGATCGTTGTCCCTGCCGATACGCCCGCCGCCAAAATTCTTGAATATAATCCCGATGGTATCTTCCTCTCCAATGGTCCCGGAGATCCTGCTGCTGTCACCCAAGGCATCGAAACCGCCAAAGCCCTCCTAGAAGCTAACAAACCCATGTTTGGCATTTGCCTCGGACATCAAATTTTGGGATTATCAATGGGAGGAGATACCTTTAAGCTCAAGTTTGGACACCGAGGACTCAATCAACCTGCCCAAAATCAAGCGGTAAATGCCGATCGCCGTGTGGAAATCACCAGCCAAAATCATGGCTTTGCACTCACAGGCGAATCCTTTGATAGCTCACCAGCAATGCTGACCCACATTAATCTAAATGATCAAACCGTTGCAGGCTTAGAGCATAAAACCTTACCCATCTTCTCAGTTCAATACCATCCTGAAGCTAGTCCCGGCCCCCATGATGCCGATTATTTGTTTGAGCGTTTTGTAAACGCAATGCGTGAGTACAAAAATAAGTCTAATTCTTCTCAAGTTGCTGCTTAGTGAGGGTGACTAAATCTACAAATGGCTATGCCATTTGTAGATTTGATATAATAACAAGCCCTACAATATTTTGCCCCCATCTGAATCATGCCAACTCCTGTTCCCATCTTACCAACCGACTCTGAAGAACTCTTAAAACTTTTGCGCCACAAGCAAGGGACTTGGGTGCAATGGGGTCAGGCTTGCCAAATGTTGCAAAAGATGGGCGAAAATTCCCTCGCAATTTTTGAGAATACAGGTTTTGAACCGATTCAGCAAAATCAGATTGTGGTGGCGGCACAGGTCTATGCCAGTTTGCAAGCAGGACAAGCGGCTGATATTGTCCTTGCCCATTATGAACAGAAGGGGAGTGATATTCTCCATGAACTGCGTGTTCTCAATCAAAGCGATCGCGTTACGATGGCAACCTTTGCCCTAGAAAAGAATTTAGACGTTTTAGAAACTAAGGATGTAGTTAAAGCACTCAAGGAAGCGGCAGTTATGGCTAATTTGCCTGAAGGCTTTACCCGTCATCCTGGGGATGCAGTGGTCTTACAGGTGATGAAGGCGGCACAGGGTAAGCTAGAACCACAGGAACGCACTCGATTAATTGCACGGGGTCTGCGTTTTGCCCATAGCGAAACCGCAAGGGCTATGGTGGAAAAGCTGTTGATGGATATGGCAAACCCCATCAAGAAAAAAGTACCCAATCTGCCCAATTTCCGCTATGACGGAGAAGATGATATTCCACGCATTTTGCCTGTGGCTGGCAATTTGCCACTATCGGTGGAACAGTTTAAGGCAGTTCCCCAAGTACAAGAATTAGCGCCCTTTGGGTTAGTACAGGCTAAAGGCGTAGAAACTTGGGCAACTTTACCTGGTTGGATGGTAGTTCATGCTGCTGAAGATGGCGTGGTAATTGCTACCAATACTGATACTTTGCGTGGGCTGATCAATCAGGAGGTGCTTAGTGCGGTTCGCGATCGCGCTGAGGATATTCTAATTTTGGTCGATCGCGCTCAAAAGCAATGGGATGAAAATAGTTACTTCGCGATCGCGGGAGCCGATGGTGATCTGCAATTTGCTTGGTTTGATACGGAACCACAGACTGAGCTACTAGGTAAAATCACCTTAACCTTGCGTCCTAAGCGTTATTTTGATGAAGCTGCCTCTAGAGATCAGTGGCAGTTAGAATAATGATATTGGTTTGCCTGTTGCAGGAAGTTCGTGATCATGTGAGTCTGTGCGCCGAAATGAACATGGACATAGGACGCATGAATATGATGTTCGCACCAACCTTCGTTAGGGTAAGTAAGGCGGGAATCGTAGCCCTGTAGGGAATATAGGGGGCGATCGCTTAGGGTTGTGAGAGCAGAGCGATGAAATTCATGCCCCCAGATGCGATCGCCTGCCTGTAACATCGGGCTATTTTGCAAAGCGATCGCCTGTCGATAACCCAAATATAAGCGTTTACCCATTTTGGCAATCGTGGGCAACGCCCCCACCATCGGAAAAGATTGCTCCTCAAAATTAACAATGCGATCGCAGAGATACATTAGCCCTCCGCATTCAGCATAGGTGGGAATGCCTGACTCAATGGCAAGCTTGACGGCAGTTCTTGCCCGATGATTGGCTGCTAATTCTGCGGCAAATACTTCTGGAAACCCTCCACCAAAATATAATCCCTGTACCTGTTCAGGTAAATCTGCATCTTGCATGGGACTCCAAGGGACTAACTCTGCACCCATCTCAGTCAAGAGGTCAAGGTTATCGGCATAATAAAAACTAAAGGCTCGATCTTGAGCGATCGCGATCCGAATTTTGGGAATATTGATTGTTTTAAATGGAACGATCTCTGGAACTTCTAGATCTGAGTTGCTGATAAAATCCGCAGTATGGGAACTTCGCATTAAGGGTAATAATTTATCCCAATCAAAACAAGTTTCGCCAAGATTGGCAAGACGCTCAATTAATTCTTGGAGGTTATCCATTTCGGCAGTTGGCACTAATCCCAAATGGCGATCGGGTATGGATAGATCTTGACGGCGCAGCACTCCTAAAATTGGCAAACCAACAGGTTCTAGCGCCTGTGTGAGCAGTTCCAAATGGCGATCGCTACCCACTCGATTGAGAATTACTCCAGCAATTTGTACTTGCGGATCAAAGGTACGATATCCGTGAGCGATCGCCGCGATCGAGCGAGAAGTACTAGCACAGTTGAGAATTAAGACTACTGGCACACCCAACAACTTGGCAATATGAGCAGTACTAGCCGTATCATCACTGCCCGATGCACCATCAAATAGCCCCATCACCCCTTCTATCAGAGCATATTCTGCCCTGCGGCTATGGCGGGCAAAACACCAACGGACATAGGTTTCAGATGTTAAAACAGGATCAAGGTTACGACATGGCATTCCTGTAATGTGGGTGTGAAACATGGGATCGATGTAATCAGGCCCCACTTTAAAAGATTGCACTAAGGATTTGTCATATCGCGATCGCGCCTTGAGTGCTGCCAACATCGCCAAAGTCACAGTGGTTTTACCCACACCACTCCGCTCACCCGCAATTATAATCGCCATGAATTTTGTAATCTCTGCACATCCAAGTTTTAGGATAAAGCAAAAGCCCCACAATGCGAGGTTTTTAATTGTAGGCTTCTCTCTAAAGGAATAAAAGTTTGCAATATTGAGCTAACGCCAGAGTTTTTGAAAACGTGGATCAAGTTTGTCACTTTTGCGGCGGTTACACTCAGCACAAA
This sequence comes from Pseudanabaenaceae cyanobacterium bins.39, assembly GCA_033765135.1. Lineage (GTDB taxonomy): Bacteria > Cyanobacteriota > Cyanobacteriia > Pseudanabaenales > Pseudanabaenaceae > Pseudanabaena. The sequence goes on from JANRII010000106.1 coordinate 5,695, forward strand.
GGGTTTGTAAATTACTAAGATCGTGAGTGCCTCCTTGGGCTAGAGGAATAATATGGTCAACTTGTAATTTTTTGGCTGTGGGGTCAATTTTGTGACAGCTTTGGCATTGATAATTATTCCGTTCAAAAACATATTTCCTAACTTCGGGGGGAATATTGATGCGAGGTGTTTTATCTGCCATGTTTTGATATTTATTAGATATTTATTGAGTATTAATTTTGTAGTTAATTGATTAGTCCAATTCCGAACTTCTACGAATTTCATCTAATGGATTGTCAGAAATCTTACCAATATTATCTTCTATCGTTTCATCAGGAATAAATTGCAGTTCAATTTTCAACCTAATTTTTCCCCATCGCCATCCCTGTTGTCGAGTTGTCATTACCCGACATGGGATACCCTGAGTTAGAATTTCCATTGATTCACTAGACAGCCCTACCATCCTTGATATAGCTTCTACGAATTCACTAAATTCAAACAATCTACCAATGCTAAATCGTTGCTTGATGTTATAAATAGGCGTGTTATACCCATCATCTTCATCAGTAAAGCAAACAACATCATCAGAATTCAGGCTCTCTAATTTTTGATCCATATAAGTCAGTTGCAGTTAACCTTACAGCGTTCAATCTAATCCTAGAACTAAATATTGCTATTACGAATTTCGTCCAATAGAGAAGTATTAGCAACGTTTTGAGTTTCAATGTCTAGGCTAGTTTGTGTTTCAAAAGCAAACTTAATTCTAAGGTTTGCAGGTTGCCATATAGCAGTCTTTATTGGCAAAAAACGTAAGTTTAGACCATAATTAAAAAATTCTTGATTTGTATTCATCTCTGGAATAAATCCAGCAACAATTGATGAACATTCCTTGTAAAATTCGCTATCTTCAAACGAATTTTGAAAGATATCTTTAAATGTTTTTCCAGTACAAAATGAGTCTTCCTTAAAAGAGAGTATATCTTCATCACCGAAGTTAACATTGCTAAAGTCATAATGTGGAATCATGGCTTTTTCATTAGTTTCTGCCATAGTTAAATAACCAGTTAAAGACAGCTTGATTAGACCTGACTGCCAGCCTGGATATCCTAGTTTAATAAATTTATAGCTAAATCCATCTTGCATAAACTCTTCAGGCAAGCAAAAAACACCTCTGCCATAATTTTTATTAAATACAAGTAAATCTAAGCGAGATGACTCATATTTTTTATATGAGATATTTCCTAGATTGCATCTTAGTGATTCACACATGAGTTTAAAAGCTTGCTTTAGTTTTATGACTTTATAAAACTTGTCTCCGATCGCAAATAAATCTTCATCGTCCAGATCTGACAAAAGTATATTTTTTCCTTGCATTGACTCAAATTATTTTTATAGCCTTAGATTATTGTGATTATATATTTGTAAATATATCTTGTGATCGTCTAGTCTCATTCAAAAAGTACAAACAATCTCAATTCAGAGTAACGGCAATTCATCAATTGTCATTACTCTGAATAGTCTCAATCTCGAATTAGACTATGATTCATCGCTTACTTCATTAATTATAAAAGAATCAACATCAATGACATCAGCAACAGTTGTGGTGATCAGATCAGCATCGCTGATGATTGGTAAACGCTTCCTCGTAAGATTCATCATTTCTAGACATTGGTTAATGCCAGAAATAGCCTCATTATAAGTAGCGATATCCTGCTCAACTGCAATCTGTAAACTGCGATTTTGATCGAGTTTAATTTGTGCCTCCTTTTGCAAAGTCTGTGCTAGATAATCACGAGCATTGTCATACTGTTGCAAAATTTCATTAGATTGTTTCTCAACACTTTCTAGCAGATGGGTACTCAAGGTTTGATTAATGGTTTGGCGGAAGGTTCGGATAATTGTGTCCTTGACCTTTAGCTCAAAATCTAGCTTGAGTAATTGCCGAATTGCAGGTTCAGCATCAATCATACTTTGGTAGTCGTAGCCACGACAGGCTTGTTGTAGGGTTTCACGCAATTGGTAAAGCACGCAAGTTCCATCGGCATAAAATTCTGGACGTTCACGCACATAGCGATCGCATTCTGTTTTTGCTTCATTGATTAACGCATCAGAAGCAGCCAATTTTAGTTTTTCTAAACGCACCTCAATGCCACCATCATTGCCCAACAGTCGATACAACTCGCGATAATAATCAGTCTTTTTGATCGAGGCAATCAAATCTTGGAAGAAATTGATCACAATCTTTTGGGAATGTTCCACTAATACATCTTCAAGCTCATTAGCAAGGTAATAGAATCCTTCTGCCAAAACGCCCATCACAGGCACAACGGAATTGCGACGGTGACTAGCTTGGGCGCGTTGATGCACATCGGCAACGGAAAAATAGCCAATTAATTCATCAAGACGGCGCACCATTCCTTCTTTGAGTTTCCGATAGTCTGCCTCTAGACCTTGATTTTTGTTACTCGCGATCGCCAAATTAAGCTCATTGGCAATATGTTCACGCAGGCGATCGCCAATCTGTTTGAGATCTTGACCTAGCTTTTGCAATTCCTGTAGTTTAATCGCTTCAATGTCGCGAGGTTGGCTATCTAGCTCTTGCCACTTACTGAGATAGAACTGGCGCAGGGCAATACAAATAGGTTGAAGGTCATCGGCAAGATCGGCAAATAGGAGAGGGCGTTTCTCATTGGTGAGATAGTTGGTGATCGCTGTGCGAAATTCCTCAATGCCGCTATCTTTGAGCAATTGCTCGATTAGCCCTGTTCCCAAATGATCTAGCAAACGGACATATTTCTCATTTTTATTGCTAGTTTTTAAAACACTGGGCGGAATCTCAAATTTATCTGGATCAAGTTTGCCAGAAACGAGGCAGTAGCTGTTAAATTCATTGACAAATTGTGGTGTATCTTCTTCACCACCAATGGATTTTACGCTTTCGGCAAAGATGGTATCTAGACCAAAGCGATCGCTAAGGTTAGTATTTTTGACTTGGCTACCGTAAAAACCGAGCAATCCGCTAGTTTTGTAAATGCGGGAAGTGCTGCGAAATTGGCTGGCAATGGTCTGATTGAGTCGTTGTAACAGTTGACTATTCATCCATGTTTCATCAATACGATTGAAGACATAGAAAACGCGATCGCGAATTCCCTGATTGCTTTGAATTTTTTCGCTTAGTTCCGTTTCTTCAGAGGTCAGTTCTCCCGTTGAGGCAGTTTTAAGCACAAAGATGACCGCCGAAGTGTCAGGATTCTCCACTTTCTGAAAGGTCAAAGCAGCATCCTTTTTGACAGGAGCATCAATACCAGGGGTATCGATAATCACATTACCATCTTGCAATAGGGGATGATTGCAATAATATTCCACCTGCTTGAGAACTGCACTATTAGAGCCTCGTCTGGCATAGTCGGCAGCTTTTTTGAGATTGTCGAAACCAAACTGCTCCATTGAGTAGGTGGCGTTGGTATTGGAACTAATGCGATCGCGATTATTGACAAAACCTTCGATCAATAAATTTAAAGCATCGGCATCCTTAGCCCGTTTGGACTTGCTTTTACCACCTTCCTGCTCAATTACTGCCAAGGTTGTGGATTGTAACTGCTTTAAAGCGTCCATCTGATTAATATTGCTGGGTGGAACCTGTCCGATTAGCTGACAGAGTGCCTGTACCTGTTCACGCACTTCCACTTCACTCAAGAATTTTAAAACGACTCGCTCTTCCCCCGCCTTAGCATAGGCAATCTTGCATTCTGTCCCCGTAGCATGTCCTTCAGCGCTGTAAAGTAGTTCTCGCTCTAGTAACGCATTGATCAACATCGATTTACCAGCACTAAAAGCCCCTGCAAATACAATGTCAAAGGTGGGAGCGATCGCTTTTCGGAGGGAAGACCGCACAATACTGCCATCCTGCTGCGATCGCAAACTTGGTTCTTTTTGCAAAAGCTGTAAAATTGCTTCAACCTGAGCCGCCAAGTTTTGACATTGAGAAAAACCTGTAGAAACTGTCATGGAGTTAGCTTTTTTATCTAAAAATTTGATCTTCTTACAGTAAAGATAACATTTTTGTGCTTTTTACAGATAAACAATCGGTAGTTGCAAAGAATTAATGATGGAGATAAACGGAGTACAAGAGAGTAAAGTTATCAATAATGTAAGCCCGTGCAAATTGCATCGACAAGCAAACAGTGAAGAATGCTTATATTCATAACGGCAAGCGCAGAAATCCAGATAAGATTTTAAATGAACTGCTAATAAAAACTTAATGAATCGTAAATTTTGGATCATTGCCCTAATTTCCTTTATTAACTCCCTCAGTTTTACGATTTTGATTCCCGTTCTCTATCTGTATGGTCGTCAGTTTCATTTGAATGACTTACAGATCAGCTTGCTATTTGCAATTTATGCAGGTTCGCAATTTTTAGCCACACCAGTTATCGGCAAACTATCCGATCGCTTTGGACGCAAACCATTATTGATCATCAGTCTGGCAGGGACAGTACTGGCGAATCTCCTAGCAGGAACCGCTTCTTCAGCGATCGTTCTATTTGCCGCCCGCTTTCTCGATGGGATTACAGGTGGCAATGCCTCCGTTGCTCAAGCCGTCATCTCTGATGTCACTCCCCCCGAAAGCCGTGCTAGAGCCTTTGGTATCAATGGAGCCGCCTTTGGCTTGGGCTTTATTTTGGGGCCAGCCATCAGTTTGCTTGCTCAAAAAGTAGCACTGCAAACTCCCTTGGGTGAGTCCTTAGGAGCATCATTTTTAGTATCTGCAACCATTGCCATGATTGCCCTTGGACTGACGATTTTTGGGTTGCCCGAAACCTTACCAACCCCATCTGCCAATCAAAATCATCAATTTGCCAATATCTTTGATCTTGGGCTAGAGAATTTGATTAAAGGTCTATTTATGCCCAAAATTGGCATTCTCCTGATTATCAACTTCCTCACAGGTCTGACCTTTACCCTCTTTACCTTTGCCTTTCAGCCTTACTTCATCACAGTTCTTCATCAAAATAGCGATCGCCTAGCTCTAATGTTTCTGCTCTTTGGTGTGTTGGGGGTGATTATGCAAACTATTGGCATTGCCCAGATGACCAAGCGCTTGCAACTAGTACAGATTCTTTTCCTTGGACTATTGATTCGCAGTATTTCCTTTGTCCTCATGCCCATCTGGACAAATCTCTATTACTTCATTGCTGTTTGTATTCTTTTTTCTCTATTAAACTCAGTGGTGCAACCCATGATTAGCGCCCTCATTTCCTTGAATGCTAGTCCCACAGAACAAGGAACCGTATTAGGACTCAACTCATCCTATCTCAGTGTATCCAATGCTTTTGGTCCCGTAATTGCAGGCCTTCTCGTCAACCAAGACCATCCGATTACCTATGGCTATCCTCTATACCTAGCAGGCATCTCCACCTTTTTAGTACTTATCCTTGCCTTTGTGAAACGGAAAAACTATGCAGTTCATCGCTCTGCTAATTAGTAATCGCTATCCCAAAACACAACTTGTCTCTTGCTTTTTGCCTTGTGGATATCCAAAGATGGGGGTGGGATCGAGTCCTGTAATTAAATGGAAATGGGTTGGCGAAACTTTGGTGGCGATCGCTTGATTTTCCCATGACCTTAAAAGCTGATGCGATCGCTCTAGGAAAGGTAATCCGCGCACTAGCGGCACGGTTTGCCAACTATCCACTAACACCTCCACTAAAGCCAGTTCAATTTGGGTGGGTGGATAGGCTTGAAGGAGATCCTCTAGGTAATCTGCAAAATCCAGATCATCAGCACCATCTAGCTGATAACTATCAATAATATACATGACCCTCTGGCGGCTAACTTGCTCCCATATTTCCATAAATCTCTCATATTTTATTTTTGATTTTTATATTTACTTGGATTCACTTATATTTACCTATAGCGTATTTAGTTAGGTAAGTTACACATAGCTTAATCTGAGCTTGATCAAAGCTAGTAGAACAATCGCCTCAATCTCCTTGTTAAGACCTCACCAATATAGAAATTGCTATGTAAATTCTCCTTTTGGGCTTATTACGGTACTCTCAGTATAGTTATTTAGTTTTATTTATTTTTGTGTACTTTAGAATTATACATTATTATGATAAATATATAGTATAGATAGCGTCTTTATGGAAAATTTGATTGAAAATTTGCTCGAAAACTAGATTAAAAGTTAGTTAAAACAATGCCATTCTGAACGTTTACTTGGTTTCATAATCCTTGGTAAAGTGTAATCCTGAGCCTATGGGTTGCGGATCAAGAGGTCATCTCATCGAATTAATGGGATTTGATCTTAAATGGCATAATCATGATTAGATTTGGTATAAGAAATTGCCTAGAGATATAAATTCGCTTAGATTACCATTCACGAATAAATTTAATAATTGTATTCGAGTATATATAACTACAAGTTTGGGAGCATCTCACTTTGGAACATTTGATAAAGACAAGGGGCTTAAGCCCCTTGTTATAGGATTAGTAAAATTTAGACTGCGCCAAAGTGAGATGTTCCCTACAAGTTTTACCTAAAAAATAATGATCCCTCAGAAATTAAGATTAAAAAATTTCTTGAGCTATCAACAACTAGCTTTAGACTTTAGCGGACTCCATGTCGCTTGTATCTGTGGTGCTAATGGAGCAGGAAAGTCATCGCTATTGGAAGCAATTTCTTGGGCAATTTGGGGAGCTAGTCGGGTTGCGAGTCAAGATGATGTTATTTATGACGGTGCGAAGGAAGTACAGGTGGACTTTACTTTGATTGTGGGGGGGGAGTTATATCGCATCATCAGAACCCGATCGCGCAATAGTTCCACATCCCTTGAGTTTCAGATTCAGAGTGAAGGAAAGTTTAAGTCTCTGACGGAGCGCAAGGTACAGGCGACACAGTTGGTGATTACGGCTCATCTCAAATTAGATTATGAAACCTTTATTAATTCGGCCTATTTGCGCCAAGGTCGAGCCGATGAATTTATGCTAAAGCGTCCTAGCGATCGCAAACAGATTTTGGCAGATATGCTGGCACTATCGCAGTATGATGAGTTGGCGGAACGGGCGAAGGATATTGCGAGGGTTAGTAAGGCGGAAATATCGGTTTTAGAAAGTCTTGCCGCACATTTGCAGGAACAGATTCAGTCTGGACAAGCGATCGCGCCGCAATTGGTACAGTTGCGATCGCAATTGGTAGAACGTCAAACATGGGAAGAACGCGATCGCGCCAAACTAGAAGCATCAGAGGCATTACAAGCCCAATATCAGCAGGTTTCCCAACAGCTAACTTGGCAACAGCAACAGCATCAAGCCCTCATTCAAAATGTAGGACAGATAGAACGGCAACTCCTCAATCAAAAGAGACAGTTGCAGCAATTGGAAGACTGTATCGCCCAACGTGGGAGCATTTTGCCCAACCACGATCGCTATCAACTACTAGCCGATCAAGAGAGGGAACTCGAACAGAAGTTTCAAAAATATCAGCAGTTGATTAGTCGCCGTCAAGATCTAAGCCATCGGCTGACCAGCCTGCAAAGCGATCTCAAGGGACAGCTCAGACATTACCAAGCTCAATTGGAAGCCCTCACCAATCAGCAACAGGATTTACAAAATACCCTCAGCCGAGCTACGGAAATTGAAGCAGCAATTACTGAATTGCATAAAGCCAGAGCCGTTCTCCAAGAATTTGATCGACTCCATGCCCAATCTACCCCCCTAGTCCATCGCCACCAAGCCCTCCAGCATCTTCTCGAACGTGAACAAACTAGGCTCACTGCCAAGCTAGAGGAATTGCTGGCAAAACGTGAACAATTGCGATTACAGGTGCATAACTATGATCAATTGATTAGTCAAAACCAAGAGCTAAACCGACAGGTGGATCTCCTCCAAAAAAAGCAGGTATATCAACAGCGTGTCCATGAGAAGGGACTGGAAAGACGAGACTTTTTGGAACGGCTCAAAACTAGACTGGCAGAATGTGAAACGGCATTTCATAAACTAGAAGCGAATATGCGCCAATTAACGATCGCGGATGCCCCTTGCCCCCTTTGCGATCGCCCCCTAGATGCTGCCCACTGGCAACTTGTGCAAACTAAGCACCAACAGGAAGCCCAAAATCTACAGGGTGACATTTGGGTGATTAAGGAGCAACTAGCTGCTTCTAATTGCGAAATTGAGGTACTTCGCGAAGAATATCGCCGTCTCAAACAGGAAATTGCACCTTTAAATGATTTAATTCAGCGTCAAGGCACTTTGCAAGAAAGGATCAAAGCGATCGCGGAAGCACAGCAAAGGCTCATCCAAATTGAACAGGAAATTCATGAACTTAGCGATCGCTTGCAAAATCAGAACTATTGTCGAGAGGCATGGGAGGAAATGGAACTCATTGATCAAAATATTCAAAAATTTGCCTACGATGAAAAAAATCATGCTCTCGCTAGGGGAGATGTGGAAAGATGGCGGTGGGCAGAAATAAAACAGGCAGAACTTAAAAATGCCCAGAGGCAAGCGGAGCAGTTATCGCAAAAAATTCCAGACCTGCAACTCAAGATCCAACAACTACAAGAAAGACTACTCAAAAATCTCATCGATCTAGAGGTTCAGCATGAACTAGAACAGTGCGATCGCGCCCTCACCCAACTAGCCTACGACCCCGACCTCCATCAGCAAATCCGCACCCAAAAACAACAACTAACCCCCGCATTACTTCGCTATCAAGAATTAATTCGAGCTGAACAAGAACAGCCCGAACTCCATCAACAGGTACAACAATTACAACAACTCAAAGCCAGTCAGCAGCAAGAACTCCAAACCATCACCAACCAAATCGCTCAACTGCAATCTCAACTGCAATCCCTCCAAGGAGATCATCAAGCAGATATTTCCATCCTCCGCCAAAACTTACAAAATTGGCGATCGCAAATGGAGCAGATCATCTCCGAAATCGGCAGTCTCCAACAGGCGCAACAGCAACTAGAACAAAATCTGCACAGACATCAAGAAACCCAATCTCAAATAGAAGTCCTGCGCCATCGCCAACGTATTCATACGGAATTGCATCAAGCGTTTGGCAAAAATGGCATTCAAGCCCTCATGCTCGAAAATGTCTTACCACAGATTGAAATTGAAGCTAATCAAATTCTGGCACAACTCAGTGACCAACAATTACATGTACGCTTTATCACCCAAAAATCTGGTAAAAAAAGCGATCGCCTCATCGAAACCCTCGACATTGAAATTGCTGACACGAAAGGTACTAGATCCTACGAAACCTATTCAGGTGGCGAAGCTTTTCGCATCAATTTTGCTGTCCGCCTCGCCCTTTCCCGCATTCTCACTCAGCGCAAGGGCAGCGCCCTCCAAACTCTGATCATCGATGAAGGCTTTGGTAGTCAAGATCAAACGGGTTGCGATCGGCTCGTCAGTGCCATCAACGCGATCGCTCCCAATTTTGAATGTATCCTCGTCATCACCCATATGCCACAGATGAAAGAAGCCTTTAACACCATTATCGAAGTCCAAAAAACAGACTCAGGGTCAACTGTGCAGTTATTGGGATAGTTCTCTGATGAAAGGGAGAAAAAGATTAAACAAGGAGACTTTAAAGTTTTTCACAAAGGTTCCGTCTGAGTCTGGTAATTGCTTATGATCGGGGAGAGTAAGCGTTGCATCGCTGACTGTTGGGGAGCCGGTGGCTTTAATTGGTGCTTCGGTGATTTGCATAGTAACTCCCTAGAGATATTTTTTTTAAACAGACATTTAAACAGACATTTCTAGCATTCTTTGCATGGGCAAGAGCGCCGCTTGGCGTGTGGCTTCGTTGAGGATAATTTCTGGTTTACGATCCCTCATGCTGAGATAAACCTTTTCAAGGGTATTGAGCCGCATATAGGGACATTCATTACAGGCACAACTGTTATTTGGTGGTGCAGGAATAAAGGTTTTGTGGGGAGCCGCCTTTTGCATTTGGTGGATTACACCTGATTCGGTGACAACGATAAATTTTTGCCGATCGCGAGTCTGGATATATTTTAATAGACCAGTGGTTGAGCCGATAAAGTCAGCATGGCGCAACACATTTGACTCACATTCAGGGTGGGCAATGATCTCTGCATCTGGATTCTTTTGCTGCAACTCAATCAGTTTGCGTTCGGAGAAAATTTCATGCACCATGCAGGCTCCATCCCACAGCAGCATGTCGCGCCCCGTTTGTGCCATGACATAACGCCCTAAGTTGCGATCGGGAGCAAAGATGATCGGTTGATCTTTGGGAATTTGGTTAACGATTTTGACAGCATTGGCACTAGTACAGATAATATCGCTAAGGGCTTTGATGTCCGCAGAGCAGTTGATATAGGAAATGACTAAATGATCGGGGTGTTCGGCTTTGAATTGAGCAAAGCGATCGGGGGGGCAACTGTCGGCAAGGGAGCAACCTGCGTCAAGGTCAGGCAGTAGCACAAGTTTTTGAGGGTTAAGAATTTTGGCAGTTTCTGCCATAAAATGCACGCCAAGGAAGACAATGACATCAGCTTGACAATTGACGGCGGCTTGGGATAGTCCAAGGGAGTCGCCAATGTAATCGGCAATATCTTGGAGATCTGGATCTTGGTAATAGTGGGCTAAGATTACAGCATTTAGCTCTTGCTTGAGGTCAGCGATCGCCGTGAAGAGGTCAGTGGGTATGGCTCCGTAGTCTTTATTTTGACGGAGAGTCTTTGGGTCAGGAGCAGTGGCAAGAAACATGATTTACCTCAGAGCTAGGGAGCGGAGCTATGGATTTGGGCTGGATGATGTGCCGAATTGTGTGTGGAATTATGCACGCTAGTTAATTATAGTAGAAATCACCAAAAATGTTAACAGTTTACTTTACAATTGGCTTACCTGCTTCGGGAAAATCTACTTGGGCAAAGCAAATGCTTGATCAAGCACCCAATAAAATTAAGCGGGTCAATAAGGATGATCTACGGGCGATGCTGGATAATTCCTATCACTCAAAGGGAAATGAAAAATTTGTGTTGGATATGCAAGACGCAATTATTAAGGCGGCCTTGGCAAATGGCAAACATGTGATTGTAGATAATACGCACTTAGCCCCCAAGCATGAGGTGAGAATTCGAGAATTGATCGAGGGGTTGGCAACTTTGGAGATTGTGGATTTTCGACATGTGCCGCTAGAAACTTGCATTGAGAGGGATCTCAAGCGTTTTAATTCCGTTGGGGAGAGGGTGATTCGGGATATGTATAACCGATATATCGCACCACCGCGATCGCCTAAGCCTGCATACAATCCTGATCTACCCGATGCCATTATTTGTGATCTCGATGGAACCCTTGCCATTATTGGCGATCGCAGTCCCTATGATGCGGCCAAATGTGAGCTAGATCTGGTCAATGAGCCAGTGCGTTCGATTCTGGAGACTTCGGGCAAAGCGATCGTATTTGTGTCGGGACGGGAGGATAAGTTTAAGCCCCAAACTCTGGCATGGTTGGCGAAGCATCAAATTAAGTTTGAGGCAATATATATGCGCCAATCTGGAGATTTACGCAAAGATAGCATCGTTAAACGCGAAATTTATGAGCAGTTTTTGCTTAATCATTACAATATTGCTTTTGTTTTAGATGATCGCGATCAAGTGGTCAGGGTATGGCGCGATCTGGGACTGACCTGCTTACAGGTTGACTATGGTGATTTTTAATCCCCCTAAATCCCCCTTTTTTAAGGGGACTTTTTTAATCTTTTCCCCTATTTTCAAACAGTCTCTTAGAGATAAAAATTGCTTCGCAATTTTTATCTCTATTTAATTAGAGAAGTGCCAAAACTGCGGATCTCTGGCAAGGTATCCGTAAACCAACCCAAACCTAAGCCAATTCCTGCAATTAATGCCAAAACAAAGAAATTCCAACCCCGATTATCGAGAAAAGACCGCAGTTCTAGGCGGGCGACATACATTAATGATGCCCAAATGGCGGTGATCCCAATGGATAATAAAAACTGATCCTTGCGGAGAAATACAAAAATGACCGCCGCGATCGACCAAGTTAGTGAAAAAATCCACTCAAACCCAAAGGCAATCATCCCCGTTGGTATCCAAATGCGCCAGTCCGCTCGATGGATAGATAGCAACCAGCCATAGGCAATATAGCCAACGATAACCAGTGCTAAAGATAAAATTGGTAGCCTTGCAAGTTTACGCATATTTCCCCAAACCCTGACGTACTACTTCAGGATGTAAATCATCGGTTAGGTCTAGGATAGTCGATACTTGGTAACTATGCTCCGAACCATCATCAATAATTAAATCCACTAACTTAGAGAAGCGATCGAATAGCTCAATTTTGGGCAACTCACATACATTTGTACGCTTGCCTTTGCCACTTTTAATATTTTTATTGCCTGTATTACTTTTACTACTTTGGCGATCGCGATCAAATTCATCCATATTGGCTTCTTGGAAATTAGCAGAAGTGGAAATGATCGGATTTTCTAAGGATTGAATCAGGCATTGCGAGACATGGTGATCGGGAACGCGAATACCTGTGGTTTTGCGCTTCGGGTTTAAGACTAGCTTAGGGACTAGTTTGGTGGCAGGTAAAATGAAAGTAAAAGGGCCTGGAACTAGACTTTTCATAGTGCGATAATTAGCATCAGAGACGATCGCATATTCCGCAATATTTGACAAAGACGAACAGAGAAAAGTTAAAGGTTTATCATTAGACATCTGCTTGAGTTGTCGCACCCTTTGCACTGCGGTTTTAGACATCAGATCGCAGCCGATCGCATAGACCGTATCGGTGGGATAAAGCATCACCGCACCATCCCTCAGAGCATCAACAATCTGAGCGATCGTCCTTGCTTGAGGATTTTCAGGATGGATACGATGAATAGTTGCCATAGGTTTAGAAATATAAGCGATCTAGAGATGAGATTAAGTGAGATATTCTCGACCCATCAGGGGTTGTAACACTTCAGGAATCAAAATACGTCCGTCAGGTTGCTGATAGTTTTCCAGAATTGCGGTCATAGTGCGCCCGATCGCCAAGCCAGAGCCATTGAGGGTATGCACAAACTCTGTCCCCTTTTTGCCCTTACTCCTAAAGCGAATATTGGCACGTCTCGCTTGAAAATCATGGAAATTAGAACAGCTAGAAATTTCCCGATAGGTATTTGCCGCAGGCAACCATACTTCGAGGTCGTAGCACTTAGCCGCACTAAAGCCAATATCGCCTGTGCAAAGCTCCACCACACGATAGGGAAGTTTGAGGGCTTGCAAGATTGCTTCCGCATCACGCACCAGTTGCTCATGTTCGGCGGCCGATCGCTCAGGATGCACAAACTTAACTAACTCCACCTTATTAAATTGGTGTAACCGAATCAAGCCTCTCGTATCGCGTCCATAGCTGCCTGCTTCTCTCCGAAAACAAGGAGTATAGGCACAATACAGAAGTGGTAATTGTTCTTCTTCTAAAATTTCATCACGGTAGATATTGGTAACTGGCACTTCGGCAGTGGGAATGAGCCATAGATCATCATCGGCACATTTAAAGGAATCTTCCGCAAACTTCGGTAACTGCCCTGTCCCCGTCATGCTGTCCGTATTCACCAAAATGGGTGGCGCAATTTCCACATAACCTTTGCTGGTGTGGGTATTGAGCATAAATTGGATTAGAGCGCGTTCGAGGGCAGCCCCCGCACCAATGAGATTCACAAATCGAGTTTGGGCGACCTTAACGGCTCGCTCAAAGTTGAGAATGCCAATTTTCTCGCCAATTTCCCAATGGGGGAGAATATCTGGGTGACTAGGCTTGTACTCATCGCCCCAACGTCTAACCTCAATATTATCCTTTTCATCTTTACCGATCGGTGTGCCTTCACTAGGCAAATTTGGCAAAGTCATTAGTAAGTCTTTGCTTTGATCGCGCAGATCTTTTTCGCGGGGTTCCAATTCCGCCAGCATTTGTTTTAGCTCAAGGGATCGTGCCTTGAGTTTTTGGATATCATCTTCGGCTCCCCCCATTTTCATTTTCTGACCAACCTGTTTGCCGATATCATTACTTTCGGCTTGCAGATGCGATCGCTGAGTTTCTAATTCTCGCACCATCTGTTCTAATTCAATTAATTGGCTAATGTCATAGCCTTTGCCTCGATGGTTGAGGCGCACCTGTACCTGTTCGGGTTGCGATCGCAGTAGCTTAATATCTAACACAAAATTTTCTTTTAATTGAATACACACTTAAAAATCATACATGGCTTTGGGCTGTCATTTCGTAATCTGTAAAACGTTTATCATAACTTCAAAATTTGCAGTAACATTAAATACCATTAATCTGGTTAATTTAATCAACTTTACTTACCTCCTTTACTTTTTCATCATGATTGCCGAATTGCAAAATGCGCTCCAAAACTTGCAAGTGGCGATCGCCCCGCAAAGGCAGCCCGATACCCAAGCTGTGAGAGCATGGATGCGCTCTCTTGAGGCGATACAGTCTTTATTTCAAACAACAGTTGTGAATGCTGATTTGCCAAATCCAGACATATCTCTAGCTGTGCAGGTAGAGATCAATAAACAGTTAAAAATGTTGGCATTGGATCTGACTATGCTGCAAACTATTAAAAATGAGCAAACTTGGCAAAAACGGCATCAACAGGTAGGCGATCGCTTAGTTCTGTTGCAGCGATACTTCCAAGGGTGACAGCGATCATGCGACATATTGCTGATAGCTAACCCCCTAGCCTCCAACTAATATCAAAATAAAGGACTTAAGCAAAAATTGGTATTGATCTAGTTTGTATATGTCAGGCGAATTAGTATACATTGCTACAATTGAATTATCAATATGATTACAAATGCATGAAACGTTTATCATATATCAGTAAGTTTTCACGATCGCTAACCAAACAAGAAGTTGATGATATCCGTAAAATATCACAGACCAATAATTGTCGGGATGGGATTACTGGTGTATTGCTGTGTTGCGGGGGGATCTTTTTTCAAATTTTAGAGGGGGAAGATGACCAGATTGATGATTTGTATAAGCGCATTCTCAAAGATGAACGACATAATCAAATTCTGTGCTTAAAATCGGAGTTGGGGGTACAACGGCGCAGTTTTCCTGAGTGGTCAATGGAAGTAATTGTGCTAGATGAAAATACTGATATTTTGTTACAGCCCATTAAAATTTTGTTGCAGACCCTTGGTGAGTCGCAAACTATTTTGGCTAGTTATACCCAAAGTAAGGTTTTGCAAGCCATTGAGATGGGACTAAACCCCCTCACCTTAAAACCACGTTATTGTGAAAAAATCATCTTGTTTGCCGATATTGTCAGCTTTACCAGCATCACAGAAACGATGCAAGTACAAGATGTGGTGGAGTTACTCAATCAATTTTTTACAATCTGTACTGGGGTGATTTCTCGTCATGGTGGGGAAGTAACTAAGTTTATTGGTGATTGTGTGATGGCTTATTTTGAAGGCGATCGGGCTGATAATGCTATCCATGCCAGTCTAGATATTTTGCGAGAGCTAGAGGCTTTGCGCCGCCAGTCCCCTTCCTATAGTGCTTTAAAGGTTTTGTATGCTGGTATTGGGCTATCTCAAGGCAGAGTTTTGGAAGGAAATATCGGCTCCTATACCAAAAAGGAATATACAGTAATTGGTGATGCGGTCAATGTGGCTTCAAGAATTGCGGCATTGACCAGACAGCTAAATCGATTTTTAGTATTTTCTGATTCGGTATGTCAGAATATGGCGGAACCTTGGAAGGTGGTGAGGCTAGGAGATTTTCAAGCTAAGGGAAAAGAGAAAATTGTGGAGGTTTATTCTGTGGATGATGCCTTAACTTTGCCTAGCCATGACTTTCTCAAATTAAGCCAAGAAATTAAGCAACATTTAATTTCAGTTAGTCGCCATGCCCCTGAATTGGTTGAGCTATGACTTCAGTTTATTTTTTGAATTAATTTTTATGTGTAAGAATCACTGTTGAGAAGTCGGCTTCAATGCAATGTTAGGATTTTGCCTTTGGGCAATTTGCATAAGCATCCGAAGTGCTTCGTTAACCGATTCACTTGTTGGAAATGCTTGAGCAACATCAGGATCGAGTAACACTATATTTGCTCCTGACCTGTAGCGTTCAACATATTTTCCTTTAATACCACCCTGCATCTTGCTAAAGTCATACTCAGGTCTTAAATCGTCTTCTAGCTCGTGATTATTCTCCATATTCATAAAATCTCCGCTCATTTCGGGTTGCCTCTCTTGCACTAATAATCCGAACTCGATTTGCTCGGTCTGTATGAGGAACTACTAGGATACGATTAGTGCTGGATAAACCAATGATAACGTAACGCTCCTCACCGAAAGAGTGATCTGGATCGGGGAATGTTACAGACAAGGGATCATTGAAAACAGTAGATGCCTCTTTGAAAGAAACACCATGCTTTTTCAAGTTTGAGTTTGCCTTGTCTGGATTCCATTCAAATTGCATCTAAACAATACTTATGACTTTACTTTAATGAGTTTACTATTAGAATATTATCCTCATCAATCCCTCTAAACACTAGAAGTTTACGTTAGATGTTTGTTACTGAATCTGCAATTAACTACAAAACCTGTTTTTAATTGGAGCAGTGAATGAATGCACCTAATCACGATCGCATTTTTAGGACTTCAGTTTATTGGTAATAAGACCTTGGTTAGGACTAAAGATTAAAGCTAGAAAAAATAACAAGAGAATAGCAATCACAATGGTGGGGCCCGAGGGAAGATTATGGTAATAACTGGCATATAGACCAATGTTACTGGCAAGGATACCCGTAATGGATGCCGTAAAAATCATTTGATGGAGTTCCTTAACTAGTAAATAGGCGGTGATGGCAGGGCCAATGAGAAGTGATATAACAAGGACAACTCCCATTGTTTGCATACTGGCAATAATCGTCAGGGCAACAGCAGACATTAAGCCTAGATAGATGAGGTTGACAGGGAGTCCGATCGCCTTTGCGCCTATGGGGTCAAATGTATAAAAGAGTAAGGGTTTGTAGAAGATCGCGATCGCCATGAGGACAATGACGGTAATGATCGCCGATCGCCATGTGTCAGACTGGGTAACGCTGAGGATGTCACCAAATAAAAATCCGTGCAAATCAATTTTGACCTTGAGTAAGGAAATCAACAGAATCCCGATCGCCAAGAAACTAGAAGAAGTCATCGCCATCGCAGCATCAACTTTGATACGGGTTTGCGATCGCAGCATGGCAATCAAGAAGGCACTGCCCACACCTGAGATAAATGCACCGATCGCCACATCAATTCTCATAAAAAAAGCGATCGCCATACCAGGCATCACCGTATGGGTCATGACATCTCCTAAAAGGGACATCCGTTGCACGATCAAAAAGCAACCAATGGCAGGGCAGACTATTCCCGCTAGACCACCAGCAATCAAGGCATTACGCATAAATTCTAGGGTGAGAGGTTCCGTCAGCCATTGCCAAATCTGCATAAATTTCCTGATGCATCAAGTTCTAGGGGTCAGTACAACTATAGTACCGATCGCAAACGGCAATAACTTGATTCCAAATCTGTCTATGTAATTCTTGATTGCGATCGCGATCGGTCTTGATTTCTAATACTTGAGTACCTGCGGAGCTAAGAGAACTTTGCAGAACTTCTCCAAAATGTGACCAGTCTTGAATTAGAGTATATTCACAATCATAGGCACGCACGATCGCCGCAAAATCCAGACCATGATTAGTTCCAAAAAATTCCTCAAAGGTATTCTCAAACTTGGCGATCGGTAAGAGATGGAAAATACCACCTCCATCGTTATTTAAGAGAATGATCGTGAGAGAAATTTGATATTGCTTGGCAGCTAATAATCCATTGAGATCATGATAGAAAGCTAGATCTCCGCAAATAAGAACCATTGGTTGCAAGCTAACCCATGCGGCTCCTAAGGCACTAGAAACAGTTCCGTCAATGCCATTGGCTCCCCGATTGGCAAGTACCGTAATCGGGCGATCGCTATGGAAAAAAGTATCCAAATCGCGAATCGGCATACTACTTGCCACATAAATACAACTGTAATCAGGAAGAAATGCTGCTAGTTCAGCATAGACTTTCCCATCAAAGAGTTCATCAATGGATTCAAGGGATTGATTAATGGCATCGGTGGTAATACTTTCTGCCATCTCAAAATCTAATCGCCATTGCCGATCTTGCCAAGGTTGTTGGGCATAGTTCTCTAGATAGGTGGCTAACTGATTACAGAAATGGACAGGATGCACATTCAGAGATTGCGTAATGCCATGGGTAGGATCGCTATTAATTCTGCCGACCACAATCTGTTGACAATTGATATGTTGCTGAAGCCACAGTAAATAGCTCTTAGAGGTGGGCATTGCACCAAAACGAATTACTATTTCAGGCGCATGGGTTTTACAAAAATTTGGCGATCGCAAAAAGCTGTCATAGTGACTAATCTCGCCTTGACGATAAGCTCCCGTTGCTTCAATCAGTAGAGGATAGCCTGTCACCCTTGCCAAATGCCGCACCGCATCCACAAAGCCCAAGGGTGCATCATAGACACCCACCACAATCACACCACGGGGATGACTGATAATTTGATTGGCGATCGCCGCAATTAGCTCTGTATCTAAATACCTAACACCCGCCACAATTTGGCTATAGGCCGATCCCGCAGGATTTCCCAAAATAGCCTCAGGACTAATCAAGGCAATGTCTTCAGGTACATCATCAAGCACAGGCACAGGAGCCATGGGGTCAGCAAATGGAAAATTCAAATGCACAGTCCCTGCGGGTGTTTCCCCCTTGCCGAGGGCAATACTCACCGAACGACTGATCAGCGATCGCAAATAGCGCAAACGGAAACCAATTATTTCAGGAATGCCCACCTCAAAAAAGTAACGAGCATATTTTCCATAGATATTGATTTGATCAATGGTTTGACCTGAGCCACAGTCCCGCAGTTCGGGAGGGCGATCGGCAGTCAGGACAATTAAGGGGATGTAACTATGGTATGACTCAATGATCGCAGGATAATAATTAGCGGCGGCTGTGCCTGATGTGCAGAGCAGTGCCACGGGAGCGCGTTGCATTTTGGCTACTCCCAAAGCAAAGAAACTGCTAGAGCGTTCGTCAATATGCACCAATAGTTTTAAATCGGAATGGCGATCGCGCAGTTCTGCCAAGGCAATGACTAGAGGCGTAGAGCGAGAACCTGGGGAAATGCAAACCGTTCGCACCCCAGCACGATACAGTTCTTCTGCGACAATACTTGCCCACAGGGTATTCCGATTATTCCTATTCATCGGATCACGGTTCCCTGCTTACTAAAGTAAATGGCATAACCCAGATCCTTAACAAGCTGGCGAAAAATTGGCAAGCTCAGTCCCAATACATTAGTATGGCAGCCCTCAATCCGATCAATTAGCAAACCACCCAATCTCTCCAAAGTAAAACAACCTGCACAGCACATCGGCTCCCCCGAATCCACATAGCTCTGTATTTCGGCATCGGTCGCATCACTAAAATAAACCTTCGTGACCCCATGCCGCAGTACTTGGCGCTGAGTGCTGAGATCAATCAAACAATGACCAGTATATAGTTCACAGTAATTACCACGCATTTTTTGCCATGTGGCGATCGCGATTTCCTCTGAGTCGGGCTTGCCATAAATCATGCCCTGAAGATACATAATCGAATCGCAACCAATGACAATCGAATTTTGCATGAAAGTTTGCATGGTAGTCTGCTGCGATTTCTCATGGGTAAGCGCATCCGCCACCGTCTTCGCCTTGCACTGAGCCAACGTTAGCACCAGAGAAGCAGGATCGCTAACCTGAATCGCATCCTCATCAAAATGACTGACCTTAATTAGAGGTTGAAATCCTGCATTTTCTAAAATGCCTTTGCGGGTTGGCGAAGCAGAGGCAAGAATAAGTGTTTTCGGATCGGTCATGGCTACAGAAATGAGGGCATTAATGAGGGCATTATTGAACAAGACTAGATAAAACTAGTAAAACTGTAATAACTAGAACACATCTAGGTTATTTGTGAATTATAATGGGGATGCCCCACTTTACAAAAGTCTACAATTAGGTTTGCTAGTAAGTTTGCTATTTAAGTTGACGGTTGTGAATTTATAGCAAATTTGCTGTAAGTTTGCAGTGATCGAGCAGGGGATATTGAGACCCTCCCTGATGGGGTTAGTAAGGATATTTTACGATCCGATTTAAACTAGCTTCAGCTATGTCTTAAGCTCATTTCCCCACTGACTAGTCAATTTGCTATAGTCAATTGCCTAGAAATGTCAAACCTGAATTCTAGCAGTTTCATTGCTGTTGTTGAAAAGCTTAATCTAGAATTAACAATGGTGTAATTCTGATCAAGTCAGCTTGCGATCGCGGTAAACGTGATCTGGTTTCACCTTTGATTATCTAATTGGTGAAAGCTTGGCAAATTCAATCTTTTAGCATCTTTTATTATATTTTCATTTTTTTGATAGCAACAAAATAATCCGATGGAAGTGAGCCGCGTGAATACAAGTCAGTCTAATCAGTCTGTAACTATTAACCCTTCAAGTATTAATCCGATCGGTAATTCGATCCCAGGTCCCTATTGGCTAGTGGAAGAGCGTGATGCTTGTGGGGTGGGCTTTATTGCGGACAAAGAAGGTAGGGCTAGTCATCAAATCATCAGCAACGCTCTCAAGGCTCTGACTTGTATGGAGCATCGTGGCGGATGCAGCGCTGATCAAGATTCGGGCGATGGTGCAGGCGTAATGACGGCAATCCCTTGGGCTTTGCTGCAAAAGGAAATCCCTGATATTGATCCTGAGCATTCGGTTTTGGGGATGTTTTTCTTCCCACAGGAGAGCGATCGCGCGGAGAAGTGTCGTGAGGTCGTTGCCAGAGTTGCGGCTGAAGAAGGTTTAAAGTTGGTGCAGTGGCGCTTAGTACCTGTGAAGCCAGAGGTTTTAGGGGTGCAAGCGAAAGAGAATCAGCCCCACATTGAACAGGCAGTATTTGTGGCGGATGCGGATCATCAGGCGATCGATCAGATTGAACGAGCGATTTATATTACCCGTCGCCGCATTAAATTTGAGGTTAAGAAGCTAGCTCCCGATCGCCCCAGTGATTTTTATGTGCCATCGCTGTCCAATCGCACAGTAATTTATAAGGGGATGGTGCGATCGGCGGTTTTGAGTGAATTTTATACCGATCTCCAAAATCCTAATTACGTTTCGCCTTTTGCGATTTATCACCGTCGCTTTAGTACCAATACTTTACCGAAGTGGCCCCTTGCTCAGCCGATGCGTTTCCTCGGTCACAATGGTGAAATTAATACCATGCAGGGCAATACCAACTGGTTCTTGGCGCGTCAGGGAGATCTATCTCATCCTAATTGGGTGGATGCTAAAGGCGATCGCATTAAGGACTTGTTGCCTGTGCTGAAAGCCAATGAAAGCGACTCGGCAACCTTGGATCACGTATTTGAGTTATTGATCGAGACTGGACATAGTCCCCTTGAGGCAATGATGATCCTTGTGCCTGAAGCTTACGAAAATCAGCCTGATCTGAGCGATCGCAAAGCGATCGTGGACTTCTACGAATATTACAGTGGCTTGCAAGAGGCTTGGGATGGGCCCGCATTGCTTGCCTTTAGTGATGGCAAAATTGTGGGTGCAGCGCTTGACCGTAACGGCTTGCGTCCTGCTCGTTTCACCGTCACTAAGGATGGCATGGTGATCGTTAGCTCTGAGGCGGGAACCGTAGATATTCCTGAATCGGAAATCATCGAAAAGGGTCGCCTTGGTCCGGGGCAAATGATCGCCGTAGATTTGCAAACCCATGAGATTTTGCATAACTGGGAAATTAAAGAACGGGTAGCCAATGCCCATCCCTACGGTGAATGGATTAAAGAGCATCGCAAAAATTTGGAGACAAAGCCCTTTGCTGATGCGCCTACCCTTGATGAGCAGGATGTCCTTAAATACCAAACCGCTTTTGGTTACACCCTCGAAGATGTGGAAATGGTGATCGAAGCGATGGCACAGGATGGCAAAGAACCTGTGTTCTGTATGGGTGACGATGCGCCCCTCGCGTTTCTATCGCAACGTCCGCACCTGCTCTATGACTACTTCAAGCAACGCTTTGCACAGGTAACTAATCCCCCGATCGATCCTTTGCGTGAAGGCACAGTGATGTCTTTGGCGATGTATTTAGGCGAACGCGCTAATTTGTTGCTAGCCAAGCCTGAATCTGCCAATCAGATCAAGATTGATAGTCCTGTGTTAAATGAAGAGGAATTGAAGGCAATTCAGAACTTCGGTTTTGCTTCCACAACTCTAGAGATGCTATTTCCGATCAATTCGGGTGCTGATGGCTTACAGGCAGCGATCGCCAAGTTAAGTGATGCGGCAGTCGAAGCGGTTCAGAATGGCGCGAAGCTGTTGATTTTAAGCGATCGCGCTCTCAACGCTGAAAGTGCCTATATTCCGCCACTCTTGGCTGTGGGAGCAGTTCACCATCGCCTCAGTGCCGCAGGCATTCGCATGAAGGCTTCCATTGTCGTGGATACGGCTCAGTGCTGGAGTACCCATCATTTCGCCTGTTTGATTGGCTATGGCGCTAGCGCGATCTGTCCTTACATGGCATTGGAAACGACTCGCCAATGGTGGGGCAAACCCAAGACCCAAACCCAAATGCAAAGCGGCAAGATCAAGAGTCTGACCGTTGCTCAAGTTCAAGATAGCTACCGTAAAGCAGTCGAAGGCGGCTTGTTAAAGATTCTCTCGAAGATGGGAATTTCTTTGCTCTCTAGCTATAGCGGCGCACAAATTTTTGAGGCGATCGGTATTGGTAAGGAAGTGGTGGATACTTGCTTTAAAGGCACAGTTTCCCGTGTCGGTGGTGTCAATTTTGCCGATATTGCTTCCGAACTTCTAAGCTTCCATTCCCAAGCTTTCCCTGAACTTCAACTCAAGAAGCTAGAGAACTACGGCTTCGTGCAGTATCGCCCCACAGGTGAATACCACATGAACAGCCCCGAAATGGCGAAGGCTCTGCACAAAGCGGTGGCTGGTGAAGGTTATGACCATTACGA
Organism: Pseudanabaenaceae cyanobacterium bins.39; assembly: GCA_033765135.1. GTDB lineage: Bacteria > Cyanobacteriota > Cyanobacteriia > Pseudanabaenales > Pseudanabaenaceae > Pseudanabaena. The sequence goes on from JANRII010000106.1 coordinate 28,803, forward strand.
GGTCTATCGTCAGCAGTTGCTCAACCGCACGCCAACCGCTTTGCGCGACCTCTTAGAATTTAAGAGCGATCGCCCCAGTATTGCGATCGAAGAAGTGGAAGATGTTTCCGAAATTCTGAAGCGCTTCTGCACAGGGGCGATGTCCCTCGGAGCCTTGAGCCGTGAAGCCCATGAAGTTCTGGCGATCGCGATGAATCGTGTCGGTGGCAAGTCCAACTGCGGCGAAGGCGGTGAAGATCCGATTCGCTATTTACCGATTAACGATGTTGATGATAATGGCATTTCCGCGACCTTCCCTCATCTCAAAGGCTTGAAAAATGGCGATACTGCCAATTCTGCAATCAAACAAATCGCTTCGGGACGCTTTGGCGTAACTCCTTCCTATTTGGTTAGCTCCAATCAATTGGAAATTAAAGTCGCCCAAGGTGCAAAACCGGGGGAAGGCGGACAGCTACCCGGACCTAAAGTCAGCAGCTACATTGCGATGTTGCGAAATTCTAAACCAGGGGTATCGCTGATTTCTCCTCCTCCGCACCATGACATCTACTCCATCGAAGACCTCGCCCAGTTGATCTATGATTTGCATCAAATCAACCCCACCGCGAAGGTATCGGTAAAACTAGTTTCCGAAATTGGTATCGGCACGATCGCCGCAGGTGTAGCCAAGGCAAACGCAGACATCATCCAGATTTCGGGCTACGATGGCGGTACGGGCGCATCGCCCTTGAGTTCCATTAAGCACGCTGGCTCACCTTGGGAACTCGGACTAGCGGAAGTCCATACTTCGCTGATGGTGAATAAACTGCGCGATCGCGTTCTTCTGCGAGTAGATGGCGGCTTCAAAACTGGTTGGGATGTGGCAATGGCAGCCCTTCTCGGTGGCGAAGAATATGGCTTTGGTACGGCGGCGATGATTGCTGAAGGTTGCATCATGGCTCGCGTCTGCCACACCAACAAATGTCCCGTAGGCGTAACTTCTCAATTAGAACAGTTCCGCAAGCGTTTCCCCGGCACTCCCGAACATGTAGTCAACTTCCTCTACTTCGTTGCCGAAGAAGTGCGCCAAATTCTTGCCAAGCTTGGCTATAAGTCCATCAAAGATATCATCGGTCGTTCTGATCTATTGACCCAGCGCAAGGATCTGCAACTGGCAAAACTAGACATTAATCAAGTTGACCTCGGTTGCTTGATCAATCTGCCCGATACCAAGAGCGATCGCACTTGGTTAGAGCATTCCGCGACATCCCATAGCAATGGCGCAGTTCTCGATGATGAGATTTTGGCAGATCTCGAAGTTCAAGCAGCGATCGCCAATCAAACCGATCTCAGCAAAACTTACACAATCGTCAACACTGATCGCTCAGTACCAGCCCGTGTCTCAGGGGCGATCGCCAAGCAGTACGGCAACTCAGGACTCGCCAGCAACCTCAATCTCGAATTTGTCGGCGCAGCAGGGCAAAGCTTCGGCGCATTCAATATCAATGGCTTGAATCTCTCCCTCGTTGGTGAAGCCAATGATTACATCGGCAAAGGCATGAATGGCGGCACGATCAGCATCAAGCCCAAACCTGATTGCACCTTCAATCCTGCCGATAATTCCATCGTTGGTAATACCTGTCTCTATGGCGCAACGGGCGGCTATCTGTTTGTCGATGGACGCGCTGGCGAACGCTTTGGCGTGCGTAACTCTGGCGCAAAGGCAGTAGTCACAGGCACAGGCGATCACTGTTGCGAATACATGACAGGCGGCGTAATTGTCGTTCTCGGAACCACAGGTCGCAATGTGGGCGCAGGGATGACAGGCGGTATCGCCTACTTCCTCGATATCGATGGCAAGTTCAAGGAACGCCTCAGCCAAGAAACCCTCAAGGTGCAGAAAGTCAGTGCGATCGCAGGAGAAAATCAATTAAAAGAATTGATTCAGTCCAGCTACGAGCAGACAGGCAGTTCTAGAGCCAAGGAAATTCTCGATAATTGGTCAACCTATCTGCCCAAGTTCTGGCAAGTCGTGCCACCTTCGGAACAAAATAGCCCTGAAGCGATCGATGTACTTCCTATAACTGCAACGGTGTCTTAACCTGCAAACCTTTGCCACTTTTTGATGGATATATCGTCCTTCAAAAGCTGCAATAGTCTCCATATCAAGCCCCAGAGGTATAATCATACTTCTGGGGCTTAAATTCTTGTTGGTCTGTTTCTTGCGTTTAGCTGTTTTATACCAATTTAAAAACCAAACCCAGTAAGGTTTTTTAATTAAGAAATGGCTACGCCATTTCTTAATTTGGTATTACTTATTTAGATAAAGTTATAGCTAATGGAAACGTGACTCAGGTTATCATCGTCATTCTTTGTGTTTCATGCAACAAAGCCGATGATTGTTATAATTTCCCTAGTCGTTTTGCTTAGGACAACATCATGACACAAGCGATCGCTTCTCCCAATTTAGCAGCCAACGCACCAGCCGAAAAGCTGCTCTGGACAAGTGCCGATCTTGAGCTACTGCCCGACAACGGCAATCGCTATGAAATTATTGATGGAGAACTTTTTGTGACCAGAGCGCCTCATTGGAATCATCAAAGAACCTGTGGCAATTTTTATTCCCAGCTAACGGCTTGGTCAAAAGTAACAGGCTTGGGCTATGCCGCAGTAGGTGCAGGTATTATTTTTGGCAATAAAGATGATGTGATTCCTGATGTAGTGTGGGTAAACGCAGAAAAGTATGAAGCTTTGATGGATCAGTCTGGTCACTTGTTGGGTGCGCCTGATTTGGTGATTGAGGTATTGTCGGCAGGAACGGATAATGAAAAACGCGATCGCGAAGTGAAGTTAAAGCTCTATTCATCGCATGGAGTATTAGAGTATTGGATTGCGGATTGGAGGGCAAAGCAAATTCAAGTTTATCGCCGCGAAAATGGAGTTCTCAAATTAGCAATGACTCTATTTGAAAGCGATACGATTACCTCTCCATTACTACCAGAATTTGCTTGTGCCTTGACTCAGATTTTTGAGTAAGTAGCTAGGTATAAATAAACTTGATTTCACTCCAAAAGTTCATTGGCAAAACTATTCCCTCACCAAAGGTTCTAGAGTTATACTCTCTCTACCTAACTTCATGTCCATTCCATGTCCATACCCAATATTATCCTTGCTGGCTATCTTGCAGGTGCAAAAGACTATGAACCGATCGCCACTAGATTGCAGGAAAAAAATCTCGCAGCCACAGTTGTACCGCTAAAGTGGTGGGATTGGGTTCCCACGGTTGGTGGACGTTCCATTGCGCCAATTCTCGAAAAACTCGATCAGACCGTTAATCAAGAATTAGCCATAACTGGCGCATCTCAGGTGAATATTATTGCCCATTCCGCAGGGGGATGGCTATCGCGGATCTATCTTGGCGATCACCCCTATTATGGCAAGGTCTGGAATGCACGTCCTAAGGTAGCAAAATTGATTTGTCTTGGCACACCGCAGCGCAGCCTTGAACCTTGGGCAGTCAAAAATCTGGGCTTTGTCAACGATAACTATCCCCATGCTTTTTATGATGATGTGCAATATGTTTGTGTTGCAGGCAAAGCGGTGCAGGGTCAAAAAAATTCATTTCAGGGATGGCTTGCCTACAGCAGCTATGAGTTAACCTGTGGTCAAGGTGATGCTTGGGGTGATGGCATTATTCCGATTGAGTCTGCCTATCTAGATGGAGCCAAGAATATGGCGATCGATGGAGTTTATCATTCACCGAGATCGGGCAAGTGGTATGGATCTCAAGAAGTCATTGATGTTTGGGCTGACTATTTGTGATGTCTAGGTTTTTAGAGTTGTTAAAAAAAACAATTATTTCTTCCAAGTAGACTAGACATTTAGCAAATAAGGGGTTATATTATAGGGGTGTGAGGAGCGAACAAAAGAAAAAGCCTAGGAACGAAACAGGGAAAGTAACCTAGGCTTTTTCTTTTGGTTACTGCAAATAAAGGAAGCGAGTTAATCAAAAGTTAGCTCGCTTCCTTTTATTTTGCTAGACATTAGTTCGGGATAGGTTGAAAACCTCACCCATGTGCTTAGATAAATCGATTGGGGGATAGCAAAGGTAGGATCTCATCCTGATTTCCCTTTGCTTGGGCGGCAAACCTTGGTGATAGCGCAGGGACAAACACAGTGGGACTGGTAAAACCTGCAAACACATGGAGATTTTCATAATCCTGTAACGCACCAACTAGGGGCAAACCATCGCTGCTGAATGATACGAGGCAGTTGCGCCATTTCCCTGATAAATTGGCGATCGCGGGTAAAATTTTTGCCACAGCCGCACGAATCTCTGCTTCGCTCTGAGCCGCATCGATCGCCGCGAAAGGATCGGTCAGAACTCGGCTCAACTGACCGAGGCGAATCCGCCCGTCTAGGTATTGAATAGCGCCTGCATCCACCGAAGGCGGAGCCAGTTCATGACTATTAGCATCATCCCAAAGCGGATCTTGATCTTGCCGATCGCTCAGTTCTTCTTGTTCCATGCGCTTACAAATTGCAGGCATGATCATCGTTCTCAGTTGCAGATCACTGGGTGGTATATCAATTGCCTCAGCATGGGTGAAATATACTCGCACATGAATACCTGATGCTCGGAGGAGAGCGCGAGTCATCGCCCCCGTACAAACTACGACCTGATGGCTGTGATAGTCCCCTTGATCGGTGGATACACCAGTAATGCGATCGCCAGATCTTAATAAATTATTGACCTTAGCGTAAATAATTTCACCGCCGAGTTTTTGCAACCCATAGCTATGGGCTTGGACAAAGCTATCAAGATTAATATGTCCATGGGGAAATTTAACTGCTCCACCGATCGCCGCAGTATTGAGTAGTGGCTCATATTCGCCTGCGGTTTTGGCATCAAGCAAGGTGGGCGCGATCGCGCAGTTAGCATAATTCGCCACCACTTGATCGGGATCAACATCGGGAGTAAATGTCAGCAATAAATCAAGATCGCGAAATTCTGTATCAATGCCTAGCTCCTGCGAAAGTTCGCGCTGGCGGGAGATCCCTTCGGCAAATAATTGCTGAGTAGGGGGTGTTGTCGCTGACCAATAGGGAATACCGCCATAGCCAAGACTACTTGCCCCTTGCAATGTTTGATGTTGCTCAATTAGCAGAACAGAAAAACCAACCTTTTGCAGTTCATAGCTTAAGGATATTCCTGTAATGCCTCCGCCAATTACAATCCAGTCATACATTGATTTCTAGCTCTTATATGGTGTTTCGTGATCAAAATTTAGGGTTGACCAGTTTGCAGTTCCGATTCTTCAAATTCACGGAAAATGTCTTCACCTGCACCTTGATGCTGAGTCTTTACCCATTTTAACCGTTTGGGAATAATACACATTCTCAGGGTCACACAGGCAATGATGGGAATCCAATGCAGCATATAGATCATGCCAGGAATGGTTCTCCAGATCGCCGATCGCCAAGGCATTTGATAGGAACGTCTTAGCCCAAATGCCATCGTAACGGAAGTAAGGGCAAGGGAGAAAATCGCGATCGGTGGTAATAGAGGCATCCGATGGAAAATTAATGCCGCGATCATGTCGGGAATAAATGCCACCGTCAATAAATATTGATTGATCACAAATAAAGCCGCATCAAAGGTTTTCCAGAAGCCCATGCGATTACTCAATAGGGGAATTGTGTAGTCGAGATAGCGTTGAAATCCTCCCTCTGCCCAGCGATTGCGCTGATGCCATAGTTGCTTGAGAGTAACGACTCCCTCCTCCTGTACCGCAGGAGAGTATAGGCAGGCGATATCCCATTGGTGCAGGTGCAAGCGAATCGTTAAATCCAAATCATCGGTAATGGTTTGTTCATTCCAGCCACCGCAGCTATCGAGGGCAGTGCGTCTGACAAATTGACCATTACCGCGCAGTTCCCCCGTACCACCAACCCGCACCCGCAGGTCTTGCAGACATAAATCTAGTGCCATTTCCGCCGCCTGCCCTGCTGTCCAGAGGTTTTCATCGGCATTGGCGATCGCTTTGCGAAGTTGGACTGCGCCAACGCGCTCCTGCTGAAATACAGGTACTAGCGATCGCAATACATCGTCTGTGACCTTAGCATCGGCATCAAATACACCGATAATACCGCCTTGAGTTAATCCTAAAACCTGATTGAGTGCGCCAGACTTGCCCCCCTGAGCGTCCGCACCGCGCCGCAATACTTTTAATTGGGGAAACTTGTTTTTGAGTAGTGCCAATACTTCGGGTGTGCGATCGCTACTGTTGTCATCAACGATCCATACCTCGAAGCGATCTTGAGGATAGTCTAGTTGGCAGAGATTTTTGACAAGATTGCCGATAACTGCCTCTTCATTTTTGGCAGATGCCACCAATGAGAAGAAAGGTAATTGATGATTTGGATCTTCAGTGGTGGTGGGCAAAGCGGGCAATGGCGGCGCAAAAATCAGCCGTAAAGCCTGAATACTGAACAAACTTAACAGCACCCAGCGACTCCAAGGAGCAAGATGCAAACCAAAGGTCAATCCATAGACAATGGCAAGCGCCATGATGGTTTTGAGTCTGCGGCGATCGCCCTCAGTCGGAAGGCTGCCACGAAAGTCCGTCTCGTGCATTGAGGATTTAGATATATTACGAAATGTTTAGCTTACTAGATCTAGGATACCGTTCTTTTAATCCCCTTAATTAATGCTTTTCATTCTTTTGCTGATTTTTAGGTTTTGCGAAAAGGATCTACCGTGTCACAAATTTATCAGCCATAGCGTGAGCAACTAAAGATCCCCCTCAATCCCCCTTGAAAAAGGGGGAAGAAGAAAAATCTCCCCCCTTTTTCAAGGGGGGCTGGGGGGGATCAAAACCTCAAAACTTAGGTAATCACCGTAGGACGATCGCGACCTGTCAGAGTCTTGATCTGGGCAATTTGATCGGCGATCGCGATCAACTCCTGCAAAGCCTCCTGTGGATCTAGATTATGTCTAGCAATATTTGGCTCATAGCTCTCCACATAGAGGCGCAACGTTGCCCCCTGTGTACCTGTTCCCGAAAGACGAAAGACAATGCGGGAGCCGTCACTAAAGCCAATCCGAATCCCTTGATTTTTACTAATGCTGCCATCGACAGGATCGGTATAGCTAAAGTCATCACAGAAGGAGACTTCATAATTACCAAACTTCTGCCCCGTTAGCTCTGCAAACTTTTGGCGTAAATTGGCGACTAGGGTATTAGCGCGATCGCTATCGACTCCTTCATAGTCATGGCGAGAATAGAAGTTACGTCCATAGAGTTGCCAATGCTCCTTGACAATTGTTTCAACGGACTGCTGTCGCGCCGCCAAAATATTTAACCAAAACAGCACCGCCCACAGCCCATCCTTCTCGCGCACATGGTTTGACCCAGTACCGAAGCTTTCTTCACCGCAAAGTGTGGCCTGTCCTGCGTCCAGCAAATTACCAAAAAATTTCCAGCCCGTTGGTGTTTCAAAACTAGGAATACCTAATCTTGCGGCAACGCGATCGGCTGCCTGACTGGTGGGCATTGATCGGGCAATGCCAGCTATTCCAGATTTATAGGCAGGAATATATTGAGCATTAGCCGCCAGAATTGCCAAACTATCGCTAGGGGTTACAAAAAATTTGCGTCCCAAAATCATGTTGCGATCGCCATCCCCATCGGATGCCGCCCCAAAATCTGGCGCATCTTCACCATAAAGAACTTCCACCAAATCATGGGCATAGACCAAATTCGGATCGGGATGTCCATCGCCAAAATCTTCCAAAGGCACACAATTTTGCAAAGAACTGGCAGGCGCACCCAACCGCTTGACCAAAATTTCTTGGGCATAGGGGCCTGTGACTGCGTGCATCCCATCAAAACAGATCCGAAAGTCTGGGGAGGATAGTAATAATTTGATGCGTTCAAAATCAAACAGAGATTCCATTAATTCTGCATAATCAGCAACAGAATCAATCACCTGAATCACTAAGTCGCCTAATTGCGTCTCTCCCAACTGGTCGAGATCAACATCCGCCGCCTCTAAAATTTTATACTCGGTGATGCCCTTCGTAATTTCATAGATGGCATCGGTGATTTTCTCAGGAGCAGGACCTCCGTTGCCAGTGTTGTACTTAATACCAAAGTCGCCATCCTTACCCGCAGGGTTATGACTAGCGGAGAGAATGATCCCTCCAAATGCCTGATACTTGCGAATGACACAGGATGCTGCGGGAGTTGATAAAATCCCCCCTCTACCCACTAAAACTTTGGCAAAACCATTTGCCGCCGCCATTTTCAAAATAATTTGAATTGCTTGTCGGTTGTAATATCGACCATCACCACCTACCACTAGAGTCTGCCCTGCAAATCCTTCAAGGCTATTGAAAATAGACTGCACAAAATTTTCGAGATAGTTGGGTGTTTGAAAAACGCTAACTTTTTTTCTCAGACCTGAAGTACCGGGCTTCTGGTCACTAAAAGGGGTTGTGGTAACGACTTTAATGCTCATTTAAACTTGCAAATTAACCTTGCTCTAGGAAATGCTAAACACCCAAATGGGTTGCAGTAATTTTACAGCGCTTTGATCAGGCAATTACGACTTCATCCCCCTCTCTGTTAGGATATAAACCTGCTCAGTAATTTAGCGATATGTCCGATCTTTCTAACGCCTCCACCGTCACTGTCAATCTTGCCCAAAGTAATCCCCCTAACCGCAGCTACGATATCGCGATCGCGCCCCACATTCTCAAGTACATCGGCGCAAAGCTCATAGAAATCGGTTGCGGCAAAAAAAGCAACAAAATTCTCATCATTTCCAATCCTGTCATCTTTAAGCACTATGGTGAAATTGTCGTAAATTCGCTTAAGGATGCTGGTTTTGATGTGCGATCGCTGGTATTGCCCGCAGGCGAACGCTTTAAAACTGCTAACTCCTTACAAAAGATCTATGATGCAGCCCTCGAACATCGCATGGAGAGATCATCAGCCCTAGTTGCCCTCGGTGGTGGCGTAATTGGTGATATGTCGGGCTATGCGGCTGCCTCTTGGCTCAGGGGTATAGATCTAATTCAAATTCCCACAACTTTGTTGGCGATGGTCGACTCCGCGATCGGCGGCAAAACAGGCATCAACCACCCCCAAGGCAAAAACCTAATCGGCGCATTTCATCAACCCCGTCTTGTCTGGATCGATCCCTCTGTCCTCAAAACTTTACCTGCTCGCGAGTTTCGCTCGGCAATGGCAGAGGTAATTAAATATGGGGTGATCTGGGATCGCGAATTGTTTAATCTGCTCACTCAAAGCAAACGCCTTGATCAGTTGCGTTATGTCTCCGATCAACTTTTGCAAACAATTCTGTATCGATGCGCCAAGGCAAAAGCTGAAGTGGTATCTCAAGATGAAAAAGAAGGCAATCTTCGTGCCATTCTCAACTATGGTCATACCGTTGGTCATGCGATCGAATCGGTGACCAACTATCGTTTATACAATCACGGTGAAGCCGTTGCCCTAGGTATGGTAATCGCAGGCGCGATCGCTGTAGATTTAGGTTTATGGACTGCTGAAGATCAAGCCCAACAGCTTGCCCTGATTAATAAAGCCCATCTACCAAGTACCCTTCCCGCCGACATTGATCTAAATGCGATCATTGAATCCCTATCTACCGATAAAAAGGTGGAAGCAGGCAAAGTTCGCTTTATTTTGCCCACAGCGATCGGCTCTGTAACCATGAGCGATCGCGTCACTTCAGAGATTGTTAATCAAAATTTACGAAAAATACTTGTTTAACCCTTGACACAAAACGGGGTAGTTCGTACTATACTTAAACGTTTATGTCAAGCAAAAAATTATTGTTAACAGCTTTACTATTAACATCACCATCATCATTTTTAGCGCTTAGACATAAGCAACATACAATTTGTAAACCATAGCAACTTAAACATACCCCCAAGAGTCTAGACAACAGAGATTTCATGACTAAAAAGCCAATTAAAGACCTCCCCCAGATCAACGAACGTATCAGATATCCAAAAATTCGAGTCATTGATATGGAGGGAGAGCAACTCGGCATTCTCACCCCAAAGGAAGCCATGAAAATGGCAGAAGAGAAAGAGCTAGATCTTGTGCTAGTCAGCGACAAGGCTGATCCTCCTGTATGTCGGATCATGGACTATGGCAAGTTCAAGTTTGAACAAGAGAAAAAAGCCAGAGAAGCTCGTAAAAAGCAACATACTTCTGATGTTAAAGAAGTTAAGATGCGATACAAGATTGAAGAGCATGACTACAAGGTTCGCATCAATCATGCCGAACGCTTCCTCAAGGAGGGCGATAAGGTTAAGGCAACAGTCATGTTTCGTGGTCGCGAAATTCAACATGTTGACCTTGCGGAAGTGCTATTAAATCGCATGGCAAGTGATTTGGAGTCCGTTGCCGAAATTCAACAATATCCTAAGCGTGAAGGTAGAAACATTACGATGCTGATGGCTCCTAAAAAGTAGTTTCCTAAGATTAATATCTAGTCAAAAGCCGCGCAAAGCGCGGCTTTTGATTTTTGGGAAGGCTGTTTAATTGCTAGGAATTAATGGAGGAATCGCGATCGTTGGTGTGGTTAGCTGAGAATTATTGGCTGCCGCAGGAGTATTGCTTGCTGTATTTTGAGCATTATTTTGAGGACTTTCCTGAACTATCGGCGCACCAACGGGGCGTAAAACCTCAACGCCATTTTGTTGTAAAACGACAATTGGGGGTTCAGCATTGGTGTCAATGCGCTTAACTAATACTTTGCCGTTAGAAATTAACTGTCCTGCTTTGACGTAGCGAGAAGTGGACTCACCTGCGGCTTTGATAATTGCGTAGATAGTGCCTGAGACCTCCATAGTGCCTGTTACCTCAGTACCCTTAGCCGCAGCAGTGTCAGGGGGCGGTGGTGGCGCAATCAATGTTCTCTTAGTAGTTCTCACCACGATCGCTGGCTTCAACTTAGGTGGGGCAGGAGGTTTAACTAGGAGGGTTTCGAGCTTAGGCACAGGATTAATCACAGTACTAGTAAAGGGATCGCGTATCTTACCTGCACCAGCCGCACTGTTAATTTGCTGCTCAAGCTCCTGAATTCTTGCTTCTTTGTCAGTGGTGGGAATCAAATCTTGAGTTTGCTGACCTGCTACAAAGGGAGTATCGAAGGTTGGCGCAACAGGCTCAGTCGTTGGCTGGGCAGCCACAGGAGCAGTACCAGTCCCTGCAATAGTTGGCAAGGGTTTACCCTCTGCTGCTAGTTGACGCATCGCTTCGCAGTTAGTACCAGGGGGGAATTTGCCAGTTTTGTTAATGCCTTGGCGTGCTTCGCGCGCGGTATTGAGCGTACATTCGACGGGCGCACCTTCACCGCAGGCACTCAAGATTGTGGTAAGGCTAAGAAGCACTCCAGCTATGTAATAGATACGCATAAAAAGTTCCTCTGCTGCCTACTTGGTTTTCGGTACAGCGTCATCCAAATGTTGTCGATTTTGACTGCAAGATATTAAAGCATTATGTTCCTTTTGGCAATCTTTAGAGATGGCATTTTTACCGATTTTTTGCCAGCTATCCCAAATCTAATACCAAATTAAGAAATGGCGTAGCCATTTCTTAATTACTGATGTTACGTGGAAGGAATTCCTGCTATGTTGGATGCTCGGGGCTGGCACGGGGGCACAGCCCCTACGCCAAATTTAAATTATTCAGGTAGGGGCAATCCC
>JANRII010000012.1:0-41037 GCA_033765135.1 Pseudanabaenaceae cyanobacterium bins.39
AATCTCCTGCTGCTAGCAAAGCAGGGCAACCACGGAGGGATTGCCCCTACCTGAATAATTTAAATTTGGCGTAGGGGCTGTGCCCCCGTGCCAGCCCCAATCATCCAACATAGCAGGAATTCCTTCCACGTAACATCAGTATTTAGATTACATACTCCATAAACCATGCGCCGCATAAATTTCAAATGTGAGCATCATCCTAATTTGCAAGACTACAACTACACTTCGGCAAATTCGCATGATGCAAACTTGCTAATACAGTTCATATTTCATTAACTGACAGGGCAAGGCTCCATTTAATATGGGAGTACGATGGCAAGATTTTAGACCAATATTTTGAGATAGTTCCTTATTGCCACTAAGAATAAATGCAGTCCATCCCTTAAAACGACTTTTCAAAACATTGCCCAACTGTTTATAAAAAATGCCAATATCCTGCTTACTGCCCAATCTTTCTCCATAGGGAGGATTGCAAAAAATCACACCACTGTCGGCAGGAGCTTCAACTTCCATTAAGTCTAGGTTTGAGAAATACACATAGTTCGCTAATCCACAGTTTTGAGCATTGGCGATCGCCTGACTCACCACATCAGCATTACCATCACTTCCCCAAATTGGCGCAGTTAAGGCTTGCCGCCGCCCATCATCTGCCTGTTGGATTAACTGTTCCCATAACTGCTGATCAAAATCTAACCAAGTTTCAAAACCAAAACGCTCCCTAAACATCCCAGGAGCAATATTAAGAGAAGCAAGACATGCCTCTAGGGGCAAAGTGCCTGAACCGCACAAAGGATCATAAAACATCTGATCAAACTGCCAATCAGATATTTGGATTAAGGCGGCCGCTAACGATTCTTTGAGGGGGGCTGCACCTACCGCAGGACGATAACCTCTGCGATGCAGACTATCGCCAGAGCTATCAAGACTCACCGTACATAGGTCTTCGTGGATATATACAGCAATTCGCACATCGGCATCTTGCACATCCACATTTGAGCGTTCTCCCCATCTATTCATTTGCTGATCAACGATCGCATTTTTGACCTGTAAAGCAGTGAAATGCGTATGATTGAGGCGATCGCTTTTCCCTGTCGCATTTACCGATAGCGTCATCTCAGGACTTAGATATTCTGACCAGTCAATTCCCTTAATACCTTGATATAAATCTTCCCCATCCAAGCATTCAAATTCATCCAGTTTGACCAGAATCCGAAAAGGTAGTCGTGCCCATAGGTTTACAAGATAAAGCAAATGGCGATCGCCTTCAAAGCTCACACCACAGAACCCAGACTGCACATTGTGAGCGCCTAATTTTTCTAATTCTTGAGCAGCTAAGAGTTCTAATCCCCTCGCTACCGTTGCAAAGTATTGATTCAATTGATTTGCTGTAATTAAATTACTGTTTAAGTTATTGCGGTTTCCATTTGCTCCGCCTAAGAGTGCGTTTGAGAAGTTTTGATCCCCCTAAATCCCCCTTAAAAAGGGGGGCTTGTTTAATCTTTTCTCCCTTACTCAAGGGGGGGTAGGGGGGATAAATCAGTATTTTTAGCGAATGACCACACTTCTCAAACAGACTCTTCGTAGGTGAATAGCTACTACACACCCACAGGGGTTGGCATGGTGCTGAAGGAATTTACCGCAGGCTTATTAAATACCTGTGCCAATTGACGAGGAGCGCGATCGCACCAGTTCTTTTTGCCATAGACATAACCAGCAATCAAGGGTAAAGCCACAGTTGCTTCCGAAAAGACCATCTGTTCTTTGACAATATCCACCTTGCCCCAAGAATGCGCTTCCTTCAAAGTCGAACCAGACAAAGCGCCATCACGCTCATCCGCCACCGTAATCTGCACAGCATACTTGTGCATTGCTGCCTCAAAACCAAGGAGTTCTGCTGCCACCACCGTATCTTGAGCAAAGTTTTTCGGTACACCACCACCAATCATAAACAGACCAGTATGGGGACTGGCTAATTTGCATTGAGTCAACTCACGGAAATCACGCACGGAGTCAATGGTGAGATGCTCCTCAGGTGAATACCACTGGTGATGCACCAAACCAAAACCTGCGGAACAATCACTAAAAGCAGGTACAAAAATTGGCACTTGATGCTCATAGGCCGCCAACACCACAGAATGACGATTCTTGGCATTCTTGTCTAGGTAAGCACCCATCTCATGAATAAACTCACGCGAAGAATAGGGGCGAGGAGGTAAAGAGTTGGCAATCTCCGCGATCGTCATATCACAAACGCGCAACTCATCTTCATCAATATAGGTGTCGTAAATGCGATCAATAGCATTTTCGCGCAATACCGTATCATCAGCGAAGGTATCACCAACATAGTGATTAAAACCTAAAGCTTCAAAAAAGTCTTGATCGACAATATTGGCTCCTGTCGAAACGATCATGTCCACCATGTTATTGACAATCAGATCGTAAACGATGCCCTTTAGACCAGCACTAAATAAAGATCCAGCCAAACAAAGAATGATCGCACAGTCCTTATCTTTGATCATGTCATCATAGATATGGGCAGCCCTTCCAAGATTGCGCCCCTGAAAAGCTGTATTAGCCATAGCGTCAACCAGTCCCACCACATCAAAAGCCTTAATATCGATGTGATTAACGGTTTGTTTGAGAAGTTCGCGTTTCATGATTTTCTATGTCCTTAGATGCTATGTGTTAGTAGATGTATGCAAATACAAAGGCGGAACAAATGGGCGGAACAAATGCGGAAATACATTTGGCTCAAACTTCAGCAACTAAACAGCACTAATTGACCAGCCTTCAGGCACAATCACCAAAGCTAAGAAACTTTGCAAGTAATCAAGACAAGTGAAGGTAGACACCTATCCGATCAAAACTAGATGCTTTATTGCAAAAAATCTCGACCTTGAAGAATTTCGTCCCCTAGGATCAATGAGTTTATTTAATTGTGAAAATATTTATTCTTCTCCTAAGTGAGAAGCGATCGACCTAGGCTGTCAACTACCTTCAATTAGTAGCTACTGCCCTGATAGTTAGAGGGTCGATCGGGACATACTGGGTCCTTCACAGGCATCATCCCAAGACAGAGTTGGATCAGACTCACGTCTTTCGTCCAACTTAAGGCTGAGGAGCCAACTGCATCCAAGTACTAAAATCAGTTCTTTCAATTTCTATATAACTGAGTATAACAAGTCCTTAAATACAATAGCACCTTTTTTTGTAAACACAAGCAAAATGGCGCTAGAGGATTTAGATATTAATACGTTTAATTGGTTATGTAAGGTTCATAGTAACTTCAGTAGCGTCCAATCGTAGCAATCAAGCTAGTTTGTGGTTGCTAGTTTAAATTTTCGGTGCTGCTGTAACTAGAGCCAATCATGTTTTGAGGATATTGTGTGTGGAGACTGCTGGATATCCTCATCGTAACTACGAAATAGTCTCCTCTTGAAACAAGACAAAGACGTATTGCAAACAGGGACGATCATGATGACAGGGCAGTATCAGGCGGCTCTACATTCCTATGCTGAGGGACGATATGAGGAAGCAATGCAGCAGTTTTCGGATTTGCTGTATGAAGATCCTCGAAATCCCAAGCTGCATATTTGGCTAGGAGCTACCTTCCGTAAGGTAGGAAAAATGGAATATGCAAAGGTTCAGTACCAGCAAGTATTAACGCTTACTGATGATCCAGATTTGCTAGATATAGCGAGTACTTCGCTGGCTCAGATTCAAAACAAGTTAGCTAAAGTAAGTAGCGGCAAGGATCATCGCAATAATACTCACCAGCCCATGTCTGCATCATCTTCAAAACAAGATTTGCATCCAGACGAAGCTTTTTTGGAAGTGCCTGTTGGTGCTGTTGGCGTTGCTGTGCATGGAAGTGCCACCACTGCTAAGACTAATCATTATCAAGTTTCTCCAAATGATATTGAGAGCAGTATAAATGATGAGACCAATGATGTAACTATGTTAGCAGAACAACCTTCAGAGCCAAAAATCAAGTCCCCGACACCAATGAACGGTAATGGGAAAGTGAATATTCCACCACCACCATCGATCGCTGCTTTGGCTAAGGAATATGGGCAAGAAGTTGTTATGGGTACTGAGAGTAGTACTTATCAAACTGATGTGAGCAACATAGATCACGATGCAGTTACTAAGCCAACTAGTTTGACAGAAACATCTTTGACTGCTTCTTCAGATATCACGGAAAAGGCTCCCACATCTTTCTTGGGACAGGCGATCGCTAGTTTAACTAAGAATGTATCGCCTAGATCCAGCGCAGGTTCTAAGGGCAAGAAAAAGAAGAATACCCCCAAATCTCGATTGGAGCCACAGCAGTCGGTATCTTTAAAAGAGGTTTTCAATGATGTTTTGCATGATCCAGAGCCTGTTGCGAGTCAGCCTGTTGTTATAGATAATCCCGCACCACTGCCAAATGAATCTGTGGTTAGTAGTGATGTCGTAATACCTGAGCCAAGTTCGCCTAATGAGCCAATCCCCTTTGCTGAGGACGGGGCAGTAGCTTTGGAGGATTTGTTTAAATTTTCGAGTATTGGTCAAAAACTTACGCTCTGGGGGGCTTTAATTGCCACGATTCCCGCGATCGCTGTGGGTATAGCGACATATCAGGTAGGATATGGACTATTGTTGAATCGTGCCAAACAGGTACAACAGACAGAGGCTGTTAGTTTAGCTAAGGCAACTAATCTTTTCTTGGCTCAACAAGCAAGTGATATGGAAGTCCTCAAAAAGTTGTTGGCTTCTTCCAATACAAATCAAAACACTCTGGCAAATAGAAACGCTAAGGGTTCTGCTAGTAGCAACTTATCGCAGCAGTTAAATAATCGTCTAGCTCTTTATAAGCAAATTTATCCTCAATATTCCCAATTAGCTTTATTTAGTCCTAATGGGAATCTATTGGCAAGTTCACCTAACGCCAAAAATCTACCTCCCCTTAATCCTAATCTACTAAAGACAGCCGATTCTATGAATCAGGCAATGTTCTTTAGTGCAGTATCTGGAGACAAATCTAGCTCTGGTGGGTCTTTATATGCCAATATAGCAATTAAGGATTCAGCTTCTCAAAAAGCAAGTATGATCTTGTTGGCAGAGGTTCCATTAAGTTCGCTAGCTAAAAACTTGAACGCTGTAAGAAGTTTGCAAGGTGTTAGCCAATTCTATTTAATTGATAGCAATAATAAGTATATAGTTAGTTCTCAACCAATAGCCTTGGGGGAAGATGCTTCTGTTGATTTTCCCATGTTATCTAGTCTGCGATCTTCGCCTACTGAAGATCTGCCCAGTCTAGTGGAAAGCGATCGGCGGTCTCAGTTGATGGCCTATGCTCCTGTACCTAGTATGCAGAGCTATGGTATGACAACATGGGATCTAATTACTACTGCTGATAAAGGCGATTTGATCATAGGCAATCAGAATCTTTTGTTTGCTGTAGCCATAGGAATTGGTGTGACTCCTTTGCTAATGGCCTTTATTTCTTTCCTATTATCCCAACGCCTTAGTCAGCGTATTCGAGAAATTCGCTTGGCTCTGCGAGATTTATTAGAGGGAAATTTTAGAAATAGAATTGGCTTGCTAATTGTCGAAGGTAATGATGAGTTAACCGATATTTCAATTAGTGTCAACCGAATGTATGAGCAGTTTGAATTTCTCATGCAAAAGCAGGAGCAGGAGAAAAAACAACTACAAAGCAAAGTAGTAAAACTGTTTCAAGTTTTAGCGAAGTTGGCAAGAGAAGATAAACAAGAAATTCAAAATATTAATTTAGAAGATCTCTCTGACGAGAAAATATTGCAGTTAGGGAAGAAGGTGCGATCAGAAATGATTCAACACTATGCAGAAGTCGAGAGCTATCGTCAACAAAAGGCTCAGATCAAGAGTCAATTAAAGCAGATGCTATTAGAAATGCAGGCTTTAGCAGATGGAGATCTTCGCATTTCCACTAATACTGTCAATGAGGATTTAGCTGATGTTGCTATCTTCTTTAACGACGTATTACGGGGTTTGCAGAATATTGTCAGTCAAGTGCGGTCTTCTGCGAATCAAGTCAATTTTTCTCTAGGACAAAATGAACAGGCGATCGCAAATCTCGCTAGTGTTTCCCAAAGGCAGGTTGATATAGTTTCGCGTTCTGTCAACACTCTGCAAGTATCAGTTCAATCGGCTAATACAATTATCAGCGATAGTCGCAAAATTGTGGAATCGACTCAAGTCATGTCTGAGAAGGTTACGAATAGTGATCAAGCGATCGAAGCAATCGTTGCTAAGGTGGCGGAGTTGCAAAGTACCGTAGCCAACACAGCGAAACGAGTTAAACATCTAGGGGAAGCTTCACAAAAAATCAGCAAAGCTATTTCCTTTGTGAATGAGATTGCGATTCAAACGAATTTCTTAGCTATTAATGCCTCCCTAGAAGCTTCTCGTGATCAAGGTAAGGATTTCAATTTTGTTTCGGTTGCCGAGGAGGTGGGCGAACTGGCTAATCGTTCCATTATTGCCACTAAAGAAGTGGAAGGATTACTAGGACATATTCAACAGGAAACTAATGCGGTTATGGTTGCCGTAGAAACCAGTAGCAGTCAGGTTTTGGCAAGTACAGATCTCGCGATCGCCACAAGAGACAACCTACAACAAATCGCCACCATTGCTCAACAAATTGATGGGTTAATGACATCGATTTCTGAAGCAACATCTTCACAAGTGCAAACTTCAGAAGGAGTTGTGAACCTCATGCAAGATATTTCACACATTGCCCAAAGAACTCTATCATCTTCGGAAGATGCAGCTAAATTTATTAAATCAACTCGAAATCACACCAATGACTTACAAAAATCTTTGGCACATTTCAAAATTTAGACTAGTAAGTTTAATGTAGAACAAACAGAATGAATACGCCAATATCTTCAGACAAACCCATTGCTATAGAACAAATCAACCATATCAAGCAATACCAAGCTTATTTCATGGGGATTAAAGATAGCATTTTGAGCTTAAATGCTTTGCCAAGTGATAATTTAATTGAGTTTGAACAACAAGTAAATTCAATTGTTAGCGCCTATAGAGCATTACAGGATTTGATCGATCCAAATACTAGCATTAGTAAGCATCCATTTTTTATCGATATCAGTCATGACCTGATCCTAGTAATTCAAAATTTACACAGATGTGCAGAAATTGATTGGATCACCAAGGGCTTACTAATTGAAATTACGAATATTTGTGAGAAGTTTATTAGCGATCAGATTTTAGATATCGCACCTACATCTAACTGGGAGATTATTCAAAAAGATTTGTTCGATCAATTAGATCAACATCTCAGTTCAGTCATTGGTATTTCCTCGATCTTAAATAACCAAGAATTACATCAAAATGACTCTCTAGGTTCTATGGATTTGACAGAAGAATTTGATTATCAAGAATCCTTATTCAATCCATCAGTAAGGCAAGATCAAGAATTTTTAAATGAACTAGCTGATCCTTTCGATCTAAGTAATACCTTAGAAGAAATACATCTATTTGATGATAATCAAGATGAGCATTTACAACTTACTGATAGCATTAATAATGTTGATGAATTAACAACATTATTTCCTTCTCTTTTGGATTTACCAACTTCGGAGCAGTTTGCTAATCGTCAAATTACAAATCAAGAACTAAGCGATATAGAAAGCTTAGACACTAATTTTAATTTGCAAATGATCGATCAATCGAGAGAAAGTGAGACGAGCAAACAGCAAAAATTACCAATGCCAGAGATGTTGGCGGAAATTTTTCAGGCATCTCAGGGCAATGAACTAGGAAATGATGATGAAACTGAGTTGCAGGGGGTGGCTTGGGCTAATCTTAACCATAATGAAGACAATAAAGATTATGACAGCTTAAATTTAGAGCTAGATAATGCATGGAGCCATACAACGATCCTTGAAGATTGGATAAATGCGGATAGCTTTGAGAGAGAAGAAGATTTAAGTTTGCAGGATTTTACATCTGGTTTAGAAGTTAATTTAGAAGTTAAAGATGATCACGCAGACATCACCCAAAGTAACGATGATATTGAAGTTAATCTTCAGATTAATCATATTAGTGAGATGCAAGATGAAGATATAGATAGTGAATTGGATGAATTTATTCAAAACCTAAGTAATAGTGCTTATCAACAAGAAGACTTATCCATAGATGTTGTAAATGATGAAATTAAACTTGAGGGCTTTCAAGATTTTGATACCTATTTGGATAATTTCGACTCTTTAAGTAGCAGTATTGAGATTAAGTTAGATGAAGATTTGACTGCATGGGATGGAACCAAGGGACATATTCATGATGTATCTCATCCAAATTCCCATCTTCTGCCAGTATTTAGTTCTGATGTTGATACAGCTATTGAGGAATCTCCAATTTATCAAAATTATGGGCAAGAAACCCATCAGAGTTTAGAAACTGATCAAATTGCGAGCCATGTTTCATCTCAGGAGCAAGGTTTAGGAATACAAAAAGATGATCAGACGCTTGTTTATAGCAATGAAGTAAGTGAGTTAGATGTCAAAATTGCTAGTAGCTATTTAGAAAACTTAGGAACCATTTCCGAGAATTTATTAATTAAGGAGAGAACCATTGGAGCTTACCTTCGAGAGATTAAGTTTTTAGCTGATTCAATTGCAGCAAAACTACAATCTTCTGTGGAGCAAAGCGATCAACAGCAACCGATCGCTGGTTTATCAAGTGATTTACAAGGACTATTTACAAGCTTCACGGATATTATCGATCAAGCAGGTCGCCAATCGGCTTTGATGCATTCAGATATTTTATCCATGCGTCAACAACTGGATCAAAATATCAAATATCCTATCTCTAGACTGGTCAACAAGTTTCCGCGTCTATTGCATGATTTATCAGTGCAGTCAGATAAACAAGTGGAATTAATTGTCCAAGGGGCTGATATAGGTTTAGAGCCTGCCATAGCGCAGACGATCGCTACTCCCCTAGAACAGCTCATACGTCATATATTTGAGTATGCGATCGAGCCTACCACCGAGCGAGTACAACAGGGCAAATCACCACAGGGAAAAATTCAAATAATTGTTACGCAGTCTAACGATCGCATTGAGCTTAAGTTAGATGATGATGGGCGAACTGATGATCATTGGCTTTGGGAAAGGGAGCAAATACTTTGCAATGATATTCGCAATTATCTACACAATTCTGGATTCAAGGACATAACTATTGTTAATGACACGGAAGAGCGTCAAAGATTTACAATTTCCTTACCAAACCTACGCTCCTTACTCAAGATTGTACTGGTGTCCATTAACCAAATATGCTTGGCTGTCCCCAGTAAAATTATTTTAGAAGTTTTATCAAGTTCAAGAGCATCCCATTTAGTGAGTTATGGGGAAAATAATCGCAAATATCTACTTTGGCGCGATCGCAAACTACCTATCATTAATCTTGATAGTACGCTACGAATGAACTGTGTGCATCATATTGGTAAAGATAATTTGCGATCGATTTTACCAAGTCGAACGGAGACCATTTTTGATGGAACAACTGCCGCATGGTTAGTTATCCAAAATCAGCAAGACCTATTTGCTTTAGAGGTAGATGCTTGCTGGGGACATCAAGACGGCATCATTCAAAAATTAGAAGGTGATATTGCTTTACCCAATATGTTTGCTGATGTGGTGGTATTGGGTACAGGACAAGCAGTTCCCATAATTAACTGTCATGAAGTTAGTATGCAGGAATTAGGAAATCTTGAGCCGATACATTCTGTATCAACTTCTCAGCTATCACAAAATACTGGTCATACATCCTTCGCCGATGAAGATCAATCTAGTCAAGCCTTAGGCGCAGAAGTCAGCCCCATCAATAATCCCATCAATTCCCTTACCAGTCTGTCTGATTTCTTTGGCAATAGTGCTGATCCATCTCAAACCGAACATTTACCCAAGAACGGTAACTCGGCAAGCCGTCCCGTGAAAGTACTGATTGTCGAATCTTCCGCAAATGTCCGCCGCTACCTGGCGATGACCCTAAACAAGTCTGGTTTTGTAACGGAACAATCTCAGGATGGCGCAGATGCGATCGCCTTACTCAAGTCCCGTCAAGAACTAGGCTTAGATATTGATCTAGTTATTACCGATTTAGAAATGCCACAGATGGATGGGTTTAAGTTCCTTTCTAATGTGCGGTCTGACGATTCATTCAAAAATTTGCCAATTATTGTACTGACAGCAAGAAACAATGAAAATGATCAAAAGTTAGCCCTAGATCTGGGGGCAACGGCCTATTTTAGTAAGCCCTATCGAGAGCAGGAGTTGCTATCAACCCTTAAGCAGTTAGTCCATAGAAATTAGAACTAAAATAAAAATAATAAAACTAGAAAATTCCTGCGGATTCATAGAGACGGCGTATTAACGCAAGGATCTTGCGGTCATAAAGAGGATCGATCGACCAGCGCCCAGTTAAATCACGCAATGCAGGAGCTACGCCCCTCGAAACTAGGTTATATCTAGGAGCAACTACAGGTTGAAATAGTGGGGCATTACTAGCGTAGGCCTTGAGCTGTTGAATATGCGCTCTAACGCCCATGCGCTGATCGGAAAAACTAGCGCCAATTTTGCCATCTGTATTGGCGATCGCTGATCCTAAACTAGCAAAGTTATTTTGCTCAGGCTCAATCCCCTTCCCAAATCGTAAAAAGCTCGTCTCAACACACATCTGACAAAAAGCAACATCATGGTTTACCCCTTCAATTTCCGCTTCTTCGCGATATAGATGGGGCAACTCTCCATGATTAATCAGGGCGACTTCATTGTTATTTTTAAGAAACATCATTAGTTGCACTTCTGATGTATTGCCTAAGCCCATGATTTGATCGATTTGTCCAATATAAACCTTAAAAATGGTCTTCAAAAAGAGAGTGCGAATAGCACTATCCCAATTAATAGAAACATTGAGTTCTCGCAAAGCGATCGCCTGCACATAGACAATGCTTTGATAGCGCATTCGACAGTTGATAGGAATTAAATTTAGATCTAAGCCCAGTCGGTCAACTAGATCGGCAGGAACAAACACATTACCTGACACCATAATGCCTCTCTCCGCATAGCCTTGACCGTTGAGATTGATATTAATTTCAGGATAGGAAATTTGTTTAGCATTAATCGTTAAACGACTAGAACCTGCTGCTAAGGCGGGCATTGTAGAAGCAGTTTCATAGAGCCATGCTTGTAGTCCGTCGGCAATGCCAATGACGTAATCTCTCCTTCTGGTCTGCATCAACAAGCGATCTTGAGTATTATTTGCAAAGTTTAGCTCAAGGACAATAGAGGGAATTAGTAATTGACGACAAAAACTGAGATGACCAAGACAAGCGATCGTATCTCCCTTAGCACCACGATTAGTAATTTCAGGAACCCGTTTAGTCACAGCATTAGTAATAACTTCAGCTTGACGTTTGCGTAAAGCATTGTGAGTAATATAAAAGGCAGTTGTTCCCCGTAATTCGGGCGTATTGACCACATCAATATTCAGGCATAAAGCAACATCCTGTCGGGTAGCTCTAGCATTAATCCAATCGATCGCTTCATTGAGACTGAGATCTTCACTGGGCATCGCGATCGCCACACCTCGCGATCTTAGCTCGGCCACGAGCAAATCCCTTGCTGCAATTAGTTCCGCCGCTTCAATCACGCCATCACTAGCATCACGAAATGATCCTTCAAAACCACTATGCCCTGCGGAGATAAATACCTTACCCATATTGCTACTGGTGTCTTCAGAACTTTGAGCGTTTGCAGTTTATCAGTTTTTGCCCAATAGCGTTCACTAAAACTTGATCAATTACAAAATTAAAATTTTTGTAGCCATTGACAAAGTTAAGTTTAGCCAAGTACCGCAAAACTAAAAAACAGTAAATCCACAAAAATTGTGCCTAATACAGCACCTGCAAACGCCCAATAATGTTGACTTGGCGATCGCATTGCCTGATTACCAGTCATTAATAACAAAGCCGCCAAAATGCAAGCCCATGTCATTCCCCAAGGAGTCTCAACCAAAGCTAAAGCATCTTTTAAAATCAGGCTGCCTAGACTCACATCAGATTCCACCAACATCAAAGCTTGCCAATGGGGAAATAGATGGGTGATATAAAAATATAAGTCTGTAATGGCAGTGCCAAGCAAAGAGCCAAGATAAAACCAACTACCCACCCGATAAGCGGAACGGCTCAATCCCCAGATTGCCCAAGGCAAAGCTAAGGCTTCCATAGGAACATGATAGGCCGGCTCCCATCGCAACCATCCCCAGTACAGAGAACCACACAACCAAGTAAGACTAAATCCCCAAATTAAGCTGCCCCACAATTGAGATTTAGCATCCTCTTGCCAGTGCTTAGCGATCGCCAGCCAACCCACAGTCAAAATGAGACTCAGCCAAGGTGCATAGCGCACAAGGGGAGCTTCCACAAACACAGGAACAGATACCAAAAACAAAGACGCAAACCAAACACGCCAATGCTGCATCAATGACGCGATCGCCAAAAATTGCTGCGATAAATTATGAGGGAACGCTAACTTAATGCCAGTTAAAGGAAAACCCTGAACAGTCAATCTAGGACTTTCTAGGGAGCGCTCCTGTACCTTAACCTTGTCAGGACTTAAAAACAAAGTATCTTAAAAAGTTATGTAAATTATTATTACTTAATATATTAACAGGGTTTTTTAAATAACCTAGACCAGTCTCTAGCTTTTCTTAATACTTTTTTTAATAATGAGCGTCCATACCGCCCCATAAAAAAAGTCCACATAGTGGACTTTTTTTATGAATACAACTGGACAAAAACTAGTCAAGAAGATAAGTACTTGACAAAATTAGCAACAGTCACAATACAGATTACGCGGTTTATAAACTACTTCTTTTGCTTAGACTCAACCTTGGGAGGTTCGCGGAAAAAGATCGCAAAGAAGAATAAACCGATCAAACAAGCAAAAATTAGAGTGTAGGTAATAGCTTCCATTGAATTTTATGCCTTAACACGAGTAGTTTTGTCACCAACCTTTTGGAATGCTCCCCATTCAACCTGCTCTTCGCTAAGATCAGGGTCAACACCCGCAAACACGTCGCGGAAGAGAGTACGCGCACCATGCCAGATATGCCCAAAGAAGAAGAACAAAGCAAACACAGCATGACCAAAGGTAAACCAACCACGAGGGCTAGTACGGAAAACACCATCAGACTTGTTAGTTTCTTGATCAAATTCAAAGATCTCGCCTAACTGAGCTTGACGTGCATATTTCTTGACATTGGGTGCATCAGTAAAGGTCTTGCCATCTAGCTGACCACCAAAGAAGGAAACGGTTACGCCAGTTTGCTCAACGCTGTACTTAGACTCAGCACGACGGAAAGGAATGTCTGCACGCACAATTCCATCTTGATCTTGAAGCACCACAGGGAAGGTTTCAAAGAAGTTAGGGAGACGGCGAACGCTCAACTCACGACCTTCTTTATCTTTGAATACAGGATGTCCTTGCCAACCTTGGGCAATACCATCACCGTTATTCATTGGGCCAACACGGAACAAACCACCCTTAGCAGGGCTATTACCAACATAGTCATAGAAAGCTAGTTTGTCTGGAATCTTAGCCCAAGCTTGTTGCTCAGTTAAACCAGCATTGATGCCAGCTTGAACTCGGCGAGAGATTTCCTGTTGGAACGAGCTGCTATCCCATTGATAACGGGTAGGGCCAAATAGCTCGATGGGAGTTGCTGCCGAGCCGTACCACATGGTTCCTGCAACTACGAAAGCGGCAAAGAAAACCGCAGCAATACTGCTAGAGAGAACGGTTTCAATATTTCCCATTCTCAGAGCTTTGTATAAGCGCTCTGGTGGACGAACGGTCAAATGAAATAGGCCAGCAATAATACCAACGATACCTGCGGCGATGTGGTGAGCGACAATGCCACCTGCGTTAAAGGGGTTAAATCCATTAGGTCCCCATTCAGGAGCAACAGGTGCAACGTGACCTGTCAAACCGTAGGCATCGGATACCCACATACCGGGGCCAAAGAGTCCAGTTTGGTGAAATGCACCGAAGCCAAAGCAAAGTAAGCCAGATAGAAATAGGTGAATACCGAACATCTTGGGCAAGTCCAAGGCTGGTTCACCTGTGCGAGGATCTCTAAATAGTTCTAGGTCCCAATTTACCCAGTGCCAAATAGCGGCAAGGAAGAGAAGACCAGAAAGAACGATGTGTGCCAAAGCAACACCTTCAAACGACCAGAAGCCGGGGTCTGCGACCTGTTCACCTGTAATTGTCCAACCACTCCATGAGTTGGTAATACCCAGACGGGTCATAAAGGGCATGACAAACATGCCTTGCCGCCACATGGGGTTTAGTACAGGGTCACTAGGATCAAAAATTGCTAACTCGTATAGTGCCATCGAGCCTGCCCAACCTGCTACGAGAGAGGTGTGCATCAGGTGCGTGGCGATCAGTCTTCCTGGGTCATTTAGGAGAACTGTATGCACTCGATACCAGGGTAATCCCATTGCAAATGTTCCTTAATTTATGTAGTAAGTAAGATCTTAACGATTCTTTATTTTAATTTATGATAGTTGATCCTGAACTGGATATTCACCCAAAATACCTAAGACTAGGTAAGTTTAAGCAAATATTTTGGTTTAGTTTGTTTAGGTTTGATTTGGTGTAATCAGTTTTAATCAGGATATTTAATTTGTAGCATCATAGTCCAGTTTTGTGGTTAGGACAAATACAAACCCCTGTAAAAAAGCTAAACCAGTCAAGATTTTTAGAGGCGATTTAGGTATGTTTAGGAAAATAAATCCTTTGTGGTAGGTGCGATCGCGCGATCCGAATTACTAAATCTGCGCCCAAGCTTTTGAAGGAGGGGCAGGAATATTCAGGACTGATGAGAGGAGGCCAAAATAGTTCAGGGTGCAAAGCTTTCCAAAAATATTCAACAAATTCAGTGATTTCCGCATCACTCATGGCTTGGCGATTGGTATTAGCGATGAGTTTATGTTCGGCTTCAATGCGCCATTCTAAGCTGTATTCGTATTGTTCTGGGATCAGGACGATTAAGCTATCTAGGTAATCCCATAGCTTTGTATAGTTATCAAGTTCGGCGTTGCAGTCAAGGGCATATTGCTGATCGCTTTCAGAAAGGATTGGCGGTATAAGTTTACGAAAGGCTGAGATAGGTAGAGGTCGCATTCCCACAAACCACCCTTCAAACAAAGTGATGTCTGGTCGATCGCAACTTTCTGACGCAATGCGATCGCCTGCCCCACAGTGCAAGGATTTATCAAAGCGAGGGATAGTAATTTGACGAGTTTGCGGATTGCTGATTTGCTGTAAAACCTGTTCACATAGGTTAATGTCGTGGGTACTAGGAGGGCCGCGCCAAATTAGGGCAGGACGGCGATCGCGCAATTTCTGACGTTCTGCATAGGTTTTATAAAAATCGTCAAGGGAGATACTTCTAAAGCTTTTGCCTAAGTGCCGAAAAATAATTGTCAGGATTGCCCCAAGGGTGGTTTTGCCTGTGCCTTGACCGCCTAACAGTCCTTGAATCAGGGGGCGTTGCAGTTGGTTATGACGCAATGCCAAGCTTTGGGCGAGGGGAAGCCAGTAATACCAAAGTAGTAAATTTATTAACGAAGGTGATACAAGTTGAATTTGCTGCTGCTCTAGCAATTTCGATACATCTCTATGCACTAGCCCCATCAGTTGCGATCGCTGATAGATCATTTCATGGGACAAAAGGTCTCCTTCAATATCACTAACTAACCCTTTAAAGCAATATGCACATTGATGTAGATCTGTTTGCAGATCAGGCCAAACTTCAGCATGGCTAGAGAGATCAAGGCTTGCAGCATAGCCATCTCTGACAAAAAGCTGTAATAGTTCAATAATTCTTATAGGTGTATTTTCTAGCATTGCCTTATTCCGTAAAGCTTTTGCCTAGATTTTGCCGTAAGTAAGTTATACAAATTACAAATTGACAAAAATTAAACTATTAATGAACCAATACTTAACATAGAATATGCGTCATGAGTAATTGTACGCAAGCTCCTCCACGCGATCGCGACAATTACATCACAAAAACCCTAAAAGCAAATACAACAGTAAACTTAATTTTTACTAAATAAAACAGACCCAAACTAAACAACTATGAAATTCAAGGCTCTTTTGATTATTGCTGGTTTAACCTTATCTGCTGCTGGTTTAGCATCCTGTGGAGGAGAAACCCCAGCACCAACTTCAACTCCTGCCGCAACAACCCCAGCCGCAACTACTTCTCCTGCGCCAACAACCCCAGCCGCGACTACTTCCCCTGCGCCAACAACTCCAGCCGCGACTACCTCTCCTGCGCCCACCAAATCTCCTGACGCATCAACCAAAGAAGCTCCTAAGGACGGAGCTATGACCAAAGAAGCTCCTAAGGATGGAGCAATGACCAAAGAAGCTCCTAAGGACGGAGCTATGACCAAAGAAGCTCCCAAGGATGGAGCAATGACTAAAGAAGCTCCTAAGCCTACTGAGTCTCCTAAGAACTAGTTAGGATTGGCATTGTTAAGGCTCAAACCAAGTTGTTTGGATCTTCGTTAACATATAGAAGAGCAGTGTATCTGCTCTTTTTTTATTACGTTTTTACAAAAAATTATGCGATCGCCAACTCATCCCTTAGCTGTCAGAATTTTCCATTGGGTAGGACTAGTAAGCTTATTTCTGATGATCACCAGTGGATTGCAGATCTACAATGCTAATCCTGTTTTCGGAGGACGTAGTGGTATTCATATTCCTGCAATTTTTGGCTTAGGAGGATGGTTAGCTGGGGGAAGACATTGGCATTTTGCCAGCATGTGGATATTTTCTCTAAATCTACTGTGGTATGGCATTTATGTACTGATTACCAAACGGTGGCAACATCACTACATGAATAATAAGGACATCAAGGCATTACTGATCAGCCAAAATGTGAAACGCAAAAACTATGCTTGGCATCGCATCACCTACACGATTCTGATACCACTTTTATTGCTGTCTATCTATTCTGGTTTGGGGATGTATAAGCCTGCTCAATTTGCTGTGATAGTGGATAGCTTTGGAGGATGGGACGCGATTAGAATTACGCATTTCATGGCTGTACCACTAACTTTGATATTGGCAGGCATCCATTCGCAGTTGGGGCGCAAGGTGGGTGGCGATCGCTTAGTTGATGCGATGTTTTGGGATAGATTGAACTGAGTTTAATCTATGCGGATGGCGGAATAGAAATAGGGCTTAAGGCCAAATCAGGATGATCAGACTTGACTTGCTCTAGATTCCATTGATTCTTAAATAGCAGTACGGGTTGCTCCCATCGGTCTTTAACCACAAAGGTATTAAATAAGCGTCCTGCATTTTCGAGGGCATCCCATCCATCGACGACCCATCTCGCTACGGAATAAGGCAGCATATCTAAATAGGTTTCCACCCCGTATTCTTGGGCAAGGCGAAACTGTACCACTTCAAATTGCAGTTGTCCCACGGCAGCAAGCACAGGATCGCGTTTACTTTCATCGATGGAGTTGAGAATTTGCACTGCTCCTTCTTCCTGTAACTCAGATACCCCTTTGTTAAAGCTTTTGTATTTAGCGGGATCTGTATTTCTGAGGTATGCGAATAGTTCAGGCGAGAAGGAGGGAATATTGGGATAGCGCCGTTTTGAACCAACACAAACCGTGTCACCAATTACAAAACTGCCAGGATTAT
Organism: Pseudanabaenaceae cyanobacterium bins.39; assembly: GCA_033765135.1. Taxonomy (GTDB): domain Bacteria; phylum Cyanobacteriota; class Cyanobacteriia; order Pseudanabaenales; family Pseudanabaenaceae; genus Pseudanabaena. Next base: position 17,790 of record JANRII010000012.1, read on the forward strand.
TTAAGCCAACTACATCGCCAGCATAGGCAGTTTCCACCGTTTCGCGATCTTGAGCAAATAGTTTTTGGGGACGCGATAGGCGCATCTGTTTACCCGTGCGAGCATGGGTAACAACCATATCCTTTTCAAATTTACCTGAGCAAACTCGCAAAAAGGCAATGCGATCGCGATGTTTTGGATCCATGTTAGCTTGCAGCTTGAAAACAAAGCCCGAGAATTCGGGATCGGTGGGTAAGACTTTACCGCGATCGCTCTGATATACGGTGGGTTTGAGGGCATATTCAAGAAAAGCTTCAAGAAATAGCTCCACACCAAAATTATTCATGGCGCTGCCAAAAAATACGGGTGTAACCTTACCTCGATGAATTGCACTTAAGTCTAGTTCTTCGCCAATGCCATCAAGGAGTTCCAGATCTTCTAGAAGTTGAGCGTACAGGTTAGCATCGATCAGATCCTTGGCTTGATCGAGGGCAATGACCGTATTTGCTGCCTTTTGGCTACCATGGGAGCCAGTTTTTTGGAATAGATGAATGCGCTGTTGACGGCGATCATAGACTCCTTGAAATTGATCACCCGTGCCGATGGGCCAATTGACCACATAGGTACGAAGACCTAATTCTTGTTCAATTTCGTCAATTAACTCTAAGGGAGTCATGCTGGGACGATCCAGCTTGTTGATAAAGGTAAAAATGGGTAGCGATCGCATACGGCAAACTTCAAATAGCTTGCGTGTTTGCGTTTCCAAGCCCTTGGCGGCATCAATTAACATTACCGCATTATCGGCGGCCGCAAGGGTGCGATAGGTATCTTCACTAAAGTCTTGGTGTCCGGGAGTATCCAGCAAGTTTAGTAAATGTTGATGATATTCAAATTGCATGACGGTTGAAGTAATGGAGATACCACGCTGTTGCTCCATTTCCATCCAGTCGGAGGTGGCACTTCGTTGCGATCGCTTTGCTTTGACAGCCCCCGCTTCTTGGATCGCACCGCCGTATAGTAATAGTTTTTCTGTGAGGGTGGTTTTACCCGCGTCAGGGTGAGAGATAATCGCAAAATTACGACGGCGATCGACCTCCATTCCTAACTCAGACAGAGTTTGGTCAGTTTGCATAGCTTTAAATCAAACAAATAGTATCGAGCGAACAAAATTTCATTAATTCAATGAACATATCATGTCCTCATGTCCATCCCCATATCAAAACTTTGGTTATATAGGGTGACTCTCTCTATGTAAGCGCATTTTAGCGAGGGCGGCGGCGCTAATAGTGGCATAGAAAGGCGTAAATTCCACAAAAAAGATCAGCATATTAAATAAGCTACCTTTGCCTCGAAAAATTGCCATAATCGCGATCGCCATAAATATAGTCATAGCCCCATTAACGGCAATCCACCAAGCTGCATGGCGTTTGACAGTACCATGATGCACGCCATTACGAATAACTAGGGTTTGCAGTACCCCTAGCAATGCACCTGCGGCAAGTAACCATAGGCAATTTATCAATAAGATGGGCAACCTTGCCTCAAGATTTCCTTCAGAAATCGACCCATCAGCATTAATGGCAAATCCAAATTGCGGTGTATAGGCCAAGTTAGTAGCCGTAAAGCCTACCCAAGTCCAACCAAAGGTACTCGCTAAGATCCACCACCGTGATGATTTGATCATCTGCCTCAGTACCATATATTGGGCAAGACCGACAAACAAACCAGCGACAATCGCACCCACGACTATAGCGGTGGATACAGTACAGTTCAAGCTACCGAAGCCCGAAAAGCAAACACCACCCTTGACGAGTTGATCTCCTAAGTAATGAAATCCTGCCAAGCAAGCGGCGATCGCGAGGGGATAGCCCAATAATGCACCCACAATAGTCGCTAAGACCCATCGCCACCATAGTCCAACGGCTGATAATGTTTTCTTTCCTTGCATTGTGTCGTGCATCTGTCGTGCATCAGAGATTGCGATAAAGTGCGATCAAGAGAGTTAGATTAATTCCTCAGTAATAATTCTACGCAAAATTTCAGTAACAGTGGCAGCCATCCTTGCATCAATTTCTAAAGCTTCTTGTTTGATATCCTTCAAATCAAGGGCTGATCTTAGGGTGATGCCGATAGAACGAAATTTGGACGTAGGCATATTTTGATTAGCGGCTAGGTGATCAATAAATTGAACATGGGCGGTGTAGGTTAGTTCAGTACGTTGACGCAGGTTACTATAGCCAAAGCCCATTTTAGAAATGACAACTGGCTCACTGATCATATAGGTCAGACCTAGAGAAGCGATCGCCACATCTACATATCTAGCGGTATCATGAGCCATCGCATCAATTAAGGCACTAAGGCTATGCCATTGAGCCGCAGGGATACGCACAGTCGGTGGTAAATGGCGATGCCATGCCAGTTGAGTGACAATGCGCGTGAGATCATAGGCAGAAATGAGATTATCGCCTTCGTGTAATTTATCAGTCCCAGCAACTAATTCTTGACCACTGGGATCATGTAGAAAGGGTTGCCTGATATAGGGATCAATGCCATAACGCCCCAAAAATGTAAGGTTTTGATTACCTGTAATTTGTTTAAGCCATGTTTGCAGATTTTCAGGGGTAGTAAATTGCTTAAACATGGCTGCTAGACCGTTAGAAGTTAAGTCGGCGGTTTCATAATATCCGCAGATGCGCTGCGCCAGTTCTAAAAAAGTATGGGCAGGTTTCTTTTTTAGGGGATCGGCAATATAGCAATTGGCGATCGGTTGCTGAGGGTTAATACGATTGGCAGCACTGATGGTATGGAGCAGGGGAATAATTTTTGTGGAACTCCAAAACTGCACATTTCGTAGAGGATTGCGTCCTAGCCAACGGGAGAATATTTGACCATTCACCACCGTACCGATACAAATGCAGGCTTCTTGAATGCTGGAATCAAGAAATTCTAGACCAATATTCTCAATAAACGGTACTTCGCCTAGTTTTGGGTAAGGTCGGAAGCGCACGCGGATCTGTGTTCCTGCAAGCATGGCAACTTCGCCATAGGTCTGCACATTAACGCCATCAGGCAATTGCGCCAATCTGTTAGCATAGCTTGGCACATGCCCCAACAAAGGTGAGGCGGCAAAATTACGATTGGGCAATTCTTTGACTGATCCTGCGGTACTACCATGCAATCCGCGATCTAGAAAACCCAAATGATTAGCATCTGCTTGACCCATATTCACAAAAATACGTTGTGAATTAGTAAATTTTTGCAGGAGGCGATCGCTATTGTCTTGTACTTGCAATAGGTGGCGGACGACCGCAGGCATTTGCAAAAGGTTATTGGTAGCCGATCGCGATCGGGCATCTAAGATAGTGTCGATATTCAGCGCATCGGCAAACTGCACAAAGGCAGCTTCTGAAAGTTTGCCATAAATGCCATCAATATCACCGTCATACAGTCCCAACTGCTGCAAATAGGTCTGCGCCTGAGATAATTCACTAGGTGCAAATGCTGCTCCTGTCGCCATGTTCTGCCTCTAATTGTTTCATTCTACTTACTCAAACATACTCTAACCCTGACCTTTACCAAAGTTGCCAACCCCTAAATACAGTTCTGCAACTTCAGGATCGTTTAATAAATCAATACCCTTGCCTGTAAATTCATCTTTGCCCAAATGCATCACATAACCACGATCAGCGATCGCTAGAGCCTTTCTGGCATTTTGCTCTACCAAAATAATCGAAGTTCCTGATTGATTAATTGATTGAATGAGATTAAAAATATCCTGTACTAAGATTGGGGAAAGTGCCGCCGAAGGTTCATCTAAGATCAAAAGTTTTGGCTCTAGCATCAAAGCTCGCCCCATTGCCAGCATTTGCCTCTCGCCACCCGATAGGGTTCCCGCCCTTTGCTGACGACGCTTAGAGAGTACAGGGAAAATGTCATAGATTTTATCTTTGAGAGCTTGTAGATTACCTTGGCGGATGTAGGCTCCCATTTCCAAGTTGTCGGCCACACTCAAGGACGGAAACACATTGGCGATTTGAGGTACATAGCTGATGCCAAGGCGCACAATAGCTTCTGGGGTGAGTCCTGTAATCGGGCGATCGCCAAATAGAATTTCCCCCGATCGCACAGGCACAAGTCCAAAAATCGCCTTGGCAAAGGTAGATTTTCCTGCACCATTGGAACCAATCACCGTGACTAGTTCGCCATCATAGACCACCAGATTTGCCCCTTGTAGAATGTCTACACCCTCCACATATCCCGCCACAATATTAGAAGCATTCAGGATCGGCTTATTTAGACTAGGGGAAAGGTTTTCATTCATAGGGGGAATTTTATCCTCAACACAATAGAGCAACTCTATCAAACAAACCGTCCTTGGCGATTGGATTGAAAGGAAAATCGGCGTGACGAAATCACCCCAGCGTTAACTAACTGAGCCGCCTGATTAGCCCTCTCACGGGATTTGGTCATGGCGGATGATCCTCCGTAAGTATCACGCAAATTTAAATAGGATTGCAGGATCGTTAACTCCAAATCACCTGAGCCTTGAGCAATTTGGGCTGGTGTCAATCGGGCTTGAGCGATCGCATCAGCAACACAACCAACCACATGACTAGGACGATTGACATGATGATCAAGGATCAAAGCCACCGCATACTCAGAATTGAGTAATTGCGAAAGAGCATAGCCACCCAACGCCTGCATCGGTGTGAAATAAAAGCGATCAAGTCGTGATACAGCATGAAGTATTTGCACAGACTGCACAACTGCATCCATACCTGCGATCGCAAATCTCAATGCCCAAAGGGGTTGGCGCATAATATTCTTATCCGCATCGCTCACCAAACGATTGCCATTTAGCGACATCCAGCCAGTGACACCATCCCAAGAGACCACGTCAATGCCAAATTGACCAAAATAATATTGAAACTCACTAGGATATCGTCTCTTCACATTTGCCAAAAAAGCAGGCAACTCTCCCTGCTGCCCTGCGCTGCCTAAAGTCCATTGGAAAATCCCAAAACTCAAATATTGACTATCCCAAGTATTAATGGCATCAAGGCTACCTTCATTGGCAGAAATGACCCGAATTATACTAGCTTCAGATCTACTTAAACTAATCTGTTGTAAAAGTGTCGCACCAAAGTTAATAAAATCGCTGACCTTAAATACCCCAATGCGATACAGACCCGCCGCCCTTGCCTTCGCAAAATTCTCCTGTTGTCCCGTATTTAGGAGTTTGGCAATGACATCATCACCGACTTTAGTAAAGGAAATAGGAGTTTTGTTAGGGGGAAAAACGCCTTGCAAAGTATTGCGTACCATCACAACTTCTGAGGCACTAGGAACGTTGGGGTTGCTCGGCACATTAGGCTGATTAATTGGCGTATTGGTGGGAATCCTGAGCCTCTGCCCCACCTGTAAGCTAGAAGGATTGGAAATATTGTTGATACGCGCAAGCTCCTGCCAGCTTGCATTGGCTCCTAAAAAGCGCCTCGCGATCGCTGATAACGTATCTCCTCTTTGGACAACATATTCTTGCATAGGTAATCCTATTGTTCCGCCAAATCAACTATCGCAAATTCTAGAGGTTTAAACAACATCTGGCGATCAACTGCCGAAAATATTTTATTGTTGGCACGCTCTGACCGCAAACAATCACAAACTAGCCTTGCCACATCTGCCCGATGAATAATTCCCGCCACATGGATATCCTCAGTTAAAACAGCATTACCTGTTGCTGGCTCAGACTTCAGACCTCCTGGACGCACAATCGTATAGGTCAACCCACTAGCGATTAAATGCTGTTCCGCTTTTTCCTTTTCCTGAAGAATTGGCCCCAATGCCTGCAATACCTGTGGCGACACTGCCACCACACTATCACCAGTACCAATTGAAGACACCATAATAAACCGTTTGACTCCTGCCTTAACAGCCACGTCAATTAGGTTTTGATTGCCTTCGCAGTCTGCTCGCCCACCGCGATCGCTCGGCAAACCACCCATAGTCGTAATCACTGTATCAATGTTGCCACCTTTGAGCATTGCCGACTCTAGATCTGCCAAATTTAAAGCATCACCCATAACGACCTCCGCACCGATCGCTTCAAGCTCCACCGTATAGGTCGGGTTGCGAAGTAAAACCCGCAAACGCACCGATGGCGGTTCATTCTCTAACAATAATTTGGCAATTTCGCGACCCACACCACGGCTTGCCCCAGCCAAAAAGATAGTTTGCATAGTTGCTAAGACTCTAATCACCGAAAATCATATGTAATAACAATTCACAGAAGTCTAGTCAAACTTCTGTGAATTACCAAAACCAGCAAGGGTTTTAGGTCGATTAATAATTTGCCTACACCTTAGTGCGATCGGTAAAAATCTCGTAACCTGTCTCTGTCACCAACACTGTATGCTCAAACTGAGCCGAAAGTTGGTTATCCACCGTTACGGCTGTCCACTTATCCGCCAAAATTCGTACCCGCTTATTACCAGCATTAACAATAGGTTCGATCGCCAAGGTCATTCCAGGACGAAACCGCACATTAGGCAATTGATAGGTACGGAAATTAAACACCGAAGGCTCCTCATGCAGATTACGCCCCACCCCATGACCAGTAAAATCTTCAACCACTGAAAAACCATTGGACTTCACATGATCTTCGATAGCGCCAGCCAAATCAAGCATACAGTTGCCTGGCTTCACCTGCTCAATACCTTTGTATAAAGCCTCCTCAGCCACCCGCACCAATTTAGCTGCCTTCTCACTCACATTACCCACCATAATCGTAATGCAGGAGTCCCCATGAAAGCCATTCTTATACGCACCTGTATCAATCTTGACCACATCCCCTAACTTAATTACCTTCTTAGCGCTAGGAATACCATGCACAACTTCATGGTTGATACTAGAACAAATACTGGCAGGAAAACCACAATAACCCTTAAAACTAGGTACAGCACCCATCTCACGAATGCGCTTCTCCGCATGGGCATCAAGATCCATGGTCGTCATACCTGGAGCAATCATTTCTGAGATTTCCTTCAGTACGGTTGCCACAATTCGAGAGGATTCACGCATGTAGTCCAATTCTCGCTGGGACTTAATTTCGATGCCTTTAGTTTGTTTAGTAGTAGATGGCTTGGCATCTTTCTTGCTATCCGCGATTGGTTTAGATCGCAGGGCACTAAGAATATTCATTAATTATTTGAGGATAGTATTTACAACAGCTAATATATTTTTAGCCTAAGAAGTGGCAGAGTTGGTTATTTTTCGTCAAAATTACATAATTTGGCGATCTCCAGATCACCACTGCAAAATAAATACTAAAATAAGCAATCAAAAGCGCATCATCTTCACAGCATCACATCCAATACCAATTCGCAAAAGTGTGATGACACTCTTGTAAATTGAAAACTAAACTCAGTCAAAGTTTTTAAAACTAAAAATGGCGTTGCCATTTCTAGTTTTGGTATAAAGCTGAAGAAGAAATGGTAGAGCCGCTATACAATAACCTTTAACCAACTAAAGAGGTTCACTTATGACGCAATCAGGGATGCCTCCCGTACCTCCATCCTCTGGCGGTAGTGTGCCATCGCAACCACCCCGCAACCCTAGCGCACCACCCCCCGTCAACCCTCCTAATCCTCAACAGGCTCAAGCTCGAAGTGCTGTCCCCAATCCAACAGCAGCTCAAGCTCAAGCGGCACAGCAAGCGCAGTTAGCGAAGATGCAGCAGGCGAAGATGCAACAGGCGCAACAGGCAAGAGCTGCGGCGGCCGCCCGTCAAGCCCAAATGTCGATACCAACAGATACTCAAGTCACTAGCGTACCGCCTCCTCCTAATCCCCGTCCGCCTATCCGTCCAGGTCCGCCTCCAAACTTACCTGGTATTGGTGTCCCGTCAATTTTGCAGCGTTCTACAGGCCAGCCCACCCTTGCTCAAATTGTTAAAGATGCCCACGAACAAGGCTGTTCAGATATTCATGCTGGTGTGAACGAGCCTGTAAGGTTCCGTAGTCGTGGCTTAATGGTGACGCAAGAACAGTATCCTGTTCCCGATCGCCCCACTTTTGATACATGGCTTACCGAAATTATGGATGACAAACAAATCCAGCAATTTCGGGACACCTTAGAGTTTGATGGAGCCACCCAGTACGAATTTGCCCGTTGTCGGATCAATATTTTTGATTCTCTGCGGGGGCCAGCGATGGTACTGCGACTGATTCCTTTGAAAATTTTGTCAATTGATCAGTTGGGTTTACCCGAAGTATTCCGCGAGCTATGCTACACCCACAAAGGTCTTATCCTCGTAACAGGTCCAACGGGTTCAGGTAAGTCAACAACCCTAGCTGCCATGGTGGACTTTATCAATACGGAAATGCAAAAACATTTGATTTCCATTGAAGATCCCATTGAATTTGTGCATCAAAGTAAAAAAGCCTTGATCAAACAAAGGGAAGTGGGTATCCACACACTGAAGTTTGACAATGCACTTAAGGCAGCTTTGCGGGAAGACCCAGATATCATCCTGATTGGGGAAATGCGGGACAAGGAGACGGTCAATACAGCGCTCAAGGCGGCGCAAACTGGTCACTTGGTCTTTGGTACTTTGCACACAAATAGTGCAGTTAAGACCATTGAACGTATTCTCAATCTCTATGAACCTGAACAACAGCCTCCGATGCGGGTGCAGGTTGCCGAATCTCTCGTGGGTGTTATCGCTCAGTCCCTAGTGCGTACTACGGATGGGAAACGCGCTGCCGCCCATGAAATCATGATTAATACCGATGCGGTGCGCGACTATATCAAGCGTGGCGAAGTGGATGAGATTGAGGCGATTATTCCCAAATGTACCTATGAAGGCATGGTGAATATGAATCAGTCTCTCTACAAGCTCTATGAAGATGGGCGCATTACTGAGGAGACGGCGGTGGAAAACTCGCCTAAGCCCAATGAAATGGCGCAGATGTTACGCGGACGCATGTAGTAGCAAATTCCATGTAAGGGTGCGTTGCACCCTTACATCTGGTTTAGCCTAAGAACTCTTTTATATACTGCTCAGAGCCGATCGCTTCTAGCTTGGTTTGTTTTTCATTGACCATATCAGCAAGCGATCGCCGATAGGCGATGACAGCCTCCAATAAGTCTGCATCATGACTTGCCAAAATCTGCACCGCCAAAAGCCCTGCATTCTCAGCATTACCGATCGCCACAGTCGCCACAGGAATACCCTTGGGCATTTGCACAATTGAATAAAGAGAATCAACTCCACTGAGCTGCTTTGTCGATACAGGTACACCAATCACGGGCAAAGGTGACAAGGCTGCCACCATCCCTGGTAAATGGGCGGCTCCACCTGCCCCAGCAATGATCACTTTAATACCTCGTTCATGGGCAGTTTTGGCAAATTCAACCATGCGCTCTGGGGTGCGATGGGCTGAAATAATAGCAACTTCGTGGGAAATCTGAAATTTCTTACAGATGGCGATCGCACCTTGCATGGTGGGCAGATCGGAATCACTGCCCATGATGATACTAATTAGGGGTTGCATTGGTAATTAGATATTGGGGATTGAGAGTTAATCTGATAGTTGCTGTAAAGCGTTGACGATTTCATAATTTGCTTCAGGTAATTGGTATTGCGATAGCTCGGATACCTTCACCCAACGGATTTCGGAGCAAGCATTGGTTTGGGGTTCACCTGCTAAGTGCTGGCAATGATGGACAATTAGCTTAACCCGTAATGTTTCGTATTCATGGTCAATCGTAATTAAATGATCTCCCACTGCCACCTCGATCGCTAGTTCCTCCATTAATTCGCGTTTGATGCAAGCTGGTGCATCTTCATGGGGTTCGATCTTGCCACCTGGAAATTCCCAATAACCGCCTAACTCATTTTCTGGTAAGCGGCGATCAATCAAAATATGTTGGCGATCGCGATCCCAAATAATGCCAACCCCAATACAGCGATATTTTTTAGTCATCACTTCAGCCTCAATCATCAATAAACTCCAATCCCTTTGCCACAGGCGATAAGCCCTTCTCCGCTAACCACTGTGGATTAAACATACGGCTTTGATACCTACCGCCGCCGTCACAAAGAATAGTCGCGATCGTATGTCCCTGTCCCAGTTTTCTTGCCAACTTCACTGCCCCCACCGCATTGAGAGCCGCCGAACTTCCCACAAATAATCCGTCATGCTTCAGTAGATAATGTGCCATTTCAATCACCTGCTGATCGGTTCCTTGAAAAGCTCCATCCAACTTCGCCCGATTAAAATTAGCAGTCGCTCGATTAATGCCAATGCCCTCTGTAATCGAATTGCCTTCTGCCTTAAACTCGCCCGTAGTCAAGTAACTATATAAACCCGAACCTGTAGGATCGATTAAGTAAGTGGCGATCGCGGGATTCTGCTCCTTCAAATAGGCAGTCACACCACCAATCGTGCCACCCGTCCCCGAAGCCATCACCACCCCATCCAACTCACCGCCCGACTGTCGCCAGATCTCAGGAGCCGTCGTGCAATAATGCGCCTCCGAATTAGCCATATTTTCAAACTGATTAGCCCAAAAAGCATTTTCTAGCTCCTCAGCCCTACGCCTAGCCACATGATAATAATTATCAGGATTACTAAACGGTGCGGGATTAGTTAACTCCACCTCCGCCCCAAGAGTTTTCAGCAAATCAATCTTTTCCTGTGACTGATTACTCGGCATCACAATCACACTCCGATAACCGCGAGCATTAGCCACCAAAGTTAAACCAATTCCCGTATTACCAGCCGTCCCCTCTACAATTACACCACCCCGATGCAACTGGCCAGCCTTCTCAGCCTCCAATACCATATACAAAGCCGCCCGATCCTTTACACTACCTCCCGGATTAAGGAATTCCGCCTTACCAAGAATATTGCAGCCCGTTGCTGCCGATAGAGATTCAATCTTGATGAGTGGCGTATTACCCACCGAGTTCACAAAGCCAATACAAATGTCGCGTGTCATGAAATATTACAGGAGATGAACTACAGCAAAGATTTATCAAATTGTTGACTAACTTCAGTATATTTGGCGCTGTAATTAAGTTGAGTAGTAAATTGCTTTAATTACTTTAATTTTTAGCAGTTAATTACCAATTGCGAATACCCCCATAAAGATATGAAAATTTTAGTTTCCATAGATGGCTCTCAAGCTAGTGAAAATGCCCTTACCAAGGCGTTAGCCCTTGCTGCGCCACTACAAGCTGAGGTAGTTCTACTCACCGTAGTTGAACCTCTCAGTAGTTATATACCTGAAGTGATGATGCCAACTGGAGATTGGGTAGGTTGGCGGGGACTACCCGATATTGAGCTAGAACGTAAAATCTTAAATGCTGGTCAAGCCCTCTTGAAAAAAGCTCAGGATAATTGCGCGATGAGTCAAGTCGAAAGTCGTACCCGCATTGAGACAGGTCAACCAAGGGATGTAATTTGCCATGTGGCAGAGCAGGAAAACCCAGATATCTTAGTAATTGGCTCAAGGGGATTGGGTTCTGTAGAGAGGCTGATGCTTGGCAGCGTGAGTGATTACGTTCTCCACCATTGCAAATCCCCCACTTTGATTGTTAGATAGGTTATCAAAATCTCTCAAATACTCTCAAATATTGGCGATCGCATACCAATATGGAGCAAAGCACTATGGGTGATCCAGTTCGTCAGGTATTAATTTGTCAGCATCGCACCTGCAAAAAAGATGGTTCAGAGGCGATACTTGCGATCTTTAAGCAACAGGCGATCGCCAACAGCCTGACCAATGTATCTGTAGAAGCTTGTGGATGTCTAGGTCTATGTGGCTCTGGCCCTATGGTAGTAATCATTCCTGATAATCTTTACTACTGGCGAGTTACTCCCACGATAGCGCAGGCTATCATCAATAGTCATTTAATTGATGATAGACCTCTTACACATCTACTCCATCCCAGATTGCACCAACTTTAACATTAAGAACATTGCAGAATGGCCAATAAGTGCGACCTCAATGGCTATTCTGCAATGCCCTTAGTAACTAATGAGCGCCAAAACCAACTAAAACCTTGGGAATAGTCATCAACAGAATTTTGAGATCTGCCCAAATACTCCAATTACGCAAGTAATTTAGATCGCAAAGAGTCACATCATCAAGATCCAACATTGTCGATCGCGCACTGACTTGCCAAGCGCCTGTCACTCCTGGCAGAGCGTTTAATCTTCTCTTGCCATTGCCACTAATGCGGAGAGCATCGTACAAAGCCCAAGGACGTGGGCCAACTAAGCTCATCTCACCTCGTAAAACATTAAAAAGCTGTGGCAATTCATCAAGGCTATACTTTCGCATCCAGCGACCAACGGAAGTAATACGGGGATCATCCTCACACTTATGCAGACCAGTCTGACCATTCATCACTGCATGATGCAACTGTTCCGCATCAGAGATCATTGTCCGAAATTTGATAATTTGGAACAGGCGACCACGCTCACCAACACGCCATTGATAGAAAAATATAGAACCCTTAGAAGTCATGGCAATGATTACTGCCAAAATCATCATCATCGGACTCAAAAGCATGAGAATTACCAAGGCTGCCAACCAATCTAGCCCACGCTTAATCAACCAAGAAATTGGCTTCTCGCGATGTGGTAAATCATTGGCTCGAGGCAACTTCAGTAATACTTGAGCTTCAGAATCACGACAAATATTCGCTAATTGCTTCAAACTTTGCTCACCCAACTCAGGAGCAACTTGAATCAAGTTAATGCCTGTACCAATAATATATTTGCTTAACCAAGCATTGTCCCAAGAGTCAGAGCTTGGAATAACTTCCACAAAACCAAAATCGCGATCGTCCCTAGATAAGTCTAGAAACTTTCCAATCAGAAGTTTTCCTTGTTTTAGCCTAAGTTGAAAATTAGCTAACAAGTTACCTTCATTAGAAGAAATATCTCTTACCTGACCAGCCTTTACAATAATTCCCGTCATTTCTTCCTCTCTTATAGTATTTCAATAGACATCTCGGTAACAAAGAAAGAAAAGGTCGGAGCTGATTTAAGGAATTGAGGAATATATCAAGAGTTCCAGTAAGTAGTAGGAGTAATACGGGAACTCCAAATATCCAATTCAGGATAAAAACTTTCAAATCTCAACGGATAGGACGTTAAGCAAAGTCAAAAAGAACCTGAACTATCCAGCTCGCCTAATTTATACATTTAAGAAGCCATTCACGTTTTCTAATAAATGTATAAATTTACTAGCTAAATTTTCTTTCTTGGGAAATATATATCCAACGATTCCCATAGTGTTGCAACCGCCAGAAGTTACTTAAAAGTGATATCAAAGTTATATAAAAGTTATATTTTTAGCTAAAAATCTAGCTATTAACCCCCATAATTTGAGCAATAAGCATCGCAAAAAATAAACGCAAAAAGCTTTCTCTGAAAGACTTTTTGCGTTCTGTGAACTATCAAAATATAACCATTTACAAAGTTATATTTACGATTGATGATTGTCTATGATTCTTTCCCACTGCACCGTGACATAACATTTTCCATACACTCTATCGTAATTTTTTATCGCAAAGTAGGTGCAGGCGTAGCTTTGATTGCAGGATTTTGGCTTGGCATAGGAGATGTAGCTGCGGGTGATGGTGATGCACTAGGTGATGGGGTAACAGTTGGAGAAGCAGTGGGAGCCTGTGGTGGCTTCTTATCGCCTAATATGCTAGGACTACCATCATCAAAAACCCCTGCAATACAGGAAATCATCAAGGTTGCTAGTGTACCGACAAAGAGAGCTTTCCAACCTAAATCAGAGATATCACGGCGGCGAGATGGGATCAAAGCGATCGTCCCACCGACAAAGATCCCCACTGATGCTAAGTGCGCGAAACCTGATAATGCATAACTCACAATAATCACTGTGCGATCGCTAATCGCGCCCTCTTTAGCCGCTTGAGCCAAAGCCTGATAAGGCGGGATCGCTGTCTCCAACAGACGACGACCAATAATTACCGAAGCAGTCCAAGAATCCTCTAAGGAGACCCCTGTTAACAAAGTAAGAGGATAAAACAAAGCCCCTTGAATATTGGGCAAATTAACCACTTTAAAAATGTCACTAATTGTGGCCAACCAACCAAAAATTTGATTGATCAAATCCACTAAGCCCACAATCAAGATTAGGATCGCCGCGATCGAAGCTGCCATTTTTAGCCCATCCAATGCCCCAATAATCGTGGCATCCATAGGACTCATCCGCTTCATCGTCTCCCCACCAGCATTTTCCAATTCCCCTTCATCATCCTTTGGCACAGACTTCTCCTCCTTAGGAATTCCTCCCATTGTCAAAGGCACTCCCGTCTCAGGCACAAGAATTTTTGACAATACAAAACAAGCAGGAATCGCAATAATTGAAGCCGACACCAAATGCCCCAAAATATTGGGGAATACTGGACGGAGAAAACTTGTATAAATAGCTAAAGTGGAAGAAGCAGCCGTACCAAAACAACAGGCCAAAATGGCACAAAGTTCACTACGAGTCATCTTAGGCAAATAGGGCTTAACCACGATCGCGGCTTCAATACCTACAAAAATATTGGCCGCACCACTCAAAGACTCAGCTCCACTCAAACGCATCGTCCAGAAAAATAGCTTCGCAAACACCTCCACAATTTTCTGAATAATCCCAAGGTTCTCCAGCAAAGCCATGAAACCAGAGAAAAAGATCACCGCAGGCAAAGCCCTAAAGGCAAACACATAGGACATACGATTGGTCGTACAGTAATTAGCTGTCCCTGCCGCCGCACTAGACAGGTTATCCAACAAAATTTGTCCAGGGGGACAAGTCCCGTCAGGACGTGCCGCAAACAAAACATAGGGTTCTTGTCCCGTTGGTGGCACTAGTAGTCGCCCAAATACAAATCTTGCGCCCGTATCGGCAGATGCAAAAATACCGTCTAATAAGTTACTAAACCATTGCAAGGCATCCCTAGTCTGTGGCTGTTGAAAAATCAGAAAGCCTAGTAACAACTGCAAACCAATGCCCCAGATAATTACTCTCCAAGGAATAACCCGACGATCTTCAGAGAAGATCCAAGCCACAAAGCACAGACCAAATAGTCCAAAAAAAGATACAAAATTCAGATAAGTCATGGGCGTTTAGGGATGAAATTAATCAACTTAATTTAATACTTGCAAAATCCAATCGAAATGCTTAAGATAGTTGATGCTCTAAACTATGTCATTTCGTGCAAGGAATCAACTGTGGCAAATATTAAGTCTGCTAAGAAGCGTATTCAAATCGCTGAACGTAATCGTCTGCATAATAAATCATATAAGTCTGCCGTCAAGACCCTAATGAAAAACTATTTTGAGGCTGTAGATGCTTATAAAGCAAATCCAACCCCCGAAGCCCTAGAAGTAGTACATAGTAAGCAATCCTTAGCTTACAGTAAGATTGATCGTGCCGTTAAGCGTGGCGTACTGCACAACAATACGGGTGCTAGACGCAAAGCCAGACTTGCCCTAGCCCTTAAAAAAGTCTCTGTTGCCAGTTAGTTACGACTGGACAATATACAATTGCAAAATCACTCTGATTAGCGATGCCTAGATAATTTGTTAACAACTAAAATGGTCGGGCAGGTTGTTAAATACAGCTTGTAAAATAAACACCTTCCCCTACATCTTTTGTGCGATATTTACAAATGTTCGACTTGTCCAGACCGCAGGAATTAACGAATGTCTAACTCTGAAAAGGATAAGTTTTTAAACCCAATAGCCAGCTATCGAGGCAAATTTACACCTCAGAATGCTGCCTTTGATGCCAACTTACAAGAATTCACAAACCGTATCTCCTTGATTTGTGGTCTTGAAACAGGTGGTAAGATATCTCCAGTCGAGGCATATCAACAAATCAAGGAACTCTGGAATCAACTAGAACTCTCTCGTCACAATTTATTAGATGATGAGTAAACTTTTGGCAAATGCGATCGCAAATGTAATTGAGCAACTGTCATAACTTCTTGAGAGTCAATCTATAGACTGTCGAGCCATTTGACATATATCTCTTGTCGCTTGTTGTTATTTATTTCGTCCAATTCTATCTATCCCCATTGCCAAATATCAGGGGATTTACGCTCAGGCACGCATTAAGGCAAATTTCTTGCTTTAAATATGTGTTGCCTTCACTGTAATTCATCTCTAGACATAAATCTACACAAATCTACTAAAAGGTTATTTACAATCTTTAACATAGGTTTATACTAGATACACTAAACTTCATAATTTCATTTTGCTGACTTCTCCGATTGCATGACTATCCAAAGCAATCTTAATCTTTGGAAGCTGAGATTTTTTACAAAAGCTTTCTCTTAATTGCTTAAAATCTAGGGCAGAGATGTCCTTCGGCTTTTTCACTGATTGTTTATCCCGTGCGATTGGCAGAATAGGCAAACTGTTCTTAGAACAAATTTGCTGCAAATCTTAGGATCATCATGCCCTCATCTTTTATTTCTCTCGGTATTTCAGAAGCGCGAGTTGCCAAACTTGAATCTATTGGCTTTACAGAGCCAACAGCAATTCAAGAACAAGCAATTCCTCATTTATTGGCAGGAGCCGATGTATTAGGTCAAGCCCAAACAGGGACTGGTAAAACGGCTGCCTTTTCTCTGCCCATTCTAGAACGTATTGATCTCAACAACGATTCCCTTCAAGCTTTAATTTTGACACCAACTCGTGAATTAGCCATTCAAGTTGGTCAGGCCTTACGCAGTTTTAACATTAAGCCAGGCGCTAAAATCCTTACTGTATATGGAGGATCAGCGATTGATCGCCAGATGATACAACTGGATCGGGGTGTTCATGTGGTGGTTGGAACCCCTGGTCGAGTGATGGATTTGATGGAGCGCGGCAAACTGAAACTAGATAATCTGTCTTGGTTTGTCCTTGATGAAGCAGACGAAATGCTTAACATGGGCTTTATTCAAGATGTTGAGAAGATTCTGGTTACAACTCCATCAACTAAGCAAAGCACTTTCTTTTCAGCCACCATGCCTGCTGCGGTCAAGCGCTTGGTCAAGAACTTTTTGAAGTCTCCAGTAACTGTAAAAGTTGAGACTCAAGATTCTACTCCTACCCGCATCGACCAGCAAATTTATCTGGTTCCCTATCATCTGACCAAGGAAGAAGCTTTACTGCCCGTTTTAGAATATGAAGCTCCTGCTTCGGCAATTATTTTTGTGCGGACTAAGGATTCTGCCAGTCGGTTGACGGAAATTTTGCAGGCCTCTGGACATAGTGTCGATGAGTATCACGGCAACCTTTCTCAATCTCAGCGTGAAGCTTTATTGCGCCGTTTCCGTAATCAGCAGGTACGCTGGGTTGTGGCGACTGATATTGCGGCGCGTGGTTTGGATATTGATGGTTTAACCCATGTCTTTAACTTGGATATTCCTGATGATCCCGAACGTTATGTGCATCGCATCGGTCGAACTGGACGTGCTGGCAAGAAGGGTGTAGCGATTACTTTAATTTCTGGGAAGGAACGTTATAAGCTGCGGCAGCTAGAACAACAGGTAGGTATGCCTTTACCGCCTCAGCCTTTACCAAATGTGGCACAAATTCAAGAACGTCGGATTGGACGCTTCACCGAGCAGATGCATCAAGCTCTGACTGGTGAAAGGTTGGCTTCGTTTTTGCCTTTGGTTTCGCAATTGGTGGAAGAATATGATCCCCAAGCGATCGCGGCGGCGGCTTTGCAACTAGCTTATACCCAGTTGCAATCGGACAAGGCAGAACAAGCAGCTCTGCAAGTATTGGCCAAACAGCCTCACCGTCCTGAAAGTGGTCGCGATCGCGGTGATGGTGGTTCTTACAATAGTGGTAAGCCCATCAAACGTGGTCAAAGTGGCTACCGTAGTCGTAGTGATGGTGGTGGCCGCGATCGCGATGGCTATGATGCCCGTCGCTCTTCCTATCGCGATCGCTCTTCGGCTTCAGTTAAGTACTAATCGCTTCAGTTGGCTTCAGTACTAATCTTTCTGAACACTAATTTTATGTAATTACTGGGACAGGTAGCTCTTTTGGGGGCTACCTGTTCTAGTTATTATTTCTCAAGCCTATGCAATCGTCCCTTGAATTCACCAAATCGAATCTAGAAAATCGCAAGAATCTGATTGCGATCTTTGTATCTGGATTTTTTTTCTGGTCTAGTATGGCTTCCCAATTGCCAACTTTACCCTTATATATCAGTACCCTAACTAAGTCCTTTGATGAAATTGGTATTGTGATGGGTTCCTTTGCGATCGGCTTACTGGCAACTCGTTCTTTATTAGGTAAGCTAACCGATGCGAAGGGAAGAACCTATACAATGCGAATCGGCCTAATGGTGGCTATTTTGATGCCCCTATGCTATGCGTCCTTTCAATCCATTCCTCTCATGATTTGCTTCCGTGCCATTCATGGGATCAGTATTGCGGCCTTTGCTTCGAGCTATAGTGCTTTAGTATCAGATCTTGCGCCAATAGCTAATCGCGGCAAGATTATTGGATACATGAGCTTAGTCAATCCCCTTGGTTTGGCGGTGGGGCCAGCGATCGGCGGTTCGATGTATCAAGTTTGGGGATATCAATTCTTTTTTGTCACAGCTTCTTTGCTTGCCCTAGCAGGTCTATTGCTAAATTACCAAATTAAAGAGGATTGGTCTGCTAATCGTTCATTTACCGAAACCGAAGATGTTTCCAAACAATCAAGATTTTGGCAAACTTTTCTTAATGCAAGGGTAAGAGTACCTTCAACAGTATTGTTATTAGTGGGTTTAGCCTTCGGCACGATTTCATCGTTTATGCCGATTTTGATGCAGCAAAAAGCGATCGCCATGAATGCAGGATTTTTTTACATTGCAGCAGCGATCGCAGGCTTTGCGATTCGATTGCCTTTAGCTAAACTCAGTGACGCTTGGGGCAGAGGAATTTTTATATCTATTGGTATTTGCTGCTATAGCTTATCTTTGGCAATTATTTTTTTTGCTACACAGGATATTCATTTTATTTTTTCAGGGATCGTTGAAGGAATTGGCTCAGGCATCGTTATTCCTTCTGTAATTGCGTTACTTGCCGATCGCACAGTTTCTCAAGAGCGAGGTTATGTCTTTGGTTTAACTTGGATTGGGTTTGATGTGGGGATTGCCTTGGCAGGGCCTTTGATGGGAAAAATAGCTCATTGGGTGGGCATTAGGAATATTTTTGCAATTACAACTGTTTTTTGTGCCTTGGGATTAGTTATTTTTGGTACTCAATCCAATCGCACGATGCGTGATTCCCTTAAGTTTGCGATCGGCAAAACACGGGATCATTATGCAGTCAAGCCGCAACTGTAAAGACTCATTAATATCAAAACTAAAAATAGCGTAGCCATTTTTAGTTTTAAAAAATCTGACAAAGATTAACATCACTTCCCAGAGTATGGATACATTTACTTGTCATCAATATTGGATGGATCAGGCGATCGCCTTAGCTATGCAAGCTGGTCAAAAAGGAGAGATTCCCGTTGGCGCAATTATAGTTAATCGCAAGGGCGAAGCGATCGCCACTGGTGTCAATCGGAAGGAACGCGATCGCGATCCCACTGGCCATGCAGAAATCGTCGCCATTAGAAAAGCCACTAGAATCAGACAAAATTGGCATCTCACCGACTGCACGATTTATGTCACCCTAGAACCCTGTCCCATGTGTGCTGGCGCAATCATTCAATCAAGACTTAACACTTTAGTCTATGGTGCGGCTGATCCCAAAACTGGCGCGATTAGAACTGTAGCCAACATCCCCGACAGTCCCGTATCTTTACATCGTTTAGCCGTAGTAGCAGGTATTCGCGAACACCAATGCCAAGTTCTCTTACAAAACTGGTTCCAAAAATTAAGGGGTTAGCATTTTGACATACTCCCCATTAAAAAAATAAAAAAAGATGGCTTTACACTTCACGCTTCATAGCCAATGCTTACTTACTACAAAAAGCATTAATCTCATCAACAATTCCACTCTCCTTAGCTGTGGCTGCCGCCAAATCTTGAGTTAGTTTATTAATTGCATTGGCATCCTTGGCAGTTATAGCCTGAGCCTTTGCCCTCAGAGAGGTTGATACATCTCCATACATACCCACAAGTTGAGTTTGCAAATCCTTAAGACGATTATCTTGAATGGCAATCGCTTGCACTTCCACCTTAATCTGATCGATACTTTCGGCTAAAGGAATCAACCCTGCATCATCGATAGGAGCAGCCAAAGCCACTGCCTTATTAGCAATATTGGCAATCTTATTGCACTGCAATACGCGGCTCTCTCCACAACTAGAAAGCAAGATCCCAGCAATTAAGGTAACACCCGCGAAGTTATAACCACTTCTCTGCCAAGGATTTTGTAGCTTGACCTGTGATGAGCTTTGGTGAAATTGAAGCTTTGTTGGGCATAGCCCCAGAAATCGATTTTGGCATTGCCTGTAAAGTTTCATAGAAAATTGCGTAGGAAATTGTATTTGGTAACAGTCAATAAAACAAATTTAATTAGATTCGGGTCTAACAAATTCTAAAATGTTTTAGTTAAGCTTACGAAAGAGATTTGCACATATGCCTGATAACGTTAGAAGTCGCGCCATTACTGAAGGTGTGCAGCGATCGCCCAATCGTGCCATGTTACGCGCCGTTGGCTTTCAGGACTCAGACTTTACCAAACCGATCGTTGGTGTAGCCAGCGCCCACAGTACCATTACACCATGTAACATGGGTATTGCTCCTCTCGCTATTCGTGCTGAGGCAGGCATTCGCGCCGCCAATGGGATGCCACAGGTCTTCGGTACTATTACGATTAGCGATGGTATTTCCATGGGAACTGAGGGCATGAAATATTCCCTCGTATCTCGTGATGTCATTGCCGACTCCATCGAAACCGCTTGTACTGGTCAGAGCATGGATGGCGTATTGGCGATCGGTGGCTGTGATAAAAATATGCCAGGAGCCATGATAGCTATGGCCAGAATGAATATTCCTTCCCTATTTGTTTATGGTGGCACGATTGAACCAGGGCATCTAGACGGAGAAGATTTGACAGTGGTTAGCGCCTTTGAAGCCGTTGGTCAATATAGTGCAGGCAGAATTGATGAGGTGCGTCTCAACTCCGTTGAACGAAATGCTTGTCCAGGGGCAGGATCTTGCGGTGGTATGTATACGGCTAACACCATGTCCTCAGCCTTTGAAGCAATGGGCATGAGCTTGATGTACTCCTCCACAATGTCGGCAGTTGCTCCCGAAAAAGCTGCTAACACAGAATTAGCAGGACAAGTTTTAGTAAATGCCATCCGCAAAAATATCTGTCCTCGCGATATTATCACCCGCAAATCCATCGAAAATGCTATTTCCGTAGTTATGGCAGTGGGCGGCTCCACCAATGCGGTGTTACATTTCTTGGCGATCGCTCACTCAGCAGGTGTTGAATGGAAACTAGATGATTTTGAACGCATCCGCGAACGAGTACCTGTCCTTTGCGACCTCAAGCCTTCAGGTCGCTATGTAGCAACGGATCTGCACAAAGCAGGCGGCATCCCTCAAGTCATGAAAATGCTATTAGCTCACGGTTTACTGCATGGGGACTGTTTGACCATTACAGGACAAACCATCGAAGAAGTCCTAGCCGATATCCCTGCTGAACCCCGTGCTGATCAAGATGTAATTAGACCTTGGGATCGCCCCATATATAAGCAAGGACACCTTGCTATCCTCAGGGGTAATCTTGCCGAAGAAGGGGCAGTGGCCAAAATTTCAGGGGTGAAAAATCCAGTCATTACAGGGCCCGCCAGAGTATTTGAATCAGAAGAAGAATCTCTTCAGGCTATTCTGGATAACCAAATCAACCCTAGTGATATCCTCGTCATCCGTTACGAAGGCCCCAAAGGAGGTCCCGGAATGCGTGAGATGTTAGCCCCAACCAGCGCCATCATTGGTGCGGGTCTTGGAGATTCTGTGGGCCTGATCACCGATGGACGCTTTTCTGGCGGTACTTACGGCATGGTCGTAGGTCATGTTGCACCCGAAGCCTATGTGGGTGGAACGATCGCCCTCGTCCAAGAAGGTGACTCCATCACCATTGATGCCCACCAACGTCTGATCCAACTCAATGTCAGCGAAGAAGAAATTGCCAATCGCCGCGCCAGTTGGAAGCCACCCGCACCCCGCTATACCACAGGAGTCTTAGCTAAGTATGCCACCCTTGTTTCCACTAGCAGCAAAGGGGCAGTTACCGACTTAGATTTATTTTGATCGATTTGCCTTGCAATTTGCTTTTATTGCATCGATTGACACAGTAAAGTGAAATAATGCTCTCTGTAAACTTTTTTAACTATTCGCAAAAATTCCTATAAAAACTATGGAACGTACTTTTTTGGCAGTCAAACCTGACGGCGTGCAGCGTCAGCTCGTGGGAGAAATCATCCGCCGCTATGAAGTGAAAGGCTTTAAGCTAGTTGGTCTTAAATTTCTCCAACCCACCCGCGAACTTGCCGAAAAGCATTATGCAGTGCATAAAGAAAGACCTTTCTTTGCAGGTCTAGTGGATTTTATTACCTCTGGCCCTGTTGTGGCTATGGTTTGGGAAGGTGATGGAGTCGTTGCCTCTGCCCGCAAAATTATCGGCGCAACCAATCCCCTAACTGCCGAACCAGGTACTATTCGTGGTGACTATGGCGCAAATATTGGTCGCAATATTATCCACGGTTCTGACGCGATCGAAACCGCTCAAAATGAAATCGCTTTATGGTTTAGTCCTGAAGAGCTTGTAGAATGGCAGCCCCATCTAACTAGCTGGATTTACGAATAATCTAACTACAAGTTTAGCTGCAAGCATAGATACAGCGATCTCATACCAAATTAAGAAAACCTTACTGGGTTTGGTTTTTAAATTGGTATTACAAAGATCTTAAAAAAGGGGCGGTGATTAACACCGTCCTTTTTCATGCCGCAGTATTCGGTAATTACGACTATCTCTAAAGAATTATTGACAATTCTTAACAATTTGATATATTTGTAAATGTAAGCGCAAGCTTGCATAAAAAATTAATCTTTTAACCAAAAAAACAAAAATGACCACAGCAGTACAAAGACGCGAAAGCGCTTCAATCTGGGATCAGTTTTGCAATTGGATCACCAGCACCAACAACCGTCTATACATCGGTTGGTTCGGCGTAATCATGATCCCTTGCTTACTAGCCGCCACAATTTG
>JANRII010000017.1:0-43875 GCA_033765135.1 Pseudanabaenaceae cyanobacterium bins.39
ATCTCCTGCTGCTAGCAAAGCAGGGCAACCACGGAGGGATTGCCCCTACCTGAATAATTTAAATTTGGCGTAGGGGCTGTGCCCCCGTGCCAGCCCCAATCATCCAACATAGCAGGAATTCCTTCCACGTAACATCAGTTATTAATAAAAAACCTTACTGGGTTTGGTTAAGTTAGTATGATTATTTAGGGATTGAGTATGATTGATTAAGGTAAGCGATCGCTTCATCCCGACTGGTGACAATTCCATCAAGGGTCGCCGATCGCAACTTGTGCAAAATTTCCCCCACTTCCTTACCAGAGCGATAGCCCAATTCCAAAAGGTCACTTCCTGTTAGGGGTGACTTGATGGCTTGCCAGTGAGTTAAGTATTGCCACAAAATCCTACGATGATATGGTGAGCTTTGGGCTGCTACCAAGATGATCGTAATGGGATCAAACCTTTGCAAATAGTTGGTAATTGCGGAAATTGAGAAATCTTGAGCATTTTGTGGGGGGAGATGCTCACGCAAGTCAGCTACCTTAATCTGACGATTTTGCTGTTCAGGAGTTAGGTTAAGCTCTAGATGTTTGGTGATGTGAGGAGGGAGGTATGACAGTAATAGCTCCAAACCCAAAAGCCCAAAATTGAGGTCTTGGCTACTACTAAGGTCTTTAGGGACATAGCTTTTGGGGAGTAGATGGGGGTAGAGGCGATACAATTGCTTGAGCCAATATTGCGATCGCCGCCACTGATGCGCGAAGCTGTTAGCGTCACTGGGTAAACATAGATCAGGATGAATGCAACGCAAAGCTCCCAACTCTTGCAGGAGAGCAAACATTTGCCCTGACTTTGCCTCAGCCAAGGTATAGATTAATTCGGAACGTAATCGCATTCCACCGATCGCATCGTGAATACCACTTGCAGTAGTATGCAGGATCTCTGTCCTCGTCTCAGGCGCAAGTTTTAGCCCGAGACGTACCGCAAACCTAACTGCTCGAAATAAACGACGCGGATCTTCTACAAAACTACCTTCTCGAATTGCCCTCACCTGCTGTGCTTGCAAATCCGACAGTCCCCCAAAGAGATCGATAATTTCATAACTATCTTGATCAACTGAACTGAGAGATAGCGCTAAGGCATTAATCGTAAAATCACGCCTGTATAAATCTGTCCATAGATCAGTGGCAATTACCTCTGGATTAGCTCCCGCATAGGCATAATGTTCTTCCCTTGCCGTTGCCAAATCCATCGCAAAACCCGTAGAACTCCCCTCCCATAACAATTCTGCGGTTTGGAATTTTTCATGGATTTGCAGCTTACTTTCTGGGAAATATTGGTGCAATGCGATCGCCACCTCTAGACCCGCACCCTCTCCACCATCAAAAACTAAATCAATATCCTTAGGATAATTAGGTGTCTTTAATACTGCTTTTGGGGATGCACTGACAGATTCCTGTAAGATCACATCTACAGCTTTTTCCTGTTGCAACCACAAAACTGCATCTCTCACAATTCCACCTACCGCGAAAGCACGCCATTGGCGATCGCCAGCAACTTGGACAGCCTTGCTGATTACCAACCACTGGTGCGGACTAAAAAATCGATCAAAATTTTTGATATACATTAAGGCAATACCAAAAAATATTAATTATGAATTATTTACTATGAACTATTTAGTTAGTGTTTGGAGCGATCGCCTGAAAGCAGAAGAAGTTTACACCCGCCTTGAGGCTGCCCAATTTCCTTTGCAATCCGTATCTATACTAGGTAAAGGATATAAAAGTGCCGATGAATTTGGCTTTATCGATCCCCTTGCCCAAGGCCGTAAACAGGCATCCTTAATGGCATACTGGCTAGTTCCCTTTGGTTTTTTGGCTGGAGTTGGGTTTAGTCTTGTCACCGACCTACAAACCTTTGCTTGGGCTGGAACCATCGGTAATCATGCGATCGGCGGACTCCTTGGAGCCTTCGGTGGTGCGATGGGTAGTATTTTTGTGGGTGGCGGTGTAGGAGTAGCAACAGGAAGTGGCGACACCATACCCTACCGTAATCGTCTTAGTGAAGGCAAATACCTAATCATCATCCAAGGTACAGATCAAGAAGTAGTCAGGGCAAATCAAATCATGCGTCCCCTGCGTCCTGAAAATATTCAAGGTTATGTGCTGCCCTAGTACCATATCTACAAATGGCGCAGCCATTTGTAGATTAACAAAATTGACTGGGTTGAGTTTTTAACTTAAAAAAGTGCTATCACGCTTTTTTAAGTTGGTATTAGAAAAGTTTGGGGGGAATTATTAAAAATGCCGCCATGGGCTAAAATATTACTCAAGATGAGTAATTTTTGATCGTAACGTTTGTTTCTTAGGTTAACCGATCCTCTGTGTTTCACCACGACAGGCTTCTTTTCAAAAGCTCTATCTCTTCACATATCTGATGTTTTAACAAGTCTTATGTCTATCTATATTGGTAATCTCTCCTATGAGGTTACAGAAAACGATATCAAGTCCGTATTTGCTGAGTACGGACAAATTTCGCGTGTTCATTTACCTATGGATCGTGAACTGAACCGTCCCCGTGGCTTTGCTTTTGTAGAAATGGCTAGTGATTCTCAAGAAGACGCAGCCATCGAAGCTCTAGATGCTGCTGAATGGATGGGACGTTCTTTAAAGGTCAACAAGGCAAAGCCTCGCGAAGAATCTCAATCTAGAGGTGGTAATTACAAGCGCAATCGCTATTAAGAATTGCCATTATAGTCTCCTACAAATTCAGAAGCAGCGCTTTGCGCTGCTTCTTTTGTATGAATACTGGTCAATATTTTAATGTTACTTTAACGTTAGTTACAGTGACCCTGTTTTAACTGCTCTTTTGTTGTTTGCGAATATTGTAGGCATTGCTGGCACGACGTAGGGCTGCGCCATCGCCAATAATGCCTAGATTTTGCATCACTTGATGCTGGCGAGCCGTTTCTAATCTTTGCAAATCGTTATAGCTCACCCAAGCAATACAATCGACAGGGCAAGTATCGATCGCTTCTTGAACTAACTCCTCTTCATCACCATCCTGAGCAATTACCCTCGCCCGACCATACTCCTCTTCCATCCAGAAGGTATGCCGAGCAACATGGGCGCAATGTCCGCAACCAATGCAAATTGTCTCATCTACAAATATGGCATTTTGGCGCAACTCACCGCCTAGCTCTGGCTCAAAGCCAGAGCGTGTATCCATCTCTAGCTCACTTACCATGTCTGAGCTAGGGATTGGCAACTGCTCAGTTAGGGATGATAAATTATCCATGCCAACGTTGTAAAACGAGACGAACGGAACCATCTTGGCGGACTTCTTGCTCTGCTAAGTCAAAGCCTTGATCCTGAGACTCTTGCATCACTGTGGCGATCGCATAGCGCTGAGTCACCTTTTGCAAAAAGCTTTCCACTGTCCAAGGCTGTTGCCAATATTGCATATCAGCAACTAGGGCAAATGTATTTCCATTCCACTTAAAGCCGACATCATAGCCATTTTCCTGCTCAATAATGACAGCCGCTTCCGTAGTAGCCCCTTGATAGCCTCGTAGAGGTTTATCTCCAGACTTCCATGCGACTCCCAAATCAGTGAGAGCTTTTTGCAAAGGTTCTAAACTGCGAATCTGAGTTTTGACTTGGCTAAAGTGTGACATAGAGAAATCCTAAATTTGCGCTAAATGGTGAATTATTGAAAAGCTAAAGTTAAATTAAAGTTGAAACTCTTTACTTATTATTCGTTTATATGTATTTATTACTTACCATTGGCTAAATCTAGAGGCATCAGAATCAGATAGTTGGTCGGTTTGCCATTCTGCCTGAGCGATCACTTGTTGATTAGCAAAATTTTCAGAAGTTAGCTCACGATGAGCCACAATTCCTAATTTTGCTTCGATCGCGGCGGTTACTTCGGCACAACTAGAACCAATCATACCTGTGACGCGCTCTTCAACCCGACCATCAGGATAAATAATAAACTCCAGAGTTTCCATACTGGTTTAGTTCTAGTTATGATCTAGTTATTTTTAATCTAAGTGAGTTAATAGACAGTTTGACTCACATCTCATATATACGTCAAGAATTTATCATCGAAAAAACCAAATACCTTCCTTAAGATTTTGTCAATATGCGCTGTCATCTTGATGCTTTGGTTAGGACAAATATTTTTCAAAGTGTTGCGAAGCGACATTTGCAAAAATAGCTCTGGGTTTCCCGTAAGTCCAAAGCGCTGTAAGTTAGCAGCAACACCAAATCAAAACATGAAGTAAATTAACGTAGGTTTACCCAAGCTATTTGCAAGGTGCAAATGGCAAATTGGCACTATTTGAGTTTCTAATTTACTTACTCACTCTTAGCAATCATGCAAATATCCGTAGAAGATCTATCTAAAGAATTAGCTGGCATTGAGACCATTACCAATCCCCAGCAAGTTGCCAAACTATCAGAAGACTATTTTCACTTTAGCCAAGTGCTTGTGCCATTACTCAAGGGTAAGGTGGGTGATCTGGTGCTGCGTCCCCAAAATGAAGAAGAGATTCTCAGAATTGCCAAGGCCTGTGTGCAGTATCGAGTACCAGTTACGGTGCGCGGTAGTGGGACGGGCAATTATGGACAATGCACCCCTCTACAAGGTGGTGTCATCTTAGATATATCTCGTTTGCAGCAAATTAAGTGGATCAAGCCCGGCCTAGCACGAGTGGAAGCTGGGGTCAAGTTGGCAGCTTTGGATAAGCAGGCGCAAGCGATCGGTTGGGAGTCGCGGATGGTTCCATCAACGGTACGCAGTGCCACAGTAGGCGGATTTGTGGCGGGAGGCAGTGGTGGCATCGGCTCGGTGCTGTATGGACAGTTACGCGATCGCGGTAATGTCCGCGCCGCAAGGGTGGTCACAATGGAAGACCAGCCCCGTGTAATTGAATTGCGGGGTGATGATGTGCAGAAGGTCAACCATGCCTATGGCACGAATGGCATTATTACGGAGTTAGAAGTTCCCCTTGCTCCTGCCTATGGGTGGGCGGAGTTGGTGGTGAGCTTTAAGGACTTTATGACGGCAGCCAGATTTGGACAGGCTTTGGGGAATAGCGATGGCATCATCAAAAAGATGATCAGCGTCCATGCCGATCCCATTGCTAGTTATTTTACGGCTTTGCAAAGTTATATTCCTCAAAATGCTCATTGTGCTTTGGTATTGGTGGCAGATAGCGATCGCGAGCCGTTTTATAGCTTAGTCAAGGAGTTTCAAGGGGAAATCTGCTACGAAAAGGGTGCTGAGGACTCTAGTAAAGGGATTAGCTTAGTGGAATTTTCTTGGAACCATACCACCCTCCATGCCCGTGCTGCTGATCCACAACTTACCTACTTACAAAGCTTGTTTCTCAATGATCCCCAACTAAAACTCGTCCAGCAAATGCACGAACGTTTCCCCGATGAGGTATTTATGCATTTAGAATTTGTGCGGGTGAATGGAGTGACGATTCCTGCGGCGATTCAGGTAGTCCGTTTCAGCACTAGCGATCGCCTTGATGAAATCATTCGCTATCACGAAGATAATGGCGTGTTTATTGCCAATCCCCATACCTATATTCTGGAGGATGGTGGGATGAAGACCGTTGATCAAGCACAGTTAGACTTCAAGCGCCTAGTTGATCCCTATGG
Organism: Pseudanabaenaceae cyanobacterium bins.39; assembly: GCA_033765135.1. Taxonomy (GTDB): domain Bacteria; phylum Cyanobacteriota; class Cyanobacteriia; order Pseudanabaenales; family Pseudanabaenaceae; genus Pseudanabaena. The sequence continues at coordinate 5,655 of JANRII010000017.1, forward strand.
TTTGATGAATCCTCTGAAAATGAAGGCATGGCAAAGCCAGAATTGTTAGTCTATAAATTCTAGCCAGAACCAGTCAGAATCTTAAAGAAATATCCCAATATTCTGGGGATCAGGGTATTGATTGTAGAGTGATCTTGTCAGAAGTGTAAATAATTACCTAAGTAAGTAAGGATCACAACTTTATGGTATCCACACCTATCAAGACTGCTGACTTAGAAGCTTCTCTGAATCAGTCTATTAGCTGTTATGGATCTGCGCGTGCGTCAGTAGCAGGTCAGCCCCTTAGTGCGGAGGAATTGCGAAAGCTTGATGCCTATTGGCGTGCTTGCAATTATCTCGCGATTGGGATGATCTATCTACGAAACAATCCGCTATTGCGTGAGCCGTTACAGGCTTCCCATGTAAAAAATCGCCTCCTTGGTCATTGGGGATCTAGTCCAGGGATGAGCTTTGTGTATGTCCATATGAATCGCCTGATCAAGAAATATGATCTCAATGCGATCTTTTTGGCAGGGCCTGGGCATGGTGCGCCGGGGATTCTCGCGCCTGTCTATCTCGAAGGAACTTATTCTGAGTTCTATCATGATATTAGTGAAGATGCCGAAGGAATGCAGCATTTCTTCAAGCAGTTTTCTTTCCCCGGTGGTATTGGTAGTCACTGTACGCCTGAGACCCCTGGATCTATTCATGAGGGGGGTGAACTTGGCTATAGTATTTCCCATGCCTACGGTACTGTTTTTGACAATCCCGATTTAATTTCAGTGGTGATGGTTGGGGATGGGGAATCGGAAACGGGACCTCTAGCAACGGCTTGGCATTCTAATAAGTTTATCAATCCGATCCGTGATGGGGCAGTTTTGCCAATTCTCCATTTGAATGGCTACAAAATTAATAATCCGACCGTACTATCGCGGATTAGCCACGATGAGCTAGAGAGCTTGTTTGTGGGCTATGGCTATAAGCCCTATTTTGTGGAGGGTTCTGATCCTGAGTCGATGCATCAAGCGATCGCGGCCACCCTTGAGCATTGCATCACTGAGATTCGGGCTATTCAGCAGGAAGCTCGCGCCACTGGCATAGCAACAAGGGCTAAGTTCCCTATGATCGTGCTGCGGACTCCTAAGGGCTGGACTGGCCCTGCGGAAGTGGATGGACATAAGGTGGAAGGATTTTGGCGATCGCACCAAGTTCCCCTCTCAGGTATGCACAACAATGTGGAACATCTGCAAATGTTGGAAGCATGGATGCGGAGTTACAAGCCTGAGGAACTCTTTGATGCTGATGGCAAGTTAATTCCTGAATTGAAGGAACTTGCTCCAACGGGCATTCGCCGCATGAGTGCTAATCCGATCGCCAATGGTGGCTTGATCCGCCGAGCCTTAAGGATGCCAGACTTCCGTCAGTATGGCGTTAAAATCGACAAGCCCGGACAGATTGAAGTTGAGAATACTAAACCCCTTGGTGTATTTTTGCGCGATGTCATGAAGCAAAACATGGATAATTTCCGTGTGTTTGGCCCCGATGAAAATACTTCTAATAAGCTGCAAGCTATTTATGAAGTCAGCAAAAAATTCTGGATTGCGGAATATCTGCCCGAAGATGGCGATGGTGGTGAGCTATCCACCGATGGCAGAGTTATGGAAATGCTCAGTGAGCATACTCTTGAAGGTTGGTTAGAGGGCTATTTGCTCACGGGTCGTCATGGATTCTTCTCCACCTATGAATCCTTTGTGCATGTGATCGATTCAATGATCAACCAACATTGTAAATGGTTAGAAATTAGTCGAGAAATCCCTTGGCGATCGCCGATCGCTTCCCTCAATCTGCTGATTACCTCAACGGTATGGCGGCAGGATCACAATGGCTTTACCCATCAAGATCCCGGTTTTTTGGATGTGGTGGTCAATAAGAGTGCGGAAGTCACTCGCATTTACTTACCCCCCGATGTCAATAGCTTGCTATCCGTTGCCGATCACTGTCTCCGCAGTACCGATTATGTCAATGTGATTGTGTCTGATAAGCAGATGCACTTGCAGTTTATGACGATGGATGAGGCGATCAAGCATTGCACCAAAGGTTTGGGCATTTGGGATTGGGCGAGTAACGATCAAGGTTCTGAACCCGATGTGGTCATGGTGGGCTGTGGTGATATCCTCACCCAAGAAGCTCTCGCTGCCACGATTTTGCTCTGGGAACATTTCCCAGAATTAAAGATTCGGTTTATCAATGTGGTGGATCTATTCAAGTTGCAACCAGATACAGAACATCCTCATGGTCTGAGCGATCGCGACTTTGATTCCCTTTTCACCACCGATAAGCCGATTATCTTTAATTTTCATGGCTATCCTTGGCTGATTCACCGTCTCGCCTATCGCCGCACCAACCACAAAAACCTCCATGTGCGCGGCTACAAGGAAAAGGGCAATATCAATACACCCCTAGAACTAGCGATTAATAACCAAGTCGATCGCTTTAGTCTCGCGATCGATGTCATTGATCGCGTTCCCAAATTGCGGAACATTGGCGCACATGCTAAGGAAGCACTCATCAATCAACAAATTGAATGTCGTCAGTATGCTTACGAGCATGGTACTGATAAGCCTGAAATTGTGAACTGGCGCTACCCTCATTAGAGTTGTCAGCTATCTATCTATAAGGGGATTGGTGGTGCTTTGCGCTGCCAATCCCCTTATGAATTTATGTCCTAAGCAAATCTTTTTTTGCTATATTCAGCTTAACTAGCACCAAAAACTATGCGATCGCCAATTCCTATTTTCTCAGTTACAGAATATTTAGAAGCGGAAAGTAAGAGTGAAGTTCGGCATGAGTATCTGGGTGGTCAGATTTTTGCAATGGCTGGGGGGAGTAAAGCGCATAATATCATTACCTTAAATATAGCCACCCATTTACGTTCTCAACTACGGGGGAGTTCTTGCGACGTATTTATGTCAGATATGAAGGTCAAGTTAAAAGCAGCTAATCACAATAAAACAATTTTTTATTATCCCGATGTTTTGATTACTTGCAATAATGATGACAAAGACAATTACTTTGTGAATTATCCCTGTACAATTTTTGAAGTCTTATCTCCAAGTACGGAAGTAAGCGATCGCCGCGAGAAGTTGTTTAATTATCAAGCGATCGCTAGTTTACAGGAATATATTTTGGTTGCCCAAGAGGAAATCAAGATAGAAGTGTATCGACAGACCGATCAAGGATCTTGGACAATGGAAATTTTGGGTAGTGGCGATACTTTAGTTTTAAACTCAATTGGGCGATCGCTAACAATGGCAGATATTTATGAGGACATTTTTTAGGAATTACTTGCTGGGAATTGGAAAGGTTGCCCCCTGTTGATAGGCGGCAAAGTGTTCTTTAAAGTATTGCCATGAGGTCATTTCCGCATCCTCCAACTTTTGTAAGGGCGCATCCATAAACATTGGTATGCGAGTTTCGATTTCCTTTTTTAAAATAGTGGGCAAATCTTGAAATCCTTGCACCTTCTTGCCAAAACAGCTATAGATCAAATTGCCCGATCGCTGTCCCATTTTCATCCAAGGTAGCCAAGGCCCCACCCGATGCCAAGATAGGGTTAATTCAGAAACAGTTGTTGTATTAGGATCTTCTAAGTCTGCTGTCGGTACAGATAGCTTAAATAGTTCCACCGAGTTATACATTGGGCGATCGCAATATTCTGCATATTGGGGATCATCTGCTAAAGGATTGGGATAATGTCCAAATAGATCAAAAATAAACGTTGTCGTTGCTCCATCCACCTCCGCAGGAATGTTGCGCCGAAAAGTCCCTTGAATTGGACTATTTGCCACATGCATCACTGAGACCATATCGCCAGTCCAAGGATTTTGCCAATGACGTTGAATCTCTCCACTCTCAGGATCAAGGTAGAGCAAAACCTCACGGGATGTAAAATCCCAAACCCCATCCCCCTGATCAATACAACGCCCCACATTCATACCCACTATTTTAAATAGCTTGCGGCGCGGCTCATCAGGCATAAATGAATAGAGATAGCCACTCCAAGCCAAAAAGGAAGAAGTACCATCAGTGGCACATCGAGTTTTGACAAATTGTTTAGCTGAAAATTCTCTGACTTCGGGCAACATAGATTTTCTCGCTTTTGACTAATTTGGTACAAGCTCAGACTGTTAGGTTAATCGAAAATGTTGCTTAATCACATCAAACTTACTGCATTCCCAATAATCACGATGGGAAATGATTAATTGGCGATCGCGATCGATCAGCAAATCACTCCAGCCCGTCACACTAATTCTGGGTTTCCAAGGCAAAGGCGCATCCCAACTCATCGTCCATTTCGTTTTAATCAGATACTCATCCTGAGCCATATGCTCAGAAATATCATGTAAATCGAGACGTAAATTTTTAAACCAAAAGGTAATGAAGCCAATCATCTTTTGGTACTGCTTGATGCCGCGAAACTTATACACAGGATCTTGAAAATAGACATCAGGGCTATAAATAGCGTAGGTCTGTGCTTCAGGAAACTTGGCATAGTCCGCCTTAATAATTTCTAAAAGACTACTCTCAGTTGCATTCATCATCGTACTTTATAGGAATTTCCCAACTGGATTTGGTTTATTGCTGACGGATCTGCACATTTTGCAGTTGTTGATTGAGCCAATCCCTGATTTGGGGAATCTGAGTTGCCGCAATGCCACTACCCAACAGCAAAGAAACGATAATCATCATCGTTATAAAGAAAGCATTGGTTTGCTTGGAAACAGCAACTTCAGTTTTCGCTTCATCAATATTCTTACCTTCATCCTCAAGATCAGACTCTGGCTCGGAATTGTCAGGAATTGTTGTTAAAGCCCCAGCAGGATCTAACTGTCCATCCTGTGCGGAGGTGACTGGCTTGATATCTTCGGTATCTTCTTGGGGCGCATCCGTAGTTAGCACCTCTCCTTCCATGAGTCGATCTTCATCTGCATTAGTGGCGGCAAACCGACAACGCATCAAGGCAACGGTCGTATTGTCATGACCGTTTAGCTCATTGGCTATATCAATTAAATCTTGGCAACTGCGATCGAGGGGCTTATTTTCGGTTAAAACTGGCAGTAAATATTCTTGATAGATTTGCTCCACGCGCTCAAAATCGCTTAAACCATCGGAGCAAAGTAATAGCAAGCAGTCTTCATCAATAAAAAAGCGCTGCACACGAGGAACCAACATATCGGAGCCTCTTGTACCAAGGGCTTGGATGAGCGCTCCACCGTCAATGCGTTGTGAGGAATAGGCGTAAAAGTTGTAGCCGAGAGTAGTTTCACGGGTGGCGACATCATCATCAAGGGTGACTTGTCTGATGTTGTAGGGAGTGATGCAATAGAGACGACTATCGCCCACATGGGTTACATAGACCTCATTGCTCATTTGCCCATCGGGTCGAGGTATGACTGCCATCACGAGGGTGGTTCCCATGCGCTGTTGGGCTTGGCGTTGTTGTTGATCATTAATGGCAACAATTTGGTTGTTAACTACGCGAGTAACCATTTCTAGCTGTGCCATAAACCCTTGAGCCGTGAAGTCGGGGTCATTTTCAGTTTGGGTTAACAGGGTTTTGAGTTGCTGTTCGAGGGTTTTGATGGCAAGAGAACTGGCAACTTCGCCCCCCTCATGGCCGCCAAGTCCATCACAAACGATCGCAATGCGATCGCGCAATGCTTCGACCTGCTCCGATCGCTTTTGATGCTTAATATCGGGATAGCAAGCGTCTTCATTATGATTACGTTGCAAGCCCACATCGGTCGCACTGGCAACACGCACTGTTAAGGGCTGATTGGCCATCAATTTACGAGAAATCTGATCTAAAACAGCGATCGCTCCCTTAGTATCGTAATCTCCTCGTGCCAAGCTATAAAAGAACTCAGCGATCGGCTCGGCAATCTCAGGCTTTGCCCGATCTATCCAAGGCATCCATAGATCCCCTAGCTGCGACACATGGACTGCGGAGACATCTGCCTGCAACTCTAAAATCCTGACCCACATGCCATCTATCCTGACCAAACGCGGATCTAATAAGGTGCGAGTCATATTATGCTCGGCAAGTGGAGACCACAGTTCCAAAATTTGACGCAGTAGGTTAATCTGCCGTAAACCTGAAGCCTCTTTCCAACCCTGCTCAAAATCTGGGCAAAGGTTGCCTTGGCGATCGATGGGGACATTCTCTAGCAGAAATATTTCTGAAAGATTTAACTCTTCGCCTAACAACAGCAAACTATAGGGACGAGGCAAGTGCAATCTCAATCGCGATAGCTTCAGATATGACACCACATAGGTCTGAAACTCAAGAGGTAGCTCTGGCAAGGTAAAAGCATCGGTATCGATTACAATTTGTGAAGATATGACGCGATAACGATTATTTACTAGGGATTCGGGTGGAAATAGGTCGGTATCTAGTCCGACTGCCCATAAATACTGCGTTTCTGTTGCTGTAGCTTGCTCTTGTTTTGGCATGAAGATTTCCGAGAAAATTTCCGATTGCTTGCTTAAAGTTAAATTGTTTGACTCAATATTTCAAGAGACATTTCGCTATTGTAACTAAACAAAGGTAAGTCCAAACACATGTATAGCTGCTGCCATGCTTGTAAAGTTGACAATTTAGACTCTATGACCGCTATTTTATGGCTATTTTATGCAAAATTATACGGCAAAAAGCTTGACAGAATTTTCTGTAAGTTAGCGATCGCTTTTTCCTAGATTTTTAAGCCAGTTGAGGATGTTACTATCTAAACGAATAGGTAGGGTTTGTTTGGTAATTGGCGTTACCATTTTGGCATTTGCCCAAACGCGATCGCCCAAGCGCCTCTCAATCATCATGACTCAATAGACTTCATCATGAGTGCCAAGATCGATCAATAGAACTTTGGTATCAGATAAAAACTTGAATACAAGTCTTTGCTCATAGTTGATGCTGATAGACCAATAGCCTGAGAGATTTCCAGCTAGGCTATGAGTTTTCAAAGACGGATGAAATGGTTAATTTTTGAAAAGTTCAAGTTTTTGTTGAAAGCGATCGACGAGTTCAGGATGTTTCTTGCGCCACTTTTTTAAAATTCGTAAAAATGAATCGTTGATAATCAATTCAATCATTATCAGCGCTCAATGCCATTAGTTCGGTAACTGTAACTGTCTGAATATTGCCATTTCTATAGTTCTCTTCCGCTTCTCTAGCTCTGGCTAAAATTTGATTGCGGCGGATCTCGATCGCTCTTTTGTTGAGAACTTCAGTGACGAAAAGTTGATCTTCAGGTTCGAGAACAGAGATGGCTTCTAAGATGCTTCCGACTGTTACTGTTTGCATAGGATTAAATTAGTGAACTCTCAAAATATTCTCAATTTCTTTGGTTGAGCAGTTGCCACGGCGAATCCAAATTATTTTTGGCGGAAATCCCAATAAAACCAACAATTCGTTATAGTCGCCATCTTTTGTGACAATTGTGAAATTATTAGCTTTTGCGTATTGCCAGACTTGTCGATCTTCCACTTGGTCTAATCCTAATTGATAAACATGATTGGAATTAGGAAATAATTCTGCTAATCGATAAACCAACTTTGGAGAAAGATTATGGTCAAAGAGTAGCTTCATGCTTGAATTAGGAGCGTTTGTTGTTCACGATCAGCGGCATAAGCAAGACAAGCAAAAATATCTTCTTGAGTGAGGTATGGAAAGTCTTCAAGGACTTCTTGATAGGTCATGCCAGAGGCAAGGTAGGACAGTACATCATAAACGGTGATTCGCATTCCTCTAATACAAGGTTTTCCACTGCGTTTTCCTGCTTCAATGGTGATGCGATCGCGATAGTTCATATTTTTTAGCTTGTTTTTTGATTGCTCATTTTTTATCATACCAATTTGTTTGATCGGTTTATAATGCGTGAAATGCGATCGCCCATTACACCATGACTCAAGAACTCATACCAAATTAAGAAATGGCGGTGACAACACGGTGATAGATTTCAGTTAGAGGTACTTCGGTATTGAGGCTAGTTAAGATAATTTTTTTATCTAAGCGATCGCTGATTTGCAATTGCCAAATATCAGCATTCTCAGAGCGAGAATAATGCTCAATATATGGCTCTGACTGGCTAATTAATAGGTATTCTCTGAGGCTGGAAATCGAGCGATATTTTCGGAACTTCTCGCCGCGATCGTATCTCTCTGTTGATGGCGATAATACTTCTACAATCAATAAAGGATTGAGAATTTCGTCAGTGCGCGTGGCATTAAACTCTGGTTCACCATTAATCACTAGAGCGTCGGCATAGGTTCCGCAGTTAAATTCGGGAATCCAGATTCGCATATCACCGCCACAAACTTGAAAATCGGTATTACGCAGAGTAATACCTAGAAAAATCATGATATTTGCTGCAATAAGACTATGGGGATGTGAACCACCAGTCATAACAAAAATTTCTCCATTGCGGTATTCGAGGCGTTCTTCGGAGGTTTTAGAGATCTCTCGATATTCATCTAAAGTTACGAAAGTTTGGTTATTTTGATTAACCTCTTGATCCGCAATATCTGGAGTGTTTTCGGTTAATGTGGGCTGAAGGCGATCGACAGTAACGACCATGATTGCACCTTTGAGTTAATCTGTAATGATTATATAGTGAGTATCTAGCGATCGCCCATTACGCCATGACTCAAGAACCAGAAAAGCAACCTAATTCTAGTCCTGAAAAGAGATTTGTCCAGCGATCGCTTGCTGCTGTTGCCCGATGGTCGCCTTTAGGAGGATCGAGTTTTGCATTTGCATCTTTTTTACTCAAACAAGAATGGGTAACAGCGATCGCTTTGTTTCCTGTTACAGCAGTTTCAGGAGTATGGGCAGCCTATAGCAAAAACTTTATTGATCGCTTGAGTGAGATATATGGTGAGCGTGGGAAAAAGGATGCTGAAGGTTTTGTTGAAAACATAGATCAAGCTAATCAATTTTTAACTGCAAAGTTAGACTGGCGATCGCTTGGGTTTACGGAGAAGTATCTCAAGTGTCAAGAGTGGGACTGCCATGAGGATAATGTGGTGGGAATGCGTGAAGAAGACGATTTGCCTGTGAATAGTCCACTTTTGCGCGAGGTGTTTGTCCCTTTGGAATTGAGTGCTGACTCGCTGGCTAGGGGTTATGAATTTCGCGATCGCTCTAAAAAACAGGAAGAAGCTTGCGAACAACTGCAAATCTGGCAATTACTAGAACGGGTGAGAGAGGATAATCGTTTAAGGCAAATTGCGATTAGGGCATGGGGTGGCTATGGTAAATCGACTCTGTTAAAGCATCTTGCCTATATCTACAGCAGACAGGAATATTGCAAGGGAAGTTATCGCAAATATCAAGTTCCAACCTTAATTCCCTTCTTACTGATTTTGGGAGGTTGTTGGAAAGAAATTACGCAAGATAATCCGCCGAATTTGCCTGAACTCTTGACTAACTATCACATTGGCAGATTGACCAAAATTAAACCCCTTGAACCTGTGCCGAATAATTGGGCGTTGAATATTCTCAGGCGTGGTGATGCTTTGGTTTTGTTTGATGGTTTTGATGAAGTGCCACCTGTGGAACGGGCAAAGGTGAGTACTTGGCTAAGTGAAGAAATGCGCCAATATCCCGAATCGGTATTTATTTTGACTTCGCGCCCTACGGCATACACTGAAGACTATACGGCAAGAAAACCGACGGCAAGTTTTTGGATTCAAGATTTTAATCCAGAGCAGCGCAAACAGTTTGTGGAGCAGTGGTATATCTGTCAGGAACGCTATGCGCGGGGTGGTCGCAATACGCCTGATGTGGAGGCTAAGGCGAAGGAAAAGGCGCAGAAGTTATTAGCTCAAATTGATGCGCGTCCAGAACTTAAGGATCTGGCGGGTAATGCGTTGCTTTTGAATATGATGGCACGGTTTCATCGGGATAATAAGCAAGGGGCGGAGTTGCCACAGCGCAAGGTGGAGCTATATCAGGATATTTGTGAGTTACAGCTAGGACGGCGAGCGAGTGCGAGGGGTATTTTCTTAGTTCTCAATTCCATTAGTCAGCGTCAGGAGGTATTGCAATTTGTTGCGCTAGAGATGATGTGTGGAAGGGCAACAACAATTGATGCTAATGATTTCGCACCAGAATATTTTGAAATAGAGGGATTTAAGCAAATTGCTGAAGCTGATTTATTGGACTACATTGACATGGCTCTACAAAGGATCGATCCTGATGTGTCTGCAAAAGAGTTCCTAAAGCAAGCTGAAGATATTAGCGAGTTACTGGTAAAAAAAGATGGACATACCTATGCTGTCTATCAGTTTGCCCATCTCAGTTTTCAAGAATTTTTAGCTGCTTGCGAATTAGTCCGTTTGAAACAACAAGGAGAAAAGTTAGCTTTTGAATGCTTAGGAATTAGCGCATGGCAAGATGTGATCCTGTTTTATGCAGCGATGATTAATCCCACTAAACTAATTCAAGAAGCGCTTAATCAAAAACATATCGATCTTGCCGATCGCATCTATAAACAAACCGAGAAGCGCTTAAATTTATCAATTGCCGAACAGAAGACGCTAGAAGGCGTGAAGCAATCTGTCACTAATTCGCGTTATCAAAAGTTAGAAGAATATCTCGAAAATCAACAATGGTACGAGGCAGATCAGGAAACCTATCGCCTGATGATTAGGGCGGTGGGCAAAGAGGATGGGCAATGGTTTAGCACAAAAGATTTAAAAGAGTTTCCCTGTGATGAGTTATTGGCGATCGACAAACTTTGGGTGGAAATTAGCAAGAAACATGGATTTGAGTTTGGCTTTAGCGTCCAGAAGCAAATTTATGTCGAGTGTGGTGGTATTCTAGATTTTAGTTTTCCTATTGATGAGACTTGGGAAAAATTTTGCGATCGCACGGCATGGAAAAGCGAGGGTTCAAGGGTGGACTATTCCGACCAATTTTTTCAGAATAATTTTTTGAATGTTAAGGGACACCTCCCGTTTTTTTCGGCGAGTCAGTGGCGGTCGGTATATTTATTCTTTTCTCGCATCGCGACTTGTGAACTGTAGCAGATAACGATTACAGTTCAATATTAAGCTTTTGTTACAATCCCATTTCTACGACATAATCAGCCTTCCAGCGCTTTTGTTACCTGTCACCGAGGGCATTTCGGAGATCCCCCCCAGCCCCCCTTAAAAAGGGGGGAGAATATCATCTTTTCCTCTTTCCCCCCCTTTCGTAAGGGGGGTAGGGGGGATCATCCACCTTTCCTAACGAGGATCACCCCAACATCATCAAAGCAATTTTAGGGTTCAGAGCATTCGCACCCACAAATTTGACCGCCACCGCCAAAATTGCTGCATTTTCTGCTTCCCAACTGTCCCAAGGTAGCCCCATCTGACCTTTACATTTTTTCGGACTACCTCTAGCAATTCCTAGCCCTGCAAGTAACTTGCTACCCCACTGCCTTTTAATTTCAGGTTTCGGCTTCGGTCGATATTTCTCACAAAACTTTTTATAACGCTCCGCACATTCCTGCAAACTTTTACCTAAAGCCAAAAAAGCAGGATGCCACTCCGTCAAACCATCATCGGTAAGCCGTTCGTAACTACCATAATTACTAAAATCATAAAAAAAACCACGCTGAAAACCTGCCGCTTTAGGATTTGCATGGATATATCGCAACGTATTCAAAGCCCGCCGAATATCCGTATTCGCAAACCCCGTACTGTGATAGCGCTTTTCCCAAAATTGCCCCGTCCGATTGAGCATACGATTAAAACACATGGCAGTATACCAATTCAGCCAATGCATGATTTTTGGCAACTCTTCCGCCTTCTCAGACTCCATCAAATAATGAATGTGATTGCTCATGATACAGATCGCATAGAGCTTAAAGCGATACTTCTCTTTTAATTTTTGAATCGCATAAAGCAGCACCTTCCGACATTCCAAACGAGTCAACCGAAATTCGCGATTATTACACCGCACCGTAACGTGATAGCAATAGCCAGTCATGAGTTCGCGTGGTTTTCGAGTCATAATTTCTAAATTTCCAATCCATATCATATGTCTTACAATCCTGAAATCCATCATCGACGTTCTATTCGTTTGCAAGGGTATGACTATACAAACGCAGGTATCTACTTTGTGACCATTTGTTCTTATCAAAGACAGCATTTATTTGGAAACATAGAAAATAGAGAAATGAGGCTAAATGCAAGTCAAATTGTCTCAAATCTGTGGCAAAAAATCCCTCAACATTTTCCGAACGTAGAATTAGATGAATTTGTTCTCATGCCTGACCATTTACATGGCATGATTATTCACAATAATCCCGTCAATGGAAGCGATCGCAATATCAAATAAATCAAATTAATGGTTTTATTTTTTAATTCCCGTAAATTCGCAAAGAGATTCCCCTAGTTATGATGTTAGATATTTACGATCGCTTGCCCAATGGACTCCTAGAACTTGACTCCGATCAACTTTGGCAAATTCTTCCTAATCCTACCCTCATCCATCTAGAGGGCGATCGCCAACCGCCTTTATTTGTATCGATTCTCTTGCATGGCAACGAAACGACTAGCTGGTTAGCGATGCGTGAACTGTTACGCAAATATAGGAATGATGATCGCAAATTGCCGCGATCGCTATCTCTATTTATCGGTAACGTTGAGGCGGCAAGATATCGGCAACGTCATCTTGATCACCAACCTGATTACAATCGCATCTGGCAAGGAAACGCAACCCCTGAGCAACGGATAGCACAACAGGTAATTGCCGAAATGCGATCGCGAAATGTATTTGCCAGCATTGATATTCATAACAACACGGGGCGTAATCCTCACTATGGTTGCATTACACGCCTTGATCGCGATTCTCTGCAACTTGCGCGTCTCTTTGATCCCTTAGTGGTTTATTACACCAATCCCAAAACAGTGCAGTCCTATGCCTTTGGTCAATTTTGTCCTGCGATCGTTTTAGAATGCGGTCAGCCCGATCAGCCCGATGGCACTGCCCATGCCCTCTCATATGTCGAAACCTGTCTAAATCTGTCTAGTTTTGCCGAATTGCCAGACTCCGCGATCGCTGATGTAAAGTTATTCCATACTGTAGCGATCGTGAAAGTACCGCCAGATCTGAACTTTGCCTTTGCCTGCGACTCCACTCCCCAAGCGATCGATCTACTTTTGCCATCAGAAATGGATAGGCTCAACTTTACAGAATTAGCCGCAGGTCATAGCTTTGGCAAGCGTCAATGTCATCAGGGAAGACTAATTGCCATTAACGAAGATGGGGAAGATCAGAGCGATCGCTTTTTTGAAATTAGCAATGATGAAATTATTTTAAAAACCCCTGTGATGCCATCGATGATCTCCCTAAATCCAGAGATTGTACGGCAAGACTGCCTGTGTTATTTGATGGAACAAATGCCTCTTCCCTAGTTGATACCAATTTAAAAACCAAACCCAGTAAGGTTTTCTTAATTTGGTATGACTTGCAAAGCTTGTTGAGCAGAGATGCCATCGGTGGCAGTGCCAAAGTACCAGAGGGAAGCGGCGGCTTCGGCACGGGTGACAGGCTTTTGGGGTTGAAAAATGGTGGTAAAGCCAAAGCTGCGCCGAATATTGGAGAGATCCCGTAATTGAGCATCGGCAAAAATGGCACTCTGGGCAGAGATGGCAATGCGATCGCTATCTTGAAAACCCCAAGCTTGCTCAAGGCTCTCCAGATTAGCGCTAGGTAAAGGTTGACGCAGATCAAGGGGGATTTTCCATTGCACCATTTCTTCGCGAGAGAGTGGCTCCTCAGGACGAAAGCGATCGCCACTAATCAAACCTGCATTTGCCAAGCCTTGGATGATCGCAAAATCTGGATCTTTGGGAGGAATATCTATAAATTTAGGAATATCCGTAGGCTGGGCAAGACGCACTTGGCGACTAGGTTGTTTTGCGTATAGACGATTGTTGGTGGCTAACAACCATTTGGCATAGTCGCGGCGCGATACTAAAGCATTGGGCTGAAATTGTGTTCCTTTTTTGGCGGTAATCGTCCCTAGGGTATATAGATCCCTAATCCAAGGCTGCAAGGCGGCAGGAGCTTGATTGAGGTCACTGAAATCTTTTGTTGATGCCGCTTTTGCTAATTTTTGGACATCAATATACAGCCATTCCTGCAAAAAATTGGACACCTTAGTATCTTTGGGGCTGCCATTGATTGGCATAGTCCCGTTAAATACCATGCTTTTATTGGTATTAGTTATTGTTTGTGGTAAGGCGATCGCCTCAAGTTGTTCCTTGAGTTTTTCCTTAGATTGCAAGTTGCTTTGCCCATTGACCTGATCATTTACTTGACTCCTAGATGAGGCGATCGGCAAATTCGCTGGAGATGGACTAATCGTTGGCTGAGAAGATGGTGTGGCAATCGGAGCATTGGGGGAAGGGCTAGGCTTAGTAGCTTCTTGAGGATTATTAGTCTCAGGATTGGTGGGCGCGATCGCTCCTTCAATGGAACTAGATAATGAACCTTGACAAGCATTGAGCAAAATCCCTATCCCCAAAATTAAGACTATCGAATTCTTTCCAAAAAAATGCTGCATGTGGACAATAGGGCAAAATCGTCAATTTTTTAGTTTACTGCGGCTCAGGTTCCGCCATACTTAGGGTAGCAGGTAAAGCGCAGGCAACCTCTGGGCGAAAGTTGGCATAGCGACTGAGCCGCACGGCAATAATTTCGGCTTCGATATTTTCTTTACTTTCACCCAAACACAATAGCAAATGGGTGGTTAATTCCAGACTGGTTTCAAAGGTGGGATGTACCACCTCCTTAGCACCGAGTTGGTAAAGGATATCAATATCTGCATCTTTTTTAGCGCGAACCACGATATCAATTTGCGGGGCAATGCCGATCGCTGTCTGCACACATAGTCGTGTGGCGATCGGGTCAGAAATCGCCACCAACATCGATCGCGCATGGCTGATTTCCGCTTTTTCTAATACAAAGGGGCTGGCACAATTGCCGTATAGATAAGGAATATTTTGCGATCGCAGCATCTGCACCTTAGACTCAGCCTCCTCGATTACCAGTACAGGGTATCCCTTAGACATCAACAGTGAGACAATCCCTTGACCGATGCGCCCATAGCCGCACACCACCACATGATTACTAATTTCCTTAGCGATCGCCACTTCCTGAGGCATATCTAACTTGTTCATCCAAGCCTTGAGCATCGGCAATCGTTCTAATAATTGTAAAATTTGCGGGGTTGCCTTCAACAAAAATGGCGTAATCATTAGGGTTACAGCCGTTGTCCCCAAAATCAACAGATACACCCGCCGCGATACTAGTCCTAACTTCTGACCTTCGCTGGCTAATACAAAGGAAAATTCGCCAATTTGCGCCAAGCCAAGCCCTGCAAAAATGGCAACACGCAGGGGATAGCGAAAAATACTCACCAAAGGTACAACGATCAAGAACTTACCCACCATCACGATCGCCACCAAACTGAGGATCAATTCCCAATTTTGAATCAAAAATACAGGATCGATCAGCATCCCAATCGATGCAAAAAATAAAGTGGCAAACACATCGCGCAGAGGCTCCACATAGGTCAGGGCTTGATCGGCATATTCCACTTCCGAGATCATCAGCCCTGCCACAAACGCGCCCATCTCAATCGACAGCCCCAAGGACTCCGTAAGCAAAGCAATCCCTAAGCATAAAACAATCACGCTCAATAAAAATAATTCACGGCTCTCAGTCTGCGCCACCCACCGCAAAAAAGGCGGAATCACCCAAATACCAATCGCGATCGCCACCCCTGCAAATAGTGCCGTCACTGACAAAGCCCGTATTACCTCAGCACCAACCGACTCAGGACTATCTAAGGCTGGCAATACCGCTAACATTAACCCCAATGCCAAATCTTGAATAATTAACATACCCAAAGTCACCTGACCTTGAGCCGATTCGGTTTCATTGTTTTCCATCAAGCTGCGTAATACCACCGCAGTCGATGACAGAGACAAAATACTCCCCAAAAAGATCCCCTGCACAGGTGTATCAACCCAGCCCACCACCACTGATATCACCGTAGTGAGGCTAATCGTCAGTACCACCTGCAAAGTGCCGCCGCCCAGAGCGATCGCCTTTACTTTATTGAGCTGCTTCAGGGAAAACTCTACCCCCAAAGCAAACAGTAAAAAAGCAACCCCAAACTGAGCAAGGGTCTCCACCTGAATGAGTTCTTTGATCAAGCCCAAACCCGTTGGGCCTACCACAATACCGCCAAAGATATAGCCCAGCAAAACAGGTAATCTCAGTGCTGCCGCCAGTAACCCACCAAAGGATGCCGCCGTTAGCACTGTCACCAAGTCAACAATTAATCGAAAATCTTCCTGCACAGACAAACATTTCTCAAGGTTATCTCCCTTACTATAGCGGTTTTCATCGAGTCTAGTGGGAAATGAAACACCCAAAAAACCGCCCAAGGTAATTTTGTTTTTGATAAAGATCTCGCCACCCAAATTTCTATGCAGACCTTGGCACAAATCTTCCAAAAATTTGGTCATCTATCGAAAGTAATAGAAATAACAGATAAATCACCAAAATCATGAATCCCAGCCCTCCTGAACTCCCAACTCCCCAAACAGGTAAATTGCCCCAGATGTCTCAACTATTTAGTGGCATGTTGGCATTATCGATCGCCCTAGTTAGCAGTGCCTTTTTAGGTGCGAATGCATTGCGATCGCTCCGCGACAACAACAATCTTACTGTCATTGGCTCATCCACTCGCCCCATTCGTTCCGATTATGTGATCTGGCGTGGGTATATATCCAGCCAACAGGCAACCCTACCGCAGTCCTATCAAGAGCTAAAACGCTACAACGAACGGGTCAAGGCTTACCTCAAAGCCAAAAATATTCCCGATGAGGCTATCTCTATTAACGCGATCGAGACACAGCCAATTCCTGAAGTCAATCCTAACGGCATCCAAACAGGAAGAAATATTGCCTATCGGCTCCAACAACGCTTTGAAGTACGCTCCCAAGATGTTGATCGCGTCAGCGAAATCGCCAAATCTAGCACAGAGCTAATCAATGAAGCAATTCCCTTCACCTCCGAGCCTCCCGAATATTTATATACACAACTTAGTCAATTACGAGTAGAGATGATTTCGGAAGCAACTAAAGATGCCAAAGCAAGGGGAGACGCAATTGTTAACGTCTCAGGCAGCCGTCTCGGAGCGATTCGCAAAGCTGAAACCGATGTATTTCAAATCACTCCCAGATATTCCACCGAAGTGAGCAATAGCGGCTCCTACAACACCACCTCCATCGATAAAGACATCCGTGCCGTCGTGGAAATTACCTTTGCTGTTGAATAAAGATTCGTAAACCTAACTATTTGGTTTCGTTACTCCTTGCGCCCGCAAAAGGTTCTCAATGTCATCAGCAGGTAAAGCCTTATGAAAAAAGTATCCCTGAATGCAATCACAGCCAAGCGATCGCAATAAATCAGCCTGCTCTACTGTCTCCACACCCTCTGCAATCACCATCAGATTAAGACTATGGGATAGATTAATCACCAAACTCACGATCGCCCGATCCTGCTCATTATGGGTAATATACTCAATAAAAGAGCGATCGATTTTCAAAGTATCAATTGGCAAATTTTTGAGATAACTCAACGAAGAATAGCCAGTGCCAAAATCATCAATAGATAATTTAATCCCCATTTCTCGGAACTGATTTAAAATTGCAATCTTCTCCTTAACAGAATTCATCATAATTCCTTCCGTAATTTCTAGTTCTAAGTAATGGGGATCTAATTTAGTTTCCTCTAAAATAGACCGCAAAGTATTGATAAAATCGCGATTCTCAATCTGTTTAATCGATAAATTGACCCCGATTTGAATCGGCGGCAATCCCATCTCCTGCCAAATCGCAGCTTGTTTACAAGCACAACGCAACACCCAATTACCAATACCGACAATTAGACCAGTTTCTTCAGCTAAAGGGATAAACTTCGCAGGAGAGATAGAACCTAAAGTCACATGTTGCCACCGCAACAAAGCCTCTAAACCAACGATCTTTCCCGTCTCCAAATCCACCTGTGGCTGAAAATAGGTAGACAGTTCTTCATTCTCCAAAGCCCTCCGCAAGTTATTTTCCATAACTAAACGCTGGAAACTTTGCTCCTGCATATTAGGCACATAAAATTGAACACTATTACGTCCCTTTTCCTTGGCTCGATACATCGCCATATCTGCATTATGCAATAGATCTTCCACATTGGTATTGTGATCAGGATAGATACTCACACCAATACTCGTTGTGATATGCAACTCATGACCACCACACATAAAAGGAACAGTCAATTCTTGGATCATTAACTCCGCAACTTGAGTAACAGTATCTAAGGCTTTAATATTTCTCACCACAAGCGCAAACTCATCTCCCCCCGAACGCACGAGCAGATCGTCCTGCCGCAACAATCCCTTAAGCCTTTCGCTCACCGCCTGTAATAATAAATCGCCAGTCACCCTACCCAAAGAGTCATTAATCAGCTTAAAGCGATCAATATCCAAAAATAGAATTGCAAACTTTTGACTAGGCTTATGGGGATCATTGCTCAACCGATCCAACAGTTTCACTAGGTATTCATGCAAATATTTACGGTTAGGCAATCCTGTCAAAGCATCGTAATGGATTTGATAGGAAATAATTGCTTCATTATGTTTTTGCTTGGTGATATCGCTAATATGAATCCGAATTACCTCACTCCAAGGCATAAAGTGGATTATTTGAGAGAATATCTTGCTATTAATCGTTACTTCACGAGTAAAGATATTCTGCACAGGATTAACTAAAGGAATCAACTGAGATAGAAGTTCCTGTAATAGTGGATGCTCTAAGCCTAAATCATCAAGGTCAGGGAATTGATGCAAGGCCGCAGGATTGAGATAAAGAATTTTACCAACTAGATTTAATTCAATAATTGCCTTGGGATTAATCTCTGGCGAAGCAATGAATTGATTGATTGTTTCATGAACATGCACAGACAAATCCCGATCTGTCACAGCGTGAAGTGTGGACACCTTCACAAAAGAGGGGAGACTAGATGCCTGTGATACCGTTTGCTTAGGTTCTGGTCTAATTCTTGGTAATTTTGATTGATGGGAAATCGCTGTAATAATTTGATAGACTGCCCTTGTATCTTTGCTAAATAGAATTTCGTCTCCATGAACTAGTACATGGGAAAGTCTTTTTTTGCCATTAATTAAAATACCATTGGTACTGCGTTTACCATCAAGGCTACCGTCGATCACGCGGAAGAAATAAGTTTGCTTTTGAGGATGGGCAATTGCTAATAAAACCGCATGTTGACGAGATACCGAATTGGAACGCAGTATGATCGTATTATCTAGACCTCTTCCGAGAGAATAGTTGGTGTCATGCAAAAGAAAATTGCGAAATCCTCTTGGGTCTTCAACCGTTAGGACATGATGAAGTAAGTTTGATTTGGGAAGAGTAGAGGACTCTTTGGATTTCACCTAAATAATTCCTTTGTTCACAAAATAGACAACATTAAAGCTTGGTTTGCTATGGAAGGAAAGTTGATCAAATACAAATTTAATCTCCTTCAGTCTTATAATTTAGGCTGATTAATTACTGAACACTGCCCGTACTTTAAAATCATAGTCATAATTTAAAATAATTTTTCAGAAATTTGGGAAATTGTCTGTTTGAGTTTTACCTTACTACATTAAACGGTTATCTAAACGGATTTCTATATGTTTATAGCAATGTTGTTGAGAAATATTTTATAGGCTTTATACGCGATCGCTGTCTGTTGAGACTAGGTTTCCATAGTTCCTAATTTGTTAACAAGGGCAATGCGATCGCCCATGCTTATGGGATTTTTTAATCTATAAACTTATAAAATCATATAGCCATCAAGTCAAAATATAGTGAACTTAATGAAAAAATAGCAATTTTTTCTTAAAAATAATCTTGAATGTGTGACAATACAATCACTAATGCTTAAAAATTAAGCCTAGTAATACCAAATTAAGAAATGACGTAGCCATTTTTTAATTCAAAAGACCTTACTGGGTTTGGTTTTTAATTTAAAAAAGTGTGATCACTTGCATAAATTGAGAAGTTATGGATATATCCAAAGAGGCTCAGGAACTTGTAAGCATTGAGGAGACGCTGCAACGGGTATGGGGTTATGAGGCTTTGCGACCATCACAGAAGCAAGTTGTAACAGGCTTGTTGCAAGGCAAAGATAGCCTAGCGATTATGGCTACGGGAGGTGGCAAGTCGATATGTTTTCAATTGCCTGCCCTTTTGAAGCAGGGTTTAACAGTTGTGATTTCGCCTTTACTAGCCTTGATGGAAGATCAAGTTAAGGATTTGCGATCGCGAGATTTACCAGCCGCTTGCCTCCATAGCAATTTATCGCGACTTGAGCGAAAACAAGTTTTGCAAAATCTCTCTCAGCTTAGACTTTTGTATGTTTCTCCTGAGACGCTTTTGAGTCAGCCTGTTTGGGAGAAACTAACCGATCGCCAATTGCCAATCACGGGTTTGATGCTAGATGAAGCCCATTGTTTGGTGCAGTGGGGTGATACTTTTCGACCGAGCTATCGTCGTCTTGGCGTAGTACGTTCAGCCTTGGAGCGTATTCATGGCGATCGCCTAGCTCTGGCAGCATTTACTGCCACTGCCGATCCTGAGGCAACTCAGGAGTTGAGTCAGTGCTTAGAAATGCGTCAGCCCCAACTGATTAGAACTAGTCCCTACCGTCCGCATTTATCCTTGGCGGTGAAAATTGCGTGGAGTAACGTGGATCGGAAATCAAAGCTATTAAAGTTTATTGGCGATCGGCGGGGGCAATCGGGACTGATTTATGTGCGGAGTCGCCGCGATGCGGAGGACTTAGCCCAGTGGCTCCAAGGCAAGGGTTGGTCAACTGCTGCCTATCACGGTGGTCTGCCGCCTTTAGAGCGTCGCCATCTTGAGCAGCAATGGCTCACCAATCAATTCCCCTTTGTGATCTGCACGTCGGCCTTTGGACTCGGTATAAATAAGCCAGACACCCGATGGGTGCTGCATTTTCATCCACCACTGACTCTCTCTGAATACATCCAAGAGATTGGACGCGCTGGACGGGACGATCGCCCTGCGGAGGCATTGATGCTAGTCAGTGAGCCAACGGGATGGCTAGATAATGGCGATCGCCAAAGAATTAATTTTTTCTGTGAGCAGCAGCAGCAGGTACAGCAACGGGCGATCGCCACAATTATGAAGTTGCCTCGACAGGGACAGGTATCCAATCTATCCAATGATGAAGCGATCGCTTTAGGACTATTGCATCGCGTAGGACATCTGCACTGGGATGATCCCTTTCACTACAAAATTAGCAATCTGCCCAATCAAATCCAAGCTATCCACAAAATATTACAAACAAAACTAAATATGCAATCGGGCGTGCAAGAGGCGATCGAGCAGATGCAAGCCTATATTCGCCTTCATAAACCAACAAATCGCGATCGCTGGGCATTTTTATTAAATATCTATGGTTTTGAGCAAGAATCAAAGATACTGCTAAGATCTAAGAGCTAACTTAACTTTTCTTAACGACAGGTCAATATCAGTGTCGACATCGACTATTCATCGGATTAACCTAGATAATCCCCTCACAGATAATTCTTCCACTTCCCAGACTGAACTTCCGTTTACTTTTCAGGACATTAAGGGGGCTATTCCTGCCGAATGCTTCGTACCTAGTTTATGGAAATCACTTTCTTATTATTTTATTGATACCGCCATTATTATCGGTTTATACGCCACTGCTGCATACCTAGATGCTTGGTGGTTCTATCCATTCTTCTGGTTTGCCGCAGGCACAATGTTTTGGGCATACTTTGTCGTTGGTCATGACTGTGGACATGGTTCCTTCTCAAAGATTAAGTGGGTCAATAACTTAATTGGACATCTCACCCATATTCCCATCCTTGTTCCATATCATGGCTGGCGCATTAGTCATCGCACCCATCATCAAAATACAGGTAATATTGATACCGATGAAAGCTGGTATCCCGTCACCGAAACGGAATACAAGAATATGGATGCGATCGGCAAAATCATCCGTTTTGACGCTCTGTTATTTGCTTATCCTTTCTATCTCTTTAAGCGATCGCCAGCCCGTCCCTCGGCATCACACTTTATGCCCAACAATGACCTGTTCCGTCCCACAGAGACCAAAGACATCATTACCAGTACATCTCTATGGTTGCTCATGGTTGGATTTTTGGGATATTTAGGATTTACCTTCGGTTTTTGGTTTCTCTTTAAATTTTACATTGTTCCCTATCTCGTCTTTGTCGTATGGCTAGATCTAGTCACTTACCTGCACCACACTGAAGCAGATATCCCTTGGTATCGCGATCAAAACTGGTATTTCCTCAAGGGCGCACTATCCACCATTGATCGTGACTATGGAATTTTTAACAATATTCATCACAATATTGGAACCCATGTGGCGCATCACATCTTTATCGGCATTCCCCACTATCACCTCAAGACAGCCACGGAAGCGATTAAACCAATACTCGGAGATTACTACCGCATTTCCACAGTACCAATTTGGAAAGCATTTTTCACTTCTCAAAAAACATGTCTTTATATTCCAGACGAAGGCGAAACTGTCTATTACCAAAATCAATCTTCTTCAGTTTAAGTTCAAATCAACACAAATCAACATAATTAGAACTTACCCAAATCTCAAGTTACAGCAATTTAAAAACCAAACCCAGTAAGTTTTTTTTAATTAAGAGCGTGTTTGAGAAGTATAGGTATTCACTAGAAATACTGATCGATCCCCCCTAACCCCCCTTATGAAAGGGGGGAAAACATTAAAACAGTCCCCCTATTCCTCTCCTTTGTAGAGAGAATAGTGGGGATGGGGGTTTTAGAGCTGCCAAGCACTACCCTTCGCGCTCTGGCTGATTACAAGTCTTGACGATGGCTATATAATCTTAAATAGTAAGTAAAATAAAATATCAAAATCATCAATAGTAGAGTTTGATCTATGGAGGAAAAGTAACTATGGCCACTGAAACCATCACTCGTCCCTCAACCATACGCAAAATCGCACCTAGATATCGAGTTCTCTTGCATAATGACGATTACAACTCGATGGAATATGTAGTGCAAACTTTGATGCAAGTAGTAAATGGATTAACTCAACCGCAAGCAGTGGATATCATGATGGCTGCCCATGCCAACGGCTGTGCTTTGGTAATTACTTGTGTCCAAGAACATGCTGAGTTTTATTGTGAAGGATTAAAAAGTAAGGGCTTAACTAGCACAATTGAACCAGAAGATTAGCGAATATTCGACAATTTAGATATAAAGAGGTAAATGTGTTGCGGAATTATCCCCCATCATATTTACCCACTGTGTAAATCCTAACAAATTAATCCTGTCCCCACATGTTGCCCCTGTGTTGCGCTTAAAGCTTGCCGATCGCCTTAATTATGTCAAATCTCTGGCTGCGCCATTCCGCATCCTTCTCTTTTTAATTACTCTCCTCATTTTGTGGTTGCCGATCGCAGCCCCCCTGTATCTCACCTTGGGCGAACCAGTGGGCATACATCTCACAATTTTGTTATATTGCGGATTTTTAGCCCTGATTTGGTTTTGGGGGCGGCAAGTATCAGGTTATGCTCAACCCTATCGCCATCATGGACTAATTTTTAGCCGACAAAATGGCTATGAATTACTGCTGGGATGGGGGTTGGGCAGTATTACCTTAGTATTTTTTTATGGGTTGCAGTGGCAACTGGGTTGGCTGGCTGTTCAAACAACTAACCTTGGTATCCCCTCATCACTGCTACCCATCCTTGGTATTTATTTCGTAGACTGGCAGGGCGCGATCGCCCCCGGAGCTTTAACAGCGATTGGCGTGGGAATTGCGGAGGAAATTCTCTTCCGAGGCTGGATGCTATCGGAGCTAGAGCAAGATTATTCACCAAGGCGATCGCTGATCATTGCCAGTCTTATTTTTGCGATCCTGCATTTCATCAAGCCCCTCCATGTCATTTTGGCCACATGGAGCCAATTTGCAGGGTTAGTCGTTTTGGCGATCGTCCTGATTTTGGCAAGGCGCAGGTGTCACGGTCGATTGGGCATGTCTATCGGTCTGCATGGTGGGCTGGTATGGGGCTATTACATTGTAAATACGACTCACTGGTTCAAGCCAACGGGCATAGTTCCTGAATGGATCACTGGCATTGGCGGCAATCCTGTAGCTGGCATGGTGGGAATTATCTTTTTAACAGCGATCGCGATCGGGCTAAGACCCAGCAAATTGAGTCACGAAGTCCGCTAACCTGCCCTAAATTTGCTCTACTTACATCCACTTAAATTTTTTTGTTGACTTTTTTGGTAACAACTATTGCCATGATCACCATATGTGTATATGATTAGATTCGCTAACAAGCAAAGGGTCGATGCCCGAGTGGTTAATGGGGGCGGACTGTAAATCCGCTGGCTACGCCTACGCTGGTTCAAATCCAGCTCGGCCCATATCTAAATTAAAATAGCAACTTATAGGCATAGTAAGCAGTGATCAGCGATCGCCATTTACTGTGCCTTTTGGCTTTTGTAACACTACATAGCAGATATTTTTATAGAGCATGGGGAATTGATAGCAGCAATTCTTATTTCTCATTATGACTTTTGCTTTGTCCAAACCATCAAATTGTCAACGAAAATATAGGCTTAGGTATGTTATGCAGCAAAAATCTTTTTGTTAAGTTTTAGGTTGCTTTATCTAGTAAGTCGTGCAATATTTAGATTATACTTATTTTTATCCTGCAAATTACAGGATAATATACAGTTATGTGCCATCTCGCAGCTTCAATCTTAGTGTCCTAAAGCAGTACATCATCCATGAACAACTATTCAATTATCATGCTTGGTCCAAGTGGTTCGGGGAAGACTGTATTTTTGTCCAGTTTGTACAAAAAATTATCTACACAGAGTGAGTTAGGATTTTTCCTTCAGGTTGATACTGGTGAAAAACGCAAACGCCTCAATAATATCTATACTCAAGTTGCTGCCGATGAAAAGTGGCCTGCGGGTACAAGATACAGTGAGGTTTCTGAATGGACATTTACTTGCCGAGTACAAAATCCAAGTGATTTATCAATTTATGATGCTTGCCGTTTTACCTACCTTGACTACGCAGGGGGCAGAATTACCGAAGAAGCAGATGAAGAGGATGCAAGCTCAGAATTTGATAATAAATTTAAGGCAGCAAGTGCCTTATTAGGATTGCTTGATGGACAAAAAATCTGTTCTTTGCTCAGAAACGAGAAAATTGGCAAGATATGGGCATTAAATGATCTGCGTAATATGATTGACGTAATGCAAGGATCAAATAAACCAGTTCATTTTGTCATTAGTAAATGGGATATTGTTGAGCAGTATTATTCATTAGATCAAATTAGAGATCAGTTACTTCAAATTGATGAATTTAAAAATCTAGTCAAGTTTAGAAACCAATCTGGTTCCCCTGTTAGACTTATCCCAGTTAGCGCAGTTGGTAGAGGCTTTGCTATTGCCAAACCCGATGGTAGTATGGGAAAAACTGGAGAATTTCCTAAGCCATTCCAAGTTGAGGTTCCTCTAGCCTGTATCCTTCCTGATGAAATACAGAAAATGATGAAGGAACTAATTGAAAAGCGAGAATCTGAGCTAAAAACACCTATCGAGGTCAAGCCGAATCTAAATTTTGTAGACGAGTTACTACAATTTTTTGCTGATGGAATGAAAACTGTACAAGAATTTTTGCCCCGCAAATATCAATTTGCAGACAACACGCTTGAAACCTTGATTACATGGGCTAGAACTCCTGCACAACAAAAAGTTGATTTTGCAGCAAGAAGGACAGAAGAATTAAGACGAGAACAAGCAGAGTCTTTAAAAAGAGTAGCAGACGAAGAAACCGCATTAGCTCATGCTATTAACTGCTTTGTTTCAATCCAAAATCAACTTATTTATCGTTTTCCTGCATCAGAGTTAAGAGTATGAGTGAGATCAAAGCTTGGCGATTTCTAGTGAGTCGCAATCAATTTTTGGACTATCGGACGGTTGTAGCTCCTGATTTCATGTGTCAAGCGAACATAGCTAGTCTTTTGGCAAAGGCAGCAGAAGGCGATCCAACAAATGATGATAGCGTTTACTATTGTGAAATTTACGGCTCAAAAGTTGGTGATTTGACAATTATCTATCGAGTCAAGGAAGCCCAAGCTAGAGATGTAGATCCTGAAACTAATGGCGCTTTAAAAGATTCCTTTGGTAGGGAGATTTATTTTATAGAGGGTCTTGTTATAAAAGGCATAAACCCTTCAATATCTGTAACAGTCGATGTCTTAGAACTTAATCACCAAAAGCTCGTTAATGATTATCGAGATTTTTGGGAATGGGTATCGCCTCAAACCGCGATCGCATCAAAGACAGATATTCTTGACCTTATCGAAAATAACGCGACACTAAATCGTATAGATTTGCCAGCTTATTTTATTGGTAGCAAAAAAGAATTAGTTCTAACAAAAACTTCTCAACCTCGTTCAGAGATTAAAGAAAAAAACTCAGATGTATTCAACAAGCAAATATCAGCTATTCCAGTTAATGCAGAAGTGCATCAGTGTTTTTTCTTAAATGATAGTGAAGTCATAGTTTACCTTAGACCAAATATATTGCCTCACTACCATAAGGTTACTACTCTCAATATCAATACGAAAAATCAGGATGATTTGATTAGTGGTGAGGCTGGCAAACGATCAATAGAAAGAATTTGTTTGGCTTCTAATAAACAATTTATTGTTAATTCAAACAGAAGTTTAGCTGGCAAGGATGAAAATTCAAATTCACCACTAAATTTTTCTATTCACCCATGCTTTACAAAAGTTTTTAATCTTAATCTTGATCCTGATCTTACGAATAAAGGTGAAGCTTTAGTTTATGAAGGTGGTGGTGAATTAATTGCTATTTCTAAGGATTGTAAATGGGTCGCTAATGCTACCGATAATGCCCTAAATCCCGATTTGTTTGACATTAAAGGTGGAGGGAAAAGACCTTTGTCTGGAGGTCATAATAAAAAAATCACTACTTTGGCTGCAAGTTTACACGAAAATACTTTTGCCAGTGGAGATGAAGGTGGCTTCTTACGCATATGGAACTTTAGCACACTTGATTCTATTGGAGGGCTAGAAATTTTTAAGTCTCCAATAGATGCGATTGCATTCAGTCCTTGCAAAAGGCTAATTGCTTGCAGTGGAAATGAAGGAGAAATTAAATTATATAAATACGATTCTGACAAATTTATTAAAGAGTCCTTGATAGAGCTTAAACACATCGGCAGCAATGGAAGGAAATCAAAAGTAAATGACTTATGTTTTAGCTCTGATGGAAAAATGTTCGCTAGTGCTGGATATGATGGCTCGATAAGACTTTGGAATCTTGAGAAGGGAGAAAATCAAAATAGTGAAATACTCTCTGGACATAATAAGCCTGTAATGTCTATCAGTTTTAGCCCTAACAGAAAACTACTGGCTAGTGGCAGTAAAGATAAGACTGTTAGAATATGGCAACTTAGCTAAGTGAAAACAAGAGATATATGTTAACCCTCAGTTATCCGCATATCGAAAAAAGTGAGCTTCAGCCCGCACATTTACAACGCTTGCCGCGTATTAGAATTGCCCAAATTGTCATGGACTATATTGCTTATGGTTGGTCGGTAGAAGAGATCTGTCGTCAACACCTTTACTTAACCCTAGCCGAAGCCCATGCTGCAATGGGTTATTACTTTGATCATCAAGAAGAAATCGATCAAGAAATCAGGCTGGAATGGCAACAAGTACAAGAAAATATTACTCAAAGTACTAAATCACCTTTCTACATTCGTATGAAAGCGAAAGGACTGCTGTAAATGACGATCACGTTGTACATGGATGTTCATGTTCCTCAAGCGATTACTGAGCAGTTGCGTCGCCGAGGCATAGACGTACTGACAGCATTTGAGGACAGTACCACGGAACTGCCTGACGATCAGCTTCTAGCAAGAGTGACGGAGCTTAAGCGTGTTCTGTTTACACAAGATATTCGCTTTAGAGTTTTAGCCGAAACTTGGCAGATAGAAGGTAAACAGTTTTCAGGCTTGATTTTTGGTCATCAACTTGGAGGTACGATTGGTCAGTTTGTTAAGGATCTAGAATTGATTGCTATGGCTTCTGAACCTGACGAATGGATCAACGCGGTTGAATATATCCCGTTCAAGTGAGAGACAAGCACATAACACTACATTTCAGTGTGATCTCCAAAGCAATCTTTCTGAGCCAAAGATTGCCTGCTGCGAATTAACGAAACCGCTCTCATTATGAAAATTTGGGCTTGATCTGATAGCAGTTATTGATAATAGTTGCAATAGCAATCCTTGAAAAGCCTATGTTTTCCTTGGCAACTTGACGGTTTAGACAAAGCTAAAGTCATAATGAGAATTACTGAATTAATTAGGACTTACGCAAAAGGACTTGAAAACCTCATTCTATCGTAGCGGCAATTTATGAATTGCCACTATGATAAACAATTTTGCGTAAGTCCCATTGATATTGGCATTTTTGCCTATGATAAAGGTAAACTGCAATAACTCAATAATTTCTATTTGACTAACCAATTTATAGACAAACTATGGTAAGTAAACTCGAACATCCTCAGACAATAGAACCACAACTTGCAAAAGTAAAACAAAGATTAGAAATGGGAGGGGCTTTGCTGCCTGATTCTCCTCAAAACTTACTAGAAGTGGTTGGTATCCTCAAAAGTTATGGAGTCGTTCTAGATGAATATAATCGCAATCTTACTTACATAGCCAACCATCAATTCTTAGAAATATTTCCTTTTTTTAAGTTTTTTAACGGTAAATTGACTCTAGGCAAACTAGGGAAACACCTATGGCACGATCGCATTAATTATGAATTTGCCGAATACTGCATGAAAGCAATGCTATGGCATGGGGGCGGAGGACTAGATGCCTACGTTGATACAGCCGAATTTTGTCAAAGGGCTGAGGTGGCGATCGCCGCTAAGATTAAGGGCAACCCTTTACTGCAATTAATGCATCGTCTATTTCCCGACTTCTTGATCGAGCAGGTGCGGCTGATGACCTATTACAGCGCCCTTGGCTACTTTTGGGCATTCATGTCACCAATGTTTTTAGAACTGAGCGATCGCTATGATCGTGGCGAAATCACCAATATTCCTGAAGTGGTGCAGCACATCCAAAATGGTCTAGTGGCATCCGCCGCAGTTCCCTACGAATACAAAGTCGAGATTCATGGTCAAACCTATGAGATCGTGCCGCGATCGGCAAACCTGAGTTTCCTGATGGATACTGCTGTTCCCTATGTTGAGGCGGTCTTTTTCCGTTCTTTTCCATTTCGTGGTACAACCTCTTACAATGCCCAAGCCCATCAAATTTCACCCGAAATATCACAATTTAACTATGGCGTACTCTATGCCGATCCTTTACCTGTCGGCGGCGCAGGCATTCCACCCACACTCCTAATGCAGGATATGCGGCATTATATCCCGCAATATTTGCGAGATCTTTACAGTCAAAGTTCGCGCGGCGATGAGGATGTCTTAGTCAAGATTTGCCTATCTTTTCAGAAGTCCATGTTTTGTGTCACAACGGCGGCTCTAAGGGGACTAGCTCCCTATCCTTTAGAAACTGAGCAGCAGGAAGAACAGCAAGCTAACGAAAAGTTTTTGGCTCCTTGGCTCGATCGCCTATCGCGATCGCAACTATATAACCTACAGTAAGCTATCCCCCTCCTCACCATGTCCGTTGAGAGCATTCAATATTCATGAATTTTGAAACTGAACTAAACCTAACTCTTCGCGCCCGTTATCCCCTCATCTACATTCCTTCCCAAGAGGAGGAACGCATGGAGGCAGTGATCACCGATGTCAGCAAATCCCTAGGGCGGAATGTCTATATTTGGGATTTTGTCGATGGATATCAATCTAACCCCACTGACGCAGGTACGGGCAAACGTAATCCCCTTCAGGCTCTCGAATTTATTGACAAAATTGCTAAGGGAGCAGTATTTGTACTGCGGGATTTTGATCGTTTTTTGGAAGATGTGGCGATCGCCCGCAAATTAAAAAACCTTGCCCGCAAGCTCAAGGGCGAAGCCCAAAATATCATAGTTACAGCTTCCCAAATTAATATTCCGAGCAACCTTCTCGAAGTATTTACGATTATTGACTTCCCTTTACCGAATCCCGATACTTTGCAAATTGCGATCGAGCAAGTAATTAGCTCAGTGGTCAGTAACACCAACGATCCTCAGCACAAGTTAAGTAAACAGGCTATCGATGATTTGGTACGGGCAGCCCAAGGTCTATCTTTAGAACGGGTCAAGCGTGTTTTGGGAAAAGCGATCGCCGAGAATGGATATCTTCGTCCTGACGATGTGGAGCTAATTCTCGAGGAAAAACGGCAAAGTATTCGCCAAACTCAAATTCTGGAATTCTATCCATCCACTACGGAAATTAATGATATTGGTGGTCTCGATAATTTGAAGGAATGGCTATTGCGAAGGGGAGGAGCCTTTAGCGATCGCGCCCGCAAATATGGATTACCCTATCCGCGCGGTCTCCTCTTAGCAGGAATCCAAGGCACAGGCAAATCCCTCACTGCCAAAGCCATTTCGCACCACTGGCACTTACCCCTATTGCGCCTTGATGTGGGGAGACTCTTTGCAGGATTGGTGGGTGAAAGTGAATCTCGCACTCGGCAAATGACGCAACTAGCAGAAGCCCTAGCTCCCTGTGTCCTATGGATCGATGAAATTGATAAGGCCTTTGCCAGTATGGATGGACGCGGCGACTCTGGCACAACTAATCGGGTCTTTGGTACATTTCTGACTTGGATGGCGGAAAAAACTTCTCCAGTGTTTGTGGTGGCAACTGCCAACAATATTCGCGCCTTACCCCCCGAACTACTCCGCAAGGGACGCTTTGATGAGGTGTTTTTTGTGGGCTTGCCCAACCAAGACGAGCGATCGCAAATCTTTGAAGTGCATCTCAGCAAATATCGTCCCCATAACCTCCGTGCCTATGACGTGACTCGCCTTGCTTACGAAACCCTTGATTTTTCAGGGGCAGAGATAGAGCAATCGATCATTGAGGCGATGCATATTGGCTTTAGCCAAAATCGCGACTTCACCACCGATGATATTCTAGAAGCAGCAAGCCAAATTGTGCCTCTTGCCCAAACTGCACAGCAGGAAATTCACATTTTGCAAGAGTGGGCATTGTCAGGCAAGGCAAGGCTGGCATCTCGACAAACCACGTTTAATACCAAATGAAGAAATGGCTACTCTATTTCTTCTTTTAGTATGAATTGCTCTAAGAATGATTAGAATTGTGCAAGCATTGATTTTTGGTGAATTTGGAACAAGGATTTGGAGCAGGATTTTTTAAAGCAAATACTCGAAACTGTCGCCAAGGGTGAGATGACTACGGAACAAGCGATCGCGGCTCTCAAATATCTACATTATGAGTCCGTTGGCGATTTTGCCAAAATCGATCATCACCGCACTCTCCGCACAGGCTTCCCCGAAGTCATCTTTGGGATCGGTAAGTCTCCCAACCAGATTGTCCAAATTATGCAGATCATGGCGCATAAAAATCCCCTAGTCATGGCAACCAAAATTTCCGAGGCAGTCTATCGACAGATTCAGCCAGCTTTACGAGGATTACAATATTTTCCGCTTGCTCAAATCTGCTGCCTTGGACAATCCCAGATGCAACACCAAGGCAAGATTACCATTGTTACCGCAGGTACTGCCGATCTCCCGATCGCGGAAGAAGCCGCCGTTACATCAGAATTATGTGGATTTCAGGTAAACCGTCTTTGGGATGTGGGGGTTGCAGGTATTCATCGCCTATTGAGCCATCGAGATGCGATCGCCGATGCTCAAGTTATTATTGTCGTGGCAGGCATGGAGGGAGCTTTGGCCAGTGTGGTGGCAGGCTTGGCAGACTGTCCGATTATTGCTGTACCGACAAGTATTGGCTATGGGGCTAGTTTTCAAGGATTAGCGCCACTTTTGACGATGCTCAACTCCTGCGCGACTGGAGTCGGTGTGGTCAATATTGATAATGGCTTTGGGGCGGCTATGTTAGCTGCCAAAATTCTCAAAACAAGGGCTGTTTGATCCGCAATAGTTCTAGAAAAGAGATTGTTCTTTCCATTAGGGTTCTACACAGGAGTGCATCAGGAAATGTTTCTTTTCTTTTTAGCTGATGATGATGGATATCTGTTATTTTCGATGAGTATTTGTCGCTCTAAAATACGCTCTGTATTATTAAAATCAAGAATCCTTGCTGTGACTTCGCCGATATCTGTAGTTGATCGAATTTCTGTCTGATGCTGAAACCAAACAGTGTACTTTCCTTGCGATTCGTAAAGTCCTGCGAGATCGCCGATTCAAGACCATATCTCATTCCCCGTAATGAGTTTTTGCTCTGATGATGAGAATTACTAGGTCTTCATTATAGATTTCGTAGACAATGCGATCTTTGAGACTCAAGCGATAGGAATAGAGTCCCTTTAGATCGCCTTTTAAAGGTTTGCCAATGTAGGGATTAGGCAGAATGACGTTTTGTAATATGTCTTGCAGTTTTGCTTTTTGTTTAGGAGTGAGTTCGTCAATATCTTTTTTGGCTTGCTTTGAGAAAACAATTCGATAAGATTTCATCCGAAAATCTGCTCCATACTGAATGTTTCTCCTGCTTGATATTCTTGTCTAGCTATTTCTACTTGCTGAAGCAGATCGGGAACTTGCATGAGCATGGCTGTTTCCATTAATGATTCCCATTCCTCTTGGGTAATCAATCGATAAACCCGATCGCGATGCAGGATACCCACGCCCTCGGTTTCTTTGGTGGCAAGATCGCATAGTTCATCAAGGTTCTGTTTGGCATAATCAACGGTAACTTGATACATCTGATTTTTCCTATTTCTTGGCTTATGAGTTAGGATGCATGGCTTGCAGTAGTTGCATTATATCATCAGGATTATTGGCGATCATCTGTTGTAATGCTTCAGAACTCATGCCTGTAGATATTTGTAATCGCAACATCATGAGAGAGACCATGACTGTTTGGGTATGGGGATGATCCTGTCCAAGAGCTTGCATGAAAATTTCTAAGGATCGCAAATAGAGGGGTTCGGCTTCGTTGTACTTCCCTTGCGCTCGGTAAAGTAATGCGAGATTGTTGAGACTGGTGGCGACAGAGGGATGGTCTGCTCCTAGTTGACGTTCCTTGATTTCGAGCGATCGCAGATAGAGAGGTTCGGCTTCGCTGTACTTCCCTTGCGATTCGTAAAGTCCTGCGAGATTGTTGAGACTTGATGCAAATTGTGGATGGTCTTCTCCTAAAGCTTTTCTTTCGATTTCCAAGCATCTCAATTGTAGCGGTTCGGCTTCGCTGTACTTCCCTTGCGCTCGGTAAAGTCCTGCGAGATTGTTAAGACTGGTGGCGACAGAGGGATGGTCTGCTCCTAGTTGACGTTCCTTGATTTCGAGCGATCGCAAATATAGAGGTTCGGCTTCGCTATACTTCCCTTGCGAATCGTAAAGTAATGCAAGATTGTTGAGACTGGTGGCGACATCGGGATGGTCTGCTCCTAGTTGCTTTTCCCTGATCGAGAGCGATCGCAGATAGAGTGGTTCGGCTTCGCTGTACTTCCCTTGTGATCGGTAAAGTTCTGCGAGATTGTTGAGACTGGTGGCGACAGAGGGATGGTCTGCTCCTAAGCGTGATTCCGTTTCCTTGAGGCAGGTTTCCAAAGGTGGAATTGACAGAGCATATAGTCCTTGACCTCTGTAATAGGAAGCAATTCCAAAAAATACCCAAACTAAATTCTCTTTAGAATTGGGAATATGATCCAACAGTTCGCGTCCGAGGATCTCTAAATGGGGAATCGCAGGGGCAATTTCTTTGACTTGATTTATGGTGATTGTTTGTCCAATGCCCTTAGAAATATTCAGCAGAGATACCGCCACCTGTTGCCGCAGGGCTTGCCATTGGGGATGTTGTTGTAATTGAAATTGAAAATATTCCCGCAAAAGTTGATGCAGTTCATATTCCCCTTCTCCCGTCCGTTCCAACAAATGCAGATTTAATAACTCTCCCCTTGCCCTTTGCACATCCTTTGCTGAGATCTCTACTGCCTTCTTTTGAAATAGCCCTTGCCAAAAAGACTGTTTTGGTTTTGACTCATTGAGCATCGTAGCCTCTGCCAAATTCCAAGGAATCGGCGCTAAGGCAAACAACCCCAACATACAAGCCAAACGTTGCGCCAAGGGTGACAACTCCTGCCAACTCAAGAAAAACGAAGCCGTCACATTGAGATTTTTGGGTAGTAGCTTTCTTTCCTCATCGTTAATTTGCGAAAGCTGCTCCATACATTCCCCTTGCAAACGTTGCAAGATCTCAGAAATACCCGTATCTAGCTGATTCGGCAAAGCCAAATAGCGCCCCACCAACTCGATCGCCAAAGGCAACCGCCCCAACCACTCACAAAGCTGCTCAATTGCCGCCTCACTCCCCCGACGCGGATCGGCTTCAGGCAAAAACGACCTCAACAAATCCACCGCCGCCGCCAACTCCAACACATCCAAGGTATATTGCTGCATCGCATTCCCCAACCCCAGCCTTGTCGTTGCCAATACCCGGAACTTGCCATCAAGGGGCGGCAAAAACGGTTCCACTTTTGCATAGTCCTTCACATCATCCAACACCACCAACATCTGCCCCTTCAGAGATTTCCCTAGTTGCGCCCAGCAATACCCCGCTAACTTCTCGCCACTATCCAACCCATCGGGCATCTTTTCCCCAATCTGCACCACCACAAAATCCTGTAACTGTGTCGGCAAGTTCCCCTCATTTGCCCGTAACCAACAGATCCCGCCACCATAGTCTTGCAGATGCCGAAGCCCATATTGCAGCGCCAGTTCCGACTTACCGACTCCGCCCATGCCTTTGACAAAAGCCGCCACCGCCACCCTCTGATTTTGCTGCAAAAGCTCATGCACCTTTGCCAATGCCTCATCCCGTCCCGCAAAGAAAGTCACATTACTCTGCGGCAAATTAATCAAGCTCCCCGACCGCTTCGCCTCCTGAATAATTTGGTTGAAATTCTCAATATTGACAGTACTCCCCCTCTGAGCAAGAATCCCCACCTTGTCAGCAACCTTATTCGGCTCATGATGAATCTCTTGGGAGATACTAATATCAGCATCTCCTCCAATATTCGCATTTTCCAACCCTGTTTGTTTATGAGTCATCAGTTTAGGGGAAATAACGATACATTTCTTTGCGATGCAAAACACGCACGAATGCGACAACACCCTTATCTACATACAAACCAAGTCGAAAATCACCTATCCGGATACGATAATAGCCAACATGACCTTGAATAGCTTTTACATTTGCAACTGAAAGCAAACTACCAGTATTCTCAACCTCTTCGATCGCTGCACGAATCCGTTCCAATATCTTCCGATCTTTAATATCGCGTAAGTCCTGCTGAAAAGTCTTACGAAACTCAACCTGCATGGTTAACTCTCCAGCAAGGCAAAGATTTCATCGCGATCCACATTTTCACTATCCTTACCTTCGGTGATCGCCCTAGCCATCGCCACATCCTCCATGACCTCATAAATCAACTCAGCCAAAAGATCTCGCTCTTGGGTAAACATTTCGCGTAATAACTCCTTGAGCAAAGGTCGTAAATCTTGAGCTTCGAGCATCGCCATTACCTACATATTGAATGTTTGAATATCAACCTTGCCGCCATCCTGAACTACCATACCAATCTTTTCAGCAAGTTTGCTAGGGTTCTGAGATTTTACTTGCCTCAATTCTGATTGCAATTCCTCAACCTTAGCTGCTAATTCTTGATTGCTGGATAAAAGCGATCGCACCTCATCCAACAACTTTGCTACTTCAGGATCATCCGCGATCGCCTCTACATCAATTACTGCTTGCTGATAATCGATCGCTTTTCCTGTCCCCAACTTCTTAACCGTATCAGTATCAGGAGCTTTTCGTCTCAGCATAGACCACAATCTCTGAGACAAGTTACTAACAAAATCCACAGAATTTTCGCCAACTTTAGCTATTGCGCCATCACCGACCTTGTTCAATACCCCAGAGTCAACAATGATTTTGAGCGCAGCCAGAATAGGAGTAATAGCTTCCATAATTGCACCAATAATTTACCAATGTTTTGATTTTATCTTAGTTATCAGAAACCAAAGCGATCGCCTGATTAATAACTGCTTCGCGATCGCACATCGTTGCTAGTTGATTAACCGTATAGCAACCACCAAAAGCCTCAGCCGCCGCACCTGATAGAGCCACACGATAGGCATCGCTGATTGCTTCCCGTAACTCGTCCTTAGTCAAATAGTTCGCTCCTGCTTTGCGGCGACGATTCGTTTTCTGAATTTCATAAACAGCATTGTCAATCGAAGCATCCCACGATCGCGTAGTGCGTCCTTCCGCTTGACGCTTGATCAAATGCAATAGGAGAATCTTGGCAAAGCTAGAAATTTTATTTAATTTGTCATCCTTGCTCATCTCCGTCATCTCCTCCACCAACAGCAACGCATCGGCGATATTGCCACTGAGCAAAAATCCCTTCAGTTCTAACAATTCTTCCATTGACTAAGCCTCCAGAGTTACATCACCCAAATCAATATCCTAGAAATCCCACAGAAATCCCACGAGCAAAGAAACTGGTTCCATATTTGCACCAATAATTTACCAACACTTTTGATTTTATCTCAGTCCCCAGAAACCAAAGCGATCGCCTGCTCAATAATTGCTTCGCGATCGCCGATCTTGTAAGGTGCGTTAATGAAATGTAACGCGCTTTTTTTGCTTGAATGAAAGCAAATTTTTAAATCAAACTTCATCGATATTGAGCAGTATATTGACGAGCGATCGCATCACAACGCTCATTATCCAGATCGCCTGCATGACCCTCAACCCAATGCCAGCGAATATTGGCCGCATTTAACTGATCGAGCTTTTGCCAAAATTCCTGATTTTTCACAGGCTTACGATCCTTAGTTTGCCATCCATTCTTTTTCCAACCCTTAATCCATTTGGTAATACCATCTAAAACATACCGACTGTCGGTATAGATATCAATAGGTTCGCTTTGAGGATGATCTGCCAAAAATTCCAAAGCCGCGATCGCCCCTTGCAATTCCATTTGATTATTAGTAGTATCTCGCATCCCTCCACCCATCTCCTTAGTAGAACCATCGGTAAAATGAATCACCACCCCCCATCCCCCAGGACCTGGATTTTTGGAACAGGCTCCATCGGTATGGATACTCGTAATACTGGTGGATTTTTTTGAAGATTTTGAGGTTGTAGAAGTTGCAGAAATTGATGATGTTAGGGAAGTATCTTTAACAATAGATAGGGAAGGTTTCACTTCAGCAACTGCTTCAGTTGATTTTGATAATGGTGTTTTCGCACTGCGCGATCGCACAATCTCCACCGCCACAGAGCCTTGAAAATTAGGGATAGGAGGATGCTTAATCACCCGCACTTCCACCTGAGCAATCTGCGGATCATCCAACAGGCGATCGGCAATTTCACCCACCAAACGCTCAATCAATTTATACTTCTGTGTCTGAATAAGATTCTCAATTGTACGAATACAGGAAATATAGTTTACAGTATCCTCAATATCATCACTGTGGGTTGCCGCCTCAAAATCTACCCACAGAGTCGCATCCACCTCAAACCACTGCCCCAAAATATTCTCTTCAGGCAGATAGCCCACATAGCCATAGGCTCTCACACCCTTTAAGTAGATTTTGTGTAAATTTTGATTAGCGGTCATATTTTAGAATTGGAATTTAAGATGGAAATTTATAGTTGTTTTAAATATAGCAATCCTAGTACTAACTGATGTTACGTGGAAGGAATTCCTGCTATGTTGGATGATTGGGGCTGGCACGGGGGCACAGCCCCTACGCCAAATTTAAATTATTCAGGTAGGGGCAATCCCTCCGTGGTTGCCCTGCTTTGCTAGCAGCAGGAG